>NZ_NSEA01000039.1 GCF_002734285.1 Fredinandcohnia onubensis | reverse complement strand
TTTTCATAGAACTTTTGACACTACCAAAATGATAATGTTTCAGACAACTAATCTACTTGCAAGACTCGTGCCAACTTCTACTTCATTTATAAATGGCCTTTCTAAGCATAAAAAATAACAATGCTGTTCAGAACTTGAGCACCATCTGTCCTATTTTGATACATAATTGCAATTCAAGTGTTCATTACTTTCAAAATAGTTAAATAATAGTATAATAATAGCTAGATACTATTTTTTTACAGGTAAAATGGAAGGAAAGTATTTAAGGGGGATAGGTATATTCATGTCATCCGTCGATCTTTTCAATCAAAAGAAAATCATTGATCTTTCTTGGAAACGTTGTCAAGGGTTGGGGCTTTCACCCACTGGCCCAATACAGGATATCAAATTTACAGGAAAGAAGTTGCAGGAGGTTCTTACAGAAAACGAGAATTTAATTACTCATACTACGGCCATTTTGGAAAAGCTTTATCCTACCATTCATTCCAGTGGCATTGTTACAGTAATCGCTGACCGCAATGGGACCATCATTCATAAAGTAGGCAATCTCGACCTTGATGCTTCCATTGACTATTTTTCAATTGGCTCAAATTGGGCTGAGGAAGTGAAAGGAACAAATGCAATTGGACTTGCCATTTATGAGAAAACGAACATTATCACCCACGCAGAACACCATTTCCATGTTAAGAACCACTTTCTTACATGTGCGGCAAGCCCCATTTTTTCTCCAAGTGGTCAATTTATCGGTGCAGTAAATATAAGTGCAAGAAAAGAGTTATTTCACCCTTCTATGGTTTCTTTAGCAAGTATGATTGTGGAAGCTGTCCAAAACCGCTTGCTCATGGCCCATGTACAACGAGAAAAGCAATTAGCCTTAAAAGAAGTGGAAATTACAGCAAATCTAAGCTCCACTCCACAACTTACACTGGATCATGAAAGAAGAATTATCCGTGCAAACAAACCCGCCATGCAAGTATTAGGCAGTAATTGTATAGGACAGGAGTTTCATATGAAAGGTGGCTATTCGGTAGACATCTTAGACGATTACTCGAATCAAGTATTTCGTTCTGTTGTTTCCCTACATAGAAATAACACTAAATCCACCCAGGACAAAAAGTTATATACAATCTCAGATATTATTGGTTCCTGTGAAAAAATAGTAAATGTAAAGAAAGTGGTTAAAAAAGCTGCCTTGTCTGAGTACCCTATTATCATTTATGGAGAAAGCGGAACAGGAAAAGAATTAATCGCACAATCCTTACATACATCGGGTAGAAGGAAAATGAAACCATTTATTGCGGTTAATTGCAGTGCCATCCCTGATAGTTTGATTGAGAGTGAATTATTTGGCTACGAACGTGGCGCTTTTACAGGTGCAAGGCGGGAAGGAGCTCCCGGAAAATTCGAGGCTGCTGACGGCGGAACGATATTTTTAGATGAAATTGGAGATATGTCTTTAAAGGCACAAGCAGCCCTACTACGCGTATTACAAGAAAAAACGGTAACCCGAATTGGCGGGGATTCCGTTAAAGTCATTGATACAAGAGTAATAGCTGCAACAAATAAGAATTTACGCGAGGAAATACTAGCAGGAAGATTTAGAGAAGATTTATATTATCGGTTGAGAGGTATTTTTATTACACTTCCTCCTCTATGTAATAGAACGGACATTATCGAACTAGCCGAACATTTAATTACAAAACTAGATACCCCCGTCCTTACTTTATCTGATGATGCAAAGCAAAAACTACTTTCCTACCCTTGGCCAGGTAATGTACGGGAACTAAAAAGTGTTCTTATGCAAGCCTCGTTTTTTGCTGAAGATACCATCGTTAACGGTGAGCATTTACATTTCGAAAATGAGTTTGAGCGTCAACCTACTCGTGGAGATAGTGGAGAAAACTCCCCACATTCTCTGATTAGCACTGAAAAAACGGCGATCTTACAAGCATTACATTCTGTAGATTGGAATATTTCGAAAGCCGCCAACATCTTACAGATTAGTAGAAATACACTCTATCTTAAAATTAAAAAATATCAATTACAGAAATAGCTCCTCATAAAAAAGGGCCTGACCCCCAGCACAGTAAAGCATTACCGCACTAAGGGTCAGGCGTCAGAATGTAGATAAATTCAATTCGTGACCCCTACTCTTTCCCCTATCAACTCAATCGCTTTTTCTAACCTTTCTTGATAGCTCCCGCTTATGCTTACGAACGGAATTCCATATTCATTCAATAGACCCTTCAAGCGCTGATTATTTTCTTCGCGAACCTGTTGTTCACCATGTACCCTTAATCCATCATCCACCCATTCGACGTCTGGCTCTAAAAATAGACATAAATCGTATTGTTGGAGCTTGGCAATCTCCCCTAGGACCTTTTGCGTTTTACGATTATACAGTTCTGAATAAAATTGAGTGACAGCAGCCTCGGTGTCAACAAAGACAATTTTATTGGCTTGTTTAATAGCTTCATATTCTTTAAGTTTATGACCATATGCAATGAGGGGGTAGTCCTCGTCTACCATAATGCCATCACAACCGCCTAGCTCTTCACAGATTTCCCTACCATATTCACTTACATACGTCGTGTTATACATGAGTGCTAGATTTCTCGTAAGCGTTGATTTTCCACAGCTTTCCGTGCCCAAAATGACGACCTTTTTGACAAAATACGGTTTCGCTACCTCGGGAATGTAGTTCCAGTAAGTAAACACTCCCTTACTTCGAATCTCAGTTGCCGATATCGGAACCTGTTCCCTTTTTTCATCAATCAACGCATGCGTTGCCTCCGGATAGAGTTCTTGAAAAATCGGGTCATATCCCATTTCAGAACCGAATACCACATCAATGTTCTTCCCGATCGCCTCTTTTATTTTCGCGGCCCCTTCCTTCCAATCATAATCGTCATCCCCATCATAATCTTCCACTTCGATGACCTTGACGTTCTTCATATCCTTCGTCAGTTGCGAAAGCCAGCGCAGCCGGATCCGACTTGAAATATAAGGAAACTTGCTCCTTTCACAAAGCTCCCGGTCCCTCTTTTCACTATGAGACAACACGACATACAATTCATCGACCATCGTGGAAGCTTTGATAATCGCGTACACATGACCTTGATGCAACGGTAAAAACTTACCACCGTAAAATCCAACCTTTTTCATGACATTTCTTCCCCCTTCTGCTTTTTATAAACTTTCGACCAGTTGTAATATCCGTAAATACTATTGATTAGAAACGCCGACCACATAACAAGCATGGATACATCGTTTCCTCCTTGTAACATCAAAGCCTTTAGCCAAAGTGCAATGGATAGGACATTCACCGCAATCCAAAATAACCACTGTTCTGTAAAACGTTTGAGCATTAAAATCTGGGCAATCACCGATAATGTCGTCGTTGCCGAATCAATCCAGACGACATTGCCACCGATTTTTTCTAGAAGGTAAGCATATAGAACAAAGATGACAAGGAATGAAGATAAGGTGATGGCCCATCCCTTTTTTGTTAAAACACTGACTTGAATTTCTTCCCCTTGTACAGTTTGTTTTGCTTTATGTTTAGTCCATAAATAAAGTCCTACAAACTGTAGTGGAAAATAAAACAAGGCATTTAACATGACCTCGCCATATAGGCCATAACCGTAAGCGATATAGGCATAGGTTCCGGTTTGGATAATTCCAAAATAGTAATTACTGATCTTCCCTTTCGCAACCAACACCACACAAAGCATTCCTGAAATCGAGGTAATGAACCCAAGAATCGTATCATCCCAGACAAAAAACAAATACACATTCACAAGCGTAAACGTCACAAGCCATAGCTTTTCAAACAAGGTCCAGTCTTTTAAAACTTTCATTTTGATTCACTCCTTAATGGTTATTAATTAACAAACTGTTAATTATAAGAACGAAAAAAAATTAATATTTGGCATTATAGATCGATACATATGGATCAAAATCATTAAATCGATAAAGCTGGGCTTTATTTTTCGACCAACGATTGGTTTTTTGCGGCTCTCCATCCTTCACGACTTTTTCAATAAACGGAAGCGTTGGAGCCTTCCTGAAAAATTGAGCATCTAGCTTTAGCCAAGGCTCATCCATAACCGTTAGCAATACCCCTTGCAACTCAGACAATACAAATTCCTTTGGTAAAAAGTTTTTCGCGAGCGTTGTTAAAGACATATCCTTTTTGATGAACCATAACGCATCATCAATAATTTCTTTATGGTCAAAGGCAAGGTCTAGCTTAAACACTTCATCCATCGAAAATAATGCTACCTCAGCTGCATCATCTGCTGCTCTCCTCTTTACTAGCTTATCTTCTGGAACGATCGCATAATGAGCATTTGAAATAATCCACCCCCGCTTGTCACGTCCCAATTTGTCATAAACGCCAAAGTGCTTAATTTTTAATCCATCTACACCCGTTTCCTCTTGTAATTCGCGAACAGCTGCATCATAAGCCTTTTCCTCAGGATTAATAAACCCACCAGGCAACGCCCATTTTCCTCTTTCGATATTCGGGTCACCTTCACTTGTTTTCTCCGCTCGCTTAATTAGCATAAGTTTTAACGTCTTTTCTGGTGGCTTATAAGGACCTACCTCCGTTGAAATAATCGTAAAGACAGCAATATCACTCGTATATCCATCAGGAGTTCGATATTTACTCACATCATAGTTCAACAAATCTTCACTCATACTTACTCACCTCAGTGCTACTGATTATTAATTAACATTTTGTTAATTGTTATTAGTATTATATCAAACACTTGCACAATATGTTACATAAAATATTCGACAAAAAGTGATCTTATCCAAAAACCCTCCATTACTTAGATTTTCCACAACACTTAATGCGCTGAAAATATCTATTGGGTTTAATACTGAAGTGAAAGAATCTAGAGAAAAAGTAAAATAACGCACCAAATGAAAAAATATAATAATTTTACTCTTGTTAATAAAACTGCAATATTTAAAACTTAATTATGAATGAAATATTAAAGCGACAGTATAAAACTGTCGCCAAAATTTGAAATGTTATTAAACATAAGCACCCATTAGTTTAAGTACATTTTTTCACAATCTTGACTTGTTCATTTCTTCTGCGATGTCCAAATTTTAAATATTACTTGACCATTTTTAGTTATTTTCTCCGTATGGATACTTTTATTCAAGTTATTATAACTAACCCATTTTGGTAAGTAATTTGCTAAATATTTTATAACCTTCTCATCAGGTGAAGCATATCCAACATTAATATTATTGGACAAATATGCAACAAAATCTGGATATAAAGCATCTACCCATTCTTCTGCTTGACGTTCTGAATTAAAAATACGATTATCTTCTTTATATCTTCCATTTATCCATTTAACATTTTCCATAGTCAACACCTACTTTCCAAGTTTGTCGCCGTTATTCTTATCTTCTTTTTGCACTAACCTGCCTCGTTAGCTCAACAAGAAAAAACTACTCAGTAATGACAGGTGGATATTTTAACACTTGCATCGTTAGTGAAATACCTTATGAATGCAAAACACAATTAATAAAATACTTTGCATTCCCTGCGTCTTTTTTTCTAACAGAAACAACATATTGTTTTTCGTAATTCTTGTTCATTCCGAAACTTCCGAAGTTTCCTCTTGATGTACCAGGTCCTAACCATTTTCCTGAAGGATCAATAGCTTTATAGGTATATTTAATGCCTTCTCTTTCTAAAATATCTCTCACCTTAGATAATTCTTCCATTGAAAATCCTATATAAACATCTTCTTTATTAAAGAAAAACATATCCATGCCTCTCTTCTTAATACACCTTATTAGAAGCAACTTCTTTTTACACTATTCTGCTTCGTTAGCTTAATATGAACACCGAGAGAGAACAAACAATCCTATAATAACAATTACTAAGGTAATAATCTTTGTCAGACACCCACCTTTTGCAATTGCACTTGGATCACCAACCATTGAACGGTTAACGGAATCGGCTAAATTAATTAACGGATTTCTTTTCCATTCTGTTTCTCGTATTTTTTCTTCATCTTTCCCCATTAACTAACCATCCCCGTAAATTTAATATTCTCACTCTACTTAACTTTATTTTACGAAAATTGCTCAAACATAGTTTCATTTTTCTTCAACTAACCTGCATCATTAGTTTTATAACTTCAACAAAAAGTGCGCTAATCCTTCTTAGATCAACGCACTTTTTAGTTTATAACCCATTCGTCCAACGACTCTTCAATAATGTTTTCAGTAGTGGTAAATGGGAGTGTGTGATACTCCCATTCAAGGAAACCGATTTTAAACGCTTTGGTTAAAAAAATCATCTCAAGTTTGTCTTCTACATAAACTTGTGTTAGATAAATATTGTTTCCTGAATATTTTGTATAAGTATTTAGGTCAGTTATTTCTAACAGACTTTGACCTTTTCTACTCTTTCAGCATTTATTTCACTAACATAGTAATCTGCATTATTCCAATTATTTTCTTGTAACTTCAAGTATACTGCATCTGAATTCACCAAAATAAAAACAACTAATATTATAAGGACACAAGGTATAATGATCTTCTTCATAGACTTACCCCTTAATTCATTTTTGAATTCTTTCACTCTACTGCACCATTAGTTCAAAAAATTCTATAAAAATTGCGTTAATCCCATCTTAGATCAACGCACTATTCATTCTTCGAATGCTTTGTATGTAGAAGTGGAGAATACTCCAAAGATTCCTAACCCTTCAATTAGTAAAAAAACTCCATCTTCCTCTTGTAATTTTATTCCTATCTTGTTAAATAAAAAGTAATTGTCTATATCTATATTAACAACCTTATAATTGTTGGAATCTCTTATACATTCATTTTCTTGGCATTCTAAATTATATTTGTTGGATAACCAATTGTTAAAAGAATCAGATGACGGCTTTGTTAATGTTAGAATTAGTATCAATAATATAAATAAACTTAAGTAAACAATACGTTTTTTACTCATCAGTACCTACCTTTATTTAACATATTCGGCATAGTTTATTTTAACATATAATAGACAAAAAATTCCATAAATTCTTCAACTAAACTGCCCCGTTAGCTTAATAATTTTTGAACATTATCCGAAATGTAATTTCTTAATAATATAAGTTCGTCTTTCTCAAGAGTATTAGCACCATTTCCATTTGCATAAGAATCGACCACTTTACTAATAGTAATACTTAATTCCCGTGGGAAAGTTTTTAGCCCCCAATTACCTGCTTCTTGCTTGGATGAAATTACTCTTTCTTTTAGATACCAAAATACTCTCACTAAATTTAATGAACAATAAAATTGGGTCTTCTTCAATATTTTCCAAACAATCCTGATAGTCACCTAGTATAGACGATATGTAATCTGACCTTGGAACTAAAGGAAATACTTCCTTTATAGGTTTACCTTCGACACATATGCCTCTTTGATAAGTAATAGTTAAGTGAGCTGCTAAATCTGCATCTGTATGAATATCACCATTTAAAAACTGATATGTACCATTTAACAAATCTTTTTCGAACCGTTCTCTCCAGAACTCGCTATAATGGAAATCATATGGACATGGATGTTGCCAATGCCGTAGTTGTTTTGTATTTAGAAAACTTATTTCAATTGGATATGGAGAATTTGAATAATCTAATAAGAGCCGTGCCAAATTCCTCTTATATTCGATTTCCATTGATTTATAAGTAATAACCAAAACATCAATATCGCTGCTTTTAGGATTAAATCCGCCCATAGCTAAAGAACCATGTATATAGAAACCAACGTAGCTGTCATTTATAATTTCCTTAATACTTTTATTAATATTAAAAATAAAATCTTTTATTTCAGAAGGACACGTTTTCCAAGCATAACCCATCTTACAACTCCCTCCTCTTCTTTCACTAAACTCCTTCGTTAGTACAATAAAAAAGAAAACCCCAGCTATTTTAAGGCTTTGTTCTTTTTCAAGCAAAGAAGACGTTTGTTACATATTCTTCAGCTTCATTTCAATTGTATTAAATTCCCAAAAACTACCGATTGATTATAAAACGTTTTCTCTGATATGTTGGATGACGGTTCAATTTCAGATACTAGGGGGCATTTTTAGTTGGTAAAAGGAAGCAAAGTTATATTCGAATCAAAAATTTATGTTATTCATTGGATATATGATAGTGGGTACTGTGAAATTAAGAACGACGAACGTATAAAGTTAGTTAAACTTTCAGATCTAACACCTCTAGAATAAACATCAATTACAATATCTGATTTGAGAACCATTGGGGTTGTCCGAAAAGTCATTGAAAA
>NZ_NSEA01000038.1 GCF_002734285.1 Fredinandcohnia onubensis | reverse complement strand
TTGTGTTCAGTTTTCAAAGAACTTTTGTTTCGCCTCTCAGAAGCGACTTTATTAATATAACATCCTCACAAAAATAAGTCAACAATATTTTTTAATGTTTTTTCTTATTTCAAGGTATTCCCTGTGAGGAATATAAATATACACCCGATTCAACTAAAAGTCAACACATTATATTAAAATAACTTTTCTACTTTCTAACTATCCCACTATCTCTGACCCTGCCACCTAAATTAAACAATAAAAAAACAAATGAGATTCCATTTGTTTTTTTATCCTACTATAAATAAATCTATGATTACGAGTGCCGCTAAGCCTGGGAGACCGAGTAGACCAGATACTGCAGAAGTCACTAGATTAATGGGTACATGTAGATCAAATGATTGTCCAAATGCATTTAAGAAAAATAAAAACAATGCGCCGATTAAGATTTTGACAAATACTTGTCCCACTAGTCGAATTGGCTTAAGAGGTGCTCCTATCAAAAGAACAAGTACAATCAATCCTCCAAGTATAGCTATAACAATCTTTGGTTCCAATCAGACTTCACTCCTTCTCACAACTTGTACTATTATTCTATGTGAGTGAAGAGTTTTAAGAACCTCTTGTCCTTTTTTATTTTACTGAATCTAGTCCTAATAAAAAATCCTATCAGAGAAAGTCTTACTTCCTTGATAGGATTTAATTTTATAAAAATACTTTTCGCCTTTTTGCTTCTCTTAGTAAAAAGAAGTATTTAGTTTCCGCAACTTTAAGTTCGTTTAAAACATCATCAGAAGGTTCAACACTTTTTTCGATAAGATTTTTCTGTCTTATCCATTCCTTCTTTGCTATTTCTAACTGACTAAAGAGCTCTTGGTTATATTCTTGTCGAAGCTTTCCCTTCTTTTTAAAAAGCATAAAAGACCTCCTATAGTTCCCGGCGTCCTTCAAGTGCCTTTGATAGTGTTACTTCATCAGCATATTCTAAATCTCCACCAACTGGTAAGCCATGTGCGATTCTTGTAATTTTAATACCCGTTGGTTTTAGCAAACGGGAAATATACATAGCTGTAGCTTCCCCTTCGATGTTCGGATTAGTCGCTAAAATAATTTCTTGTACCGTGTCATCCTGAAGTCTTTTTAGTAATTCAGGAATTTTAATATCTTCTGGACCAATACCATCCATTGGGGAGATTGCCCCATGTAGGACGTGATACAAACCGTTGTATTCTTTCATTTTTTCCATCGCGATTACATCTTTCGGATCCTGTAGGACACAGATCACGGTTTTGTCTCGGCGCTCATCTTCACAAATATAACAAGGGTCTCTATCTGTTATATGCCCGCAATTTGAGCAATATGTGAGGTTTCGCTTTGCATTGACAAGAGCCTTTGCAAAATCAAGAACGACATCCTCTTTCATACTTAATACAAAAAAAGCCAGACGCACGGCCGTTTTTGGGCCGATACCTGGCAATTTCATAAAGCTATCTATTAGCTTAGATATTGGTTCAGGATAATGCATATCTATCTAAGTCCTTTCAATCCATTAGAATGGAAGGTTCATTCCCTTAGTGAATTGACCCATTGTTTCATTTGTTAGGTCTTCGATCTTCTTAAGGGCATCATTTGTTGCTGCTAAAACAAGGTCTTGTAGCATTTCGATATCATCTGGGTCTACCACTTCTTGTTTAATGATCACGTCAATGATTTCTTTTTGGCCATTTGCCTTTACAGTGACCATACCACCACCAGCAGTACCTTCTACCACTTTATCAGCAAGTTCTTCCTGTGCCTTTGCCATATCCTTTTGCATTTTTTGCATTTGTTTCATCATCTTTTGCATATTACCCATTCCGCCGCCACGCATCATGTTAAATTCCTCCTTATGATTATTATTCCTTTATTTCAATGAGCTCTGCACCAACAATTTTCATCGCTTCTGCAATAAGAGGGTCTTCTGTTTCCTCAGGCCCTTGATCATCATCGGTTTTTTGCCCACGGATAAACTCTTCTCTAATTTTACCCCATTCATCATCAGGTACACCAATCATTTCAAACCTTTTTCCAGTTAATGTAGAAAGAATATTTTCGAGATTTTCTTTTACTTCTGCGTTTTCAGATGCCATTTTACAATGGATTTCATATTTAAACTTTAACACAAACGCATTTGAAGAAGCTGCAACTGGTTCACTTTCAATTAAAAGAGCTGCATGAGACACTTTGTTTTGACTGCGAAGTTGATCGAGCATATCGCCCCATTTTCCTTTTAATAAATCAAGATTCTGTCTGGTTGCACTCTTTAAAACCTCATTTATTCTTCCCACAGGGGTTCTGTAACCATTTCTAGATGTTTTTTGTGGACGTTTTTCAGCAGGCTTTGCATCTTGTGGTTGGGCTGTTACACCTTTTTCCTTAATTGATGCAAGTTCTGATTCTAACATATTTATTTTATTCATTAAGCCTTCTATTTGTGGCAATGATTCTAATGAATGTTGTTTATCCATTTGAGTAAGCTTTACAAGCGCTACCTCTAGAAAAATTCGTGGATGGTTTGTCCACTTCATCTCCTGCTGGGCTTGGTTTAAAATATCCATGGTTTCGTAAATTTCATGATTTGGGATATTTTTTGCAAGGTCTGAAAAGTCTTCATCAACTAAGACCCGCTCCATCACTTCTTCTAATTGTGGGGCTGTTTGATATAAAAGCATGTCCCTATAATAGAAGATTAAGTCTTCGATAAATCTCATTGGGTCTTTTCCAAGGTCCATCATTTCATCGAGCGTCTTTAAAGCTGTTCGGACATCGCGATCGTGTGTCGCCCTAACCACATTAGTTAGTAGTGATTGCGAAACAGCCCCAGTTATCGTGAGAACATCTTCAAGTTTTACCTCTTCGTCACTGAAGGAAATCGCTTGGTCCAATAAACTTAGCGCATCCCGCATCCCACCTTCAGCAGCTCTTGCGATAACATAAAGAGCTTGATCGTCCACTGTCACGTTCTGTTCAGCTATGATCGTTTTCATTCTCCCAACGATTGCTTGAGTTGTAATCCGACGAAAATCAAAGCGTTGACATCTGGATATGATCGTAAGTGGAATTTTATGTGGTTCGGTTGTCGCTAGAATGAAAATGACATGTCTTGGTGGTTCCTCCAATGTTTTTAGTAAGGCGTTAAACGCACCGATTGAAAGCATATGTACTTCATCAATGATATATACCTTATAGCGTACTGCACTGGGAGCATACTTCACTTTATCGCGAATATCTCTAATTTCATCGACGCCATTGTTTGAGGCTGCATCAATTTCAATCACATCAGAAATTGAGCCGTCGGTAATTCCCCGACATGCGGCACACTCATTACAAGGCTCAGCAACTGGAGAACGCTCACAGTTAACGGCTTTCGCAAAAATTTTCGCAGCACTCGTTTTTCCTGTTCCCCTTGGTCCTGAGAAAAGGTAAGCATGAGAAAACTTTTCTTGAAGAAGGGCATTCTTTAAAGTTTGGGTTATATGTTCTTGTCCAACCACATCCTGAAAGGTTTGTGGTCGAAAGACACGGTATAATGCTTGATATGCCATCGATATTGCCCCTCCTTCTCTTCGTCCACTTCCTATTATACAGGAAGTGAATATTCTGTACAAAGTGATTATACCATTCACTTAAAAAATCTAAAAAAAATAAAAAAACCCACCCGAATGAGTGAGTTGTTTTATGTAGTATAACTGCCGTGCACCTTCCGTCGAATAGTTACCCCAGGCGTTACTCAAGCAGTTAGCTCGGTCTAGGCAACCCTACGGCACATGGGAGAGTCCGCTTACTGCTGCTTCCTTCCGGACCTGACAGGATTCACGGGTTCCCATTGCGTAGGACCCAGACGTCAACACCACTTACTTGAGGCAGACCCTACAATAACTACCCTCTATGAAGGGATTCGGCCTCGCTAGAGCGGATTGCGAGTACAGGGCACCGCTACCTCCCCGCTTAGCACGGCAAAATTGATACCAAATTGTTAGGTGTCTTTGTGACACATTCTTAGTATAAAGGCTCATTAAAAAAAAATCAATGTATTCCAACTGTAAGTTTTTTCAAGTAGAACCAGTTGTACGATTCTTTTCATTTTTTTTTCTCTTTCGAAGCTGTCTAAAAAACGAACTTAGGAGTTCGCTACATTCTTCCTCACAAACACCTGAAACAACCTCAGCTTGATGATTAAATCGTTGTTCCTGTAAAAGGTTCATTAAGGTTCCCGCGCATCCTCCCTTAGGATCACTTGCCCCGTAAACAACCCGTTTTACCCGCGATAGCACAATTGCCCCCGAGCACATTGCACAAGGCTCAAGAGTGACATACAAGGTTGAATCCTCTAATCTCCAAGTATCTAAACGTTGGCAGGCTTCATCAAGTGCCAATAGCTCTGCATGGGCAATTGATCGTTGCTCTGTTTCACGAAGGTTATGGGCTTTTGTAATAACTTCATCATTTATAACAAGTACAGCCCCAATTGGCACTTCGTCAATATCTGCTGCTCTTTTTGCTTCTTCAATCGCCAATTTCATATAATATTCGTCAGATTTCATCAAAATAAATACTCCCTTACTAGATAAATCAAATGCGCCTTGGCGTATTTGCGCCCAGATTTTTTTCGAGCCTGCTCGAAAAGTTACCTTTGAAAATCTGTGGCATACACCGTAGGCTTTAACTTTATTTAGTCGGAGTTTGACCCCGACTAAATAAAGTTAAACATTTTATCCAAGCATCATCTTTCTTATTCTCTCATAGAGTAATAAAGGTGTGTTACCTAGATTGTAGAATGAGGAGGTCAAACATGCAAATTCATGTAGTAGAGCAAGGTCAATCCTTATTTGGAATCGCTCGGGCATACGGAACCACAGTGGATGATATTGTTCGTGCAAACCAAATTCCAGACCCCGGTAATCTTGCGATCGGCCAGGCACTTGTTATTCCTATTGTTGGTCAATTTTATTGGGTACAGCCAGGCGATAGCCTCTGGTCGATTGCAAATAAATTTGGACTTAATTATCAGCAATTAGCACAAATCAACCAAATTCCGGCGAATCGTCCACTAAATGTAGGTCTTAGAATCTATATTCCTGCACGCCCAAAACGAAATGCAGAAATCAATGCTTATGTAGAACCATCAGGAACTTCGGTAAGTCCCGCTCTCGAAAGAAGTTCACGACAAGCAGCTCCATACTTAACATACTTAGCCCCATTTAACTTTCAAATCCAACGAGATGGCACTCTAAAAGAACCACCATTGGACAATTTACCAAGCATCGCAAGTGCAAATAACGTAACCCTTATGATGGTCGTCGCGAATTTAGAAGAAGGACAATTTAGTAATGAACTAGGTCGGATTGTACTTACTGACCAAAGTGTCCAAAATAAGCTGTTAGATACAATAGTAGAAACAGCTAAAAAATACGGGTTCCGTGATATTCATTTTGATATGGAGTTTTTACGACCAGAAGACCGCGAAGCCTATAACAACTTTTTACGTAAAGCAAAACAGCGTTTTAGCCAAGAAGGCTGGCTACTATCCACTGCACTTGCTCCTAAAACAAGTGCAGAACAAAAGGGCGCATGGTACGAAGCACATGATTATAAAGCACATGGTGAAATCGTGGACTTTGTTGTCATAATGACTTATGAATGGGGATATAGTGGCGGCCCACCAATGGCAGTATCACCTATTGGGCCTGTCCGTGAAGTCCTTGAATACGCGTTAACCGAAATGCCTGGATCAAAAATCATGATGGGGCAAAATCTCTATGGCTATGATTGGACACTACCATTTGTACAAGGTGGAGAATATGCAAAGGCAGTAAGCCCACAGCGAGCAATTGAACTTGCAAAGCAAAATAATGTACCAATCCAATACGATACGAAGGCACAAGCTCCTCACTTTGATTATACGGACTCAGCTGGAAAGCAACATAAGGTTTGGTTTGAGGATGCTAGAAGCATTCAGGCAAAGTTTGATTTGATTAAAGAATTGAATCTACGAGGAATCAGCTATTGGAAGCTAGGGTTACCGTTCCCACAAAATTGGCTGTTGATTACAGATAACTTCAATGTCGTAAAACGATGAAATCATTCAAAGGAACTCGATTTTTCGAGTTCCTTTTTCTATTTAGTGCACAATAAGAAAACTATAATATTTCCCAGTCTGTTTTTTCGACAATTAATAACAAACATCTACCTTCCTGTGATAAAATAATGCTTATCTGTCATTTGATTGATATAAAAAGGGGGACACGAGATGGGTAGTAGGATTCCCTTTATTACAGTAGAGGGCCCGATCGGAGTTGGGAAGACCTCTCTCGCTAAGGCTATTTCAGAGCAATTTGACTTTGCCTTATTGAAAGAGATAGTCGATGAAAATCCATTCTTGGGTAAATTTTATACGAATATTGATGAATGGAGTTTTCAAACAGAAATGTTTTTCCTCTGTAACCGATACAAACAACTTGAAGACATTAATCAGAATTACCTTCAAAGAAATCAACCGGTTGTTGCGGATTATCATATATTCAAAAACCTAATCTTCGCTGAGCGGACATTGAAAACTCAGCAATTTCAAAAATACCTACAGATTTATGAAATTCTAACAGCTGATATGCCTGTACCAAATGTCGTCATATATTTACACGCTAGCCTCGATACTTTATTAGAGCGGATTAAAATGCGTGGTCGAGACATCGAAAAAGGTATTGATCCAGCATATCTCAGTCAATTAAGCCTTGATTATGAGCAATCAATGGCAAAGTTTGAGAAGTCACATCCAAATATTCCTGTTATCCGATTTAACGGAGACAAACTAGACTTTGTACAGAACAAACAGGATTTGGAACAAATCCTGTCAAAAATAGAAGACACCATTCTTGAAAAAGGAGTAAGACAGAATGAATTTGCGTAATAAATATGATATCCCTAGTAATGCAGTGATCACCATTGCAGGTACAGTTGGTGTTGGGAAGTCTACGATGACAAATGCACTAGCAAATGCACTTGGATTTAGAACCTCCTTTGAAAAAGTGGATACGAATCCATATTTAGATAGGTTTTATGCAGACTTTGAAAGATGGAGCTTCCACCTTCAAATCTATTTCCTTGCAGAACGTTTTAAAGAGCAAAAGAAAATCTTTGAATATGGTGGAGGATTTGTCCAAGATCGTTCTATCTATGAGGACACAGGCATATTTGCGAGAATGCATTATGAAAAAGGAACAATGGCGCCTGTCGATTATGAGACATATACCAATCTTTTTGATGCAATGGTAATGACCCCATATTTCCCACATCCGAATTTATTAATTTATCTTGAAGGTAGCCTTGACGATATCATTAATCGAATTCAGGAACGTGGCAGACCGATGGAGCAACAAACTCCTATTTCATATTGGGAAGAAATGCACGGTCGTTATGAAAAATGGATCAATAATTTTACTGCTTGCCCAGTCCTACGATTAAACATCAATGAATACGATATTTTACAAGATGAAGGTTCAGTGGAACCAATTATCGAGAAAATTTCAAAGTTTATCAGACAAACTGAGCTTTTAAAAAGCTAGAACGACAAATACCCCTTTTGAGATCATCACTCAAAAGGGGTTCTTTATTGATAAATAATATTTAAAAAGCAAAAAACTCGTTACTGTAATAGTAACGAGTCATCTCCAATACTTTATGCGCTAGTATTATTTAAAAATTATGGCGGAGGAAGAGGGATTCGAACCCCCGCGGGCTTTAACACCCCTGTCGGTTTTCAAGACCGATCCCTTCAGCCGGACTTGGGTATTCCTCCGTATCGACAAAAATTAATATACCATAATTCTAATTTGCATGTCAACATTATTTATAAAAAAATTTATAGACCAGGAAAATAATTAATCCTGGCCTTTATTTTTTAGATTACTTCGGACCAATTACTTCTTTATTTCTCATATAAGGACGTAATACTTCCGGAATGATGACTGTACCGTCTTCTTGTTGATAATTCTCTAGGATTGCCGCAACAGTTCGACCAATGGCAAGTCCAGAACCATTCAATGTGTGAACATGCTCAGGTTTTGAATCTCGGTCACGACGGAAACGAATATTTGCTCGTCTTGCTTGGAATGCCTCAAAGTTACTACAAGAAGAAATTTCACGGTAAGTTCCGTAGCTTGGAATCCATACTTCAATGTCATATTTCTTTGCTGCAGTAAATCCTAAGTCTGCACTACACATGCTCAGGACACGATATGGAAGACCTAATAACTGAAGTACCTTTTCTGCATTTGCTGTTAAGCTTTCCAATTCTTGATAAGAATCTTCTGGCTTTACAAACTTCACTAGTTCTACCTTATTAAACTGATGCTGGCGGATCAACCCTCTTGTATCTCTTCCCGCAGAACCAGCTTCAGAGCGGAAACAAGCACTAAACGCCGCATACTTAATTGGCAGCTCTTCACCGACTATGATTTCATCACGGTGTAGGTTGGTAACTGGAACCTCAGCAGTCGGAATTAAGAAGTAGTCTTCATTTTCAATGAGGAATGCATCTTCTTCAAACTTTGGTAACTGTCCTGTACCTGTCATGCTTGCACGATTGACTAGATATGGAGGAATGACCTCTTCATATCCATGTTCCTCTACATGAAGGTCTAACATAAAGTTAAATAACGCTCTTTCAAGTGTTGCCCCAAGCCCCTTATAAAATACAAAGCGGCTACCAGTTACTTTTCCTGCACGTTCAAAATCTAAAATTTCAAGTTGATCGGCAATTTCCCAATGTGGCTTTGGTTCAAATCCAAACTCAGGAAGCTCACCCCATTTACGGATTTCAACGTTATCATCCTCAGATTCACCAATTGGCACACTTTCATGTGGTATATTCGGAATTGATAACATAAGATGCTCTAATTGTCCTTCTACATCTCGTAATTCCGTGTCTAATTCTTTAACTTTGTCCCCAACTTCACGCATCTCTAAGATTAGAGCATCTGCATCTTTTTTCTCTCTTTTCAAGACAGCGATTTGACCTGACACTTCATTTCTACGGCTTTTTAACTCCTCAGTCTTCAAAATAAGCTCGCGGCGCTTCTTATCTAATTCCTCAAAACGCCCAAGGTCTGTTAAATCCTCACCACGATACTTTAGTCTCTCTTTCACTTCATCAAAGTGGCTTCGTAAAAATTTGATATCTAACATCACTTAAACCTCCTAAAATCTATGTAGTTATAGTAACAATTTGTAACCAATCGTGTCTGTAGAGAAGCCTGTATTTCAAGGCGGCGCAGGTTTGAGGATCGGAGCATAGCTAACCTACGTGAGGACCAGAGAACCAAGCCAACGAAGAAACACGCCGCTTATCGGCAGTCACGACAAATAAAAAACTCCCGCCCCTAAAAAAGGGACGAGAGTTAACCCGCGTTACCACCCTAGTTGAGGATACAAGTATCCTCCTCTTGAAAAAGATAACGGATTTACCGAAAATACCTACTAGAATGATGCGTTCAGTATTTCACTCAAGGATGGATTCACAAGCCTTTTTCATCGGTTCACACCAACCACCGACTCTCTTAGGAAAAAAGACTAGCTACTAGTTCCTATCATAGATTTAACATTTTATTATTTATATAAAGTTTTACCATGTTTTAATTGTTTATACAAGGTTTTTTGCTTTTGATTCTTCGACCATTTTTACAAAATACCCTGTAAAGCGATGATCGTCTGTTAATTCTGGATGGAAGGAGCAGCCTAAAAATTGTCCTTCACGTGCTGCAACAATTCTGCCATCATGCTTTGCAAGAATTTCAACGTTTTCTCCCGCTTCCACAATATGTGGCGCACGAATAAATACTCCGACAAGATCTTCAGCGATTCCAGGAATCATAAGCTCTGCCTCAAAGCTCTCACGTTGACGGCCAAATGAGTTTCTTTCAACTTTGATATCCATAAGACCAAGATGTGACTCCTTATAGTCAACAAGCTGCTTCGCAAGTAGTATTAACCCTGCACATGTCCCAAACATCGGCTTACCTTGCTCAGCAAATGAGCGAAGTGGCTCCATAAACTCATATTTATCAATTAATCGGCGCATTGTAGTACTTTCCCCGCCAGGGATTATTAATCCGTCAATTTCTTGAAGTTGTTCAACCTTTTTTACGATGACTGCTTCTGCTCCTGAGGCTTCTACAGAACGAACATGTTCTCTAACGGCCCCTTGAAGCCCTAATACTCCGATTTTAACCACGTCTGAACACCCTCTTACTTACCAGCCTCTTTCTTGCATGCGTTGTTCTGGTAATAATGATGAAATTTCAATACCTTTCATAGCATTTCCTAATCCTTTTGAAAGGTGTGCAATTAATTCATAATCTTGATAATGTGTAGTAGCTTCTACAATCGCACGAGCAAATTTTGCAGGATTATCTGATTTAAAAATACCAGATCCAACAAATACTCCATCTGCTCCAAGTTGCATCATAAGCGCCGCGTCAGCTGGAGTTGCTACACCACCTGCAGCAAAGTTAACAACTGGTAGGCGACCTTCTTGTTTGATTTGAAGCAATAATTCAAATGGTGCACCTAGATTTTTTGCTTCTGTCATTAGCTCATCTTCGCTCATGCCAACAACTTTACGAATTTGAGCATTCACTTTTCTCATATGACGAACAGCTTCTACAATATTTCCTGTTCCAGGCTCACCTTTTGTACGAAGCATAGATGCACCTTCTGCAATTCGGCGAGTAGCTTCGCCTAAGTCACGGCAACCACAAACAAATGGAACTGTGAAATCACGTTTATTTAAGTGGAACTCTTCATCAGCTGGAGTTAATACTTCACTCTCATCAATGTAGTCAACGCCAAGAGCTTCTAATACTCTAGCTTCTACAATATGACCAATACGAGCTTTAGCCATAACTGGAATAGTAACAGCACCCATTACTTGCTCAACAATTGTTGGGTCCGCCATTCTAGCAACTCCACCAGCCGCGCGAATATCAGCTGGCACACGCTCTAAAGCCATTACTGCTACAGCTCCTGCTTCCTCTGCAATTTTAGCTTGTTCTGCATTGACAACGTCCATAATTACGCCGCCCTTTTGCATTTCAGCCATACCACGTTTTACTCGATCTGTACCTGTATTTGCCATTATGATTCCTCCAATAATTCGTTATCTAATTTTATAGGCATAATCATATCATATTTTTAACAATAGTGAATGCCCTATGTAAAATAAACTAAGAATATTCTAACTCATAATTTTCTAATTTCCTAGTAATTATACCAAAATAGTATAATATGGAAACAAAAAAGCCCCCTTCTACACATAGAAGGAGGCTTTTTATTAGAACCAGCCCTTAACAGTATTTGCCACGCTGGACCAAATGTCACCGAAGAATCCACCAATTCCTCTCATCATGAGCACGAACCAGTTTGTCTTTTCAACACCTGTGTCTGTCACAAGTGGTACCTGTAATTTATCATCACCGTTTGCTGTAATATAGCCTAAATCATCACCATCATAGGATACAGCCATATGGCCAACTTTTGTTCCTTCTTTAAAAGGTGCGGTTATTTCTTTATCCTTAGAAACAACCTTATCGTCAAACACATATTCTGCTTTAAACGCTGACTTATCTACACCTTTTTTAACTAAAAGCCTTACTGGTGCTTTAGTTGAAACTTCTACTTCTTTTTCTTTCCCTTTGACTACCTTTAATTCTTTATTACCCTTTAATTGATATCCTTCAGGATAAACTTCAATTTGCTCAAAATTATTAAAACCAAAATCTAATAGTTTACGAGTTTCCTTGAAACGTTCTGGCTCACTTGTTGCACCCATCACGACTGAAATTAATCTTTTTCCGTTACGTTCAGCTGTTCCTGTAAAACAATAACCAGCTGCAGGTGTTGTACCTGTTTTTAATCCATCCATTCCCTCATAATAAAAATCTGCAAGATATGGGGAAACCTTTGGATCATGCTTTAACATCCAGTTCCAGTTATCCAGTTTTTCTCCATAAAAGTCTAACTGAGGAATACTTGAAATCTCCAATACTTCTGGATGCTCTCGTAGTAGTGAATAGGCTAATAAAGCGACAGATTCTGCTGATAACATATTATCTCCATCTGGACTTGTTCCTTCAGGATAATTATCACCTAGCATTGAATTTGATAATCCTGTACTATTTACAAACTCATAGTTTGGAAGACCTAGTTCTTCTGCCTTTTTATTCATAAGCTTAACGAATTCGCCTTCAGTACCAGCTAATAGTTCTGCTAATGTGATTGTTGTTGCATTATCAGAATAAATCGCCATTGCTTTGTAAAGTTCTTCAACCGTATAATCATGATTTAACCGTAATCCTACACCTGAAAAGTTATTATTTGCAGATATATCATATGCATATTGGCTAATCTGGGTAGTTTGATCCCAAGATAGTCTACCTTCAGAGATAGCTTCCAATACCAGGTACTCAGTCATCATTTTTGCCATACTTGCAATTGGAGCTGCTTGGTCGGCATTCTTTTCATATAATATCTTACCTGTATCTGCATCAATTAATATCGCATTTTTAACATTTATATCAAGAGCAGGCGCTGCTTTTGCAGGGGGTATTTGTCCTACAAAAAGCGATAGCATAAAGACTGCTAAAAAACTTATAATCAATCTTTTTTGTGTTTGTTTTTTCACGTTTTAAACCTCCACTTTCGTAATACGCACAAAAGACATTTTAACATAACAGCATCAAAAAAAATAGACAGAGTACATGACTCTATCTACCACAATATAAAAATCCTACCAATGGATTATGTTCTGTCTAAATTTACCTTAAAGAGTAGAGTAGTTCGGTGCTTCCTTTGTGATTTGTACATCATGTGGATGACTTTCACGTAATCCTGCACCTGTCATTTTAATGAATTGTGCATTCTCTCTTAACTCTTCTAAATTCTTTGTGCCGCAATAACCCATACCAGAACGAATACCGCCAATTAACTGATATATTGTGTCTGTAAGTGGGCCTTTGTATGGAAGACGACCTTCAATACCTTCAGGAACAAACTTTTTCGCATCCTCCTGGAAGTAGCGGTCCTTACTTCCTTTTTCCATTGCCGCAACAGAACCCATGCCACGATACACCTTAAAGCGACGCCCTTGGAAGATTTCAGTTTCCCCTGGGCTCTCAGATACACCTGCAAGCAAGCTTCCTAGCATGACTACATGTCCACCAGCAGCTAATGCTTTTACGATGTCACCCGAATATTTAATACCACCATCAGCAATAATCGATACTCCATGTTTTCTTGCTTCTGTTGCACAATCGTAAACAGCTGTTATCTGAGGAACACCCACACCTGCTACAACACGAGTTGTACAAATAGAACCAGGTCCAATTCCTACTTTAACGACGCTAGCACCTGCTTCAATAAGAGCACGAGTTGCTTCAGCTGTTGCTACGTTACCAGCAATAATATTTAGTTTTGGATATGCGTCTCTAATGGTTTTAACTGTTTCAAGAACACCCGCTGAATGGCCGTGTGCTGTATCAACTACAATTGCATCAACTCCGGCTTTAACTAACTTTTCAACTCGTGGCATTGTATCTGATGTTACCCCAACAGCTGCTCCTACCAACAGACGCCCTTGTGCATCCTTTGCTGAATTCGGGAACTCAATTACTTTTTCAATATCCTTTATTGTGATAAGACCTTTTAATACTCCACTTTCATCAACGAGTGGGAGCTTTTCAATTTTATATTTCTGTAGAAGCTTTTCCGCCTGTTCTAAAGTTGTACCAACAGGGGCAGTCACGAGATTTTCTTTTGTCATTACATCAGAAATTAGAATGGAATAGTCTTGAATGAAACGAAGGTCACGATTGGTAATAATTCCAACCAAGATTTGCTCTTGTGGGTTGTTTACAATTGGGACACCTGAAATACGGTATTTTCCCATTAAATGTTCAGCATCAAATACTTGATGACTTGGAGTTAAGAAAAACGGATCTGTAATAACGCCACTTTCTGAACGCTTAACCTTATCAACCTGCTCAGCCTGTTGCTCAATAGACATATTCTTATGAATAATACCTAGTCCGCCTTGACGGGCCATTGCAATTGCCATTTCATGCTCTGTTACTGTGTCCATACCCGCACTAATAACCGGGATATTTAACTTAAGTGTTTCTGTTAACGCAACCCCTAGATTTACATCCTTAGGTAGTACCTCTGACTTAGCAGGTAATAGCAATACATCATCAAATGTTAATCCTTCTTTGGCAAACTTTGTTTCCCACATGTAATAAATCCCCCTTCGATTGCAAAATATTATTAGTAGATTAACAACTGGGTAAACTACTGTCAAGAATCGAACGATATATTTAATAATTCAGAGTTTTTTATTATCTCAATTCGACCATATCTTGCACTTTCTTTGTTTTCTATTGGAGGTTAGTAATTTGTTTGATTATCGTTTTATTTGGCAATCATTTAATGCACTACATGCAGCAAACACAACCCAACATTTACTACAAAAATGCTATGAAAAAGCTGCAGTTACAGACGCAGATAAAAAGAGCTATGAAAACAGCTATCCGTTTATTTATTATTTGGAACATGGTCAAAATTACTACCAATTATCCCAAAATGCTCCATTATCGATTAAACCGGTTCTTCTCTTTTACGGAATGGTACAATTATTAAAAGCATGTCTACTAACTGTTGATCCTCAGTACCCAGAATCAACTTCAGTACTTGCCCACGGAGTTTCAACAAGAAAACGGAAAAAGCAGAGTTATGAATTTTTCCATGATGAAGTAAAAGTACAAAAGAACGGTTTATTTTCACACTTTTCTGAACGTATGTTTCATGTGAAACAAATGGAAGGTGAAAAATTCACAATGGAGCGGCTATTTAAAAGAATTCCCGAACTACAAAATTTATTTACTCTCCATTTCCAACAAAATTTATATATCGAAACACCTATTACAACTCAGAATACATTATCGATTCCAACTGAAGCTTTAGACACTTATCATATGACCTCACGGAGATTTGTAGATTTTATCGAAAATACGCTGCCATTTTCAACAACTCTTGTTAAAAAATCAACAGAAGGAAAAGACTGCGGACCAATATCATTACAAATAAAAAAAGAAAATTACCTTTTGCCACTGGGTAGTTCGCCACTTCTATATCATTTATATGAAGACACCTATTACCTGCCAAAGGAAAGGGAACTTCTAACGTTTTTTCCTGAAATCATGACACATTACTTACTCCTATATAATTTAAGTATGATATCAAGATATGAGACAGAATGGTGGAGTGAACTGCTTCATTCATACTCTAGCAATGACTATCCATTTATTAGACAGTTCCTCGCTATATCTGCAGATAAAGTTCCATTTTTACTTTATTTGTTTTTAAAGGAGAAAATTGATGGGGTATAAGGGGAATATATTGGGTTTGCGGTATAGCGTTTATTGTTTCTCGGGCTGGTGATATACCGTTTAGGCTGTTTACGGTATAGTATTTATCGTTTCTCGATCTTGTGTTATACCGTTTAGGCTGTTTCCGGTATAGCGTTTATTGTTTCTCAGATTGGTGATATACCGTTTTTGACATTAGCGGTATAGCACTTATCGTTTTGCGATATGGCAATATACCGATTAGGCCATTTATGATATACCATAAATAGATCCGATTCTTTACTATTTTTCTATGCAAAAAAGACCAACCATAACGGTTGGT
>NZ_NSEA01000037.1 GCF_002734285.1 Fredinandcohnia onubensis | reverse complement strand
AAAGGGGCTGTCCCATAAGTCCTAAAAAATAAGGCAAGGGAGAAAAACGAGTCGTTTTTCTCCCTTGCCTTTTCGAGTTGTTTGATTTTTCTCTGAAAGTAGCTGGCGGATGCCTGCTACTTTCAGTATGTTGTGGGCTAATGCCACAATCCCAAACTCGACATTCACTTTGTCGAGTCCCCTCAATGAAAATCTGCGGAACGACCGATTGCCCTTGATGTGACCGAACACACTTTCTACTTCTACTTTACGTTGAGCGTAGATAGCGGTCTTTTCTTCACATTCAAGGGCTGCTTTGGCCTTTGCTTTCATTTCTTCAAAAATTGTATTCCAATGAACTTGTCGATTGCCTTTTGCTTTAGTGCATTGTGCTTTAAGAGGGCAATCTGTACAATCCTCACATTCATATATTTTGAAGCTTTGCTCATAGCCAGACTGATTCTTTTTGTTTTGATATTTTTTAAATGTTACCTTCATTCCATTCGGGCAAATAAAACAGTCATCTTCTTCAACATAGGTCCAGTTTTTCGCATTTTTAATGTCTTTCTTGTATTTGCGTGTTTGTTCCTGTACATAGCTCCCATAAGGAATAAGAAACTCAAATCGTTGCTCTTTCTCTTCCCCAACGCTATAGACATAATTCTCTTCACTACCATATCCTGCATCTGCACTCACTACTTTAGGCATGGGCAGAGAAGAAGCTGCCAGTTTCTCCATATGAGGGATAAAACAGCGTGTATCTGTAGGTCGTTGATGGATTGTATAATACAAAATAAACTGATTCTCTGTTCCCATTTGTACATTATACCCTGGCTTAAGTTGTCCGTTTTTCATATGATCTTCTTTCATTCGCATAAAGGTGGCATCTTTGTCAGTTTTCGAATAGCTATTCCGATCACCGAACGTTTCATTTTGTTCCTTATATTTAGTCATGCGAGGTATGAAATCCTCACGGATTTGTTTGATTGATTTCTTTAATTGACTGCGTTCTTGTCTTTTTTCTTTTCGAATTTCTTTATCCATTTCATTTTCAATTACCTCTGTTAGCGCATCAACCTTTACCTCTAATTCCTCCGCAACTTCTATTAATTCTTGTTCGGTAATTTCTTGTTCTTGATCGGTTGATAGTTGTTCAGGTTGAGTTTCTGATTGTGTTAGTTTATGGATATGCTGAAGTGTTTCTTTTATTTTTTCTTTTAACTTCTCTTCGAATTTTGAAGTGGCCCGTTTCCATACAAAACTATACTTGTTGGCATTGGCTTCAATCTTGGTGCCATCCAAAAAGTAATTTTCGAATGATATGTAGTTCTCTTCAATCAATTTGCGAATCATAGCTTCAAATAGTTCATCCATTAAATCTTTCATCCGTCCACCGCGGAACTCATTAATAGTACGAAAATCTGGTTGTTGCATCGCTGTCAACCACATAGCTGGGATATTTTCCTCTGTTAATTTGGCGATTCCACGGCAGGAATAAACCTTTTGGGAATAGCCAAAAAGAATAATTTTAAGCATCAATTTAGGATGGTAGGGACTCCTGCCACCACCTACATAGTACGAAAATAGTTTTTCATCAGGGATTGACTCAACCATTTCGTCTACTACACGAGCTTCGTGATGTTCTGAAATGAGAGATTCAATATCATAAATCATATGAACTTGACGATTATTGTAGGGTTTGAAAGTAGGGGCTAACTTACGAGGGTTAGGCTCTTTTGGTTTATTGCTTTTCTGGGTTTCAGTGTTTTGACATACTTGTTCCTCTTCTTCACACTCTGGAAATAAAGACATCTCCATGTTATAATTATCTTTAGTAATCAATTGATTGCTCATAAAGAATCATCCTTTCAGTAATGTTGTGTCGTAACTTCATTTTACTAAAAAGGATGATTTTTTTGTGTGTTTTTTTAGAAAATTTTAATACTAATATTACTGAATAATGAAACCTTGTTGATTGGAGCGGAAGGTACAAGACTCCTGCGGGAAAAGCGTGGCCAGGGGAGACCCCGCAGGAGCTTGCGACGAGGAGGCTCCCGGACCGCCCGCGGAAAGCGAGTAACCTGCAGCGGAAATCAACAACCCTTTTATAAGTAATATCCAAAAACAAAAAATGAGGGGCTATCCTCAAAAGTCATTTTTCAATGACTTTTCGGACAACCCC
>NZ_NSEA01000036.1 GCF_002734285.1 Fredinandcohnia onubensis | reverse complement strand
TAAGAGTATTGATTGCTCAATAGTTTTTGTTACTTTAGAATTAAACGTTGACGCTTGTATTATGTTTAGTTTTCAAAGAACTAATTTGGAGCGGGTGATGAGAATCGAACTCACGACATCAGCTTGGAAGGCTGAGGTTTTACCATTAAACTACACCCGCATATATTAAATTTCGTCTGGTCGGGAAGACAGGATTCGAACCTGCGACCCCTTGGTCCCAAACCAAGTGCTCTACCAAGCTGAGCTACTTCCCGATATGAAATGGCGCGCCCGAAAGGAGTCGAACCCATAGCCTTCTGATCCGTAGTCAGACGCTCTATCCAATTGAGCTACGGGCGCATATTAATCAGTGATTTGAAATCAGCGACTTTTCTATAATAGCATCTTACAAACCTAATTGCAAGTACTTTTTTAAAAAACTTTTTTTGGTGCGGTCGAGAAGACTCGAACTTCCACGGGATCAACTCCCACTAGGCCCTCAACCTAGCGCGTCTGCCATTCCGCCACGACCGCGAATAGATTATACACAGTGCGGGTGAAGGGACTCGAACCCCCACGTCAAAGACACTAGATCCTAAGTCTAGCGCGTCTGCCAATTCCGCCACACCCGCATTTATTGATATAAATGGTGAGCCATGAAGGACTCGAACCTTCGACCCTCTGATTAAAAGTCAGATGCTCTACCAACTGAGCTAATGGCTCATGCAATGTTTTTTAATAATTGCTAGTAATGAAAATGGCTGGGCTAGCAGGATTCGAACCTACGAATGACGGAGTCAAAGTCCGTTGCCTTACCGCTTGGCTATAGCCCATTGAATAGACTTCATGAATTCTCTTCTTCGAATAAACTTCATGAACTTTCACCGCAAGAGGATATTTTGGGTTATTTCAGTAGGAAATAACACGAAATATCGTCGACATTACTAAGTAATAATCGCAACATAAAATGGTGGAGGATGACGGGATCGAACCGCCGACCCCCTGCTTGTAAGGCAGGTGCTCTCCCAGCTGAGCTAATCCTCCATGTTTAAGAGATAGAAATGGGAGGTAAGATTTCATCAATCCTACATCCCATCATTGTATGACCCGTACGGGATTCGAACCCGTGTTACCGCCGTGAAAGGGCGGTGTCTTAACCGCTTGACCAACGGGCCATTTTAAATCTGGCGGAGAAGGAGGGATTTGAACCCTCGCGCCGCTTACGCGACCTACACCCTTAGCAGGGGCGCCTCTTCAGCCACTTGAGTACTTCCCCATTGGCTCCGCAGGTAGGACTCGAACCTACGACCGATCGGTTAACAGCCGATAGCTCTACCACTGAGCTACTGCGGAATAATGTGACGACATTTCTTATTATAAAAACAGACTCCCTTGTTGTCAAGAGTATCTATTTTTTTATTATTCACCGTTTTTGCGGCGACTTTTATAATTTATCACATGATTAAACCTGAGTCAAACTTTTTTTACTTCCATTAATTTCCCTGAGCATTTTCCACAAACGTACCGTTTTGTATCGATCCTTCTTTTCCTTACATATCCTAGCCCACAGCTTGTACATGTATACAAGTATTGCTTTGACATTTTTCTTCTTGTGACAGATTCTAATGGTTTACAGAATCGGGGAGCGTCCACAGCATTTAAGAGATTCCGAAAGTCCCGATCGCGATGCTGATATCCTTTTCCCTCTATATGCAAATGATAATGGCACAGTTCATGCTTAATAATCCCGACTAATTCTTCGATTCCACGTTCTTGATAATATTTTGGATTCAGTTCAATATTGTGAGATTTTAGAAGATACCTGCCACCTGTCGTTTGTAATCGATTGTTAAAAGTGGCTTTGTGAAGAAATGGTTTACCGAACAATTCTAAAGAAACCTCTTCCACTATTTTTTGTAGTTCAAACTGTTCCATGTTTTTTTCTCCTTTCTATCCTTTTCGAACAGGACATACTGTATCTGCATACACTATATATACTCAAACCTATAGTTTGGTAACTTCATCACTATAGTATCATTTTTTTAATTTTTTGGAGGGTAAAAGTTTATTAACGAGGAGGTTTAGCCTATGCCTACTTGGCTTCAAAATCAAATGAAACGCGCCTACTATGAGAAAAATCGATACCAAATTAAATTATTGAATCAATGCTGGTATTTTTATAGAAAAAAACACTGCTCGTGAGCAGTGTTTTTAGATTTATTAGTTTTGTGGCGGCAGCATTGTTAATGCCACTCTTCCTTTTTTAACATCGACGTCATCTATCCAGACCGTTACAACATCTCCGACTGATACTACATCAAGTGGATGTTTTACGAAGTTATTGCTTAGTTTTGAGATATGGACTAAGCCATCCTGCTTAACTCCAATGTCAACAAACGCTCCAAAATCTACAACATTTCGAACGGTTCCTTCAAGCTCCATTCCTTTCGCAATGTCTTCAAGCCTAAGGATGTCTTTTTTAAGTAATGGTTTTGCCAGTTCATCACGTGGATCGCGTTCGGGGCTTACTAACGCTTCCGTAATATCGTGAATGGTGATTTCACCAATTCCCATTTCAGCAGCCACTTCCTCTGCCACGATAGATGAGATGGCTTCTTTTAAATTATCTGTACCAAGGTCATTACTCGTTAAACCATATTTCGCAAGAAGTTTTTTAACTTCCTTATAGTTTTCCGGGTGAATTCCTGTACGGTCTAATGGTTCATTACCATCAACAATACGAAGGAATCCGATACATTGCTCATATGTTTTTGCACCTAGGCGTGGAATGTTCTTTAATTCGCTTCTGTTCGTGAACTTCCCTTGTTCTTCACGTTTTTTGACGATGTTGTTTGCGACAGCTTTGGATAGGCCAGCTACATATTGTAATAAGGATGGGGATGCTGTATTTACATTCACTCCAACCTTGTTAACTACCGTTTCAACGACGAAGGTTAGCTGGTCATTTAATTTTTTCTGTGAAACATCATGCTGGTATTGACCTACTCCCACTGACTTCGGATCAATTTTCACTAGTTCTGCCAATGGATCTTGAAGTCTTCTTGCAATGGAAACCGCACTTCTTTCTTCAACTTGGAAATCAGGAAATTCTTCTCGCGCGATATCGGATGCTGAGTACACACTTGCACCCGCTTCATTCACGATAATATAGAAGATATCTTGATTTACTTCTTTTAAAACATCAGTGACAAACTGCTCTGTTTCTCTTGAGGCTGTACCATTTCCGATTGCCACCATTTCAACCTTAAATTCCTGGAGAATGGATTTGATTTTCTTAACCGCTTCTTCTTTTTTATTCACTGGCGGATGTGGGTAAATGACATCTATTTTTAAAACCTTCCCTGTTTCATCAACAGCAGCTAGTTTACATCCTGTACGATAAGCAGGGTCAACCCCTAGAACAACCTTACCTTTTAGTGGTGGCTGTAAGAGTAGATTACGAAGGTTTTCTGAGAAAATGTGAATGGCTCTGTCTTCTGCCTTCTCCGTCAACTCTTTTCGGATTTCTCTTTCAATTGAAGGCTGAATCAAGCGTTTATAGCTATCTTCAATTGTTTCTACGATATATGGAGTTACCGGTGAATTTTCCTTCTTTACGATTTTCCGATGTAAGAAGGTTACAATTCGGTCAAGAGGTGGTTCAATTGATACACGTAAGATCTCCTCTTTTTCTCCGCGATTCATCGCTAGTACACGGTGTGGAACTACCTTATGAATAGGCTCTTTGTATTCATAGTACATTTCGTAGACATTTTTTTCGTCTTTTTCTTGATCCTTTACCACTGTTTCAATTGTGCCTTGTTTGAAGGTTTCGTTGCGGATCCATTGACGGAAACTCGCGTCATCCGAAATCCACTCAGCGATAATATCTTTAGCCCCCTGGATAGCATCTTCAGCACTGAGTACTTCTTTTTCCTCTGAAATGAACCCGGTAGCATATTGTAAGACATCTACATTCATTGGGAAGGTATATAACCATTCTGCAAGTGGCTCGAGTCCCTTTTCTTTTGCCACGGTCGCTTTTGTACGACGCTTTTGCTTATATGGTCTGTATAAATCCTCAACCTGCTGTAGCTTTGTCGATTTCATGATTTCTGCTTGAAGCTCATCAGTTAGCTTTCCTTGTTCAGAAATAAGTCGAATAACCTCTTCTTTTCGTGTCTCAAGGTTCTGTAAATACGTCCATTTTTCTTGTACATCTTTAATTTGTACCTCATCTAAAGAACCTGTCAGTTCTTTACGATAACGCGCGATAAAAGGTACGGTATTGCCTTCATCTAAGAGGTTAATCACACTATGCACTTGCTTTGTTGTAATTCCAATGTCTTTGGCGATGGTTTTTACCATCATTTCATTTGATTGCAATGTTTGTGTCAAAACTGTTTTCCTCCTACTTTCACTTCTAACCCTTATCTATTCTACCAAAATTAGCTCATCCAAGTACTGCTTCTCGAAGCTTTTTAATGGCATTTCGTTGGATGCGGGACACATGCATTTGTGAAACCCCAACTATTTTTCCTGTCTCTCTTTGACTCTTCTCTTGAATGTATGTGTAGTAAAGAATTTTCTTTTCACGATTAGAAAGCACATGGAGAGCCTTCTTTACATCCAATCTTTTCAATACTTTCTCGTAAGCTCTATCCTTCTTACCTACTGTTTCTATTATCGCTTTGCCTTCAGACTCTTGGTCAATCGGCATTTCAATTGATTTTGAATAATAAGCTTGTCCAAGTTCCATTGCTTCTAGGACTTCCTTTTTATCTACATGAAGATAATTTGCGATTTCATGTACCTCTGGTGTCCTTTGCAAGGCTACTGTAAGTTCTTCTTTTGCCTTTTTTATTTTTATTCCGAGTTCCTTAGCCCCTCTTGGCACATGTACATTCCATGTTTTATCTCGTAAATAATGTTTAATTTCACCAATAATTGTTGGTACAGCAAAGCTATTAAAGCTCTTTCCAACCGTTTGATCGAATCTTCTGATTGCACCTAAAAGTCCAATTCTCCCTACTTGGACAATATCTTCGTGAAACGCTCTGCCTTTAGAGTATTTCCAAGCAATTGAATGAATCAGATTCTCATACTTCTCAACGATTTCCCTTTCTATTGCTTTTGAGCCAGTTTTTCGGAAGTCCTGTACCAGCCTTTCTACTTCGTCTCTTTTCGGATTTGTAGATTGCCTTTTCATTCTTTTCCACCGCTCTCTCTTTATTTTTTTCGAAAGGTATTTAAGGATAATCCCTTAATATGTGCTTCGATAGAAAAGATGTGATATCCTTCACATTTCAGGATTTGTTACATAAGTAAAATGTTTTTGTAATATATTATGTAGCCGGTATTTATAGGATCAAAGACGAAGAATGCCACATCCTGTGGGACTAATAAATAAAATAAAAGAAGTTACCACGGGGTAACTTCTCATAGACGTATCACATATAAATAAATGAATTAAAAATCGATGAGTCCTAAACTAATTTGTAAGGCATCATCCACTCTGTCCATCATCTCTTCATCGAGATGTGTTATCTTATCGGTTAGACGCTGCTTATCGATTGTACGAATTTGTTCTAACAGAATAACTGAATCGCGCTCAAATCCATAACGCTCCGCATCGATCTCAACATGGGTTGGGAGCTTCGCTTTTTGAATTTGTGCAGTTATGGCTGCGACAATGACTGTGGGACTAAACCGATTCCCGATATCGTTTTGGATGACAAGAACAGGACGAACGCCTCCTTGCTCTGAGCCAACAACTGGGGAGAGGTCTGCAAAATAAACGTCGCCACGTTTTACAATCAAATGATTACCCCCCGCTAACTAAGCGTTCTACGGTGTGGTCAGCCTCAGATTCAGCTAAAAAAGCCTCCGATGCAATAGTAAGGTTGATTTTTGCCATTTCCATGTAACCGCGTCTCATAGATTCTGTAATTTGACGCTTCTTTCTCTCACGTAGATACATTTTTGTAGCTTGATAAATCAGTTCATTACGGTTACCGTTTTCTTGTTTCACTAGGCCATCCAACTCACTAATTAGGTTTTGTGGTAATCGTACTAGAATTTCTGTTGTTGCGCTGGATTCAGACACAAACATACACCTCCACCAACTTGCCACCAATATTCTACTCCAATCTTAATAATACCATTATTATGATTAGATGCAAAGCTTAATCCATTAATTCTTAATTATTATCGACATATACAATTGGTTTTTATGCATAGGATTTACAAGGTTTCCAAAACCTGCATTTATTTATGTGCATAAAAAAAGAAAGTGATCCAACGTGTACAACCATTGTACTATTTTCTCTACTAGTAATGTCTTAATAACGGATTTCTCACTTCAATTATTCTCTTATTTCTTAAAAAAATACGTGGAACTCGAAAACTTATCGTACATGTAACCTCGTAGTTGATTGTTTCAAGAGCGCTTGCCACATCGTCTACACTAATAAATTGGTCATTTTGCTCCCCGATTAAAGTGACTTTTGTGCCTACCGGTAGTTTATTTGGAAGTTGAACCATAAATTGGTCCATGCAGACACGGCCAATGATTTGACAGAATTCACCGCCAATTATAACGTTCGTATTTTGTAGTTTCCGAATCCAACCATCGGCGTAGCCGACTGGAACTGTCCCGACCCACATATCTTCATCTGCTGTAAAAGTTGCCCCATAGCTTACTTTTTCGCCTTTTGAGATTCGTTTTACATGGACGAGTTTGCTATGGAAAGAAAAGGCTTGCTCAAGCTCGTAAGGTAGCTGATCTTTTATTTCCGGTGATGGGGTCATTCCATACATCCCAATTCCCAGTCTCACCACATTGAATACTTTATCGGGAAAACGATAGCCAGTTGCACTATTTCCACAATGAATTATCTTCGGTTTGTTTGGAATCCACCCAAGCATTTCCAGGAAGTTCTGATATTGTTGTTCAAAATAAGATGTATCAATTTCGTCTGCTGTTGCAAAATGAGTAAAAACACCATCGAGTTGAAGTTGAGGATTTTGCTCAACTTTCTTAAGAATCGTTTGTAATTCCCCTTTTTCTTTAACTCCAAGGCGTCCCATTCCTGTATCAAGTTTTAAGTGAAGGGTAAGTGGAGTACTGCCTTGATAGTTTTCTAATACCTCATCAAGCCACTCCCCGCTGTAAATGGTGAGCGAAATATTGTGTTCTGCTGCAATAGCTACGTCAGTTGGACGTGATGCTCCAAGTACAAGAATTGGTGCATCTATTCCTCCATGGCGTAGAGAGATCGCTTCATCGATAAAAGCAACTGCAAGATAGGTAGCCCCCGCTTCAAGCGCAGTTTTTGCAACCTCCACGTCTCCGTGTCCATACGCATTTGCCTTAACGACCGCCATTACGTCCACTTGTTCTGGTAAAAACCCTTTCATGTTTTTTACGTTCTCAAAAATGCAATCTAAATCCACTTCAACCCAAGTATCACGATAAAAATGGGTAGAGTCCATGAATAAACACCTTCTTAGATTATTAACTACTATATGAATTCGATTATTAAACTTAGTTGTGTCCATGTCAATGGTAGTTTTTCATCATACCCATCTTAACATATGACGAAAAAAAGAAAATATGTTGAAGAAAAACTAAAATGCAGGCCAAAGACCCCTTTGGGTGGTCAAAGGGGTCTTAAAATATTTTTATTTAAAAATTAACACCTTACCTACTGTGCCATCAGCACTTTGGCCAACAACACGGAATTTTAGGCCATATTCAGGAATGTTACGTCCTGCATCGACTAAGCCTGGGTTACTATAGTCAGCACTATCATCAAATAAAGGTGTGCGTTGTGTGAAGTTGTCCTTCATTGTAAATTGACCTGGGTAATCTAAGAACATTTTCTCCGATTTATCTAAGCTGAATGCCGCATCATGAAGTTGATAACGTGTTGAACCTACAGCTTTGTCACTCCAACTTACGGCGTGCTGATCCGCATCGACTACTCCTAAGAAACCATCACCAGGATGTGCCCCAGTCCAGTTATTATCATAGCTTTCATCAACATACCAAACAACTAAACCTGGGTCATATGACATTAGGCTCGCTCCACGGCGGATATTCTTTAATCCTTTATCGACACCATTATGAGATCTCCATTCTAGTAAATAGTAATGGTTTGTTTCATATTTCCCATCATGTTTTTCAAAACCATCTAGTGTAAACAGAGGTTTTCCTTCTGCTCCATCAAAAAATACTTCATTCCCGTCTGCCGTCACCTTCACATTATCCGCAAAGAAACCATCTAGGTTTGTTGCCCAATCTGTCATTGAGCGGAATTGTAGTTGGATTTCTTCACCAGCATAATCGCTTAAATCAATCGTTTCATGGACCCAACCATTACTAGACCCAGTATAACCTGGTAGGTTTTCACTAATTGCTGAATAACCATTAGGATCAAGAGTTGTTGATGTTCGGTCGCTTGAAAGCGATGTCCAAGTGTCTCCTCCATCAGTTGAAACTTGAACCATAGCATAATCCCAATCTTGTTCGATATTATACCAAGCATCAAAGTCTAGGGTTGCACTTGAAGCCCCTGTCAAGTCAACCTTTGTCACCATTTTATGGTCTACTTCGTCTCCTTTACCACCGTAATACTCATATGATCCATCAGCAGGTGAATTTAGCACATTCAACTTTCCTGGCAAATCAATACGTACGGCATCATAATTGGTACCTTTTGTTACACCCTCATCTAGAAGGACAGTCGTACCATCACCAGTGATATCATTGGCATGAAGTGTTGTCCCACTCAACCAGTTCCCACCATGCCATGCTTGGAGTTTTTCTTTTGCATATGCACTCATACCCGGTGGTTCTGTTCCTGGAATATCTCCAGCCCAGCTTCCACTAGCCATTACTGACCAGTAGGCAACAGCCTCACCAGCTCCACTATATACAGTGTCATATTCATCCGGTAGACCTAGATCATGACCAAATTCATGGATGAACACGCCTGCAGCACCGTCTTCAGGTTCAATTGTGTAATCATAAGCACCTAATAGTCCGCCAAAACGATCACTATTTGAAGTTCCTCCTGGCACAGCACGTAAAGCCCCTAGGTTCCAACGGTGTGACCAAATTGCGTCCCCACCAAGGGAACCACCACCTGCCTCTTCACCTACACCTGCATGGATAACCATAAGATGGTCAATAATTCCATCCGGCTCATTATATACACCGTCTCCATCATAATCATCACGATCCCATACATCATATTCACTTAGGTCCACATTAGGGTCAGCCCCTGCTTTTTTTAGGGCTTCCATCACTAATTCGCGTGGTCGAGCGTCACTACCATCTGGGTCTGGATAATTCCCACCATAATATGCCGCTGGGTGATCTGCAGTATACCAGCCCGCTACAGTTCCATCAACTGTATAACTACCACCTGATTGTTGTTCATAATATTGCTTCATGGATATTAAATCTTCACCGTTTGGTCCTTTATATCCATCCTTACCGAAAATCATATTTTGGAAATGATCATGGGTATAGTCCTCATACCACATGTCTGTTTCTTCTTTTGTTATGGAGCTTTTCTCATAGTCTGGGAAATCAATAGCAAGGACTAGAACCTTATCCTGACGCACCTCGCCGTTATAACCATCTTCCTGTACAGGATCCACTTTATTTTTCTTTGCCTGTCCAAACTTGTTCCCCTTTCCGTTTTTCAAACCATTGTCAATTGATTTTTTTGCAGACTTAAGATTAGCATCAAGCCCCTTTGGTAGCTTGTCCTTTGTTTGACCAGAGTTCGCGGCTTTTGCCTTTAGGAACTTTTTCAATACCTTCTCCGCTTCTGCTGGGGAAGCGTCTTTTGCGATTTTGCCATTTTTCTTGAGCATTTCAATGAGTTTTTCATCGTTTGCGATCCCTAAGTCGATTGGTGAGCCTTGTGAAGCTAGTTTTGAGGATACATCTGATGCGCTAGCGTTTGGTGATATGGCTGGACCTGCTAATAGTCCAACGCTTAATGATAATGCAAGTGCTGTGGAAAAAATCTTTGTTTTCTTCAATTTCATACCCCTCCAAATATCTGTTATGAGTTCCGTACACTTTGTCCTAAGTTTCTTACAATCCCAGCTCCCTTCTATACTTGGACATGTCTCGCTTAAATAATGTAACAGAGTCTTTTAAAAAAATTTGTAGAAATTCAATATATAGAACTTTTTTCGTTCGTTAAATTCTACGTTCTATCAACTTCATCCGACAGCATCCTTCGGTTTCTGAAATAAATTCCAAAGGATGCTGTCGATATTTAGAGACAAAAAAACAGACCCGATTATTCGGGCCTGGGTTCGGAGTTTATTTTACAGCCTTGCCTTGTACTGTACGTGCAACTGAGATTAACTCATCTTGAGTTAGATCGTCTGATGCAATCATAAATTCTGCACCATTGTGTGTCCATGAAATCGCCTTATCTGTAAGAGTCCCCACCGTGAATCCAAGGTCAACAGGCTCACCGCTTAATGAAATTGTTGTAGCAACCTCAGCAACTCGGGCTGTTTCTTGGATTAATGTGAAGGTTTTCTCTCCACCGAAAGTCATAATGACACGTGTTCCATTTTCCGTTTCTATTTTCTTTTCTTCTTTTAATTCAACACCAGCAAGTGCATCCTCTGAAGGATATAGAACTTCAAGTGGTTGCTTATCAACCTCACCCATTACTGGGATTTCACCTATATTGGCAGAAGACATATTCTTCTCAACATCAAATGCTGATTTATCGAAGCTTGCGTCAAATTCAACCTTAGTGAATTCAACTAACAATAATACTTTACGATCAGGGTCCATTACCTTCACAGATACTGGAGCTAAGTCCTTTTTGCTAAATGTAATTTCTTGTTTTGGCAGCATATTATTATTTTTGTAATTTGTTTTTGTTTCAAAAATGTATTGATCCTTTGTAGCTGTAAATTTCGCTTCTGGATCTTCCTGCACATCATGTACTAAAGATTCAAAAAGATAAGCTTGGCTGCTGTTTTCTGGCCAGTCGCTTTGGAATCGGAAGCTTTTGTTAAGAGCAGGTGTCAGAACAAATACCCCTTCTTCATTACGTAAAATCATCTGGCTTTGGTCTTTTTCTGCATTCTTAAGGTTTACACGATAGAATGTCGGCTCCTTATGCCAAATTTCCACTTCATATACTTGTGGATCATTGCCTGTTTGAAGCGTCATCTTCGCATCTGCCTTATAGCCAGTCATTTTTTGGACCTTTGCATCTAATGCACTAACCACATCTTCCTGTGATTTTTCCCCACATGCTGCGAGTACAAGGGCAATGAGTAGCCCTAATAACAACAAAAATACTTTTTTCTTCATTTCCTCTTCAACCCCTTTGCCTCTTATCGCCTATTGGTTGAGACAAAGTGTATTATGTGACGAACAGGTAAGGAATCATTTCCGTGCGTATTAGGACCCCATCATCTTCCTAGTGTTCTTTCCAACTCAACTTTGCAGCTTACTTACTAAAGCATCTAAACTAAGTGAAAATCACACCGTTCATCATATTCATACACCTTGTCTCACCTACCGCACTAAAAATATATGAGGCAAAGTTGTGTAATATGCAGACTAGCTTGACAAGCTTTCAAGAATTACTTGCGCAACGGCATAATCTTTACTGTGTGTAATGGATAAATGGGCCTTTTGATTCATTGGTTTTGTAAGGACTGGCTTACCCTTTTCATCTGATAAAACCTCAATATCCAAAAAACTCAAATTCTCACCAATTCCAGTTCCAACAGCCTTTGAATATGCTTCCTTTACAGCAAACCGACCTGCAAGAAACTCAACCTGACGGGACTCAGAAAGACGAAAAAATTTTTCTTTCTCGGCATTTGTTAATATCCGATCTACGAACTTTTTCTGTCTATGTAAAATTTTTTTGATTCTCTCAAGCTCCACAATATCAATACCTGTTCCAATGATCATTTCAAAATCCTTTCTTCTATATAAAAGCTTTCAATCATAAGATGGTACAAACCGTTAAAGGATGTTCGCCATCCTTTGAAGAATATAGTACGATAAGATGACTACAAAAAGGAGTAATAAGATGTTTATAAGAACTGAAAGCTTTCGTCAATTTTTACGATTATATCCTATTATATCAATATTAATCGGGATTCATATTTTTCTTTGGTTGTTGATTTTTTTATCTCTTCCATTTGGAACAACTCTTATGCAGCACATGATTGGATTTAATTTCTTAATTTCTGAAGGCGAGTATTGGAGATTAGTCACCCCCATTTTTGTCCATAGTGGGTTTGGCCATATGTTGTTTAATTCATTTTCACTTGTCTTATTTGGGCCTGCGTTAGAAAGCATGTTAGGTAAATTCAAATTTATCGTAGCCTATCTCTTAACGGGAGTAGCTGCAAACCTAGCAACCTTTTACATAGAACCACTCGAGTTTGCCCATGTTGGTTCTTCAGGGGCTATCTTTGGATTATTTGGTATTTACTTATATATGGTCTTGTTCCGTAAAGACTTGATTAATCAAATGAATTCGCAGCTCATCATGACGATTTTAATTATTGGTTTGGTCATGACATTTATAAATTCAAATGTCAATATTATCGCCCATATCTTTGGATTCCTTGCTGGCGCTATTATTGCACCACTCGTTTTACCGAGAACCGCAGGTCAGCCACAGGTCATCATGGCAGGAAATTCATCTTACAGACCACGAATGAGGATTCCTAGACAATTTTCTACCAAACATATTATTTGGTTGATTATTATTATCTTAGTGATTCTCGGAATTTTCCTCTAAAAAATTCAAGAGCTAAAGCGGAATGGCTTTAGCTCTTTTTAATCATTCATCGATATATCTTCTGTTATTGTCTTGTTTCGCTTTCTGTACCATTCCCAAATGATCCAGCAATCGGAAATCTGCAGATCCTTTACTTCAAACCCTTTGCCTGCGACAGCTGATTTAATAAAGGTTTTAACTGAACCAATGTCTTTTTTCCTTTGGAAGTGGGATTGTTTCTTGTCCAAGGATTGGATTCGTTTTTTATGATGAAGAACGGTTACCTTGCTAAAAAAGCGAAACTGTAAGGTCAACTGGTCCTCTTCAATCTTCCATCCGGCCACTTTATAGCGGCTATAGCCAAGCATTGCCCCAATTGGTAAAAGAAACAGACCTAGATAGCCCCATGAACTAAAGACATAGGACAACATGACAATTGCGGGGACAAGTGCTAGAAAAGGCAACATCCCTCTAAACATATATCTCCACTTTGCATTGGAAGGTGCGTAATTTTCAATTTCTTGCATCTGATAGTCAGGAACAAAATGCTGTAACAAATGATTGATGGCATTTTTCTTTACTAAAGGAAATAGCACGGTTGAGAAATCTTCTCCTTTATTAATCGAGCCACCAGCACTTTCAATATACACCGTTGCATAGCCTAAAGGCTGCCTTATCAAATTCTCACCAATACGTATCGCCTGTATCCGTGTTAACGGAATGGTTGTCTGCTTTTTTTCAATCAATCCTCTCGTTATAAAAAGCTCATCTTCTCGTTTTACGACTGTAAAATTGGCGTAGCGGAGGGTCATAATTAAAATCCCAACTATCCACGCGATCAATAAGAACAAAGCAATTAGTGCGATAATATAGATTAAAATCGATAGACTGACATATTTTTCAATCGTATTATATAGTTTTTCAAATGGTAAGTATTCTGCAAACTGACTCAGAAATGCAAGTACACCGGAAATAACAATCCCGATTCCCCCTGAGGTGGATGCAAGGACAAGCAGTTCCTTTGGTGTAATTTGATATGTAAATCTTGTTTTCTGTGTTTCGGTTTCTTCTTCCTGTTGCTTTTTCGAACGAGATAAGATTTCACGTAATTGATTGGCTTCTTCTTCTTTAATAGCCGTTAGAACAGCCTCAGCCTGCATGCCCCCACCGGCTGTCTCCACCTGTAGTTTTACCAACCCAAAAATTCGTTGAATAATACCAGCGGATACATCTATCGTTTGAATTCGCTCTATAGGTATATAGCGTTTTTTTCGGATAATCACACCATATTCAATTCGTAACTCTCCATTTTCAATCCGATAGGTATAACGATACCAATGCAAGATTCCATAGATCAACATCAATAAAATAAAAGCAAAAGCACCTAAAAAATAATATTTTTCAAAATCATCCCCCGGTCCTACAAAAAAGAGGAATATTAAAGGGAGTATCATTTCCTTAAGTTGCTTTAAGAAACTTAAAATGCCAGCAACCGGGTGCATTCGGCGTGATTCAAACATCATCTTCATCCACCCTTGCTAAGCTTGAGATTGAGTCACGCAACTGGTCTGCTTCCTCCAAATCAAGTGCTGGTATTTCATGAACTGTTGCCGCTGTTGAAATGGTAACAGTAGCTAAATGATGTTTACGCAACAACGGTCCTTGCTGGGTATCAACGTGTTGGACGCGGTTCATTGGAATAATTGTTCTTTTCACAATGAAAACGCCACGTTGGAGGTCAATTTCATGTTCATGAACCTCATATCTCCAACGCTTCCACTTTAGCTTCGGTAAAATGAAAATCGTTAATATTGATTCAATCATGCAAAGGATGAGTAGGCCTGTTAAAACCCAGTACGTCCAATCAAAAATAATCGTAAGGACTAAGACAGTTATGGCTAAAGTCCAACCAATCATAGACGAAATGAGTGCAGATGTTTTCCATACTGTTAAGGCACGTGTACTAATCCGATTTTTTGGGATGTCCCTCATAATCCAACAAACCCTTCTCAATTGGAATATTATTCTTACCAACCTTTTCAGTATAAATGATTTTGAGAAAATTTGACATAAGAAAAAACAGTGCACAAGCTGTGCACTGTTTGGTTATTAATTATTCTTCGTTTTTACGGAAGTTGCCGCGACGATTGCTACTTGAAGAGTAACGATTTCCGCCTGATCCTTGACGACCACCTGAACCTTGTCGTCCACCATTTCCACGACCGCGGTCACGACTACCTTTATAACGCCCACGGTCACGTCCACCACCGCGGTTATTATCTCGATTGTCTCTCTTAACGCGAAGAGGTGCTTCCTCAGTTAGTTTAATTGGAGTTGCATCTGGCTCTTTAGTCATTAACTTAATTGCAGCTGCAACAACAGAAACTGAATCATGCTCTTCTAAAAGCTCTTCAGCGATACGAGTATAATATGATAAATTATTGGCCTCAATCGTAGATACGATTTTTTCCATCGTGATCTTTTGTTGCCCTTCTAAAGCCTCATCCAATGTAGGTGGCTTCATTTTGTCCATTTTACGTTTTGTTGTATTTTCCACGTTTTTAAGTTGGCCGATTTCTCGAGGTGTTACGAAAGTCATCGCCATACCATGTTTTCCTGCTCTACCTGTACGTCCAATTCGGTGTACATAGCTTTCAGGATCTTGTGGAATATCAAAATTATATACATGTGTAACACCGGAAATATCTAGTCCACGTGCTGCAACATCTGTCGCAACTAGTACTTCGATAGATCCTTCTTTGAATTTGCGCAAAACAGATATACGTTTTGCCTGACTTAGGTCACCATGGATCCCCTCTGCCGCATAACCTCTTAAAGTTAATGCTTCTGAAAGTTCATCAACACGACGCTTCGTACGTCCAAAGATAATCGCTAATTCTGGCGATTGGATATCTAATAAACGAGTTAGGACATCGAACTTTTTCTTTTCCTGAACTTCTAGATAGTATTGTTGAATATTTGGCACTGTTACTTCTTTTGCTTTTACTTTCACAATTTGTGGGTCTTTCATGAAACGTTCAGCAATGCGTTGGATTGGACCTGGCATCGTTGCAGAGAAAAGCAAAGTTTGACGTTCGTCAGGAACTCCTTTTAAGATCGCTTCAATATCCTCGATAAAGCCCATGTTTAACATTTCATCAGCTTCGTCTAGAACGACTGTTTTTACATTTTGAAGCTTAAGGGTTTTACGATTAATATGGTCTATTACACGTCCTGGCGTACCAACAATGATATGAGGGTGTTTCTTAAGTGAACGAATCTGGCGAGAGATATCCTGACCACCATAGATTGGTAAAATTCGAACGCGGTTGAAGTGCCCGATTTTATGAAGTTCTTCTGATACCTGAATCGCAAGTTCACGAGTTGGTGCAATGACAATTCCTTGGATGTTGTCGTCTTTTACATCGACGTTCTCGATAAGAGGAATTCCAAATGCTGCTGTTTTTCCTGTTCCTGTTTGAGCTTGACCAATTACGTCATGCCCTTTTAATGCTAATGGAATCGTTTGTGCTTGAATCGGAGTTGCCTCTTCAAACCCCATTTTACTGATTGATTTCATTAAGTCTTGACTAATCCCTAGTTCGTTAAATACTGCCAATTTTTTCATACTCCTTTTTACTAATCTATTTGTACAATGACAAAATTGACTATTTAGACGGGAAATCTGTATAGACACTGGGCTTTTCGCCTCGAATAATACGATTTTAAGCTGGATACAACAATAGGCTGCATCATGATCGCAAAACCTACACATGAAGATAAGTACGCGGTAGGTAGGCAACTGCCTAGTATTTATAGTAGATCAGAATCTAATTCTGCTTAAAAAAAGGACATTTTCCGTGAAATAACGGAAGTAATGCCCTCAGGGTTCACGTCCAAAAAGTTAATAAAAGGGCGTTTCCAATGAGTTAACAACATATGCCCTTTTTAACACTGTAGATGTAATCTTACCACTACCCCTTTAGAAATGCAATAAAGCTGAATTTTCAATGATTAGTATATACACTCTTTTGTTGTTTCATGTAAGAATGAATCTACCTCTTTAAATAGTGTTTCCTGGTCCCCACCATAACAAACATGATGCTTTGCACATGGTAAAAAAAGGAGTCTTTTTTGCGTAGATGAGATAACTTGATTCAAGTAATGCGCACTTTTAACTGGGACAATCCCGTCACATTCGCCTTGTACAATTAAGGTAGGCACATTGATTTGGTTAAGCAATGGTCTAATCTTTCGTACAAGCTTTCGAAATTCAATTGTTGCGGATAGAGGAGTGTCCACTATTTTCTTTTTATACCGTAAATAGAGTTTGTTTTTATGAAGATTTTTGTTTAGACCATCACGAAGCATGAGTTTTATATCGGATACAAGTTGCTTTGGGTTGATATAGTAAGCAGCAGCACTTAGTAAGACGAGTTTTTGAATTGGAAAACGCGTTGCTAAGTAACCAGCTATGATTCCACCCATCGAAAAACCGATGACAAAAACCTGGTCACAAGTATGAAGGAGTTCAACTAGCTCCTTTTCTGCATATTCAATCCATTCTGAGTAATGGGTTCCCTTTAAATTCAAGCTCTCGCCATGACCGGGCAAGGTTGGTGTTCGGACGACCCAATCTGTTGAATGGCGGATATGCTCTGCAAGTGGCTCAACTTCATAAGGAGCCCCAGTAAAACCGTGTATGAACAAACAGCCAATCACCAAAATTACTCCTCTCTAAAATGTTTTTGAAATAATTGTAATGTTTTTGTAACATTTATCGTTTTCAAACGTACTAATAAGTAAGAAACATATTTGGGAGGGTTTTAAATGGACAAGCTATTCAATGAAAACTCAGATTTTATGAAAGAATTATTATCCTACTCCTTGGGAATCTTACTGACTATTCTAATTATACTACCATTTATAAACTAGAAAAGCTCGGCAGGTGCACGCCGAGCTTTTTCTTATTTTTTGAAGGCAAAAATGACTTCTTCGAGCTTCATCCCTCTTGAACCTTTTACTAAAAGGATATCCTCTTCTGATAATAGGTTTCGCAATGCTTCTATTAGGTTTTCCTTGTCTTGGAATGCTGAAACACGTTCTTCAGGAAAATGTTCTTTTGCCCCATTAGCGATATGCTCGCCTAATGTACCGTATGTGAATACATAATCAACCTTGTCAGGCTGAATGAAGCGCCCCACTTCTTCGTGGTATTCATTTTCTTTATCTCCAAGCTCTAGCATGTCACCCAATACGACTATTTTTTTACCAGAAGTCTTTAAATCATGAACTAGGCTGATTGCAGCTTTCATGGATAGTGGGCTTGCATTGTAAGCATCATTAATTAGTTTTGTCCCGTTGACACCTTCAATTAGCTCGAGCCTCATATTCGTAATCTTTATTTGTTGCAAGCCGCTTTCGATTTGGTCCCAGGATAAACCGAAATGTCGAGCAACTTCAATAGCAGCCATTGCATTATTAACATTATGTTTACCTAAAACGGGCACATAAAACTCCTTATTTTCCTGCTCATTAATGGAAAAATAGGTACCCTCACTTTCTTGTTTAATGCTTAATGGAAACAGATCATTTTTCGTTGACTCACCAAAGGTTGTCGTATGGATATCCATTGCTTTAACCCGCTCTGTTAAAAGTGGTTCGTCCCCATGATAAATAAGCAAGCCATCTTTAGCTAACCCATCAACAATTTCAAGCTTCGCCTTGGCAATTCCTTCACGAGAACCGAGATCCATCATATGGGATTCACCAATATTGGTTATAACTGCCACATTAGGTCGTGCTAATAAAGTAAGGAATTCAATTTCTCCAAAAGCGCTCATTCCCATTTCAAGTACAGCAACTTCCGTATCCTCTTTTAATCGTAAAAGAGTTAAAGGCAAGCCGATATGATTATTGAAGTTTCCTTCTGTTTTTTGAACACGCAGATTCGTTGATAAAACAGCTGTCACCATATCTTTTGTTGTTGTTTTTCCATTGCTTCCTGTAATCCCGACGACTTTTATCGAAAGCTCATCACGATAGTTTTTTGCTAGTGTTTGAAGAGCTTCTAATGTGTCCTTTACAAAAATAACAGGTATTTGCTGTGGTGGATTTGGCTGGTCACTACCCCATAAGACCGCTGCTGCACCATTATCAATCGCCGAGTCCACAAATTGATGACCATTAAAGGTTTCGCCAATGATTGGTATGTACAGATTTCCAGGTGAGATCGTTCTTGTGTCAATGGATACACCTTCTATTACGACATTTTGAAATTGTGGATCAAGCTTTTCACCGTTTGCCATCTGTGCGATTTGTGCCAACGTCTTTTTTATCATGAAAATCTCTCCTTTCATAAAGAAACACTATTCAGAAGGAAGAATAGTGTTTCTGTTGATTTTTAGATGGTGTATTTAATCGTTTGTTTTTCGTTATGGCGCTCGATTGCAAGCTCAACTAATTTTTCAATAAGTTCTGGATAGCTCACACCAGCCTCTTGCCAAAGTAACGGGAACATACTGAATGGTGTAAATCCAGGCATTGTGTTTACTTCATTAATGATGACTTTTCCTTCTTTCGTTAGGAAGAAGTCCGCTCTTACTAATCCAGAGCAATCAAGTGCTTTGAACGCTTTAACTGCCTCTGTTTTGACATTTTCATATTGCTCATCTGTAATAACAGCAGGAATGATGAGAGCTGTATCGCCATCTTCATATTTTGCTTTATAGTCATAAAAATCTTTCTTCGGTACGATTTCTCCAACAACTGAACAGCTAGGATTATCGTTTCCAAGGACACCGATTTCAATTTCACGGCCAATGATTGCCTCTTCAATAATAACTTTACGATCAAACATGAAAGCTTCTTCGAACGCTTTTTCAAGACTTTCACGGTCTGTTGCTTTGCTAATACCAACGCTTGAACCAAGGTTTGCTGGTTTAACAAAGCAAGGATAGCCAAGTTCTTCTTCAACTTTAGCGTACGCTTCTTCTGGATTTTGCTTCCACTCGCTACGAATATATGAAGCATATTTTGCTTGAAGCAGCCCAGCTTGGCCAAAGATGTTTTTCATAATGACTTTATCCATACCTGCTGACGAAGCAAGTACGCCATTGCCAACGTATGGGATGTTCATAAGCTCAAGCAGTCCCTGAACCGTTCCGTCCTCACCATTTGGTCCATGTAACAACGGAAATACGACGTCAATTGATTCATTCTGAATTGATTGCTGCGCAGGAAAAAGTTCTGCGTTTAACGAAACAGGTGAAATTGGTGTTCCAGCCTCTTTTAATACTAATTTCTTTACGTCATCAACTGGACCTGTCAATTGATTCCCACGAATCCATTCGCCTTGTTCTGATATATAAATGGGATGAATATCATATTTTGAGTGATCTAATGCTTTGATTACAGCTAATGCGGTTTGTAAGGAAACCTTATGTTCAGCTGATTTCCCTCCATATAGCAAGCCTAGTTTTACCTTCATTAAGCTTCCTCCTAAAAATTCGTATACCCTTTATTTTAACATTAACGCTTTTATATTATATAACAATTACATAACATTTCTATAATTTATTACATGTGTCTAGAAATGTGTCTGTCTAGGCTTGAACCTAATTTTAAGAATGATGACGTGTGCCTACATAAAAAGCCTTGACGAAAAAATCGTCAAGGCTTTTGCATCTATTCTAATGCACTGGCGCTTTGGCCAATGGTGTAGACATGTTCTTGTTGGATTATTTTTTTGATTTCGAGTGATTTGATATGGTGACCATCCATTTCGATAATTCTAAATTCATAATCCCCAAATGGAATTTTGTCACCAGGGTGGATATCAATTTGCTCTGTTAAGATCCAACCACTAATCGTATCTACATCTGTATCATCAATTTGTAATCCAAACAAATCGTTAACTTCCCCGATTAAGACCTTACCATCTAAGATGGTTGTCGTATCGTTAATTTTTTGAACGGCTGGTTTTTCATCTGTATCGAATTCATCGCGAATTTCCCCAACGATTTCTTCGATTATATCCTCAACCGTAACCAAACCTGAAGTTCCACCATATTCATCTATTAAAATCGCCATGTGTACGCGTTCTCTTTGCATTTTCGCTAATAGTTCCTGAATTGGAATTGATTCGATCACATGGATAATCGGTCTCGTATAATCCTCAATTGTTTTCCCATCTGCACCTGTACCTGTCACAACATCGGTTAGTAGTTCCTTTAGGTTAACTAACCCAATGATATGATCCTTATCCCCGTCAACGACCGGATAACGTGTATACTTTTCACTCGTCATAATCGTTAAAATATCTTGGACCGATTTGTCGTTTTCAAGCGCGATGATTTCGGTACGAGGTACCATGATTTCTTTGGCTACACGATCATCAAATTCAAAGATATTATTTACATATTTATATTCAGATTGGTTAATCTCACCATTTTTATAACTTTCAGACAAAATAAGTCTCAATTCCTCTTCGGTATGGGCAATGTCGTGTTCTGAAATTCGTTTAAAGCCGAATAATCCAGTTAACAAACGAGCAGAGCCGTTTAATACCCAAATAAACGGAAACATCAATTTATAGAAAAAGATTAATGGTCTAGCAAAAAACAAGGTAATTCTTTCTGCTTTTTGTATCGCAATTGTTTTAGGTGCGAGCTCCCCGACAACTACATGTAAAAACGTAATGGTCAAGAAGGCCAATGCGATTGATAAAACAGATGAAAACGAATCCGGTATATTTAAGATACCGAATAATGGATGAAGTAAAGCCTCCACAGTTGATTCTCCAAGAAAACCAAGTCCTAGAGCTGTTACTGTTATACCTAATTGACATGCAGACAGGTATTCATCCAGGTTTGAGATTACAGTCTTAGCAGCAGTTGCGCTTTTCCTCCCTTCTGCTACGAGCTGGTCGATGCGAGTGCTTCTTACTTTTACAATCGCAAACTCCGACGCTACGAAAAAGGCAGTTAACGCAATTAAAATTGCAACCATGACCAAATTAAATATCTCCAAATAGTTTCCTTACACGCGAGAGGCGAGTAAGGATTACACCTCCTAAATAGGTAAGTTTTTAGATTTTTAGTTTCTTTACTATTTTTTTAATTAAATTACAAAGAATGTTGTTTATATAAAGTATTTATGACAATGATTTTTTATTCTCTTAGAATGAATTTTTATTCTGTAAGTTTCATAACTATATGATTCTTTAACTCAAGTAAACAGAACCATAATTAGTTTTGCAAGTGCCATGCTTTGTGAAGACATCTTATTCAATACTGATTTTTGTTGCTCTGCGGATAATCCCTCGAGCATCGGCTTTATTTCTTTAAGTTCAGTTTCTAGGTATTCCATTCGCTTTGATAAATCCTGTGTGTATTTCAAGACTTTCTCTTGCTCTACACGATTTGTTTTAAATAGCTCTACCTTTTCCTTAATTTCAAGTAAAGGGATGTTTAACTCCTTATACTGTGCTACAAGATGAAGGGTTTCCACAGCTTCATCACCATAGAATCGATAGTTAGAGTCTGAGCGTTCAGGCGTTAAAATACCAAGTTGTGTGTAATAATCAATCGTACGCTTTGATACATTTGCTTCTTTTGCTAATTCTCCAATACGGTATAACTTCCCAACGGCTTCACCCCTTCTATCAGTCTTCTACTCTTCTATTATATGTAAAATAAACCGTACAGTCAAACGTGATGGTTTTTCGGTACGGTTTGACTCCAATGTTACTTTTTCCTCTCGCTGGGTGTTGCTTTTGTTTTCAAGCTATAGAGGCCACCTTTGATATGTGCAAGAGGCAGGTCCTTATGTCTTCTTCTTAGGACTTTGGCTGCTTGTTTACTGCGTATACCTGTTTGACAGTATAAAATAATGTCTTTATCGGTTGGAATCTCAACTTTCTTTCGTTTAATTTTATTTAATGGGAGATTAATTGCACCTTTAATATGATTTGTTTGATATTCATAAGGGTTTCTCACATCAATGATTGCAATATCCTTTGACTTTTTCATTTTTTCTTTAAAATCAGCTTCTGATAAATGTTTGAGGTCCTTTACCGGTCTAAAGGTATCGTAAACTAAAATAATGAAGATAATTCCTAAACCTATTTGAATCATTGTAATCGTATCCATTTTCCAACATCCTTTTCATAAGTTAATCCTATTATAAGCGAAAAAGAATAGAAACGAAAAACCTGTGTGACATCGTCCTCTTTTTGCGTTATTGTAGATGAGGTAATAGTTTTAAGGATTGGAGTTTTATTCAATTGGGGCACGCAACGAAACGTTTTTTGGCTGGTACAGTGTTTATCACTTATTCATTATTTCTTCTATATTGGATGTTTTTTGCATTTTCTCGGACAGAAGGAGGAGAATTCAGGTATAATCTCACACCCTTTTCAACCATTAAAAATTACTTTACGTATTATGATCATTTTCCTATTCACATTTGGATCATTAATATTGCCGGAAATATAGGTGTTTTTATACCATTTGGAATCGTGTTGCCGATTCTTTTTCCAAAGCTTTCAAATTTCCTTTTATTTATCTTCGCTTTTGTCATTGGGATCACATCTCTGGAGGTTCTACAGCTTTTTAGTATGCTCGGTAGTTTCGATATAGATGATATTATTTTGAATACAGTTGGGGCTGTGATTGGTTATATTTTATTGCAAATTATGAGAGTTCGTAAAAGAAGACGCAAAAAAAGGAGATGAGGTCAAATACGGTCATTGTATTTGGAACCTCATCTCCTTTTAACGATTAACGGAAGCTGCCATTCTTATATATGTATGACGTTTTCCGCGAATAGCGATTGAATAGGTCATAATGTTTTCTGGGACAGCTATGCCATGATACCCGGCATCTCCAATATGGTAAATATCCGCACCGGCCATTTTACTAGTTAGTGCAATTTGACGTATAGTTGCTTCGTCTGCACCCTCTTGGCTCGTACCGATTGTCAGCATAACCATCGCTCCCTTTGCATGAACAAAACGGACATTTTTCTCGGTTGCTTCAAGAGTAATTCCCGGAACCGTCCCAGGTGCTGGCATTAAGATGACGTCTGCTCCTGCTTCAATAAAACTCTCTAAAGCTGTCTCTGAAATGATTCCGCTTCCTGATTCATTGGCAACGCCTGCACCATGCATTTTGCCAGCGATGATAAGGCCCTCACTTCCAAATACCTCACGAGCCTTCTTTATGGCAACGACAATTTCATTATTTGTAACACCTGTTTTCGGATTACCCGTCAAACAAACAAAATCGAAACCAAGCTTTTTTGCTTCTCTTAAGGATTCTTCTGTCGCCAAACGCCCTTTCGGAAGCTGGCTTATCGTTTCAAGTTGCATCGCATTTGGGTCAACTGGCTCTAAATTCAATCCGATGGGTCTGCCTGTTAACTCCTTTAATTTTTCGACAATTGATTCACCCTCTTGCGCATGAAAACCTTCTACAAATGGAGAAAATACATCAAAATAATTAAAGATTAACAAATCGGCACCAAACGCTGAAGCCATTTCTGCGTTCGTCACTGCCGGATACATTGGTTGGAAGGAACCAATCACTTCGGATAAAATGGTTCTTCCCTCTGAAGCTTTTATGGCTTGCTTTAAGTCCTGGCCGTTCATTTTTTTGAAGTCTGAGGCTGTGCAATCTAATAAACGTTTCATGATGTTACCTCCTAATTTATGTTCGAACCATTTCGACTTTATATTTATATCGGTCAGCTCTATAATAGGATTTTACAAATTCGAGCGGCTGTTGACCTTCTAGGTATGTAATTTGCTGAATGTAAAGAACAGGTGCCCCTACCTTTATGCCTAAAGCAGACGCCTCTCGTTTTTGGGCAGTTGTTGCCTCTAGCTCCTGGACCCCAGAAGTAAGATGTAAACCAATTTCACTCTCTACATACCGATAGATAGAGTGCCCTGCCACTTCCCTTGTTAAGCCAGGTACTAGACCTTCTGACATGTAAAAAACCTCAAACGCAATTGGCTGCTGGTCGGCTAGTCGCAAACGTTCTATTTGGTAAACCTTAGCCCCATCTTCTATCTGTAGTTTAGAGGCAATTAGTGAATCTGCTTCAATTATTATAAAATCTAACACTTGTGTCCCTGGCTCGAGCCCTCTAGAGCGCATATCCTCAGAAAAGCTCGTTAATCCTCGTACATTCTTTTCAAATTTCTTCACTGCCACAAAGGTCCCTTTTCCTCGTTCCCTTTGTAGGTAACCTTCATTCACAAGATTTGTAATGGCTTGTCGTACAGTCATTCGACTAATTTGGTATTTCTCCGCAAATTCTCTTTCAGATGGAATCATTTCACCAGGCTTAAGCTCTTTTTTATCGATTTTTTCACGAATATGTTGCTCAATCTGAAAGTAAATAGGTACGGGTGAATTCTTCTTTATCATGAGCAAAGCCCCTCTTCACTTCATCATCCACTAATGAAAGCGCGTCTTCATCCGCAATAATCGTTACGTCAGGGTGATTCTTTAGAACAGTTGCAGGAATCGTTTCAGTAATTCCTTCATTGATTACCTTTTCAAGGATTTCTGCCTTCGCTTTCCCTGACACGAGTAAAAGGATTTTATTGCTTTTCATTATCGTGGAAATTCCCATTGTAATTGCATGCGTTGGTACTTCATCGATGCTATTGAAGAATCGCAAATTTGCTTGGCGTGTTGATTCTTCAAGCTCAACAACATGTGTTACTGAATTGAATGGTGTTCCTGGTTCATTAAATCCAATATGACCATTAACCCCGATCCCAAGCAATTGAAGATCGACCCCACCTAAATCTGAAATCACCTTCTCATACGCCTTACTTTCTTGTTCATAATCCTTTGCCAAACCGTTAGGAATATGAATATTGTCTTGATTAATATTTATTTGTGAAAAAAGGTTCTCCATCATAAAATGGTGATAACTATTAGGATGATTCTTTTCAATCCCTAAATATTCATCGAGGTTGACAGTATGAATATTCTCATAGGATGTCTTATTTTGCCCATGGTCCTTAATTAACTCTTTATACGTTCCAACTACGGTCCCTCCAGTCGCAAGACCTAATACCGAGTTTGGTTTCTCTTTTACTTGATGTGAAATTATAGCCGCAGCATATTGGCTCATTTCATCAAAATTCTTAACTGCTACAACTTTCATCTATTTTCCCTCCCTATTTGTATACGCAAGTTTACCACGACAAAAAGTCATGATTACCTCTAATTGTTCATTCACGACCACAACATCTGCATCCTTACTAGCCTTAATACTTCCTTTGCGATCAAACACATTAATTTGCTTCGCTGGGTTAACCGCAGTCATTTGTGTAATGTCTTGTAGAGAGCAATCTGCGAAATTCATCATGTTTCGAACTGCATCATTCAATTTTAAGATACTTCCCGCTAAGGTTCCATCTTTTAATACGGCACGTTCGCCATTTACGATTACCTCTTGACCACCTAGGTCATACGTGCCTGCACCAAGGCATTTTGCACGCATAGCGTCGGTTACAAGAATGGAGCCTTCACTCCCTTTCACTTTATAGGCAAACTTCACCATTTTGGGCGCTATATGAATCCCGTCAACGATCATTTCACATTTTACTTCATCATGTAAAAGAACAGCACCTGCTACACCTGGCTCACGGTGATGGATTCCACGCATACCGTTGAATAAATGCGTAGCATGAGAAACTCCAGCTTCTATCGCAGCCTCAACCTCATCGTATACAGCATCAGAATGACCAATGGAAGCAACAACACCTGTGTTTTTCAAATGTGCTGTTAACTCTAGTCCACCTGGTTCTTCTGGAGCCAATGTAACAAGCCTTATATTGTTGCCTGATAAGGTTTGCCATTGTTTGAACAGTTCCACATCGGGGTTAATAATATTATCTGGGTGCTGTGCCCCCGCTCTTTTTGGAGATAAAAATGGTCCCTCTAGATGTGCTCCTAAAATTTCTGCATGACCCGTGTTTTGTTTCGGTATAAAATCAGCAATATTGCCGATTGCATGTTCAATATCTTGCTTCGACTTCGTCATCGTTGTTGCAAGGAAGCTTGTTGTACCTTCCTTAGGTAATGTTGTTACCATTGTTTCTAATGCATCAGGGGTTGCGTCCATAACATCTGCCCCGCTTGCCCCGTGAATATGTAAATCAATCATACCTGGAATTAATGAGTAAGATTCATCAAAGGTGATTACTTCGTCTTTATCACACGCTTGAAAGTCCGCCATTGGCGCTACTCTCTTAATCTTCTCCCCATCGATTTCAATAAACCCTTTTTCGATGATTCCGTCTTCTGCGTATATAGTTAGGTTTGTAATAAACATGTCAAGGACTCCTTTTATGTTTCATCTCATTCATTATATCTCGAGTGAAAGCTAGTTGTCTATACCACTTAATGCTTTGTTATTTTTACCTTACTTTTCCCCTCTTATCATAATATTATTGTGTTTTTCTATAAATAAAAGAGCGGTCCTACTTGGACAGCCCTCTTTATCGTTCTTATTTCTCTTTACGAATCTTATTGACTTCATCTGCAACGAATTGAACGTTTGTTCCGACAATAACTTGAATGCTGTTTTTACCAACAATATTAATTCCAGGAACCCCTGTTGCTTTAATTTTTTGCTGATCGACTTTGTCCATGTCTTTAACTTCTAAACGTAAACGAGTTACGCAGTTATCAACTGATGTTACGTTCTCATCTCCACCTAAACCTTCATAGATTTGAGCGGCCATAGTTGCGAATTTTGTTTTTCCATCCGCTTGAGTAGCTTGACCTTCCTCAACGTCTTCTTCTCTACCAGGAGTTTTGATGTCAAACTTCTTGATTAAGAAGCGGAAGATTAAATAATATAGTACGAAGAACACAAGACCTTGTAACAATAGCATATAAGGCATATTTGCAAGTGGTAATCTAGAACTTAATACAAAGTCAACTAAACCTGCACTGAATCCGAAACCTGCAGTCCACTGGAATGTTGATGCGATAAATAATGAAATACCCGTTAATGCTGCGTGAACAACATATAATGCTGGTGCCACGAACATGAATGCAAATTCAAGTGGCTCTGTTACACCTGTGAAGAATGATGCGAAACCTGCTGCCATCATTAAAGAGGCAACTTGTTTTTTTCGAGCTGTTTTTGCAGTGTGATACATTGCAAGTGCAGCTGCTGGTAAACCAAACATCATCACTGGGAAGTAACCAGCTTGATACATACCAGTAACTCCTTTTTCCCCTTTTCCTGACCAGAAATTACCGATATCATTGATTCCTGCAACATCAAACCAGAATACGGAGTTTAGAGCATGGTGTAATCCAGTTGGGATTAATAATCTGTTAAAGAATCCGTATAGCCCAGCACCAATTGAGCCTAAATCACTGATTCCTTTACCGAATGATACCAATCCTGTATAAACTACTGGCCATACAAAGAAAAGAATAGCCGAAGCAACAATCATTGCTACAGACGTCATAATTGGTACTAGACGTTTACCACTAAAGAATGCTAAAGCATCCGGTAATTGTACCTCGCTGAAACGATTATACATAGCTGCTGCAACAAGACCAGAAATGATACCAATAAATTGGTTACCAATTTTTCCAAATGCCGCGTTTACATCAGCTGGGTCAACCCCCTGAAGCATTGCAACTGTGTTCGTACCAAGTAGTGTAGTAATAACAAGATATGCAACTAGACCACTCAAAGCAGCAGAGCCGTCTTTATCCTTCGACATACCTAATGCAACACCGACAGCAAATAGAATTGACATATTGTCAATAATTGAAGATCCTGCTTTGATTAGAAATGCAGCTACTGCACTGTCAGCTCCCCAACCAGTAGGGTCAATCCAGTAACCGATACCCATCAAGATGGCTGCTGCTGGTAACACTGCAACCGGTAACATCAAAGAACGACCAATTTTTTGTAGATATTTCATCATGATGAATTCCTCCTATTTTTTTGTATTTCCTTCTATTCTCTGGTTTTATCTAGGTCAATATTTCAAGTATAATTTCAAAATCGTTAACGCTTACACGTTAGTGTAACCAAAGGATAGTCAGATTACGTACCGCAACTCATTTTAGCACCTGGCTGTGTAGTTGTCTATACCACTTTTAAAGTTGTTTTACATCAAATATTTCGATTATTCATATGAAAATCGGCATTTTTATCTACTTGAATATAACTAAAGGTGTATAGAAGTTGGAATTTTTATATATTACACTTGGGATAAGCATTAAATTAGGAGGTAGTATTCCATGAAATTGGGTGATAAAGTCGTGTATAAAAACGATTTGTATGAAGTTCTGTACGTTTATGAAAATGGAATGTATGAGATCAAACAAATGGAATTACTATTTAAGGTAGAGCTTGTTAATCGAAATGACCTCATACTTGCTGCTTGTTAAAACTGATTGTTTTCCCTCCATTAAGAGGTTTTAAAAAATCCATTGTTCTTATGACAATGGATTTTTCTTCGTTTCTTATAACTTCTTCAAAACGGCACGAACAGGACTTCCATCAGCGCCCTCGATCGGAAGTGGCAACGCGATTAATTCATAATCCCCAGGGTCAACATTTTCTAAGACAATCCCCTCAAGAATATTGATTCCATGCTTATGTAATTGATGATGGGCCTGTAAATCTTTACTATCCAATTGATCGACAGACGGAGTGTCCACTCCAATTAATTGAATTCCCTTTTCAGCCAAATATAATGCAATATCTGGATTTAAACTCGTAATGGCGGTCGGGAATCGATTCCGATTTTGCCACGAATTTGTACGGATTAAGAGCCGTTTAACACCAGATAAGTCAAACTTTTTTAAATCCTCAATCTCAATTTCCTTTTTTCTTGTTACCTCAATAACTCTTGCTTTTCCTACATATAAGTCAAGGTCTAGTTCATGCACCTTTTTTCCTTCCTTGTCAAAGTGAAAGGGTGCGTCAATATGAGTTCCAATATGAGTACTTGTTGTGATTTGTCCTACATTAACAGATGAAGCTTCCTCTATGGACCATGTGAGAACGTAGTTAAAAGGGGTATCATTTGGCCACTCTTGAGTTGTATGACTTAAAGGCTGAGAAATATCAATGATTTTCATTGCTTTCACCTCATGCGTTTTGTATTTGCTTCTTCCTTTATTTTAACGGAAGTTGATACTTTCGTTAAGGTATACTATGGGTTTTTTGCCTATTCGATTCTCTTTAATTACCACCAATACTTTCGATACCGCAGAAGCAAAATATAAAAGTAAATCGAATTATGCTAAGGAGGAATTTACATTGCAAAGATTTACTAAAACAGGTATCGCGATTCTTGGTTCTGCAATGCTTTTATTGTCCGCATGTAACAATAATAACGACAATGCTGCAGATGACAATAACCGTTCAGCAAACGTTGAAAGTGTGAATAATGGTTATATCCTTAAACAAGACCGCCCCTATCGTACAACAACGTCGAGTGATAAATATCCGCATACAACAAGTGTGCAAAATGCAAAAGGAGAACAACAGTATTATCGATTTATCAACAAAAAAATTGTTGTTCGTACGCCAGACGGTACAAACGCAATTCCAAATGATTTAAATCGTTTTATAGGTGGTAACGGTAATAATGCAGCACCGGCACCAAATAATGTGACTCCTGCACCTAATTATCCAACAGGAGACACAGCGCCAGTTGAACAAAATCGTGAGCCCGCTACACAACAACCTGAACCTGCCCCAGCTCCTGCCGCTGGAATTAGTAATTTTGAAAAACAGGTCATTGACCTTACGAATGCACAACGTAAGAAAAATGGCTTACCTGCCCTAAAGGCAGATACAGCATTGAGCAAAGTAGCAAAGACAAAATCGAATGACATGCAGCAAAAGAATTATTTCTCCCATACTAGCCCAACTTATGGATCTCCATTTGATATGATGAGGGATTTCGGTGTATCCTACAAGACAGCTGGTGAGAACATTGCAAAAGGTCAAGCATCTCCTGAAGCTGTAGTAAATTCATGGATGAACAGTGAAGGACATCGTAAAAATATCTTGAGTCCAAACTTCACTCATATTGGAGTGGGCCACCAAGCAAGCGGCAACTACTGGACACAAATGTTTATTGGAAAATAAAAAGAGAAGCGCCCTGACTTAACTTGGCGCTCTTGAAAAAAACGGGGCTGACAATGGATTGTCGCCCCGTGTTTATTACTTTTTAATTTTTACAAACTTACGTTTTCCAACTTGAACGATCATGTCGTTTGTTACTTCAAGCTCTATATGAATATCTTCAACTTTTTCGCCATTTAGTTTGACGCCACCATTTTGGATCATTTTCCGGGCTTCTCCCTTGGACTTTTGTAAGTCCAATTGAACAAGTAAATCAATAATTGAGATGTTGTTTTCTCCTGACCAAGTTACTTCTGGAATGTCTTCTGGTATGACACCCTTTTGGAAGACTGTTTTAAAATGTTCTTCCGCCTGCTGAGCAGCCTCCTCACCATGATACATTCTCACGATTGTTCTTCCAAGAAGCATTTTTGCATCACGTGGGTGTAACGTGCCGTTTTCGATTTTAACCTTGATTTCATTCTTTTCTTCTAAAGAAAGGTCTGTCACTAAATCAAAGTATTTGGCCATCATTTCATCCTGAATAGACATTGTTTTGCCATACATATCATTAGGTGCCTCATCCACACCAATGTAATTTCCTTTTGACTTAGACATTTTTTCAACGCCATCAAGTCCTTCCAATAGTGGAAGAAGGATCACGACCTGCTTCTCTTTACCAAAATGCTCTTGTAAATGTCTTCCCATTAACACATTGAAATGCTGGTCATTTCCACCTAGTTCTATGTCACTCTCAAGCTCAACTGAGTCATAGCCCTGCATAAGTGGGTAGAAAAATTCATGAAGAGAAATCGGCTTTCCAGTCTCTAAACGCTCAGAGAAATCATTTCTTTCAAGCAAACGAGCAACCGTGATACTAGCCGCTAAGTTGATAATATCCTCAAAATTTAATGTAGATAGCCATTTGGAATTATAATGAAGCTCAACCTTCTCCGTGTCTAATACTTTTCCAAATTGCTCAAAGTATGTTTTCGCATTATGTTTAACTTCTTCATCGGTCAACTGCTTTCGGGCAACCGATTTTCCAGTTGGGTCCCCAATCTTTCCTGTAAAGTCTCCAATTAATAGCTGGACCACATGACCATTTTCCTGAAATTGTTTTAATTTATTTAACACCACTGTGTGTCCTAAGTGAACATCTGGCGCAGATGGATCAAGCCCGAGCTTCACTTTTAATGGTTGGTTGGTCACAATGGACTTTGCAATTTTTTGTTTTAATTCATGTGCCGGGACAACCTCTTGTACCCCATTTGTGTAAATAGCAAATTGTCTTTCCAGTTCTATTTTTTGTTCGTCTGTTAACTGTTCGATAAAGTTTTCCATTTGGTTTGCCTCCTGTTTGTTATAGTAGAAAACACAAAAAACCACGCCCCTAAAAAAGGGACGTGGTTGCACGTGGTACCACCCTTGATTGAAGATATATATCTTCCGCTTCATTCGAATAACGGCTCGTCCGTTCTTTGCTAATTTTCACTAAAAGTGAGTTCACAAAGAAAGCTCAAGGAGGTAATTCACATTTATCTTTGTTCCGGTTTTCACCAACCACCGGCTCTCTGCTACAGGGAGATAAGCTGCTACTGATTCCTATCATCACTTTTCTATTCAATATAAAGGCTATTTTAACGAATTATTCACGATTTAACAAGCAAAAATCCACTTCCTTTTATACGTACATTAAAAGAAGTGGATTGTAAGCGCTTAATTAAATTCTCAGCACTATTACTGCAAAATTAAGTTTCCTGCAAATGCGATATCTTGAATCTTGACAGGAAGGCCTCCCGCTGGTGTACTCAGCAATACTTTGTCGCTTACTTTACACAATAACAATTGTCTTCCAACCGGCGATAAAAATGAGATACATCCGGCATCCGGGTCAGATTGTTTCGGTAAACATATATAATAATCCTCTGTATCGTCTTCCCCATCAAACATAACCGTTACCTTTGTTCCAATAAAAACCTTAGGTATGGGTTCAACTGCACCATTTTCTACATAGCTTTTAAGTTCACTGACATATGAACTAAAGAAAGTCCGATTCCTTTCCCTAAGTGGTGTGGAGGAAGAATAGAGATTGTTTAATTCCTGCAAATGTTGATCGATATACTGGAGCTGATCGTTAAAATAATCCTTATGGCTCATAGTAGATATCCTCCTTGCTAGGATCAAATACTCTGCAAAATTTCATTTCCACCTTCAATTTTATTTCCCCTTCCTTTTTTGCATATAAAAATAGAGGCCTTCCTTAAACACAGAAAGGCCTACCATACATTTCCAATTATATCATATTCATTCCTACAAAACTAGCAACCTAGTAGTTGTTTAGGTGTAACTTATTCCTACTAATAAAAAAGCAGCTACCCGAAGATAGCTACTTTATCCATTGTCACCTATGCCACAACAAGTTTTATTTTATTGTCAGAAGGGTCTTTTGTTATCATGACTCCATCTTCTTCTTGAACATATGCGCCAATTTTCTTTAGGTTTTCAATGGTTGTTTGTAATGCACTTTCAGTTGGTAATACTAGCGTAAACCTCTTAATCCCAGCACTATTTTCAGATGGTGCAGGTGCCCCAACACCATTCCATGTATTGAGACCAATATGGTGATGATATCCGCCTGTTGAGATAAATAATGCCATGCCTCCATAACGAGTTACAACATCAAAACCAAGGCCTTTGGTATAGTATTCCTCTGTTCTTGCTAGTTCAGATACATGCATATGAATATGGCCCATGACCGTTCCTTCTGGTAGTCCAGTCCATTTTTCTCCATTAGCAGCAGCAAGCACACCTTGCCCGTCAAGAGGTTCTGTCACCATTTTCACTTCACCATTTGACCATTCCCATTCTGTGTCGGGACGGTCTGCATAAATTTCAATTCCATTTCCATCTGGATCATCTAAGTAGAGGGCTTCGCTTACTGCGTGATCAGACGCACCAATTGGTATATTATTTTGAACTAAATGATAAAGTACTTTTCCAAGCTCTGCACGGGATGGTAAAAGCAATGCAAAATGGTAAAGTCCTGTACGGCGTGGCTCCTTAGGCGTTATGTTTTCAGGCTGTTCAATTGATAACAATGCTGTTTTACCGTCTGCAGTTAAAAGCGCTTTTCTCTCAGATTGCTCTAATACCTTGAATCCAATTATATTTTGATAAAACGTTAAAGAACGCTGTAAGTCGGTTACCTTTAATTCTACAAGTTCTACAAATGTATATGGTGGGCGTTGATATTTCATATTTTTATGCCTCCTAAGTTTCGTGTTTATTAACTTACTTTATGTAAGTAATTATATTTTCGTAATTAGATTATGTCAAGTAAGTTTATAATTTCTTACAATGCGCTATAATAGAGGTATAGGGGTGAAGGAAATATGGATTCAAATGTAATTTGTCCTAAATTTGAAAAAGCTATGAGTTTACTTGGCCAACGCTGGACAGGACTCGTTATTTATCAACTTCTTTCAGGTCCACAGCGTTTCTGTACAATTGAATCATCGATTGGAATTAGTGGAAGAGTTCTTTCAGAAAGACTCAAAGATCTGGAGAATCAAGGTATTGTAAAAAGGCATGTGTACCCAGAAACCCCTGTACGCATTGAATATTCGTTAACCGAAAAAGGGCTGGCCTTAAAACCTTTGATGGATGAAATTCAAAAATGGTCGCAGGACTGGGTTAAAATAGAATCGTAAATCACCAACGTAGAGCAGATTGTATGAAAGCAATCTGCTTTTTTCTTTTAATACGCCTCAGGTCCTATTTGGAAATATATCGGTGGTGCGTTACTTAATTTTTATTCCTCTTTTATGATAAGGATAGAATAAATGATAAAGGCAGGTTAGAAAAATGAAGAAAATCTTAATTATATTTTTCATTCTTATTGGGGTTTATCTCGTAATGACAAACCTCTACCGAATCCCGGGGCTTCCTTTTGGGAATTCTGGAGACTCAGCTAATGTTACGGAAAGAATTGATGAAATCAAAATCGATATAACATCAATTAGCACGACCGTTATCCCTGAAAATCGTGATGACGTAAAAGCCGAGTTAAAAGGGAAAGGTGAAGTTCATGTTTCAAAAAGCGGTGACTCAATAGAAGTCACATATGAACGTGGGTTCTTCAACTGGAGCGGGTTCCCTTTCTTTGACAATACGAAACTTACCGTCTATATCCCGGAAGATTTCGACAAAGAACTTTCGCTTAGGGTCGGCTCTGGCCATTTAGAATTTGATGGGAAACCTATGAAAATGAATGAACTCTCAGCCGATGTTCATTCTGGAAATTTACGTTTGGAAAACCTTTCTGTTGAACATTTTACACACAATGTAGCTTCGGGAAATTCTAGAATTGAGAAGCTTACTACAAAAAGTGGTGAAATTGATGTTCGTTCTGGGAATGTAACCATTGATGAGTATGAGGGAAAACTTGAAGCTGAAGTGCGCTCTGGACGATTAAAAGCAACCATTTCGAAACTAACTGATTCCATTGAGGCAGATGTTCGCTCTGGCTTACTTGACCTTGACTTACCTAATGATGCTGATTTTACATTATACGGTAAAGCAAATAGCGGATATATTACGAATGATTTTTCCCTTGATGACTCCACAAGAAATAAAGGCAGCATTGAAGGTAAACATGGTGCAGGTACCTATGATGTGAATATTGAAGTGAATAGCGGAAAAGTAGACATCAGATAATAAAATAAAAAGAATCGTAGGTTTCATTTATAATGATGCCTACGATTCTTTTTTTTATTGATAGGCTGGTAGGCCAAGCAATGCTTCGAGGTCCACTATTTCATAGCCCTGCTCTTGTAATTCTTCAATGATACTTGGCAAGACCTCATATGTATCGTACTCATCGGCGTCTGTGTGCATGAGTATGATGTCACCGTTACGAATATTAGAAAGTACATTGGAGGAAATGACATCCGTACTTCGTTGAGCCCAATCAAGTGAATCAATTGACCAAAGAATGATTGAGACATTATTTTCTTTTGCTACCTCTGCCACTAATTCATTAGTTGAGCCGTACGGCGTTCTTAGCAATGCGGGCTCTTGACCAATAATCTCTTCAATCGCAGTTCCTGCCCGCTCCATCTCATTACGAATTTCAGGTTCGGACAACTGATCTAATTGAACATGATGGTAGCTATGGCTTAAAACAAGATGTCCATTTTCATAGGCTTCTTTCACTACCTCTGGATGCTTCTCGGCTTCACTTCCCAAAAAGAAGAAATTCCCTTTAACCCCATATTGATCCAAAACCCCAATCACAGCTGATGTCACCGTACTATCTGGCCCATCATCAAACGTTAAAGCTACTTGTTTTTTATTAGGACCATTGATATACACATTTTCTTGAGTTTTTGAGAATTCAATAATCTCCTCCCGCCATTTTTGCATGGACGTTACGGTCTTTTTTTCTAAGTAAGGAGATTCCCCTTTTATTTCAAGAAAGTATTCATTTTTCCAGGATCGATCAACAGAAAATCTTGCGTTTGGAATCGTTTCTTCTTTCTGTTCAATATTGTGATTCCCGTATGCAACTCCCCCAACTTCCTTCATTTCTTTAGATGAACAAGAAGCTAACAAAAAAGTCGAACATATAATACTAAATAAAATCACCCTTTGAACCATAACAGCGCTCTCCCCCTTTTCTTCATTCTAAACACACGAAACATAGATGGAAAGAATATTTAGCAATTTTAGCTAATTTAATAATGACAAAATTTTCAATCTATTTTATTATTAGATTACTATAACTAAAACCAAGGGGGCTTTAGCATGAGCATTGCGCTCATTTCCGATATACACGGAAATATGACAGCACTTGAAGCTGTCTTGGAACATATAAAAGTTCGTGAAATCAAGACCATCATTTGTCTTGGAGACCTTGTAGGAAAAGGGCCAAATTCAGCCGCCGCGGTTGACCGGATTCAAGAAGTGTGTGAGGTCGTGCTTTTAGGGAATTGGGATGACTTTATTCAAAATGAACATCCTGATGACGGAATCACATGGCACCGAAATCAACTTGGTAAAGAACGCCTTTCATACTTAGGAACCCTTCCCTTCCATTATGATTTTTATATGAGCGGGAAATACATCCGATTGTACCATGCCTCTGCTAAAAGCGTCCACCACCGTGTTGTCCCCATGATTCATTCCGACGAGGAGAAAAGGGCAATGTTTGATCACTCTGAATGGATTACTCCATTAGAGGAAAAGACGCCAGACATTATTGGTTTCGGAGATATTCATGCAGCCTTGATAGAACCAATGAATACAGAGCAAACCCTTTTAAATGTAGGAAGTGTTGGTAACCCGCTTGATACGGTACATGCAACCTTTGCAATACTACACGGGAACTATCAATCAAGGGAAGTCGCACCTTTTTCAATCGAAATTGTTCGTGTTCCATATGACATTGAAAAAGAATTACGTATTGCTACCGAAATGGGGGTGCCGTACTTTGATAAGTATGCAGTAGAGCTTCGAGAAGCAGTTTACCGAGGGTCGCCAAAAAAGAAAGAATAACCAATTCGTCAAACTTGCACAAGACAAAATTTTCAAGGTAAAATAAGATAAAATATTAATTTTACACGTATAGTTTTCATAATTATGGGATATAATGTTTTTATTTTAAAGCCTCTAAATATAAAAACCTGAGAGGGGAATTGCCATGACCACCAATAATGAATCCAAAAAAGAGATCGCGGTTAATTCGACTGTCCAGCTAAAAGGGATAGTAAAAGCAATATTTAATGATTCCATCCATGTACAAATCGGAGGAAAAATCATCACGCTTCCCGCTTCAAACCTATTAAAGCAAAATAAGCCTTTAACATAATACGTAAAAAAACACCGTTCATTATCTGAACGGTGTTTTAGTTTGTTTTCCGGATTTTAATTATCCATTCTGCACCAGTACCAATTGAAAATTTTTCAGCAAAGGACTCCTGATTAAGAGCCACTCCGATTTTGTCTAAAGAATTTATATAGAGTAGTGGATCCCCAAGTTCACTGTCAGCGAAGGAACGCCCATATTTCATCGTACTTTTATATACATTACTTCCTTCACGATTAATGATAACTTCGAAGGTATCACCATACCTATTACCAAGTTGATTAAAAAGGGTTCTGTCAATATTTGTCCAAAGGTTACCGAAGCGGACATCTAGGATATCAATATTCCCAATAATTGCGTCATTATCAACTTTCACTTCCAAAACAGGCAATTCCACTAAGGACTCTACCGGAACTGTTGGCCCGACCTCTTCATAAGTGATAACTCTAGAAGCAAGCCTAGCCCCTGTATAGGCATAAACATCTCTTCCATGAAAGGTGTATGATTCACCTGAAAAAGGTAAACGGTTTTTACTTTCATCAATCATTCTCGCTTCCTTAATTCCAAACACCCGCTTGATATGAGTAATCGTTCCGTTATCAGGCGTCACAATATATTGGTTCGTCTCTGTCTGCACCACGATGCTTAAACGATCAGAACCAACGCCTGGATCCACGACAGAAACAAATACAGTCCCCTCCGGCCAATACTTTATAGTCTGAAAAAGCCGGTAAGAGCCTTCCCAAATATTAAACGGCGAGATGTCATGGGTTAGGTCAAATATCGGAAGCTCTGGATGAACCGATAGTGCAACACCATACATTGCGCTTACAGCCCCATCACTCGTTCCAAAATCGGTCTGCAATACTAAATGATTATTCATACCTATTCCTCCATATTTTATTGTTCTATCCTAGGAGGGCATGTTTTCAAAAAACAAAAAACCACGTCATTATCAAAATACGATAAGGACGTGGTCCCCTCTTACATCGCCGTTCTCTTAGACGAAAAAATTTACTTTCTATATTTCCCCTAATGCTTGTAAAATATCCGCATTTACTCTATCGAAAACATCTGTAAAAACAACGGATATTACTCATTTTTCAGAAATCTTTTTCGTTTGTGATTGAAAACTCAAGCTGCTCTTTTCGATTTCGTAATTTGATCTTTGATACTGTCACGAATAAGAGATACGCCGAAAGCATGGCTAGAATGGCAGCTACGATAATATCGCCTGGATAATGTACCCCCACCCAAATTCGTGAAAAACCTACTAAGCATGCAAGTGCCATCCAAAGATATCTACCCTGTTTCTTAAACAAGAAAAAAGTAAAACTAACCGCAAAAAAGATCATCGTATGGTCACTTGGAAATGAATTATTAACTGCTTTTTCAATCAATTGATGGACATTTGGCAGTTCAGCGAAAGGCTGATTATTGGAATGAAACATTCCAGCCACTCTCCCTAGTAGTACCGCTACCCCTACCGAAATCAAAGCACTGACCGACATGATACGGTTTTGTGAGCCTCTAATTAGGTAATAAATCACTGCTAGAATAAGGAAATACAAGGTGTAACTCGCTATATAAATCATTGGCTGATTTAAAAATGATAACTCTTCGCTTAACCCATTAATTTTGTAAAACACTTCTGTATTCATATCCATTAAACTCAAAGAAACTCCCCCCAAAATAAATCCTACCTTAATTTTAGACAATTTCAAATATAAAAAACCGATGCAGCTTACACTTTTTTCAAGATAAGCCACACCATCGTTTTGTAAACTATAGGATTGGGGACAAAAGTCTTGAGATGGATTCTTTGAACTTTATATTAACGCCTCTTTTTCCATACTCATCAAATGTCAGTAATTTAGAAAGCTTTATGTCTTCTTTGAAAATAGCTGTTAATTCTTTAGAAATATTTTCATCATATAAAAACGCATTTACCTCAAAATTTAGCCTAAAACTTCTTACGTCGATATTCGCTGTACCAACTGAAGAAATTTCTTCGTCAACAACAAGTGTTTTTGAATGAATAAAGCCATTGCTGTAAATATATACATTTGCTCCAACTGGTAGCAGCTCTCCGATATGCGAGATGGTCGCCCAATAAACGAAAGGGTGGTCTGGTTTATCAGGAATCATGATATTCACTTCAACCCCTGAAAGGCACGCCACTCTTAGTGCATCGAGTAAGCTTTTATCTGGAATAAAATAAGGCGTCTGCATATATATCGATTTTTTCGCTGAATAGATCATTTTAATATAGGCATTCTTAATCTGCTCAAACTCCGAATCCGGCCCACTTGTAACAATTTGAATCCCGACATTGCCTAACCGGACATTTTCGATTGGAAATAGTTCAGGATCATACATAATATCATAATCACGGGATGCTTGATTCCAGTCTAAAATGAAGCGAGCCTGCATGGTGTCAACAGCATTTCCCCTTATGCGTAAATGTGTATCTCGCCAATATCCGAACCTAGTGTTCAAACCCAAATACTCGTCACCGACGTTGAATCCGCCTACGTAACCAACCTTCCCGTCAATAATGACCAATTTCCGATGGTTTCGAAAGTTCATCCGCAAATTGATAAACCGTAGTTTCGAAGGGAAAAAGACCTCAACTAGACCTCCTGCTTCACGAAACTCTTTAAAAAAACGTTTCGTCAATGTTCTAGAACCTAGCTCATCATAAAGAACGCGGACCATAACACCTTCTTTAACCTTCTTAGTTAAATGCGCCATTAGTTTTCGACCAAGATTATCATTCTTAATAATATAATATTGCAAATGAATCGATTCCTTTGCTTCCTCAATATCCTGAAATAGGCGTCTGAATTTTTGTTGTCCATCCGTAAAAACTTCCACGGCATTGTTTTTTGTGAACAATGCCTGGTCATTTTTAAGGTTCATATAAATGAGATCTTGATTATCTTTTGTAACATGATTATTAAAGAGGAATTTTTGTGTACGAATCAGTTCTTTTTGTTTTTCTAGAACTTCTTCAATCCCACTCTTCTTTAAATCATCCCATGAAAAGAGATGATCGCGTGTTAAATTTCGACCTAATAGCAAATACAAAATGAAGCCGGCTACTGGTATAAAGAAAAGTACTAATAACCATGCCCAAGTCGAACTGGCATCTCTTCTTTCACGAAAGATAACAACTACGGCGAAAACAATGTTTAAGACCATAACCAACCCTAATAACAACGAAGAGATATTCACCATATTCCCCTCTCTCACCAAATCATTCTACTTTAAAATATACTATATAAAAGATTCTTTATGAAACATTTAACTTACTCCGGGACAGAGGGACAGGTTCCTTGTCCCACCATTTTTTACTTAGGGTTGGGACAGTGGACCTGTCCCCGTGTCCCATTTAAGTGTAAGAAACCTGGCTTTTTAAGACAGCCAGGTTTCCTTTCTAATGAATATTTTCATCTACATATCGGCCATAGTCTGGAATTGCAATTTGGTCAAAATCTCTAACTAATCTTGTTAGGGATTCTTCTAACAGTTCACCGGTCATCGGCAAACCATGTCCGGTAATGGCAACAGTTGGTTTTAACTTAGCTAATGTTTCAACGGATCTCTTTGCTGCCTGCCAATCCGTTGTTAAATATCTTGGCGGACCGCTGATTTCCAGTTCTTGCGTGAACACCTTATACAAGGACTCTTGCTTCACTGTCACAAATGCATCACCCACGATAAGTGCGCGATCCTTTTCCCGGAAAAATGATACATGCCCTGGCGCATGCCCTGGCGTATGAATCCAACGAAATTCCGGCAAATGAGGAACAGTTCCGTCCGATGGCAGCTTTTCCACATGACTTCCCAATTGGATTGGCTCGTTCGGAAATAACGGTGACATTTTCGCCACCATCCCCCCTTCAACCGACGAGTCTGGTTCAGGATAGCTTTCTTGCCCTGTTAAAAATGGCGTTTCCAATTCATGAGCGTAAACAGGTACATTCCAGTGCTCGACTAATTCAATGATTGCACCTACATGATCAAAATGGCCATGTGTTAAAAGAATCGCCTTCGGTCGACTATCCTTGCCAAAGCGTTCCTCACATACGGCAATCATTTCCTCCGCAGAACCTGGCATTCCCGCGTCCACAATCACATAATCCGATGTACCTGGCTCGCCAACCAATATAAAGTTCACGATTTGGATGGTATGCGAATAAATATCCGGTACTACCTGTATTCCGACTCCACTCCCTATAGAGGTTGCCGGGATAAATTTATAATCACTTCCGTATTGCATGTCCTTTTCCATTAAGATCCTCCTTACACATTCACCTAGTGATAGTGTTTCACAGGATTGGTAATTTATTTATCGAAGGACCTTTCCGCTATTCACCTAAGTTTGATAACCATTGCTTTAATTTACTCTTTGGGTAATACACCGTTCCGTTTAATACGATATGAGGAATATCAGGATGTTCCTTTATCAATTGCTTTGCATCTTCCTTTGAGACCCCAATATGATAAGCGATATCCTTTTCTTTAATCAGTTCGTATAAATCATCTTCCTCAAGCTTTTCCATTACACCCTTCGCTTCAGGATTTTTAAAATTTTTTAAGCCATCGCCGATGAAATAACCTGCAGCCGCGATTCCTATGGCCAAAAATAAAAGACCCATTTTCACACCCCACTTTGTGGTATTTTACTTAGGAACGAATCCACTTCCAAATTTCCTTTGGAGTTGCATTTTTACCATACATAAGTATACCTGTTTTGAATATTTTTCCTGCAAGTTTCATAAATAGCCATATACTCACAATTAAAATGACTAAAGATATAACAATTTCAATCCATGGCCATTCTTCTAAAAACGTGAGACGCAATAATAACACTCCCGGAGCTGTAAACGGGATGTAGGTTCCGATTTGTGCAATTAGACCGCTTGGATCTCCAATTACTGGTCCAATAAATACAAAAGGCAAAAATGGTAGCATCATAACCATACCTTGAAAATTACCCGCTGATGACATATCAGCCATCGTTGCACCGACACCTACAAACAGTGCCGCAAATAAGAGATACCCTAAAATTGCTATTAAAACAAATAATAAAATTTCTGGACCCATTAAGTAGTCTAAAATAGGAATATCCAGCTTCCAAAGTGCAATCGGTATTCCAAAGCCAAGAAATACAACTGCTTGAATCATACCTAATATGAAATACCCGATAATCTTTCCTTGCATCAACTCAGCTGCAGTAAGGGACGATAATACAATTTCCGCAACCTTATCTTTCTTCTCTTGAGATGCACTTTGAAAAATGTACATTCCTGAGAAAATAATCGAAAGTAGAATAATTCCTGCAAAAGCGCCTGGTATAATTCGTTCAAGAGGATCCTTTCCCACCAAGTCGGACTCCTCTTCAACAGCTTCCTCTTTCTCATCAACGAATGTTTCCTCAAACGTTAGCTGTTTAGAGAATGCAGCTAATTGTTCCTCTGAGAGCCCAAGTTTTTTCATTTGTATGGTTTTTAATGGAACTTCTAATACTTGAACCTGATTCATAAAATATGGATTTATTTCTTCACTTGTATGAACTGGAATCACACCATTATCAAAACCTGTCTGCTCGAACATGATAAACGCTGTATTTTCCGCCTCTTTCAGTTCTTCTAAGATTTCTTCAAAGCCTTTTTCCGTTGTTTCGAGCTCCCAATTCAGTTCATGTGCAGCGACTGTTTCTTCAATGACTTCAGTAACTCCAAGCTCATCACTAATTAAAACACGTGTTGAAATTTCTTCCTCGGGCTCTGATTCTCCAAAAATACTTCCTAAGAACATAAAAGCTAAGAATAAAACGGGTGTTAGGAATAAGCCAATCAAAAAGGACTTATTTTTCATATTTCTTCTTACTTCCCATTTGGCTACTTTCATGGCATTACGCATCTATAACAACCTCCTCTCGCAGCATGTTCTTATCCGTTGCAATATCAATAAATATCTCATGTAGGGAGATTCGGTCGATGGATAACTCATTGATTTCCAGTTGATCCGGTAAATGCTTTAACCAACTTGCAACTTTAACATCCTTTGTCAGGTACAAGATTGATGTTTCCTCCTGTTGTTCTACCCGTTGAACCTCAGGAAGGCCTTGCAGAACTTCCAAATTGTTTTTACCGCGAATGGTACATTTAAAATTGGCATATTCTTTCTTTACATTATCCATCGATCCATAGATAACCTTTTGTCCACGATGGATCAGAAATAACCGATCACACATTTCCTCAACTAGGTTCATTTGATGAGAGGATAATAGAATTGCAGTGCCGCCTTTAGCCAGATTCCTAATTTCTTCTTTAAATAATTCTTGGCTTACTGGATCGAGTCCTGAAAATGGTTCGTCCAGAATGAGAAACTCAGGTTCGTGTAAGATGGATGCAATAAATTGTACTTTTTGTCCCATACCTTTGGATAGTTCCTCAACAGATGAATTTTCTTTCCCTTCTAGCCCGAATTTTTTCAAGTAGGTAAGAGCACGTTCCTCGGCCTTCTTTACGGGATAATCCTTTAATTCAGCCAAATATAGAAGAATGTCCATTACCTTGACGTTTTTATAAAGTCCACGTTCCTCTGGTAAATATCCGATTTTATTTCGAGGTATTTCCATATGTCCTTGGAAAGTAATAGAGCCTTCATCCGGATACATAATCCCCATGATATTCCTGATCGTGGTTGATTTCCCAGCACCGTTTGGACCAAGAATCGCCATAATTTCTCCTTTATAGACTTCAAAGGAAATACCCTTTAGCACCTCTACATTTTTAAAAGACTTCTTTAAATGATCTACTTTCAAAAAAGCATCCATAATGATCTTCCTCCTCCTTTATCAATTCCCTAGGAGACCGGCAAACAAATTGAAACCAAATCTCTTAATCTAATCCATTATGTATGTACGATATTTCACACAAAAAGTTTCAAATATTTTCCTGCAATAAAAAAAACCGGCTCACCGGTTCTTTTTACGTATGTTTTCTCACTCGACTCGGATAATGAAAAATCATCCGTAGAATCGTATAAAATAACAAAATAAATATAATGGTATTCACAATCCAATGGGTACCAATCAGGATATTGGCAACCGCAAAAATAATTATTGGTTTTGTTAACGCAAACGCACACATCTTCCACAGAAATTGAAATTTCAAATGGCGATGTGTAACCTTACTGACTCCTAAACCCGCTCCCGCTAAAGCAGAAATACCTGCCATTCCTAAAAATAGCATTAAAAATGGGTAAAAAAGGAGGACTTGAATGATATAAATATTTTGAGGAATACCGCTGTCCTTATAGGAGTCATCCAAAAGTAAGTTGATTTCAATTGGAAGTGCGACTATAAACAATAATAGCAGGAGGAAAAGGATTGTATTTCTCATTTCCAACCTATTCAGTCGCTTCATTGCTGCCTTATTCGGTAATCGCAAACTATCCATAAATGTTGACATGAGTTTCACATAAAGCCACTCGCTTCATTTAAGAGTTATTTTAACTTAAAGATACCTTTCCAAATAAGGAAAGGTACCCAAATGATTATTTATAAAATTCACCAGGAATATTGCCGAATTTACGGTTGTGATAAAGAAGTGGTGCTTTACTATAATTTTCAATCTCTACCACTTCACCGATTAGGATTGTATGGTCACCCGCTTCAATCGTCTTATGAGTTTTACAATGTAATACTCCCGCAGTGCCCTTAAGGATTGGAAGATTGTTATCGGACATTTCCCATTCACAATTACCAAATCGATCTGTCCCCTTGCTTGCAAAAAGGGCACAAATATCCCCTTGGTCCCCAGCTAATACATGAACCGCAAATTTATCCGCATTTGTAAAAATATCGTAAGTGGACACTCGCTTATCAATTGACCATAAAATCAATGTTGGATCTAATGAAACAGAGGCAAATGAGTTTACTGTGAGACCAAGTGGTACCCCATTTTCATCAGTCGTCGTTACAACCGTTACACCTGTCGGATAATTCCCCATGACGTCTTTAAAAGTTTGTACTTTATCCATAGTTCACACACCTTTCTATGCACTGACACACTTCATTTTCGTATTTTCAAAATCTATAATTTTAGCTTACTTTAATTTATTAGTTTAACTATATCATGATTACAATGACAATTCTAATTGAATGCATTTCGTTTAGTGCCTATATATATTCTCCTGGCGAATCCATTTGGTTGCAACCCATTTTTCACCTTCAGACACAGGAATACTCGAATGAAGGGACATCCGGTCTACCTCACCCTTACTATTTCCGTACTGAAAATAGACAGCAGACCCTTTCTTCGGAACAATCGAAACGCCTGCTTTAGGAAAAACAGTCTCTCCCCCTGCAGATACATCATTTAAATAGATGAGGAACGTCCCCACCCGCTGACCACCTTTATCGGGGTCTACCTTACTCGACGGAAAATAGTCAAAATGGCTTTTGTATTCCTCACCAATTCCATAATTCAATACCTGGAGCCCTTCTCCATTTTCAATCGGAAACTCCGTTAATTCCGCAATTCTATTTTCTACTTTCTTAATAAACTCATTTTCTCGCAGATAAAAAGACATACCTTTACTGGTTCGACCAGTAGCTGCTTTTTCTTCACCAGTCTTTGGATCAATGACAGTTGAAGGCTTAAGGCGACTTCGTGACATTTCAATCAACTGGTCACACTCCTCATAACTTAGGAAGTTATCCAAATGTAAAATAAATGGCTTTTCTACTTTTGAGAGGACCTTAATTTCACGGTCACTTGTATGTAAAACACTTCCCTTTTTCGCGATTTCGGGCTGTTCATATTCATATGGAGCATGCACACCTGGTGTGTTTATCGGTTTATTTCCAACGATTCGAAACAGAGTGGTATATGATAATTTAGGATCATAGCCTTTTCGAATCATTGCATCCACAATCGCTTCAGGGTTAACGCCACTGTTTAACGTTTTAATAATCCAATCCATGAGTGCACCTGGAATTTTATTCACTTTCTCCATTTCTACATCTCCTTATAGCCCTTAATTGAGCGAAAGAGACAAGGAGTCCTATCCCTTTTGCTCTGTGTAATCCCTTACATTCTATTGTAATATATATAAGTCAAATTGTGGTAGCAATTACTTAATTTCCAAAGTTTTGTCGCAATCAGGACTACATTCCGACTCACCTCTTCTGA
>NZ_NSEA01000035.1 GCF_002734285.1 Fredinandcohnia onubensis | reverse complement strand
TTTTCATAGAACTTTTGACACTACCCTTCCTTGAAAGGATTACTATTTTGATAACCCTTACACTTTCTTTAAAAGGAACCTACCTCAAAACAAATCACCTGTCCTCCTAAAGAAGAATTAATTCTAAGTATGATTTCGTTTACATAAACCTTGAAGTAGGTAGCATTTGATTTCTATGTATATAAAATATCATGTAAGCGCATTAATGTTTTCGCTTTCATCTTCACTATCTTGTTAACTTCTAGACTATCTTGTTTTTTGGTTAATTTTGTTGGACCTATCAATCATTTAACCTGTCCCTCGAAATTCCTGCCTAAAACAAGAAAAAACAACGACTTTAATCGTTGTTTTACGGTTGATATTTCGTTCGATACTCACTTGGGCTCATTCCAATTTCCTTTTTGAATACTCTACTAAAATAATTTGGATCTTTATAACCTATACTTAGTGCAATTTCTTTTAACGACATACGTGTTAATAATAGCTCTTTTGCCTTTTCTAATCGTGTAGCTGTCAAATACTCTATAATCGTAAGATGAAACCGCTCTTTGAATAACTTACTTAAATAATAAGAACTAATGCCAATTTCTACAGCAATTGATTCGAGAGAAATTGATTTAACATAATTTTTATCTAAGTATTCTTTTGCTTTTAGTAGTAGTGTTTGTACACCATTCGAACGATATTCTGCTAAACTTTCTATTATCATGAGGAGGTGTGATTTGGCTGCTTCCTTAATCTGCATTGCTGTACCGAATTGACCTAACCCTGTCACAATATCTTCTTTAAATCCTAGCTCTTTTAAGGCACGCGATAATACAATAAAGAAGTTTTCCATCGCCTTATGGATCGTTCTAACCTGATAGTCTGAGGTCTGTTCAATAGACTGAAAATACAGTTCAAACATGTGTAAACCCTTTTGGCTATCACCTTTTTTCACAGCATCAACTAGTTCCTTCTCAATTTCAAAAGGAACTAATTCTTTGCGCCTTTGTTTAATCCGCTCATTAAATACCATATAGGCTGAACTATGTTGTGTATATGCTAGCTCTAAAGCATCGATTGCTTCCTTATAAGAAATAGAAAACTGATTAACATCAGAAATAATACTCCCAATCCCTACATATAAGTGGCATTCTTTAAGCGAATGTTGAACTTGATGTATAACCGATCGAGCAAACTCTTCTCTTATTTTTTGATTTTCATATTCCTCGTCCGTTAATAGCCTCAAAACAGGTACTTGAAACCCTGTCAAAGGACCGACAAGGCAATGGGAATACTGGTCATGAATTGTTTCTTTCAACACACGATACCAGCGGCTTTTTTCTTCTCGACTCGCATGCAGTCGATCTGTTTCAAATGTAAAAACAGCAACAAAACCTTGTTTATGCTCAAGATCTAGCCATTCTTCCCAATCTTCCTCATTAAACTCATGAACGTGATCCATAATGAAGGAAACAATAAATTCTATTTCAATAAAGGAACTTGCTCTTTCAAGTCGTCGATTTATTTGTTTTGTTTCATTTTCTTTTTGCTTTTCACTTTCGATTTCTTTAACCATCCGATCAAAAGCCTCGATAACTTCAGACATTTTACTAGGCTTTAATAAATACTCTTTAATTCCAAATTTCATTGCTTCTCGAGCATAATCAAATGTATCAAAAGCTGAGACCATAATAAATTTTGTTTGCGGAAGAACAGAAACGATTCTCCTAATAGCTTCTAAGCCATCAAACTCAGGCATCTTTATATCCATGAAGACTAAATCTGGTTTATGTAAGATAGCTAAATCAACTGCTTGTTTTCCATTTTTGGCCTCAGCAATAATTTCGAAATTGGACCGCTTTTTACTAAGTATTATTTTTAAACCATCTCTTTCAATCTGTTCATCATCCACTAACATGACCTTAATCATAAAAAAATCCTCACTTATTCTTCTTTACGTTTTGACTAATTTAATCCGTACTGTAGTCCCTTCTCCTATACTTGAAACAACCTCAACTTTACTCTCTTTTTGAAACAACGCAAGACGGTTGATTACATTTCTCATGCCAATTCCAGTTGAATGACCAGTACCTTCTTTTATCATAGTTACTTCGTTGCTGTCATTTGGATCCATCAAGCTTTGTAGTGTCTCTTCATCCATCCCTATCCCATTGTCCTTAACTTCTATGCATACCATATTACCTTCTTTATAAATATGTAATTCAATCTTGGCTCCCTCCGCCATATCCTCAATTCCATGAATAAATGCGTTTTCAACAATTGGTTGAAGCGTAAGACAAGGTATTGGAATTGCAAGGCAATTTGGATCGATGTTTTCGATAAACTCAACTCGATCTCCAAACCGCGTCTTTTGAATAAAAAAATACTCTTTTACAATTTTAACTTCATCTTTCAATATTGTTTTACGATCAAGACTACTTATATTATATCGGAGTAACGTCGAGATTGAAGAAATTAAATCACTTGTTCTCTCCGCACCCTCAATGAGAGATGTTTTAGAAATGGTGTTTAATGTATTAAAAAGAAAATGGGGGTTAATTTGGTTTTGTAAGCTTTTTAATTCCATTTCCTTCAGTAATTGTCCCATTTTAGCCTTTTCTTCTATCTCACTCATTGATTCAAGAATATTCCTCTTCATTTCATTAAACGTCTTTGTTAAAAACCAAAGTTCGTCCTTTGTCGAAACGACAACATCCTCTCCCATATAGCGTCTAGCAGATATTTCTTTAGCCGCTAGAGTAAGTCTTTCAATGGTGCTAGTTATCCCATTGGAAAACCATAATGCAAATAAGATACTTAAAAGGATAATCACAATTAGAATCGATATCGCCATCTTTTTCATATAAGTAATCTTTTTATCTAATAACTTAGCTATTGCTTGGTAATTGCTAAGCTCATTGTTTATCAAACTAAGTGTTTCTTCATGAATATAGGCAGATGTATTATTCGCCTCGCTAATAAACAGTGAGTAGGCCTCAATGTCTTTTTTTTCTACTGCAACTACTGTCTTATCTGTTTGTTCAAGAAAACTGGTCATGATATTCATATAATTATTTTTCGTTATACTTTCCTTTTCCATATCCTTAAACTTATGTTGCAGTTCTACAAGTTGCTCCTTACTTTCTTGATAATCAATTAGGTTCTCAGGTAGCGGTTCGTACACGTATATTTGTACCTTCTCAAATGTTTGATTTGTCTTTTTCGCAATTTCGTTTAATAGAAACAAATACTCATCATTCTCATTATGAAGTTCCAGAATGCTTTGATTACTCTGCTCACGAACAACAAACAAAATTACAATTAAAAGTAAGATGGTTGTAAAATAAATCAGTAATTTTGTTCTAATTTTTATCATAAGGAACCACCATTGTTTCTTTTTCAAGATCTAAAGTAGATTTATTAATAATGGATGAATTGGTATGAGTAATTTCTTTAAACTGTTTGCCATTCATAATGTCTACCATTCGTTCTACACTTAAATATCCCATTTCAAAAGGATGCTGTTCCACAATTGCTTCAATTTCTCCATTCTTTAATAATTCCATATTTTCATCGATTGTATCAAAAGTAATGACATACATATCATTTTGCTTTTGTAAAGAATTAGCTGCAGACACAATTCCAATCCCATTGTAGGAACTCGTTCCAAAAAAGGCAGTAATATTTTCATGTTCCGTTAATATGTTGTACGCCTTTTCTTCTACCTCCACCCTTGTAATCTTTGACTCTTCAACCGCTACAATTTCTATGCCTTCTACTTGCTCCACAACATCTTTAAATCCCTCTACACGTTCTAGGTGATGCGGATTGTCCAAACTACCTGTGATGATACCGACATTCGCTACGCCATTAGTATCTTCAACCAACGCTTTCCCTGCTAATTGGCCAGCCATGTAATTATCTGATCCAATGTAAGCATGCCGCATACTTTCGGGAGAGTCCGTATCAATCGTTACAACTGGAATGTTTTGACGCTCCGCTTTGTTTATCATGTCGGTAAAATGTTCGTTAAGGCCTTGGACGATAATACCATCTACTTTTGATTTAATTGCTTTGTCAAAGAGTTTCAATTGCTCTTCTGTATTTGATCTTTCAGGCCCAATATACTCCACTGCTGCACCATACTTTTGTCCGGCATTCTTTGCTCCTTCACCAATTAATTGCCAATACTCATGTTCCATCTCCTCCACTATTAAGACAAAATGATACTTTGGTAAAGGTGCTTCTGGGGAATAAACCTCTTCCATTTCTTGATTAATCGTTTGCACATGTTCATAAAAGTAAATGGAAAAACCTAAAGCTGTAATAAAAGAGATAATTAATAAACTATAAATCATTCGTATCTTCTTCATGCTGCCCCCTTGAATATAAACTATCTAAGAATCATTATGTATTAAAATAGCACATTTCGACATTCTAATGCATTCTATTCCGTTCTTATAACGTCTCACAACTTTTACCTCCTCACCAAATACACTATATGAATTTGTAAAAATAAAGAACTTGGGGATAGTAATGGATAGAAAAAGACAATGGATGGTGAAATAGGTGGAAGGTTTTTCACGATATAAACTAAACGAAACAGAAGACGGAATTGAAGTGATCTTATACCTTGATGAAAACTTAACCGAGTACTCTACTGAGTTAGGAGTCTCATCCCCAGTGGAAGAGTCTGATATGGAAAGAAAAGCTGTTAATTTTGTAAAAAGGATATTTCCTACATTGAAGGTTAAAACCGTTAAGATTATGGCAGGTGGAGTGCTATTATCTGCCTTAGGTCTTGGTACATTGCCTGCAACTCAAGCCTCTGCAGCTGAAGCATCTGGAAAGAAGACACAAACGAAGTCTTTATCCCATACTGTAGTAGCTGGTGATACACTATATAGTATTGCTCAAACTAATGGAACAACCGTTGATGCAATTAAGAACGCAAATAATCTCTCTTCGGATTCTCTTCAGATTGGACAAACATTGACAATTCCTGTTGGCATTACTGCCATTCCGGCTCAACCCAATATAACTACTTATCAGGTTGTTTCCGGTGATACTTTATATAGTATTGCCACACGTAACGGTACAACCGTAGATGGCATAAAAAGCGCGAATAATCTTTCTTCGGATATTTTACAAATCGGACAAACGTTAACGATTCCTTCTGACGGTGCGGCCGCTCCTGCTCAAACCAATACAACTACACATCAGGTTGTTTCCGGTGATACGTTATATAGCATTGCAACAAGGAACGGCACAACTGTGGATGGGATCAAAAAGGCAAATAATCTGTCTTCGGATATTTTGCAGATCGGACAAACGTTGACGATTCCTTCTAACGGTGCGGCCGCTTCTACTCAAACCAATACTACTACACATCAGGTTGTTTCCGGTGATACGTTGTATAGTATTGCAACAAGGAACGGCACTACTGTGGATGGAATCAAAAAGGCGAATAATCTTTCTTCAGATAGCTTGCAGATTGGACAAACGTTGACGATTCCTTCTGGTGTTACAAGTGCACCTGCACCGGTTCAAAGCGAAATAACATTCGCCGCTGAACAACAAAAAGTAGTTAACAAGGAAGAAGTCGAATGGCTTGCGAAAATGATACACAGTGAAGCGAGAGGTGAATCTTTAGAAGGGCAGATTGCCGTTGGTGCTGTAATTGTGAATCGTGTAAATAGTCCCTTATTCCCTAATACTATTAAAGATGTCTTGTTTGAAAAAAGCTACGGTTACTATCAATTTACACCAGCAGAAAACGGTGCGTTACTTACAGCAACTCCTAACGACCAACATAGAGAAGCTGCAAAACGTGCACTAAGTGGTGAAGATCCAACAAATGGCGCATTATTCTTTTACAACCCTGATAAGACATCGAGCTCCTATCTAAGAAGTCGTACCGTATCAACCACAATAGGCAACCACGTATTTGCCTTTTAGGGACACAGGTCCCTTGTCCCAAAACTAAAATAAGCACATTCCTATTTGATGGAATGTGCTTACTAATATCACAAATTTACGATGCTTGTTGAACAGCTTCAACTTTAGTAGGTGGGTTATATTTACCTTCCCATTTAGCTACAACTAGTGCTGCCAACGAGTTACCTACTACGTTAACCGCGGTACGTCCCATATCTAGAATACGGTCAATACCAGCAATAAATGCCAGTCCTTCAGCTGGTAAACCCATTGTACTGAACGTCGCTAATAACACTACGAAGGATACCCCTGGCACTCCAGCCATACCTTTGGATGTTACCATCAATATTAACATTAGCATGATTTGTTCCCCAATGCTCAAGTGAATTCCATACATTTGGGCAATAAATAAAGACGCTATAGCTTGGTATAATACTGATCCATCCAAATTAAAAGAATAACCTGTTGGAATAACGAAAGTCGCTATATGCTTTGGACTTCCTGCCTGTTCCATTTTATCCATAATCCTCGGAAGTACAGTTTCCGAGCTGGATGTTGAAAAAGCAAGGATTAACTCTTCCTTAATCATCTTCAATAATTTAAAAATATTTAAACCAATAAATTTAGCCAATAAGCCTAAAATAACTACTACAAAGAAAATCATTGTTCCATAAACAGTAACAGCTAACTTGCCTAATGGAATAAGTGATTCAAATCCATATTTTGAAATAGTTACACCAATTAATGCAAAAACACCAATCGGAGCATATTTCATAAATAAATTTGTCACATAAAACATGGCATTTGCCATACCCTCAAAGAAACGTAAAACCGGTTTTCCTTTTTCACCAATAGCTGCAATTCCAAGACCGAAAACAACTGCAAAGAAAATAGTTGCTAACATATCTCCTTCAACCATAGCTTGGAACGGATTTGTAGGAACAATATGAAGGAGGGTATCCGTTATAGATTTTCCTTCTTGCGATTCTGATGTTTCTACATAACCTGAGATATCACTTTGTTCTAACTGGTCCATTACTAGTCCAGCACCTGGCTGGAACAAATTTGCAGAAATAAGTCCGACTGCAATTGCAACCATGGTCATTCCAATAAAATATGTCAGGGATTTAGCACCTAATTTACCGACTGATTTTAAATCACCAACACCAGCTATCGCAACAATAATACTTGAAAGAACGATTGGCACGACAATCATTTTAATTAATCGTAAGAAAAGATCTCCGAATGGCTGCAGGACACTTTGGGCAGTTTCACTTCCATAGAAAATGCCACCAACGATAATACCTAAAATAAGACCGATTAAAATTTGGCTTGCCAAACTTAACTTGAATTTTTTCATAAATTACCCCACCTTCTTAATAATTTGATTCTGATTACTCAGGTAAGGGAAACATATAGAAAGATAAGGTAACAAAAAACCGGCCGTTGCCGATTTGCTATTCTACCATACTGTTTCCACTCGATTGCTTACGAGGTTAGCTTTCAGGTTAGGACTATGGGAAACAATAAGCCCCTTCTATTTACGAATTCACCAATAGCGGAAAAATCCCGCATGAAGAATTTGGGTCCCCCGCTCTAGATAAAGATTAAGCAACAATGCTCTATATTGATTTTATACTAAAATAATATTCTAGTAAACTGTTGAATCATTTCCAGTAGAGGGTCCCACCCCTGATTAACTAAAGCGGTAACATACCTGTGGGGCGGGAAACTAGCTTTCCACGGTCAACCCTTTGTTTCTGGATGAAAAGTTGGCGCAGTTTCAACCTCGATCAATGCTGGACCATTATGTAAAAATGCTTTTTCAAGGGTATCCTCTAATTCACTTTCTTCTGTGATTGAATAGCCTTTCCACGAGCAAGCTTCGGCAATTTTTACAAAGTCAGGATTCGTTAAGTCCACATCCTTTTGAATACTTCCGCTGGCTATCATTTTATCGCGTTCCATTTGTAACGCATGATTATTGAAAATGATGACTGTGATATTTAAGTTATATCGAATGGCCGTTAATAAATCGGCTAAAGTCATTTCGATCCCGCCATCTCCAACGACTGCAACCACTTGCTTCTCTGGAAAGCACAGTTTGGCTGCAAGAGCTGCAGGTAAACCAAATCCCATTGTTCGCCATTCTCCTGAAAAGATGATTTGTTGTTTAGTTGAGCGAAAATTACGATTGAACCAAACAGTTACATCACCCGTATCTAGAGTAATAATCGCATCGTCTTGAATAGTATTTTCAATGGCTCTAACAATTCTTGATGGATGGAGCGGTTGGGAAGATTGTAAGCCTTCTTGCTCGTTTTGTGTGTCCCACGTTTCTTTTATCTTCTGGATGTTTGTTACCCAAGTTTGATTTTGTGAAACGCTATGAAGACTTTTCGTTAACAGGGGGACCAGCATTTCAGCTGAACCTACAATACCTAACTCAACGGGTATACCTTTCCCGATATTCTCTTTCGCAACATCAATTTGAATCAACTTCGCATGCCCTGGAACATATCCTTCCGGCCACCACAAGTTCCCTACTAATAAAACAACATCTGACTCTTGAAAAAGAACTTTAGCATGAGGGTTTCCCCCTTGTCCAATGCCTCCTAAAAAGTGCGTACATGATTGATGAAACACCCCTTTTGCACCTAAACTTACAAGGATACCCGCTCCCCAAAGTTCTGCTAGTTTCTCTACTTCTTTAACAGCATGTATTGCCCCAAGACCTGCTAAAATCATCGGTTTTTTTGCGGTTTTCATTAATTCAACAACTTCTGTGATAACTTTTTCATCTATAGATGAGGTAGTCTGTATCATTTTTGGTTCCCGCTGAATTTTTGCAGTTGTATTCACTGTAAAAAAATCCTTAGGAATCGATAGATGAGTAACAGCCCCTTTATCAAGTGATGTTTTCATCGCTTTTGTTAAAACATCTATAATGGCGTCAGGGTGTGCGAGCAAAGACGTATATTCTGCGAGTGGTTTTATTAATTCTTGTTGATTAAGATACTGCTTATAGTCAGTTCCGATTTTTTGACTAGGAGCCTGACCAGTAATAGCCAGTACGGGTGCCTTATCCATATAAGCATCCCCAAGACCATTGAGTAAGTTTCCTAATCCTGGTCCCATCGTTGCCAGACAAACGCCAAGCCTTCCTGTTAACTTTGCCTCAGCTGAAGCCATCATGGCGGCAACCGATTCATGTTTCACCGCAATAAATTGGATTGAATTTTGCTTTGCTAGTTCATCCATTAACCCAATAATGGCATCCCCCACAACCCCATAGATCCTCTTAACTCCCCACATCTCAAGCTGCTTTAGCATAAGACTTGAAACAGTTTCATTCGTTGATTGACCAGATTGTACATTCACGATAGGTAAGTCTCCTTTGATTGTTTTTCCTTACCTTTCCAAATAGTGGAGTTTTATATTCAAGGACAGGATATGACAGCCACATGACAACTTTTGCCGAAATTCGTAATATTTACACATTTTTTACATTTCAGATAAATAAAATCAATACTTTGTCGTTATTCTGTAGTGGAATACATAAAATCTTTACATTTTTAAGGAGGCATTATGAGGAAAAAAGCAAAACTGAACAAAGGGTTAGCCGTAACAACCACAGTAGCTATTCTCGTATCGAATTTAGGATTAGCCGTTCCGTCAGCTATGGCAGAAGAAACTTCACTAATTCCTATTTCACAAGTGCAATCAGAAAATCAAGTCCAAAAACAAGAAGATTCCATTTCAAATTCAGGAAACCAGGAGTCTGATGTACAAGATTCCTCTGCTCTACCTGAAGAAGCTCTCCCGAACGAAAACAAAGCTGACACTGAAGTGACGGAAGCCCCTTCTTCTCCAACTAAAGAAACGAAAAGTCAGCCTAGCGAAGAAGAAACGCAAGAAAACACAGAAGTAAAAGAAAGTGAACCTGAGCAGGTTCCTCAACAAGAAGTTGTAGCGGAAGAAAACCAAGCGCCAATTATTACTCATGAACAAATCACAAATGCGAGTGCAAAAGAAGACCTTGTCATCTCAGCAACCATTACAGACGACCAGCATGATTCTTTAGCTGCTGTTTATTATCAAACAGAACCGAATGGTGCGTTTAAGAAGATCGCGATGACTCACACAGATGGCCAAATCTATCAAGCTACCATTCCAAAAGAATCGTTAACAAATGAAACTTTGCGTTATTACATCGAAGTAACGGACACAAATCATCGGGTTACATATCCCGAGAAAGATAGTTTTGACGTGGCAATCGAAGGTATCGTGGAGCCTGATTATGATTCACTTCCACCTATTTTGATTACGGAGATTTCTCCAAATTCTGAGGGTGGCGGCACAGATTATTATGAGTATTTTGAGCTCTATAACAATTCGAACCAGCCGCAGGTGTTAACAAACTATTCATTTATTTATCATTATACGGATAGCGGAGTAGAGCTCCCTTTCCAAATCCCAGCGACAACAATTGAGCCACAGGAAAAACTAGTTTTCTGGTTTAATAACGGCAATAAACCATTATCAGACTTTAACGCTCAATTTGGTACTGAACTAACAAATGAACAAGTCGTCGAGTTTACTGATGCATTTCCTGGCTTTGCGAACGGCGGCAATCGTGCATTGGTTTTAAAAGACCTTCAAGGAGCAGAGGTTATTTCTGCAAGTTATTTAGGAAGTGACAATGACGATACTGGCGCTGTTATCCAATACGAATATCCTGACCAAGGAACAATAATGAAAAAATTACAGGGGATGGCCCCTCCGTCACCAGGTGTGATTACGGATAAACAGGTACCCGCTGTTCCTGTGCAACTCCCAGAAATTCCAACGGATACGGAAGCACCTGTGATAGAGCATACCCAGGTGGACGAAGTTGATGCCTATAAACCAGTCAAAATCGAAGCGAAAGTAACAGATAATCTAGCAATCCCATTGGTTACTCTCCATTATAAAGAAAAGGATGCCGAGAATTTCACAGCACTATCAATGAATCCAAGTGCGGAGAACACGGGCACGTACTCAGCTGAGATTCCAGCTGCGGGCGTAAAGTCGAATCTTATCTATTATATTGAAGCAACAGATGGGATTCAGGCTGAGAAAACTAGTGAATACACGATCAACGTGAAACAGATCGATATTGATTACAGTGTGCTCCCACATTTGTTGGTTACAGAGGTAGTTCCAGACACCACGAATGTTGGTTCTGCTGACGGATATGAGTTTATTGAAATCTATAACAATAGCAATCAAGATATTAATTTTAAAGATTATAAAATTTATTACCGCTACGGCACGGACCCAGGTACAGATGTTGTATGGCCTTCGATTCCGGAAGATGTCACCATACCAGCCGGAAAAACACTCGTTTTTTGGATCATCAATGACCAAAATGGCGATTCAACTGTAGCGGATTTTAACCAAAACTATGGTTCAAATTTAGTAGAAAATGAGAATATCGTTCGTGTTTATACAGGCGGTATGGCGAATGGCAGTATGCGTGGTATTGTGATCGGTACGAATGCTCATAAAGAAGTGGCACTTGCCTACTATAATGATGTACCAAACATGGATGATACTTATGCTGACAAAGGAATTGTCTACGGGTATCCAACCGATCAGACGACACAGCAAATCAAACTTGACATCAAAGATGCAACTCCTGGAAGCGTTGAGGCACACCAAGTTCCACGAGAGGCTGTGCAGTTTCCTGAAGATACAATTGCACCTGTAATTGATAATCAAACAGAGGTTACTGAAATAGCGGAAAAGGATAATATCGAAATTGCAGCGAATGTAACGGATGACCAAGAAGTGAAATCGGTCCGCCTTTTCTATAAAATTTCGGACCAAGATGAATACCAAATGAAAATTTTACAACAGGATTCTACGAATGGTTTATTCCATTCAACCATCTACTCTCCTGAGTTAATTGGGAAAGACTTTGTCGACTATTACTTTGTCGCTTCAGATGGAAGTAATGAAAAAACAAGTGATACCTATCGTGTCGACATTACATCCGACCATGATCAATCGAGTCTTCGTCTGAATGTAAAGGAAGACATCGTGACTGGCAATGTGATTCTTAAAGGAACATCTGCTGAGGATGCACCTGACAACGTCTCACTAATGGTAGATGGCACAGAGCTAACGAGCGATACATATCATTCTGTTGAGCGAACTGCCTATTTTGCATTAGATGTAAACGGCTTGAATACGTACTTCCAAAATGCGGTGACCATGGGTGAAGAAGTGCTCTTCTTAATGGATAAGGATTGGTTGACTCAGTGGAAAACCTTTAGTATTCCGATTGAACCCGACCGCTTATCACTAGGAGATAATACCATCACGGTTCGCTCAGGAAACAAAGCATCGCCATTTGACTTAGATTCTAGTGAAAACCGCGATGATTATGACTTAAAAAATGTTCGACTAGTGCTTTCTGATGGTACTGTTTTAACAGACCCTACCTACAATAATCCAAATCAAGTATTGAAAATGAATGATGCCAATCCTTTCGTTGATTTTCATTTTACAATCACAAACGATCATGCACTTTCTAAAACGGTGAAATGGAATACAACAACCGTATCGGATGGAGAACATGTAATCACCGTTCAAGATGCTGATGAAACGCTTGAAAGAAAGGTAATTGTGGATAATAGCGCTCCAAAGATTGATTCAAATCTCGTTGAAGGCAACGAATATCAAGGTGCATTTACAATTGAAGGAAGCGCAATCGATGAAATCGCGGGTGTTGAATCATTCGTAACCACCCTAGATGGTGAGGTTATTTCACTTCCATATGAAACAGCATCCTCCAAATTAGCGCCTGGAGAACATAAACTAACCATGTCCGCAACGGATAAAGTTGGCAATCAATCTCAGCACATTGTTCACTTCTCGGTTGTGAATGAAAATCCTGAAATTCCTGAAGTTGCTTCACCTGCAGATGGTGCGACCGTCAATGGTGACCCGGTTATAAAAGTAAAAGTCACAGATCCGACGAACGATAAAGTCGATGTTACATTCTATCAAGGCTACAAATATGATGTGAGTCAAACTGAGCATATTAGAGGCTATAAAAACGCTTCTGATACGGAACCACCTCAAACACAGGTTCCAGCAGGAGAACAAGTCTTTACGGAAGAAGATATTGCCCTTGTTGCACAGCAGGATGGACAATATTTAACGAACAATTCACACACTCAATTTCCTTATCATCGCTTTGATGTAAAGGTTGATTCTACTGTCGATGAAAATGACATTGTCGAACTCAACTGGAAAGGAAAGTCACTAGAAGGACGAAAGGTTTCTATGTACGCATGGAATCATCAAAATGGTGATTGGAATTTAATCGATTATCGCATTGCTGGAGAAGATGATTTTGAATTGACAGGCAATGTTGCAGTGGATGCTTATGTTAAGGATCATAAAATTAATGTTCTTGTACAGGATGAAATTCCTAGCACTCCGGATGAGTACGACTATACCTTTGTATGGATGTCTGACACTCAATTTTATGCAGAGAGCTTCCCGTATATCTTTGACCGTCAAACACAATGGATTGCAGAAAATCAAGACGAAATGAAGATTAAATATGTATTCCATACAGGGGATTTGGTTAACATATCGACAGACGAAAGCCAATGGAATTACGCAGACCAATATATGGGAGTTTTAGACGAGCATAATATTCCATATGGTGTCTTAGCTGGTAATCATGATGTCAATCAAGTAAACAATGATTACACCGATTATTATCGTTACTTTGGTGCAGATCGATTTGAGAATAAACCTTATTATGGAGGCTCATACTTAAACAACCGTGGACATTATGATTTAATTTCGGCCGGCGGAAATGACTATATTATGATGTACCTAGGTTGGGGTGTAACTGATGAAGGAATTCAGTGGGTAAATGATGTCCTTGCTGCTCACCCTGATCGGATGGCGATATTAAACTTCCATGAGTACTTACTTGCGACTGGAACGAGACATCCACTCGGTGAAAAGCTTTATAACGAGATTGTCGTTCCAAATGAAAATGTCATTGCGGTATTAAGTGGACATTATCATGAAGCACAAACGTTAATCGACCAGATTGATGATAATGGAGACGGTACACCAGATCGTACCGTGTATCAAATGCTTGCCGATTATCAGGCTGGACCTGAAGGTGGCCAAGGGTATATGAGACTCTTACATTTCGACCAGGATAATCATCGAATTATCGTAAATACGTATTCACCGTATTTAGATGATTATAACTTTTATGATACTGAGGCCCATCCTGAAAAAGATGAGTTTATCATTAACCTAGACTTAAGCGCCGTTGAAAAACAAGTCGCGACTGATTACTTCTCTGTAAATGTGTATAGCGATACAGAAATCGGCAAAGACAAGGACGTGGATAGTGGTGAATTTGCCGAAACCGTTTGGAGAGGACTAACGGACGGAAATATCTACTCTTGGTATGCTGTAATTGAAGATGATCATACTGGAAAAACAATATCCGATATATGGTCATTTACAAAACAAGCAGCTGGATCAGATTCAGAGGATGAAAATGATCCTGAGGAGCCACCAACTGAGCAACCCGAACCACCAATAGATGAGGAGCAACAACCAGAGCAACCTGAAAAACCAGAGAGCGATAATCAAGATCAAAATAATAACGAACCAAACATAGATCAAAATGACCAGCATGCTGAAGACGTAAATAACGACGAGACTGATAAACAACCAAAGCAGAATGGTGACATTCTACCCGTTACAGCAACCAATATCTATAACTTGCTACTAGCAGGATTTATCTTATTAGTTGCGGGCGGATCGCTACTTGTCATAAGAAAACGTAAACTTCAGGCATAATAGTATGAGGCATGGTTTCTAAAAAAAAAGAACCATGCCTTTAACTATTGGATTTTCTATTTTATCCTATAAACCCTCGACAAACTTCGGGGCGTCACTGTGACCTTACCTAAAGAACCGATATATTTTAAGTTAAATATGTCGAGTAGGAATAAAACGGCTTTGCTATGATATAGACATGACAAGGAGGGATAACTTGTTAAAGGAATTAAACCAGGTGATCGACTATATTGAAAATCATTTAACAGATGAGCTGCCTCTTGAAAGTATTTCCGAGTATGCCGGGGTTTCGGACTTTCACTTTAGAAAGATCTTCTTTTACCTGTCAGGATTGACGCTTAGTGAATATATCAAAAACAGAAGATTGTCAGAGGCCAATAAGGATTTATTGAACGGAGAAAAAGTAACGGATGTCGCTTTCAAATATGGGTATCAGTCAGTAGACGGCTTTACGCGAGCCTTTAAAAAATGGAGTGGTTTCTTACCCTCAGATGTCATCAAAACAGGGATAACTAAATCGTTTCCCAAGCTTTCATTCGTCATTACAGTTAAAGGAGGAACTTCCATGGAGTTTAGAATTGAAGACAAACCGGCATTTAATCTAGTCGGTGTAAGTAAACGAGTGCCTATGCAATTTGAAGGGGTAAATAACGAGATTGTAAAGCTAGCTCAAAGCATTACAGAGGAACAAAAAGCAGAAATGCATGCCCTTCAAAACATAGAACCTTATGAAATCGTGAATGCATCTTTTCACGCGGACGAGAATTTCTTAAAAGAAGAGGGAGATCTAACCCACATGATCGGTGTGTTAACAACGGAAAGTCAAGTAAGTGACCGATTAGACAAAGTGCCAGTCGAAGCATGTACATGGGCAATCTTCCCAAATGTAGGACCCTTCCCATCTACACTACAAGAAACCATGGCCAAAACCTATTCAGAATGGCTTCCCTCTTCTGATTACGAAGTCATCAATGTCCCTTCTTTTTCGTTCACAAAAATGGATAAAGATAAACAAGGTTACGCGTATAGTGAGGTTCGGATTCCAGTGAGGAAGAAGTGAAGAAAAGTGATTGAAATGGTATAGATAACACTTCATATGTTCTCATATAAGTATTCCATTGTTTCCGAATCAACACCCTCTCCCTATAAAAATAACCTCCCTAATAGTAACTAGGGAGGTTTTATTAAGTAGGTGTCTTTAGAATATCAGCGTACAAAAGTACTCATATTAAGTTTGTTGTTAGTAACGTACTGCTCTATCGAGAGATCTGCCCAGTATTCTGGATCTTGATGATGTACATGTTCAGCGTCTTCTTTAAGTCGATTTATTAATGATGACTGTAAGAGTATTTCTTTCGCAAGATCACTATTAGTTCTTTTTAGCAGACGATCATAGACTTCTAGAAAATATTCAATATCTGCACTATCAAAATTAGGTATATATTCTGGTTTGTTATTCACAGTTCACGAACCTCCTTCTTAATAATGTATTGAAGAGAACGTACGGTGTGAAAAGACAATTGATCCAAATTTGGTCCATGAGGCTTGAGATCTCTAATAAAATCCTCCCACTCATCAAGCCACGTGTTAACCTTTTTACTGATGTATTCGGTTTTCCGTCGGCTAGTGGACCGGCCACAATATCATGCTCATGATAAACACCGTCATTGAGGCCTTCTTTACGACAATTATACACAAAATAATAAAAGTCGTCATTGGCAACTTCAAATATTCCGCTAGAAAGTTGGTGATCTTTAATTGACTTTTTTAAATTTATTACATCTACTTCAAGTCTAACAACAGCTGGTGAAATTGAGTGATTTTTAGTATCCTTCCAAAGCTTTTGGGCATGTTTTTTTGCCTGTTCAAATGAACTTGTTGTATAAAATCCTTGCCCAAAGTCCACTGCTTTATACCCCTTAGTAACATCAATCCCTGCATCAACAATATGATGTGCATGGTTACTTGTTGTGCCATGATAACATAATATAAATCTGTCTAAATAGTCATACATACTTATCCCCTCACAATATGTATAAATCAGTACATAATTAGTAATCCCTTTCGACAAATTCTTTTATAATCCTCCAATATTTTGTATACAGAACCAAAAAAGTATCTAATAAGAGGCGGTGTTGATTTAGGTGCCGATAAATTGAAGTAGGTGTTTCGGATGAAACATCAACGGTGGTTTATAGGAGCCATGCGAAATGCATGCTCTTAAAACATTAAACCGTTCGACAAACTTCGAGGCGTCACTGTGACTGTATATTCTATCTCTCCAAGCCCGCAATTCCAAATCCGCCTGGTCCAGCATGGGTGGAGATCATGGCGCCGGCTTGTATCCAACTGATATTTTCAAATCCATGTTCTTTTGCGACATCGGTCATTCTTTCCTTAATCTTTTCATCTAGGCCAATGGAGTATACTAAATAAATTTGACCTTTATCAATGTCGTATTGATTTAAATAGTCTTTGATCAGTTTCTCCGAGACGGTACTCATATTCCCGCGATACTTCTTAGTAGATGTGAGTTTTCCATCTATTAATTCGATACATGGCTTTATTTTCAACAAAGCTCCTCCGAGATAAGCAAGGTTACTGACTCTTCCACCCGCTTTTAAAAACTCTAGACTGCCAGGAACAAAAGCCAGTCTGGATTTCGGGACGATCGCTTCGATTTTTTTGACTAACTGTTCAGGATCAATCGTAGGTTCTTTTACTACTGAATCTACTGCATACATCACAATAGCAGCTAGTCCTCCTGTAACGTTCAATGCATCAATTAAGAAAATATCATTTAACTCTTCCGTTGCAATAATGGCATTTTGGAAGGAAGAAGATGCCTTAGACGTATAACCAATATGAATAATGACACAACCGGGAAAGTCCGTTTTTATCTGTTTAAAGAATTCCTCATATTCATAAACATTTGTTGCAGTTGTGGAGGGTATTTTCTGGGTTCGCTCATAATATTCATATATATCCTCTACCGGCAACGCCCCATCTAAATAATCCTTATCACCCATGATAACGTGCATCGGAACCACTTGAACAGAGTGTTTGCTCGTCCATTCTAAAGGTAAATCCGCGCCACTTTCCGTAGTTAAAATAATTCTTCCCAATTATAATTCCCCTCTCATCTCCCATTACGGGTCAGATGTTAACCATCGTACCTAAACCAACTATACATTATACGAAAGCGTTTTACAGAATTTTTTAAGTAGAAATAAAGCATGTGGCTTTTTAAAATAATAACGAAGAGAATCAATTCAAAAGAATGGTTTCCGTTATGAGTAGAATGATACTATTAAAATCACCTTCCATTGCTCGAAAATATCATTTATACTATTTATTTAGAGGGAGGTGAATAAGATGGAACAGGAAACAATGCTAAAAGAAATCTTGCATGCATTCAAACTTTTTTCTGAGAAAATAGACGATAAGTTGGAAAGTTTAAAACTCGATCTAGAATCCAAGATGGACAATATGCAGACAGAAATGAATTTAGGTTTTGCCCGTGTAGATGAGCGACTGGACAGACTAGGTAAGAAACAAGAAGGAATGCGTGTTGAGTTGACAGAAAACAAAGAAACAGTAAACTTTTTATTAAACAAAACTGCCCAGCATGAGAGAAAGCTTCAACAACTCATCGATCAGCAACTTTAAAATTCCACACGAGTTGCTATTTTCCCCAAAAAAAGCAAGACAAAAATACCATGGCAAAAACCTATACTGAATAGCATCCCTCTTCTGATTACGAAGCATCAATTTCCATTCATTTTCGTTCACAAAGATGGATAAAGACAAAGAAGGTTACGCGTATAGTGAGGTTTGGATTCCGGTGAGGAAGTAGTGAAAACAAGTTTTGAAAGTTGATTGAAGTTTATCATATAAACTCTCGACAAAACTTCGGGCCGTTTCGAGGCGTCACTGTGACTGGAGGTTAAGTTATGAAGTATATAAAATGGGAAAGTTTATGATTGAATTCGCTTTTTAATTCTACTTAAGGACTCTGGTGTCATACCGAGGTAGCTTGCCAATTGATGTTGAGGTGCACGTGTGAGTATGTCTGGTCGATGTTGGATGATATGTTTATAATTGTCTGACACACCCTTTCAATACAAAGTAACATCTCTCCGTTGGAGAATCTCCCTGTTTAATCAGATAGCTCCCCTTTTCAAACTTCTCTATCATTAAAGCGTCAAGGATAGCTTGTTGCTCAGCTTCAGTTAGCGATGTATATTTAGCCATATATTTAGTGAGGATTTCTTTCATAACAACACCTCTATTTTCTTTTTATGGGCACTTCATGACAATAGTACCATTTTATCCATAACAAAATCCCAATTTTGACGTCGTTCACGTATAAAGTTTTGTTGTTAACAAACGCTACTTTTATCGGATTGATTAGACTCGTGCATAGTCAGGAATGAGGAAGGATTATGGGAATTGTTGAACGCCTATTTGCTCAATATGGATATTTCGTGTTGTTAATCGGTCTACCTTTAGAATTAATTGCTTCTCCGATACCACCTGGCAACTCAACACTTGCATACACCGGTTATTTATCGTACAAGCATGTTCTTCACCTTCTGCCAGCACTTACTGCCGCATACTCTGGTTCCTTGGTAGGAATAACAACCACCTATTGGATCGGAAACAAGTTTGGGATGACACTAATCGAAAAATACGGAAAATGGTTGTTTCTGAAGCCCAAGCATATCAAGAAAACACGAAAAACCTATGAGAAATATGGAAACAAAATGCTATTATTTGGTTTCTTCTTGCCCGGTGTCAGACAGTTCAACAGCTATTTTGCAGGAATTATTCGGGTACCATTTCGAACTTTTGCACTTTATGCTTATACAGGTTCCGTTTTATGGGTATCTCTATTCATCGGAATCGGTTATATATTCGGTAACCAATGGCAGCTCGTTTTCACTTGGATTGAACAATCTATGAAGGTGATCTTACTTATTTTGTGTGAGGTTGCAATTTTTCTATTTATAAAATGGCGCAGGAGGAAATCGGGACGGTGAATACCGATCTTTTTTGTTTTTGGAAGTTAGAGGCAGTTCCTAATGTTTTGTAAAAAAGTGGACAAAATTCTAGAGCCATTTAAAGGAGCGTACAGTTAAACCGATACTCAAAATAAAAACACTTCTCGTTTAATGGGAAGTGTTTTTAGATACCGGTGGTCGGGGTCGAAATGGCGATAAAAGCATTGATTTAATAAGGTTTTATAAATTCTTGCGTAAAATTTGCGTAAATTATTTTAAATTTGTAAAGCAGGTGTGTATTTTCATACCTGCTCATTCCTTGGATTAATTCAGAAAAAACATCGTTATTTATTTGTATCTTTAATCCTAATTATGTATATAGATATTCCAAACACTAATAAGGTTAAAATATCGTTGACCTTTGAATAGAGATTATGATGTTTATCAATTTCCTTATTAATCTCTTCTATACCTTTCCCATCAAATAACATTGGCTCATAAATAACTTTAAGTTCATATCCTTTGGAAGAAGCAAAGATAAGTATACCTCCAAACAATAACATGAACAATTGATTAATTGACCAATTAGTTTTGATAATAAGAATTAGACTTAATATTCCTATAGTAAAGTATATTTGCGGTGCTACTTCTCCAATCAATCTATAAAAAATCAATATTAATAATACTATTAAATATCCTATAATTAATTTATCTGGATTTAGCTTTTTATTCAATGTACTACATCCTTTTCATATTTCAATTTTTAAAAATAGCCATTTGCAGATTCATGATCTGTATTGTTTAATATATTGTATACATAAGAGGGCCTACAAATAAAATAAATGATACTACCCTTTGATAGTCTTCCACCAATGATAGAATTAAAGGCTTCATAGGAAACGAATATGAAATTTACCCTTTTTGACTTAAATACCACTTCATTTCGGACACTGCCATATATCCTTTTTGCCTCATTTCATTTATACACTTTTCATACCCTTTTGATTTCATTGTATATTTATCGAATATACCATTACTCTCCAATAACATTCTATTTTTTTCATTATCTACAAAGAACGTATCACCTAATTTTTGTAGGATATCTTTCACAGCACAAGAAGAACTTCTATAATAAGTGTAACTATAGTCAAAGTAATCATTTTCATCTCTCTTGAATTCTTTTACAACCTCTAAATCAGGTAATGATAAAGATGTTTCATCCTCAAAAACTAGGTCGTTATTACATTTAGGTTTATATTTTGAGATATAATATGCTTCATATATAGCTATATCTGATTTTGTTTTTGTCCCCCGAATCTCTATTTTTGAGAAATCCAATAATCCACGCTCACTTACTGAACTAAAGCTCCTAGTAACTGCATTACTAGAGCTTTTTCCTATATAAGCAATGTTACCATCTTTGTCATAAATAAAATAAATACCGTATACATTATTTCCTTCTAAACCATTAGCAGTAATAGAATTTATTTTTTCTGTTGCTTTAACTATTTCAAGTGCTCTAATTTTAGATGGAAAAAATCGGTCATTAATATTAATAGAAGATATGAACTCTTCGGTAAATCTAACATTTATCCCCAGCATACTTTGAAAAGATGTAAAAACATAGTATATATCAACATTTCCTTGTTCGAAAGCAGTTATTTTTCTACTAAGATAATCCATATTGTTTGTGGCTTCATCAATTTTATTACCTTTAAATAAGTTTACTATATTTATCAGAGGATCCTCTTTATAATCAATTTTATTACTTAATTTTAATTCTGATAGAAATTCTGGTATTTTTTCAAACACATCAAAAGCAAGATAATGCTTTTTTGTTAATTTAATTTCTTTATTATGAGCAATTTTAAAACAATACTTTTTAAAGTGTTCATAACTATTAAAATTAACCATAATGTTTCCCCCATGATATTTCATTTAGGTACACTTTTCTTTTTACTATAACCATAATTGTTAAATGTAGTATATAACATTTAAGTGGGTTTTCCAAGAAAAATATCTACAAAAATAAAAAAGCACTGGAAATGAGCAGTGCTTTTAAACCTGTATATTCAGAGTAATTTTAGCCGTTATAAAGGGCGATAATAAATCATAATGATATTTAATTTACATACATCAATGATAATATTTACACTTGGTTAAGCAATACTTTATTTACTTCTTCAAGGATTACTTCTTGAGCTCTCTTTACTCCTCCATGATAAATGATATCAACATTAAGTTCCTTTAATTTAGCCAGGACCTTATCTAAAAGTTTTTCACCTTTTATCAACTTAGTGTATTCTTCATATTTATGTTTAGTAAGTAGCTCTAATGGTATTGTATTATACATAATATTTATAATTATAGACTTTTCAATCATTAATCTTGTTTGTTCGTCGTCAGTAAAGGTATCTTTTAAAAGTAAAAAGTATCTAAATGTAACATCATGTCTGATATATGGAGTAAAACCCAATACTAGATTTGTTAATAATATATGTATTGTTTGTGCCACATAAGAATAAGTTGCTATATTAAAAATATCAATATTAGAAATACCCTTAAATTGTGTATATTCCTGTTTATACCTTTCACAACGTTGTTCTAGGTTTAAATCAGTGTCTTTAGAATCAATATATAAAAGGTTCTTCAAAATGAAATCATCTAATTGACTCTCAATATCTGATATTGTATTAAATTTCTCGTAAAATTCCTGTTTTCCGGCAATATCAGATTTAAGTATACTGGAAATAAAAATCCAATAGAACTTATCTATTAACTCACTATTGTTAGTTTCATATTTTAATAACATTTCTCTTGTGGGTAGGATATGGATAGTGCTATGAGTATTATTTAAAACATGTAATGTATCTTGAAAAGCCGTTTTGAAGATTCTTATTGAATTTTCATCCGCAAATTTGTCATCGGGCATTCTAAAAAACGGCTCCATTTTCAACAAAGGATCTGAAATAGCATGATAATCCCCAAATAACTTAAAATAATAATGTTCGGAGTCGTCTATATCTAAATATACAGCCCCAGATAATAATAGACTCTCAGTAGAACTATCTCTCTTTTCATTTCCGTAAATAAGCAAATCCAATTTTCTACGCCAAAAGATTTCGATTTCATCTATTATTTTCAATATAGTGCCTGAACTCAATTCTTCTTCTATTACAAATGGCTGATATTTAGTTAATAAGTCAGCGTATTGTTTCTGAATCCTATTTAATGTCGGAAAATTAAATTCCATAGTTTAACTCCTTATATTTCTTTTTATACCAATCAGGCATTTCAAATTGACAAGATAACATTTCTATTTGCTTTCTAAAAACTTTTTCAGTATCATAAACAACGCTCGGTAACTTTTGAAAGTTGTCTATATCTGGGATCGTATGGTATTTATGTAATGGATTTTCACAAAAAATCATTGAGCTTTCCCGTATTGCACCCCAAAAACCATGCACAAAGTTATTATCATATTCATAATAGGTTTCATATAATTCATTTTCATCAACCAATTCAAACTTCTTTTTAATGGATTGTGTATCAAAGTATCGTACATCAATGTCTAAAAATTCTTCAAGCATAGGTTCATTTACAATCCCATGTAAAATCGGTAACTCAATATGACTATATTCATTAATAATTGAACTTTCTCTCGCTCTTAACAAAACGTGTTTATATTTCCCAACTCCATAAATCTGATATTCAGAAAAAATTCTTGGATTTGTATTTTCATTTTTAATCAGATACTTCATCATTATGTACACTTCTAAAATTGTTCTGAAGCCATGTCTACCCAAAATGGAATTTTCTAATTCCTTTTCGATTAGTTCTTCAATTATCTTAATCATATATATTGTTGATCCAATTAAAACATTAAATTTAGCACTGTCTAGTTGATTTTCTTTATTTTCTAGCATTAATTGATGGAAAGCATCCTTAGTATCTTTAATAAATATACCAACATCTGTCTTACTCTTACTAAAATCTATAAACAACGGCTTACAATCGGTAATCATCCCTAGCTCCGTCCAAAAATAAGAAATATAACTATCGTTTTTCATTTCATGATCGAAACCCTCCAATGATCTAATGGATGGCCTGTAGAGTTTCATTTCTTCATCATCATGATTACTCATGCTATAATTTTTGATTGCATCAATCCCTTTTAAACCTTCAAATATCTTTATTTCGCCTTTAAACAAAGGAAGACAAATAGCCAGATAACGTAGATCTGTAGTTATGTGTGATTGAGGATCATAAAACTTTTCAACTGCATCCTTGATAATTGAAAGTCTATAATCAACAGTTAATTTCTTATCATAAAAAAATTCATTAAATAGTCTATATTCTTCATCACGCAATAATATCGTCATTGGAGCTAACACGTTAGGTTCTACCAAACTTGAGATTATTTTATAGATTTCCTTTTGTTGTTGTTCATTAGCTTTAGTAATAAGAGAAATTTTAGGTTTTGAAAAGTCTAACTCTAACTTAGACATTAAGTAAAGAATTTTTTGCCCAATCTCTAAACCTTTTTCTCTTTCATAGTTTAGTATGATTAATCCTAACCATATATATTCTGGCAATCTTTCAATTGTCCAAGAGTTTAATAATAGTTTATCACCGAGCATTGAATTCATCGGACTAATAATTTTACCTTTTTTATATTTATGGTCAGATAACCTACTTCTTCCCCTTACATCCAATTAACTTACCCCCATATCTAAGAAATCTTTATTTTATATTAAAGTTCCATCCAAAAGTTTTCACGAATATATTATCCTTTTTTGCTTCCAACAACTCATTTTCAAAATACGGTAGTATCCCTGCACATACTATTATGCCTTTTATATTAAAATAACCTAATTCATTCTTACATAATTTCATATAATGCTTAATTTGCTGTTTAGCCTCTCTTCCAATCATTCCTTTTTTTATCTCTACTACTACTCTGCAATCATTCTTCTGGTCATATAACAAAAGGTCTAACCTTGAATCATCAGAAAAAACATGTTGTTGTTTTTCAAGAATATATCCATGTCCAAGGATTTCTGGATTTTTAGCTATGAATTTTTCTATATCTCTTTCAAGTATCTGGAAAACTTCTTCTGTTGACAAAGTTGTGTTTGATAATCTCCCAGATTTTTCATTTTCATTGATTAAATCTAATAGAAGGGTAACATCCTTATCATCTAAATCTTTCCATGTACGGAGTGCTGACGAAATAGCTGCTAGTGGAGTCTGATTAGGATTTAGATTTGCTTTCCTTGATAACTGTTTTAATATATTTGGAGTGATTTCTAATGGATTTTCCAATACTCTTGACCTTATTGAGTTTCCAAATACAATTGTCTCATTCGTATCAAGTTGATTTATCTGCTTTTTTAAATGATGATTATTAAACTTTTCTAATATAAATTGGTCATTAATGAGATTATTTACCAAGTGGACTTCTTCAACCCAATAATAAGCGGTTATATACCTCTTATCGTAGATTGTCTTGTGAAAAAAGAGTAAATCTCCTTTTTTTAAACCTAATAGTTTTTCACCATTTGTTTTTAAATCTCCATATGTAAATTCATTTAACATTGGATCTTCATGTCCATTATTTTTTTCTGCTTCAACATATCCTATAAGGTAATTTGGCATCTCATTACCTCCATTTCCCTAAAAAAATAGGCAGTTCTTTTACTACTATAAAGAACTGCCTTCTGGTGTTTATCATGTTAGTTTTATGACTGAGTAGTTCGCTTTTATAAATCCTTTACAACTTCTTCATCCAAAATCGCTTTTCTCTTCTCCCAGTCAGGCATTAATGAAAGAAGCATTTGATAGAAGTTTTCACTGTGATCGTTGTACTTAAAATGAATAAGTTCATGAAGAACAACGTAGTCGATACAATATTTTGGTGCCTTTATAAGTTCAGTATTTAGAAGTATCATGTTCTTCTCTGTTAATGCAGATCCCCAACGAGCCTTCATTAACCGAACATCAACGTCTGGCTTCTCCACTCCGTACTTTTGTACCAATGGATACACCTTTTCAAGCGACTCATTGAAAGTCATTTGGGCTTTTTCTCGATACCAATCATCCATTAATTTTGCTTTTCGGCTAACATTATCATTATTCTTCACGTACAAATAAATGAATCCTCGGAAGTATTTTACTATTTCTTCTTCCATTGACTGCTGTACTCTTAAGCGATATTGCTTTCCTAAATACTTAAACGTTTCTCCACTTACATATTCCCTTTGACTTTGCTTAAGGGGTTGCACGTCTTTAAAACGACCAACGTTTTTGAGAATCCACGAACCTTTTGATTTTACAAAATCAGAAATAAAGTCTAACGGAACTCTGTCATTTGCAGTAACCTCAATCGTCATATCTGGTTTGACATTGAGGTTTACATTTTTAACCTTTTTCCGCTTAATAATGAAATCTATGACATTATTGGCGTACTCAATTTGATGTTTTTCCATGCTGCTCCCTGCCTTAGTAACGTCTTAGAGCAACCGTTTTGATTTGCTCAATAATTTTATCAATAGTATCAAAGTCTATATCCAAATTGTACTTTACTTTAAAATCAAAAAGAAGGTCATCCAGCTCTTGGGCAATTCGATTGTGAATCTCTAAATTATCATGCCAATCGACTTTTTGATGCTCCTTTATGATTTCATCCATCTTGAATGCCAATTCCCCTAGCGTATTAATATCATAGCTTGTAGTAGTTTCTTTCGTTTCACTCATAATGTCCTTAGTAACACCGTAAAAGGCTTGAGCATTGCGATTCTCTTTAATGACAGTAGGATAATCTTCTGATGATTGACCACTCTGGTAATCCTTCATAATGTCTTTCATGCGGTTCAAATAATCAGCTTCAGAAATCCGTTTATCTCGATATTCTTGAATGGCTTCTTGTATCCGTTCAGAAAACTTTTTGTAGAAGGAAGGGTTTTCGTCCCACTTTGCATGAACACTTTTTGTTAAACGAGTCCGAATAGCATCAGCTTTCGCCCGTTTTGAGCCAAGACGATCTATTTCCTCTTCAAAAGCCTTTGTATTTAAAATATCAACCGGATTAGTAATACGAATGACTTCCTCTGCAGAAATGTAATTATCCATCAACTTCTGCATTTTTGCTTCATATTCTTTATGGTCTATCGTATCCGAGTACCGTAACTTCACACTTTTACGCAAGTCTTGGAAAAACTTAAAATCCTTTTTGTACTTTTGTAGCTCTTCTGGAGGTAAGGCATTATAGATCTTTTCTGACTCTAGTGCAATTCCAAGGTTTCTTCCAAAATTACTTAATACGTTATAAAAGCCTTCTCTACGTTCTTCATCCTCTAACAATACCTCATACTCTTCCCGATCATTCTTGTTCTTAACAGGATCAAAGATTTGCCATAAATCGGAGTAATATTGCCGTAAAGAACCAATTATACTAATGACATCGTAAATGGCACCTTTTAAATCTTCTGGATCAAAATTCTCCAGACCAGCACCAGAATACATTTGCATCGCTTGATCAAGTTTATCTAATAGACCACGATAATCAATGATTAAACCATAATCTTTTCCTTCATATAGTCGATTTACACGTGCAATAGCTTGGAGAAGTGTGTGTTCCTTCATCGGCTTATCTACATACAGCACCGTTGCTCTAGGGGCATCAAAGCCAGTTAACAACTTGTCAACGACAATCAATAAATCAAAATCATCACCATTGACAAAATCATCTTTAATGGCATCTTCATATTTCTCTGGAGTTACATAACGGTTCATCATCCGTTTCCAAAAACTCTGAATTTTATCTTTCGATTCCTCGTCAACTGCTTCGTGGCCTTCTCGTTGATCAGGTGCGGAGATTACGACAGCACAGTTCAAATCCTCAAACTCTTCAAAAGCCTCTAAATAGCGAATCGCTTCAATTTTACTGTTAGTAGCCAACATCGCTTTAAATTGGCTCCCCTGTGTTTTGTAGTTCTCCAAAAAGTGCTTGTTAATATCTTCTGCAATTAAATAAATTCGCTGTTCTGATGATGCCAATTTTTCATATTTGCTCCATCTTTGCTTTACTTCTTCTTTTTGCTTATCATTTAGATTTCGAGTAATCATTTCCAAACGTTTATCAACAGCCTTTTGATTAACCGATTGTTCCACCATTTTTCCTTCATACAGTAATGGAACAATCGCATTATCACGTACCCCATCAGCAATCGTATACTTATGAATGAGCTTCCCAAACTTTATCATTGTACTTTTTTCTTTCTTCAATAATGGGGTCCCTGTAAAGCCTAAATAACAAGCATTCGGAAAGACTTTCTTCATTTTAATATGAAGTTCGCCATATTGAGTTCGATGCGACTCATCAACCAGTACAAATACATCTTTAGATTCAATTGGTTTTTGCTTGATTGAAGCTGTATCGAATTTATGAACTAATGTTGTAACTATATCTGAATTATTATCGTTTATTAAATCGACTAAATGACCGCCTGATGTAGCTCGACTTGCTTTTAACCTTGTGTGTCGGAATGTTTTATGGATTTGTTTATCTAACTCAACCCGGTCTGTTACCACTACGACTTTTGGATTAAAGTCATGCAGCTCCGCCAAGATATATCTGGCCAACATCACCATTGTGAGTGATTTACCAGATCCTTGTGTATGCCAAATAACACCACTTTGACGATTACCATTTCCATCCCGTTCATCTATTGTTTTAATGATTTCTTTAATAGCAAAATATTGTTGATAACGTGCCACTTTTTTCACATCTTTATCAAAAAGTGTAAAGTATTTGGTAATTTCAATTAGTCTCTCTGGCTGAAACAAGGATATGATGTTTTTATCCTGTGTTGTTGGTAATCTGCCCTCTACCGTTTCATCTAAGCAAGATTTGAGCCAAACCTCCTTCTCTTCTTTCCAAGTAGACCAAAACTTTTTCGGTGTATTGCAAGTCGCATATTGTGTCTCATTTTTATTAGTAGCCATAACCAGTTGTACAAACTTGAACAACTGTGGAGCATAATCTTTGCCTTGATTACGAATCATCTGACTAATTCCTTGTTTCATAGAAATGGATGCCTTTTTACACTCTATCACTACAAAAGGAATTCCATTTACAAACAGAACAATATCTGGTCTTATCGTTCCACGCCCATCCATTCGCTCCACTTCAAATTCTTCTACCACATGATACACATTATTTTCAATATTTTTCCAGTCTATATACTGAATAGTAAACGATTTTTTAGAACCATCAGGTAAAAACTCTGTATAACTACGACCATTCATGATGGTTTCGTAAATAGCTTCATTTGTTTTTACCAATCCATTCGTAAGGGGCTCGTCTAAATCACGTATCGCTTGATGGATATTATTATCACTAAACTTACGAATTTCTCCCCTATATTCATAGGAATTCAGTTCTATTAGTTTTTCCTCTATAACCGTTTTTAACAACACATCGTGAAGACTCTCACGCATCCGTGTTGCTTCTTCCTGTGCTATATATTGATAATCTAATTTTTGTAACACTTCAATTGCAGGAACTTGGCTTATATACCGTTCATCATAACTCTGCTCCCTAGGCATCTTTACACCTCCATTATCAAAGAAGGGGAAAAGTGAGTGAAGGCATTAGCCCCGCACTCGGACTTTTCCGGTCAAAAGTAATTGCATGAGGCCTTTCTTTTGTTCTTTTAAATTATTTAGTTCGTACACAAGTAATGATACTTCTTTATCCGCATCATGTAAGATTTTAGTAATAGCTTTTTGCTCTTGTATATCCTGTGGAAAATAAACTTTAACTCGACCTATATCAAATAAATTTATCTTTTGTGGGATTGCACTTAATAAAGATTTACTTAGAATGTCCTTTTTAAATTCATCAGTAGACATATACTGAACTAGGTATTCTGACAGAATTTTTTCATTGGTTTTTAAAAGGGCCAAGCTCACATAGATACTCGATTCATAATCCCAATCAACTATCACAGCATCCCCAATACTACCAATTCTAGTCATTAAGATATCGCCCTTTTCTACTTTACATCTTGAACTAATTGAAAGATGTTCTTCATGTGATATATATTTATGATTCGAAAAGTCCCTATTTGTAACATTCTCAACACTATAAAAAGGGATGCCAGAATCAGTATAATTCGGTGTTGCATGAGTACCATCCATTATTTTAGTGCATAAATCTTTAAGTTTTTTTGTATCCCATTTTCCATCAAACCCTAACAACCTAACTTGACCTGTCAACAACTTCTTCATTAACCCTTTTTTCTGCTCTTTTTTCTGTTCAATCAGCTTTTCTTTTAGTTCAATGGCATTGTCCCAAGCCAAAAGTATTGATGATATTATTTTCTGTTCATTTATTGGTGGAACTGGAATCTCCATTTTTGTAATCATTTCTCTTCTAACTGAGTCAACTGAGGTCTTAGCATTATACTTCTTCACTTGTTTCATGAAATTCATTTTAAAATAATTAAAAAGGAAAAAGCCATCGACATCTTTAAATTCGCTTATCTTATAGACTCTTTGATGAAAATCAAACTTACCATTGTAATAATGAAATACTTTACCTACACCTACTCCGTCACCTGCTGTTAGAATAGCTTCGCCGTCATAAGAATAAGAATTTATTCTTTCTACCGTTTGAGACCTCACAAAAAAAGGATATTTTCCATTTTCTTCTTTGTTTACTGTATCTTTATTTCCAGTAGATATATCCGCTATTTCCTCTATATGTTTAACTTTCCAATCTTTTGGGACTGTTAATTTATACACCTTGTTCACCTACAATCCAAGCTCTTTCAAATGCTTTTCCATCTGCTCTTCCACTTCTCGAAGCTCTTGTTTGATGTTCTTAATATTTTCCTTAACTGCATCCATATCCACAGGTTCTTCTTCTTCAAATGTATCGACATAACGTGGTATGTTCAAGTTATAGTCGTTCTCTTTAATTTCATCTAAAGTAGCGACATATGAATATTTATCAATTGTTTCTCTCTTCTCATACGTTTCAATAATTTTTTCAATGTCCGGCTCTCTTAATTTGTTTTGGTTTTTTCCTTTTTCATAATTTACCTCACCTGATGCGTCAATGAATAGAACATCTTTACGTGTACGGTCTTTTCGGAATACCATGATACAAGCAGGAATACCAGTACCAAAGAATAATCCCACTGGCAATCCGATGACTGCATCTAAAAGGTTCATATCAATGATTTGCTGACGAATTTTCCCTTCACTAGAGCCACGGAATAAAACTCCATGAGGAAGAATTGTAGCCATCCTTCCATTTTCCGCTAACGAATATAGCATGTGTTGAACAAACGCATAATCCCCTTTTGAGCTTGGTGGAACTCCCCATTCAAATCTTCTGTATGGATCAAGCCCTGGTTCCATTTTAAACTTTTTATCATTTCCTTCACCAGCAAATCCCATCGCCCACTTATCTAATGAGAAAGGAGGATTTGCAACAATTACCTGGAACTTCATTAACTTACCATCATCTATATGCAAGGGGTTGGCCAATGTATCGCCCCATTCAATTTTTGCATCATCAATTCCGTGCAAGTACATATTCATCAATGCCAATGAGTGCGTGGCACCATTACGCTCTTGTCCATATATGGCAACCTTTTTACTTGGTACTTGTTTTGCAACTTTCAACAATAATGAACCAGATCCGGAAGTCGGGTCATATATACGATCATTTTCTTGTGGTTTAACTAATCGTGCCAAAAGTTCAGATACTTCTGCCGGAGTGTAGAATTCTCCACCTTTTTTCCCTGCATCAGAAGCAAATAATCCAATCATATATTGATAAGCATTACCAACAATATCTTCATTACCTAATTGGGACGGTCTTAATGATAGTTGATTAAAATCCTCCAATAAAGAACGTAGCATTGCATTACGTTCTTTCGCCCTACCAAGAATTGCCTCACTATTGAAGTCTATGTTACGGAATACACCACGAAGTTTTCCTGTATTCTCATTTTCAATTCGTTCTAATGCTTTGTTTATGATCTCACCGATTTCTGGGTCATTTCTCTTGCTATACAGATAGTCAAATGTTGATGCGTCATCCAATACAAAGCGTTCTCTTGATAGTGCACGTTGAATTCGTTGTTCATCTCCATTGTATCGCTTTGAATATTCTTCTACTTTCTCTTTATAAGAATCACTTAAATACTTAATGAACAACATAGTAAGGATGTAATCCTTGTATGTAGACGAATCAATTTTTCCTCTAAAGGTGTCGGCTGCTTTCCATAACACACTATTGATTTTTTCTTGCGATGTTTGTTCGATCATTCTTTTATCCTCCTAATATTTCCTGAGTAACTCCTTGAAAGAGAAACTCCTTTTCTTCAATCAATTTCTTGTAAAGCATTTTTTCCCTTTGGTGAAGCTGGAAAAGCTCAATCAAAATTTGTTGTTTTGAAATGGATGATAACATAATAGGAATATTTCTTATTGCATGTTGATTAGTGCTTGGAATCCTACTACCTGCTTGAGAACGCTCCAATTCCTTCTTTACATCCAATGAATTAAGATACCATGCTGCATATTGTGGTAAAATCTTTGCTTCATTCACTTTTATGATAGCGAAGTATGACGGAACCAATAAACCAGTATGGTCTTTATCTATAAACACTGCTGTATACGGTTGGCTTAACCGTATTAGTACATCGCCTTCTTCAGTAAAGTAATGGTCATCCAAGACATCATTACTGATAAATTCATCAAATAATTCGTTAACAATCGCCCCATCTTCACTTATATTTTTGAGCGACAAAAGTTTGTATCTAGCCTTTGCATCGTATTCAAATTCTGCCTTTTTCCTACTTAATACCAGTCCCGTCTTTATTTGGGCAATCTCACCAAGTTGCATGTTACACCTCCTTTTCAAATGTTAAATCAAATATTTGACTGTTATTTGTTAAATACAGTATATAACCAAATCACAATTAAAGTCAATCTTTTCTGGTAATGAACCTAACTATATAGAAATTAAAAACAAATGAAAGACAGTTATACCTAAAAGAATTTGAGTCTATAATACATTAACTTCAATATAAGAAAGGGGTTGTGTATATGGAAAAAGACACAATCATTACAATGCCACCAGCAAAAAGAGTTCAGGAAGTCAATAAGATGTTAAAAAAGCATACTCTATCGGAAATATATGAACTTCTCGAAATTTCAAGTGGATCATTCAGCAAACTCATGAGAGAGGGCGATTACCTGTACCATCAAGCAGACAAGCAATACTATCCATTTGTTCGTTCCGAGGAGGAAAGAGTTACAAGTTCCCCTACCGAACAGAATGATGAGATAACATTCATCAAGAACCATATTGGCACTCTTAAAAAGGTGATTCAACAATTTGAAGAATCGGGGAATTTACTGCTTGATAAACGAATTTACAGCAAGAATGCAGATTTCGCAAATAAAAGTATCAGGATGAATACTTCTATTTACGAGGACTTCAGTAAATTTTGTGAAGAATATTATCCTCACCTAAAAACTCAAGACGTCATCGCACAAGCACTAATTGATGCAATGAATAAGTACAAACCAGAAAACGAACGAGAGTAATAAATACTCTCGTCTTTTTGTGATATTTTTCATAAAAAAGGTGGCTATTGCGTTGGGTACAACACATTTTAGACACCTTCAATGTTAGTTCCATTTATTGTTAGATTTTGAATGGATTTTTCAAATATTTGGGGAAATCAGTGCGGTTTTTTGGAATGAGGATAGGGCTTACTCCTATAATATCAAGATCTTGAAGGTATTTTCGATAGGTAGGTGGGGACATATGTTTCTTCGGAGTATCTATACTGCCTTTGGAGATTTGAACGAGGAATGCACGAAGATCATTCTTTTTCTTTTTTGAAAAATGACTACTTTCAATAATTTTTTCTGCCTCGGTGATCTTATAATAATCACCTCGATGAACAATTGGTATAACATGCTTTTCCATGTACTCTTTCCATAAATGATACGAAAAGTAGCTCCTTAATTTCTTTGGTCTATCTTTTCCTTTATCTTTTCGTTTCATGCTATTGAGGTGGCTATTTTTCAATCTCAGTTCGTATCTGACTCGCCCCTTATCATACGGTTGGATTTCTTCTCCTTTAGCAATCCTTTCTTCCTCTTTATCATAAATCACCAACTCCACACTCTTTGATTTGTGATATTGGGATGTTTCATATTTGAAAGGATTATCATTTTCATCCTTGCCCCATTTGATTTTTTCTTTGTACCCATACCTAGCTGTATATTTTTCCAATAGATAAAATAACAGCTCTCTGTCTTTTGAAACCTGGACATAAAAATCCAATTTGTAGTCTATTCTTTTGAGTGTATGAGAGTCAAAGTACAAGGAATGCCCAAAGTGGTGGATAAGGAATTTACGAATATCTGATTCTACCAAATCGTAATCTTCCTCCAAAATCTCACCTTTGTCCAATAATTTAACAATATCTACTTTCACATGTAGATTCCATTCTCCACTTACTTGACAACTAATCCATGTAACTGCATAGGAATCGAAATTCTTTTTTACTTCTTTGTTAAGCTGTTTAACAGCAGCTCCAAAGTGTTCGTACTTGTTGAGGTTAATACTGTACATGGAAAAGAGATGTTGAATATCATAATATGCTACAAGCAACATCATTTCAAATGTGTGAATCAATTAAATCATCTCCTTTTTTTCTAGGTCTTGGGAGTGAATAAACCCTTTATTACCAAGGGTTCTCTTAGCATTATTTTTCCCGACCCGAACTAATTTATATGACTTCCCAACACATTGAAATTTGCCAATGTGACTGTTAAGTAAGACATGCTATGTAGTTGTAATAAAAATATTCACATTTGTACCTAAGTAAGCTGATCTATTCTTACAAGATGTTCATAACAATAGGGTTACAGTGATTACTTCAACTCCATTTTTCTTGGACTAAAAAAGAAAGAACCGTGTAGCAATAATTCTTTACGGTTCCTTCCTTTTAGATATTTATTTTATTTGAATAAAGTTGAAAACTCATTATTGAAAAATCCAAAAGTGAAAAAACGTTTTTTTGATTCCCCTCCACTCCAACTCATTTCAAGCTGTATATTACCTTTTCCTTCATCTTGATATGCCTCTACAAATTGATGATAAGCCTCATCTTCCCTAGCGATACCCGTAAGGCAAATATTATTGAACAAATCAAAAACCACCTTCATTAATACATTCTCATCTTGTTTTGATATTGTAATAGAATAGTCCTGCTTACGAGAATAATCCTTAATTAGCAAGTATTCTTGAATATTTTCCTCTTTATCTGAAACATTAGAAAATCCAAGTCTATTATTACTAAAGTTATCGAAATTATCTTTACCTTCAAATTCCCAATGAATAATTGGGTTTCCACTATCGTTAACTCCTAAGTAACACTTCTCCATGCGTTGCATTCCCCTTTCAGTAATTGTATGTAACCTATAATAACCTCATTTTCTCCTTTAAAGGTCTGTAAAGTAACCAATTTGCACATCCCATAGCTATCATAAGGTTAATCAAAATGTTCTTCATATCCTAATACACCGTTATTGCTACCCAATACTTTTTCACCTTTTAATCTCTATACTGTTTGTTTCCTAACATGATAGAAAATATTAAACTAAACTCTCAAGATTTTGTTTTACTTTATACCTCATTATCGTTTCTTTTATCTGGGTCACTTTTCCCTCCAATTTTTCCAAATCGACTAAGATATCGAACTCACCTTCATTACTTTCACACTTCTCTAAGCACATGTTGAAGTAGGAATTGAATTTATCGAGCTTATCGGACAACTTCATGAAATCAAACCTTACATATTCTTTTTGAGATGAATCAGGAATAATAGAATAAAGATCAAAATAGTAAAGAAAGTCATCTACGCTCATGTTGCTCTTTGACTCGTTACATTTAGAACAAGCAGGTACACAGTTTGAAAAACTGGATAATCCGCCACGGCTCTTTGGAATAATATGATCAATAGTTTCAGCAACTTCACCACAATAAAAGCATATTTCTCCAAACCTTTTGAATATCAGTTTTCTGAACGTATCACGGTCAAAAAACTTCCTAATGAGTCTTTCATGCACAATATACGCAACTCGTTCATCCACCATTTGTATCGCTTTTTCATATGGGACAGAATATGTGTACCCATGCCCGTTAGCTAACCTTCCCCTTACCTCTATCTCCACTCCTTGATCAAGTTTCGGAGGTTCTATTTTTTTTGCTTTCATCATTTCATTTTTAATCGCCTTGCAACTCTTGCAATAAGAACGCCACTTATATTTTTGTTTCTTTGAAAACTCTGTTATAGACAATTTATCACCGCAAATACTACAATCCTTTAGTCTTTCCATAGCCATTTCCTCCGTGAATCTTTCAATTTCCTCTTTTCCCTCAATACCTCACTCGTCTGAAAAATACTCCTTTCTTGATTCCTAGGTTTCCTTCTTTATTCTAATCATCAATTTCTAAATCACGCTCTGTAAAATTCATTACCGAAGAATTCTTTAATGATCTCATTTATATCATCTGTTTCTCTTTTTTCTTTCAAATACTCGAACTCTTCCTTCGGAATCAAATAACGTTCTGGATCTTCACTATCCTTTTTACCAGAAATTTTTCTTTGCTTAATCCAGCAATTTACCTGCTTCAGTGTAACCCCGTAATAATCAGCAACTAGCTGTGCATCAATAAAAACCATGTCTTTATCAACTTCTCGATTTTTTTCATCAATCTGTTTTAATATTATTTCTGCTCTCTCATCCTGTTCTTTTGAAGTTATGAAATTCTTTGCAGGTATTATCCATTGACCATCATCAGTTTGATAGGCATCTTTAAGGCGTCCTTTTTCACACAAATTCTGAATTATTTTGATGCTCAATCCTAATTTTAAAGCTACTTCCTTATCAGAATAAAACTGCACATCTAACCTTCCTTTCTAATGAAATTGAAACTACCATTTCCTATAGTCACTGGGGAACACAAAAAAACTCGTCCCCTTGTTAGAGAACGAGTTTTTTTGCAATATGGATTTATAGTTTGTTTGTATAGATTCATAAATTTTCTTCATATAATATCCATCTTCCTTAGATTATTGTAGATGGTAATCTAATAAAAAGTATATCCTAACACAGTAGTACAAGCAACAAGACCTTATGCCCCACTAGAAAATTTTATACCCTCGAACCTAAGAATTTTGATTTATGCAATCATCATAATTATGATAGATATATAAACTAATTGACTAATTGAAAGGAAGTGAAATCAAAGTAGCATACAACTCCCCAAAATAGACCCACTCACTTTTAACCTCAGATGTACACCAATCATTCTTTCAAACTACAACAGGAGGAAACATAATGAAAATTGAAAGAAACTACAACATTCAATCTACATTTACCCCCATTTCCAAATTACAATTCACTTTGCATGACAAAATTGATTTAGCAATTTATGAAATCTATGCAACCGATGAAAAACCCTCCAGCTCCTTTATCGAGAAGGGAGATGAAGTAGCATGACAACATTACAGCAAGATACAACATTACAACAACAACTCTCCATTAACCTCACAATCCCTATTCCTTCCGACTCAGTAATCATTTCCAAAGTAGAATTGCAGGAACTAAAACAACAACAGCTAAAAGGTGTCTATTGGACAATGAAAGACCTGGAAGTGCGAATTAATCGCAAACATGAATGGATTAAAGACAATATCCTCTATCCCCCAAAATTCAAAAAGATCCTCGATGTTGAACAAGGCGGTTTCGTATTTTACCCCCAATCAAAAGGACAAACTTGGTCATTCCATGCCTTAAAAATGGCAGAGTTTTTGGACAAGAACTTCCAACAAATCTTCTCACAAAAAAGATAAAACCAGCCCAATCATTAGGCTATACAAAATTCAAAACAGACTTTATGATAAGGGTAAGCCATGATGACCACCAGGCTACCCTTATCTAATTACAACTACAACTAGATAAGGAGACAGAAATTATGGGATATATAAGAGAGCGTAAAGGAAAAAAAGGAACAAGTTTTGAATTCTCTGTCAGCAATGTAGTAAATGGAAAATCCAAGCCTATTAGAAAAGGTGGTTTCCGCACAGCAAGAGAAGCAAATGCTGCAATGGTTGAAATGGAAGCACAATTAGCCAGAGGTTTGAATCCAGTTACAAAAAAAGTTCCTTTCGAAGAATATTTTGAGGAATGGATTGAGATTTACAAAGTACCTAATGTGAGTCCAACTACATTGAAACATTATGAATACTCTTTAAATGCGGTAAAAGAGTATTTTTCACGGACTCCTATTCAAAATATCAGAAGACAAGAGTATCAAAGATTCCTTAATTGGTTTGGTTCTAACAAAGCGAAACAAACAGTCGACAAAGTTCACGGACATATAAAAGCATGTGTAAAAGATGCTATGGAAGAGCAATACATTCAATTTGATTTTACACGAAAAACTAAACCTACTTTTGGAGTTCAAGCAAAGAAATCTGAAGAAAAGCACTTGAATTATGATGAAAGTGTAATGCTGTTGAAAAGCATTTGGGCTAAGATTGACGAGGGATTAGGGTATTCTTTGTTGCTCCTAATTGCAACTTCAGGTATGCGTTTTGCAGAAGCGATTGGTTTAACAAGGAAAGACTTTGACTTCAAAAATAACAAAATCAATATAAATAAAACCTGGGGCTATAAAAAAAGCTCTCCGGAAGGAAAAGGTAAAACAAAAAACCAACAGTCAAAACGTACCATTAAGATGGACAAGATCACGATGTTTCATTTTAAAGAATTGTTCAACAACACACCTACAAACATTCATGATTTGGTGTTCTACAGTCCAGAATCAAAATACAAAGTTATAAGCAACACTAACGCAAATAACTTGCTAAAAAAACTGCTATTGGAACTAAACATCGAACCAATAACTCTTCACGGATTACGACACACTCATGCAAGTGTACTACTTTATAAAAAGGCATCTATTCACTATGTTTCTGAGCGATTAGGACATTGTGATATTGAAACAACACTAAAAGAGTACACCCATGTTCTAAAAGAAATACGTTTGCAAGATGAACAAGTTACAGTTCAAACATTTGAGAGTATGGCTATGTAAAAATTTGCGTAAAAAAATGCGTAAAGTGATAATAAAACATATCGTATTCAACCGCATACTCAAGTAAAAGAAAAAAGCTCATAAACCTTTTCATATCAAGGTTTACGAGCTTCTCAATTACTATCAATCGTAACTAAAATTAATCAAAAGATACCGGTGGTCGGGGTCAAACCATCCTACAGATTATTATCGCAGCGTGGTCTGACCACTTTATTTAAGTTGCGATAGGGATTTGTTCCTGTTCCTCTGGAGTGTTTTCTACAAGGATTCTAAGTTTCATATTTCACTTTTCAAACCACCCCGCCACCGCAGGAAACTCCAAATGCTCTTTCCTCATCTCCCAAAACGTAGTCATTTTATGTTCCCTCATAATCTGTGTACTCAGTGAATATTGGTGACAATTTAGCGGTGTATGATTAAATGTTTTGACGAAGAATTGCATTGCCTCTTGTTCGGTTTCGGCAAAGATAAACACGAATTCTCATTGATTCATTTTTAGTGAATAGACCCCGATTTTATGAAAACCTAATACATTATTTTCAATCATTTCCTTCACTTTCTCATGGTCTGCTAGATTAAGATCTAATGTGGCGGCGTCACCCTCTACTGAAACCTTGCCCTCTTCTAGCAAATGATGAATATAATGGGCTAGACTGACTTCTTCATAGCATATTGCATCTATGTATAAATCCCTTACCTTCATTTTGTTTCCCCCTATTCATTCAAACATGGAACAAAGGACCCGACCGAGACCCATTCGTCCCCATGCTTATGCCTCAATCATTCCTGTGAACTCATTGTATGTAACATGAATCGTCCCTACTGGACCATTTCGATTCTTAGAAACGATGATTTCTAGAAATGGATTTTCGGTGTTTTTGTCATAGTACTTTTCGCGATAAAGGAACAGAATCACATCTGCGTCCTGTTCGATGCTGCCCGATTCTCGAATATCCGACATCATTGGTCGTTTTTCGGCTCTTGTTTCCACTGAACGATTGAGCTGCGCTAAACAAATCACAGGGCAATCAAAGTCCTTTGCCATTGTTTTTAGATTCCTAGATATTTCGGTGATTTGCAGATGGGCGTTGCCTCCATAAAGTTCGCTTGAGCGGATGAGGGTTAAATAATCAATAAAAATGACAGGCTTCAGGTCTGGATATTGATGCAGCATTTTTCGTGTCTTTGCTCTCATTTCTGAGACGGTTTGACCTGCTCCATCAAAGATTTGAATAGTGGTTTCATTCAAGTGTCCAATGACATCTGCCCAGCGATCCTTTTGGCTTTGATTTAACATCTTTCCGGGGTTCCTCATTTTCAGACGGTTATAGCCACCCGTTGACGCGATTAATCGAGAGGTGATCAGTTTTTCAGGCATTTCCAACGAAAAGACAATTGGAAGGTAGCCTGCCCATCCCGCTGCCTTTGCAAAATGGAGCATCACGTCGGTTTTCCCCATGGATGGACGAGCTGCTAGAATCGTCACCTCCCCATCCTGGAAGCCTCCTGTTATTTCGTCGAGTTTTCTGATCCCTGTTGTGGCCATTTTCATGACTTCTTGCTCCTGCCAAGGTGCTTCATACATACTGACCAATGCTTGATTCAAGGATGTATGATCGTTCATCTTGACCTGGTTGATTTTATCCAATTCGGCAATGACCTTCGTAATCTCCCAATTTCCCATATTCGCAAGCGCCAAAATGCTCTTCTTCTCTCGCTCCTTCCAAAGGTCGAGAATAAGTACTTCAAATTCATCAAACTTTTCAACATCCGCGTGTGCGAGCAGGCTTGAAAGATAGGACATCCCACCAAAATTTTCAAGGTCCGGCATCGTCGTTAATGAAATCAAATCGATATTCTTACCATCATTATGAAAGTCAATCATTCTCCGCATCAATTCTTGATGAGTGGTACCCTCTAGCTGTTCAGGACGGATCACCGTATCTTTGATTAAATAATTAGCCTTAATCAAACACCCTAAAAAGGCCGTTTCCACAAAATTCATGAGTTTTCACCTGCCGTTGGATCAAATTGATAGGTACTCGGAATAGCACGACCTGATTTCGTAGATTTAACCGATTGAGCCTGCTTTTTGCTCTCGTCATACAACTCAATTTCATCAAGCGTGAGCAACGATTCATTCTCCCAGTTTTTCAGAATGCCAACGACATAGTTTGGCCTCCGCTTATTGTTGGCACAGGCAATCTCCATCGCTTTTAGGATCACATCTTTCGGATTCATAAAGCTAGAATCCTCTAACCACGCCAACAACTGCTCTTTCCCATTCATGTTCGTCAACCCAAACTCATTTTGATCCCAACACTCTACAATTTTTCGAACAGCCTCTGTCTTTGATTCATTAGCTATATCAGGATAAAGAACTTGTTGTTGTTGTTTTTTATTTTCTTTTTCTTTTTCTTTTTGTTTTTCTTTTTGTCCACGTATCGTATCACGAGTCGTCAACGTATCGTCGGGACAGCGGGACAGGTCCATTGTCCCAGCCTTAGCTATAATCGGATCGTAGTGATAGAAAGAAGGTTCTATGTCCCCTTCCGATTGATTTTCATAATAAGAATGATAGAGTGATAAGATATCGGGTCGATCGATATTTTCCGCTACATATTCAATTAGTGAGAGATCCTCCACTTCTTGTAGCTCTGAAAGAATACAATCCATAATCGGCTTTCCGCCTTTATTCAAATTGTATTTTCCCCAGTTTTTAATCGCGATTTCTCTCGTTTTGGGATTGTACTGTACCATTTTGTGGTGATTGATAAAACGGTCCATCAAGGCATGAATCGTTTCAATCGAATAGCCCATATCAAAAGCCATTTCCTTTTTCGTAATGCGATAGATTCCGATTTGAGTTGTATGGGGATTCGTTAGGAGATATAAAAAGAAGTATTTGTCCTCCGGCGTCATTTCCTCTGAAACCACCGGATTCTTCCAAAAATCAGTCCGCACCATTCTATACTTTGCCATCTTGATCACAATCCTTCCTTTGGGACAGGTCCACTTTTTTAAGTAAGGGGTAACATCCACCGGAACCTTAAGGTCATTTGATATACCCCTCATCCTTGTTATAGAAGGGGGTTCAAGAAAAAGGGGCATCTATAGATGTGAAAAATTTGTGACGGTTGATAAAATGAACCACAATTTTTTTCTCTTCTATAAATGGGATATAATGAACGATACAAACATTTTTAAAGGAGTTCATATATGCAGACATTACAAAAGCTTTCTAATCGTCTTTTTTACCTCCCTCCAGTTCAAAAAACAGATCGCCCAATATTGGTAGCCATTGTAGGAGACGCTCAAACATTGTTAATTGATGCTGGGAATTCGTCTGAGCATGCTAAACTATTTAAACAGCAATTAGCTACCCATCACATAAGCGGAGGTATTCTCGCTCTTTCCCATTGGCATTGGGATCATGTATTTGGCCTTTCTGAAATGGACATGCCTTCAATCGCAAATAGCATGACCTATGAAAAAATAAAAGAATTACAGACATTTTCATGGGAAGACAAGGAATTGGATGAACGAGTTGAATCAGGAGTAGAAATACCATTTTGTGCAGACACGATTAAGCTAGAGCTTGGAAATGACCGGAATGTTTCCATACCAGATCCTACCCTCATTTTTGAAAAGCAAGTAAAACTGAATCTAGGTGGGGTTACCTGTTTCATTGAACATGTGGGTGGAGATCATTCGCCTGATTCGAATCTCCTCTATATCCCTGAGGAAAAAATGCTGTTTCTCGGTGACTCCCTCTATGCGAATATGTACGCAGAAAAATGGCACTATACCGTTGATAAGATGGGGAAACTTCTGGAGAAGATCGAAGGTTATGATGCGGAAATCTATTTCCTATCTCATCATCCTGCACCATTGAATAAGGATGAATTTTCTTCCTTCGTTACATTATTGAAGACAAGTTCCGAATTAACGAAGAAATATCAAGGCGATGTAGACAAAATGACAACAGAGATGTCCTCCCGTTTCCAACGTGAGTTAACAGAGGACGATTTAGAAATACTCACGTACTTTGTGAATGGATATGTGTAATATGACGATGACCCCAAGGATTATTTACCTTGGGGTTTTATTTATTTGTATCGAAATTGACCCTTTCTTTCCACTACTCCCTCCTTCTTCATAAAAGAATTTAGTTTGTTACAACATTTCAAACATAATTATGAAGAAATTGTGAATCTATTCACAATTTTAGTTCCAAGTTACTAATTGGAGTTATACTGTAGTTGATTGAACAATAAATCTTCTAAGGAAGGTGCTAGGTAATGAAAGGTACAGCATTATTAATCAATAAAGACCACTCTCTGACAGTATTAGAAAACGTTGAGCATGATGTATACGAAGATCTAGTAAGTCTCGAAGATTGTAAGAATATAAAATGTACCATTAATGACAAAGAAATTCAGTTTGACCCCATTGATCAAGTTGTTTGGTATGAAGAAAACATTGACTGGGAATACGGGTATTAATTTATAGACAAATTCATCTTTCACAAAGCTTGCCGTAAGTATATTACTGCAAGCTTTACTTTTTTTCGGCAAAAAAAGATCAATTTCATGGTGTCCCCCTAACACATTGGATAACTATTCCTCTATTTCCACATTAATCTACAAACCTAGACAAAACTATAGTATAATTTATTAGATTAATAGATTCGCGAGGAGGTACAAAAGTTGGGTAATAAGAAGCTATATATGTCCGTGACGACGACTGCCATCATTGCATCTGCATTTTTTGCTGCAGAAGAGGCCGAGGCAGCAAGCACGTACAAAGTTCAGAGTGGTGATTCACTGTGGAAGATTGCTCAAAAACATGATCTGACTGTTTCACAATTGAAGTCTTTAAACAATTTAACAAGTGATCTTATTTTCCCGAGTCAAGTTCTTAAGACAGAAGTAAATTCTACAAGCAGTTCACCAACCAGCAATACGCAACCTACAACTGAAAAAGAAACCCAAAAGCCTAGCACATCAAAGGCAACTACATACACAGTAAAATCTGGTGATACACTCAGTGGTATTGCTATATTACATAAGATTTCTCTAAGTGATTTAATGAAGTGGAATAACTTGAATTCTACTCTTATCTACCCAGGAAATGTGTTTGTTGTAAGTAAACCTACTACAACCGAGAATCCAAGTAAACCTACAACTGAGGAACCTACTACTTCTACTCCTGAGAAAATAGAGAAACCTCAAGAGGAACAGGTGAAAACCGCAACTGTCTATACCGTTAAGTCAGGCGATACCTTGTCAAGAATTGCAATCGACTATAAAGTGACAGTTGCAAACCTAAAGAAATGGAACAACTTGAAATCCGATATGATCTACATTGGTCAAAAGCTAAATATTGGGGATGGCGCTAAAGTAGAAACACCTACAGTTGAAACTCCACCAACCAATAGTAGCTATAATGTCAATCAGTTGATTAAAGTAGCTAAAGACCAATTAGGAACACCATACGTCTGGGGTGGGTCTAGCACAAACGGATTTGACTGCAGTGGGTTCATTTACTATGCATATAAGGCAGCAGGTTTAGATACGAATCGCTATTCCAGCGAAGGCTACCATATGCGCTCTTATTATGTTAATACACCTCAAATTGGAGACTTAGTATTCTTCCAGGGAACCTATAAGTCTGGTATTTCACACGTTGGGATTTATGTTGGGAACAACGAATTTATTCATGCTTCAAATGACGGTGTTGTCATTTCGAATGTAAATGACTCTTACTGGAAAAAACATTTTGAAGGATTTAAGAGGTTTTATAAATAAGTTTTTAAAAGCATGAGGAAGTCCGTTCTTGGGAATGGACTTCCTTTTTGTGTCCGAAGATATAATCATTGCCGTTCTCCCTTTTTCAATCGTGATTGGGTTCATGGTCATCAGTTTACTTAAATCCTTACATCATGAAAAAAAGTTCATGAGAAGTACAGAACCGAGAAAATGCAAAAAATTGAAAACAGCTGAGAAACCGTTAGTATAGGTGCTACACAAAAAGTCGGATGACATGTCCGACTAAATGTATGAAAAGAGGCTGCCCCATAAGGGACAACCTTGTTTTCTACTTCGCTGCAATTTAGGAAAACACAAAGAAAAAACACTTCCTAGTTAATGGGAAGTGTTTTTTGATACCTGAGGCCGGACTCGAACCGGCACGCCATCGCTGGCAGTGGATTTTGAGTCCACCGTGTCTGCCATTCCACCACTCAGGCGTATATAGAAAGAAAAAAGACATCAGAAGATGCCGAGGACCGGAATCGAACCGGTACGGTAGTCACCTACCGCAGGATTTTAAGTCCTGTGCGTCTGCCAGTTCCGCCACCCCGGCAAGTCATAAAAAAGCACTTACATTCAGTTTAAAATAATGGAGGCGGCAACCGGATTCGAACCGGTGGTAAAGGTTTTGCAGACCTCTGCCTTACCACTTGGCTATGCCGCCATTGGAGCGGAAGACGGGATTCGAACCCGCGACCCCCACCTTGGCAAGGTGGTGTTCTACCACTGAACTACTTCCGCAAATTATTATTCAAGTAAAAAATGGCTGGGCTAGCAGGATTCGAACCTACGAATGACGGAGTCAAAGTCCGTTGCCTTACCGCTTGGCTATAGCCCATTGATTAAGCTTCATGTAAGACTTCTTCGAATAAGCTACATGAGCTACTCCGCAAGAGGATATTCTGAAAAATTTCATCAGGAAATTTTGCGGAATATCGTCGACAATACCACAAAATAATATTGCAAACAAAAAATGGGGCGACTGATGGGAATCGAACCCACGAATGTCGGAACCACAATCCGATGCGTTAACCACTTCGCCACAATCGCCATAATTAGATTGGCAGGGGTAGTAGGAATCGAACCCACACCAAAGGTTTTGGAGACCTTCGTTCTACCTTTAAACTATACCCCTATTATATTTAAATTTAAATAAAAGGTTACTAATTAAATGGTGGAGGGGGACGGATTCGAACCGCCGAACCCGGAGGGAGCGGATTTACAGTCCGCCGCGTTTAGCCACTTCGCTACCCCTCCACTATTAAATTAAAAATGGTGCCGGCGATAGGAGTCGAACCCACGACCTACTGATTACAAGTCAGTTGCTCTACCAACTGAGCTACACCGGCATAAATATGGTGGCTCAGGACGGAATCGAACCGCCGACACAAGGATTTTCAGTCCTTTGCTCTACCGACTGAGCTACTGAGCCACTACATATGGCGGTCCCGACCGGGATCGAACCGGCGATCTCCTGCGTGACAGGCAGGCATGTTAACCGCTACACCACGGGACCATGTAAAATTATTAAATATTCAATGCGCATTTTCTTTCGCTTGTTAACTGTCCCTTCCTCTACTAGTTTATTCGAGGATGATAATCCGTCGGGACAACTCGTAGTTGATTCGATGATGTTTTGCTCGTCGCTACACCACGGGACCATTTTACTTGAATATTTCGTCTTTTGTTACAGAACAAATATTATATTACTATATAATTTCGTTCTAGTCAATAACTTTTTTTTGGTTGCGGGGGCAGGATTTGAACCTACGACCTTCGGGTTATGAGCCCGACGAGCTACCAGACTGCTCCACCCCGCGATAATAGAAAATATCTTGTTTAAGTTATGCAATTAGTTAACTGTTGACTGTCCCTTCCTCTACAAGCTAATTCAGGAAGCTTTATCCGTCGGGACAACTCGCAGTAACTTCGATGATGCAACGCTCGTTGCTCCACCCCGCGATAATAGAAAAACAACTTTTCAAATGGTGGAGGATGACGGGATCGAACCGCCGACCCCCTGCTTGTAAGGCAGGTGCTCTCCCAGCTGAGCTAATCCTCCATAATGGTGACCCGTACGGGATTCGAACCCGTGTTACCGCCGTGAAAGGGCGGTGTCTTAACCGCTTGACCAACGGGCCAACTTACTTGTAAATATATAAATAGTGGCGGAGAGCAAGGGATTCGAACCCTTGAGACAGTGTTGACCGCCTACACGATTTCCAATCGTGCTCCTTCGACCACTCGGACAGCTCTCCAAATGGCTCCGCAGGTAGGACTCGAACCTACGACCGATCGGTTAACAGCCGATAGCTCTACCACTGAGCTACTGCGGAATGATACAAAACCTAGCGACGTCCTACTCTCACAGGGGCAATGCCCCAACTACCATCGGCGCTGAGAAGCTTAACTTCCGTGTTCGGTATGGGAACGGGTGTGACCTTCTCGCCATCGTCACTAGATAAATTAAAGACAAGTATTATTATACTATCTTTAGAAAATATTTCAAGAAGAAATTTTCATTCCTTCAAAACTAGATAACGTATTTACATTCATCTTCGAAGTATTTTGGTTA
>NZ_NSEA01000034.1 GCF_002734285.1 Fredinandcohnia onubensis | reverse complement strand
TTTTAGGTTTATGACATTGGGACAGGCCCCCTGTCCCAGTTTTGGACAATGGACCTGTGTCGATTCATTGAACAATTTCAAAGACTGTTCCTTGGTTAAAATCGGTCACTTTTGTAGAGCCTTGAGTACCTAAGTATAATTGGGTTTGGTTAAGGTTCGTTCCTAAGCAAACGTAATAAGTTGATTCAGAGCCAGAATTGTAATTGGTTTCAATAACCCTATAATCATTTGGTTTACCATCCGTCTGTACCCTCGTATAAGCTAAGGCCCCTCTGACTGGAGTTTGTGTTTTTTCCTTTCGGGCAAAATCAGTAAATACAACACTTCCTGTTAATGAAGGAATTCCATTCCCCATATAGGCTTGCACGCCTGTTAGCGCAGTTCCACTAAACTTCTCAGGACGAGGATCCTGATGGTAGTAACTCGTTAACGGATGAATTCGACTCACAGAAGTTTCAATGGTCTCCTTGTAAAATCCTATTATTTTCTCATTCAAATCCTGATTAGATGCACAGTTCCTTATTATAGAAGTAGGCAAATCACCTTCCCATCCACGCCAACCCAAATTAATAAATTCTCCATGGTAAGCGGGACTAGGGGACTCCCTGTGTCCTACAAGTTGCGTAACCGGTATTGGTTTGTAATTTACGAATGAAAAGATGGACTCTACTAATTCCTGTCCGACATTTCCCACGTATTTAATAAACATATTATTAATCCTTTGATAGGAAATTCCCGGTATATTGCGAACCCCCTTAGCAATGACCGTAAGCGTTTCCTGAATAGGTACCGGTAATTCGTTAAAACGCGTGACGACGGGCGGATTATGGTTTGTTGTATTTTTACTAACATCGATTTCAATAATTTTCCCCGCAATTTCCATATCATCCTGACTTAAATTAAACGGATCATAGCCCGATCCACCATCGCCGGTTGTTAAAACAAGTTTCCCTGTTTCTGGTGAAAAGTTTAAGCTGTTAACACCATTATGATTTGAAAATGGTCTTCTTAGATTAAGTAACGTCCGCCTTTTTTGGGGTTGGCCATTCGGTTGTAATATCCATTCTTCAACAGTATCAATATGATCAAATAGAGTATCTCGATTTGTCCATCTAAGGTTTAATGTATTGGGATCACATGAGTTCGGAGTATATGACTCAGAAAGAGCACCTGGACCTTGAGTACCAGCTGCTGAATAGTGAAGGTAGAACAAACCGTTATAATAAAATCCAGGATGAAATGCTAGTCCTAGCAATCCTCTCTCATCATATCCACCAGAAGCACCTAGTTTGATGATTCGTGGTCGAATATCTAAAAAAGTCCGAATATCACCGTTTCCTATGTAAAAGATTTCTCCGACTTGGGTTGCAATAAATAACCGTTCAATTGAGTCACCCGGAAGAAAAGCTGTTTTTAAAACAGTGGGTAAATTAATCCGTTGTACAATGGGACGTAAACGAACCTTCACTTTTCTCAACAAATTTTACACCCCTTCTATTTTGTTTTTATAAGAATATGAGTTGAAGATTTCTAATAGTACCTATTTAAAAAGACTGCTGGTCTAGAACAAGAATTTCTAGCATAATCTTCAGTCTTACTGCATTTACCTCTAATATGGGGGTGTCACATGCGGTCATTTATTAAAAAAGTAGCATCTAGTTTTTGGGGAGATGAGACAAACCTGTCGATCGACAGTTATCCAAAGACAATGCGGCTTGTAGTTGGTTCATTATTAGGTTCAGCGGCCGTCATTTTTCAATCTGCTGGGGTTTTTACGGGGATCGGTTTTATCCTGAGTATGATGAGTACGGGTCCTTTAGTGCTTGCTAGCCTCATGTCACTTAAAATGGGTGTGATGACTTATTTCGTATCCGCATTCCTATTGGCAATGCTCCAGCCAAGTGAACTATTGGTTTTTCTCTTTACCACAGGCTTATTGGGACTCAGTTTAGGCATTGGCCTTAAGTATTTTAAGAGGAGCGTATTAACAATTGTGTTTGCAGCATTATGTTTGACATTAGGTATAAGTCTTTTATTATATGTTTTTAAATTTCCTATATTAGGTCCATCCGTATCATCCCAATTTAATAGTGTGGTTCTATTAGGGACTTTTGCCTTTTGCTTATTGTATAGCTGGATTTGGAAGAAAGTAAGTATCTCTGCTTTTAATGTCCTCCGAAAAATCATTTCACGATGATAGTGGGACAAGGGACCTGTGTCCCTGTTTCCCATTATTCATATAAAAGATACATATAATTAATAAATGATAAATTCTTATTTGTTAGTATTGAGCTAGATTTAAAGTTGGAAAGTATGGAGGAACTCTTAAGTGGGATCAATTATAAGGAAAATAGGCGTTATTAATAGTATCTTGATAGTTATCCTTTTGTTTTTATGGTTTAGTGTGTTTTTTATTCATTGTTTAATAGGTGCCTATGCATGGGCGATACTTAAAATGATTTTACCGTTTATAGGCATGATTGTTGCCTTCTTCAATCTTTTTCTTTTTATTATTTTCATCGTTAAAAAGAAAAAGCTTAGTAAAGTAGTAATGAATATTATTGTAAGTGTGGTATTTGCTATTCCAATACTTTTGACAATGAATATCATACCTTTTGCATACCCTGTTAATATTGATAGCGTAAGCCCGTCCGTTACTGTAAATTGGCCAATGGCTGAACAAACAGTTGTCGGATGGGGTGGTGATACGACTAAAGATAATTTACCTCATGTTATATGGTCTTCGGAAAGATGGGCATACGATTTAGTAATGGAGCCATATGATATTGGAAGTAAAAAGAACGAGGATTACGGGATATGGAACAAAGAGGTTTATTCCCCTGTGTCTGGTACGGTAGTTGCTACTTATGATGATGAAGCAGATATCGAACCGGGTACAGAAGAATTTCTCTCGATGGAAGGTAACTATGTTTATATTAAAATCGATGAAACAGGGACATATTTGTTACTAAATCATTTAAAGAAGGATAGTGTATCTGTGAAAGTAGGGGAGCGTGTAATCCCGGGAGATTTAATTGGACGAGTAGGGAATAGCGGGTCCACCTCAGAACCTCATTTACATATTCATCATCAAAGACAAGACCCAACAAAAGTTATCTACCCTATTCTAGCAGAAGGCCTTCCCTTGTTTTTTGAAGGGATTAACGGTGATAAAATGCCGAAAAAAGGTGACATTATAAGCCTAGGTAAATAAAGGTCTACTGTAACACTTAAAAGAGGCCGGAATCTCAAAGGGAGTATACCGGCTGATATATTTAAGCGATTTTCTTTCTTTTACTAGAGACAAGGAGAAGGCTCCCGTTTGCAAATAGTAATACCGATAATAATACCGTAAGTAGAGCGATATCAGGTGCAAATAGTTTAATCGAATGCCAAGGTGATGATGAGAAATACATTAATGATGGAATTATAATGATGGCCAGTAATATCAATATCATTCCAATACCTATATTCATACGGCGATATCTTCTTCTTTTACTAGATTTTATTTTAACTAGTAATTGAATAGTGGTTGCGGCAAGTATTAATAGTAAAACAGAAATAACGATTTGAACGGTTGGTTTATAAGCGTCCACTTTCACTGGTTTTTCTCCATTCAAAATTGAAATAATCCCATTCCTGAAATGGATGAGGGCGGCTTCTTCTAAAATATGTTCCTTATTTGTTAGAATAACCCCTCCCCAATTATCTTTAGGATAGAAAAAGATATCTGTCCGAGAGTCAGGAGTTGATCCGGAATGCCATATCATTTCTTTGTCCGATCCAGGGTCTGTTATCCTCCAACCGAAGCCATAATACCGCGTTTCACCTGTTTGCACATGTGGTAAAAAGGATTGATCTAAAAGCATTTCCTTCACAAGTTTTTCTTCATTTCGTTCAATCAGGGCCATCAGATAGTGTACCATGTCATTTGAACTTGCTGTAATGTATCCGTAGGGTGCACCTCCATTGTCATAAGGTACATTACTTTTTACAGGGAATCCGAACCATGATTGATACCCTGGTTGATACCCATGTTCATATGCTCTTTCCTTGTCAGCTGCAGCATGATTCATTTCCAATGGTCGAAAAACTTGTTCATCCATAAAGTCTGCATAAGACCGTCCAGAAACTGCTTCAATTAATGCTGCAAGAATAGAGTAATTTGCATTGCTGTATTGGTGTAGAGTTCCTGGAGTTTTAGTTAGTTTAGTGTCTGAGAGCAATTGTATATTCGTTTGGATTGCATCACTCTTACCGGATCCTAAATCCGAAATAGCCAAGCCGTCATATGTACTAATGCCACTTGTTTGAATTAGTAGTTGCTTAATCGTTATTTCGTTCGAAGCCTCTTCATCTTTTAAAGTAAAAGAGGGGAGGTACTTTTTAATCGGATCATCAAGTTCAATCAACTCTTTTTCTACGAGTTTAAGAACTGCAAGTGCCGTAAACGATTTACTAATGGAACCTAATGAAAAAGGGGTCTCTTGTGTTACTACTAATTCATCCCCACCTGTCTTACCAAATGACTCCGAATAAATGATTCTATCATTTTCAACAATGGAAATTGCAGCACCGGGGATGCGCTGGTCTTCAATGTAGTTCTCAATATATGAATGTAATTCTGAATATACCGCATCCTGAGCTGATATATGTGATGTTGGCAACAAGAATAAGAATGATATCGTTAAAATTAAGAAATATGGTACTCTTTTCACTTTACAGACCTCCTTCTGAACGAGATAAAGCCGCTAAAACCAATTAGTCAAGCTTGTTCTGTCCATATCCTTACTTTAATTCGAGTAAATACTTCATACAAGTGTATGGGTGTAAAAAATATGTAAAGATTGATTTTAGCTTGATAGACTAAGAAGGAATTTGAACTTGTTTTGTGGAATACTAATATAAATATAGATGTCCAAAGTATTCTTAATAACTGAAGGAATAAAGGCAAAATACGATGGAGAATATGTAGGAAGGTGAAAATGTGGTTGATACTAGAAGTGAGTTTTGGGAATGGATTAAAGCCCTTTTTATTGCACTCTTAATAGCTTTTATTATTCGTGTGTTTTTCTTTACACCTGCTATTGTTGAAGGCGCCTCGATGCAGCCTACTTTGCAAGACCAAAATCGAATGATTGTTACAAAAATAGGTGAACCGAAAAGATTTGATGTTGTCGTATTTCACGCAACTGAGGAAAAAGACTATATTAAAAGAGTGATTGGTTTACCAGGAGATCGCATCGAATATAAAGATGATACATTGTACATTAATGGAAAACCATACGATGAGCCTTATTTAGATAATAGTAAAGAAGAGCTTATTGATGGTCCATTAACAAATTCATTCACATTACGGGAAACTCCAGTGGGGAGTGATGTAGTTCCTGAAGGACATTTGTTTGTTATGGGGGATAACCGTCGAAATAGTATGGACAGTCGTCACATTGGGGCGATTCCAATAGATAGCGTAGTTGGAACTACGAACCTTGTAGTCTGGCCAATCAAAGAGATAAAAATACTTGATTAAGTTACTATAAAAGGTGCACTCATTAGCACCTTTTTTATATGGGGTTCTAGTATTTTGAAACTTTCTCTTTTTAAATGCGTATACACTAGAAAGATGAACTAAAGGGATGGTCTTGATGGAAGCGATCTATACAATTCTTGAGAATATATTTGGTGCCATTGCCCATGTTTTGGATAAAAGGAAAAAAGGTAAAAAAAAGAGCGTGATCTAACGGAACGGGGTGAAATAAATGTTAGCTAAGATTAAAGCATTACCTGAGAAAAGAGCATTCATGATCGGCATTTCTATTATCGTAATCAGTCCATTATTATTATTTCTATTTTCACTTTTATTCCCTATAGGTAATTGGATGACGATGATTATCCAAGGGATTATCTGGGGGATTGCTACCTTATTTGTATTAAGTGCTGCTGATAAGAGGCATTCACGAGTGAAGTAAGCCTTAAATGATTTGGTTTTAACTTAAGCTTCCCGATAAACTTTATGTTATCTGTACACTACATTTACTTAGCTTTAATATTCAGATGATATGATTGGTTTATCAACGAATGAGGAGGCATTATACATGAATGTGCGTGCACTATTTATTGATATGGATGGTACATTACTAACCGCTTCAAACACCATTTCCCAACGAAATTTAGAAGCCATTTATAGGCTGATTAATCAGGGAGTAAAGGTTTTTCTAGCGACTGGTCGACACTATGAAGTAACTGCGCCTTACCATAAAGAAATCGGATTACGAACACCAATGATTTGTTTGAATGGGGCTTCTATTCATGATGCATTGACGGGAAAGGCGTTGCAAATGAGAACCGTCAGCATAAATGAAGAGCGATTTCATCATCTGACTGCTGAAAGATCTTGTAATGTTATCGTTCATACAGCAAATGGGCTTTATTGTAAGGAAACAGATGAAGAAATCGATTATTGGACAAAAGTGGGGCAAACTCCACCAAAATATATTGGAGATTTAAGACAGGCTCAATATCAAGATGTCCTTAAATATAGTGTTCGAACAGGTACAGCAAGTCCAGAATTATCGTCTATATTTAAAAAGGAAGCAGAAGTCATTGATTGGAATGATGGGTTTGAGTTAGTTGCTCCTAAAGTTTCGAAATGGTCTGCTATAGAAAGCTTAATTCATGCATATCGAATTAACCCAAAAGAAGTTGTAGCCATTGGTGATGGACCAAATGATATCGAAATGCTTCGTCATGTCGGTACTGGTGTGGCAATGGGGAATGCAGATAATGATGTAAAAGCAGCAGCTGATTTTGTTACAGGGCACCACCAAAATGATGGATTAGCTCAGTTCATTGAACGCTATCTATGTATACCATATGAGCCGTATGCCTTGTAAAGTAAGCTGAATGGTAAGTGATTAAAATGTTTTGCTTTTTTGTCGTAGATGAATGAAAACTAAATACACAATACATTCGACCATATAAGTGAATACATTATATGGCTTTTTCATCTCTATTAAACTCAAATGAGTTCTCACACCAACCCAATTAAAAGATAAATAGCTGTCCCCCAAATAAAGATGGCAGAGCATTTGTTGAACATCTTCATTAATACACCTGTACCATCTAACTTTTTCATAATCGCACCTGCTAGCATTAACCCAAAGAACCATATCCAAGATACGAGAATACAAGAAACAGTAAACAGTATTTGTTCCGTTCCAACATATTTTAACGCACTTGTCCCGATCACCCCGACGATATCTAAAATGGCATGCGGATTTAACAATGAAACGGATAGAGCAAAGATGATTTGTTGCCGGATTGGCAATGCTTTATTCGTTTCATTTGCTGTAGGGGCAGACCGCCAAATCGCATATCCCATATAAAGTAAAAACAATATCCCAGCACTCATCAGACTAATCCGCAGCCATTCAAATTGTAGAACGATAGCGGATAAACCAAACACAGCTAAAAGGATTAACAGAGTATCGCACAATCCAGCTGTAACGGTTGCAGGGAACGCCCTCAGTAGTTTTGGCTGTGTTGCTCCTTGCGAAAAAACAAATACATTTTGTACACCTAAAGGTAAAATTAGACCGAATGCTAAAATAATCCCATGTAAAATGGCTTCCATAAACTCAACTCCACTGTTTGAACAAATAGGCTTAGTCCAAACTTATTCTTTATTTTTATACACCTGTACCATAATCTTGGTTACATATTCCTCTTTTTGATTTCTTACAACCGTATCGTAAACATACTCTTCAAAAACATGATCTCCTAAGGTTAGATTTAATCGCTCCATTTCTGAAAGAAGTCGCTTATATGTTTTATGTATTGTTTTATCATCACCGATATGATATCCAATAAGGAAATCACCTTTTACAGCTTGGAAATAAGGATATCCTTCCTTGGGATTAGGTTGTTCCATATATAAGTAGCTATATTTAGCGAATTCTCCCTTTAATACTTGCTCCCGTTTGGTTATACCACCTATAGGGTAGCCTGTGTCAAGTTGTGATTCGTTTAATTCATCAATAAATTCAGAGATGACTTCTACAAATTCTTCATCCGATATATTTTCAATGTTTCTACTTAAATAAAGTGTAGCTTCAGGTAAGTGTTCAAGCGTAATTTGTTCAAAGTCAATTTGGGTGGCCTCTTCCATTAAGGCTATTTTTGCCTCAATCAGCTTTTCCTTCATTTCAATTTCTTGACGCTTTTTCACGATTTCTTCCCTTTTTTGATACATTAAACGTAAAAAGCTTTCAGGGGATTTGTTTTGTGTATATTGTTGAATGTCGTGCAGTGACATATCGAGATCCTTTAATAAATCAATTACATAAAATAACTCCATTTGGTTAATGGAATAAAATCGGTATCCTTTTTCATTTTTATATACTGGAGACAAAAGCCCAATTTGATCGTAGTAAAAAAGAGTCTGTTTGTTAACCTTGCAAAGCTTTGCGAATTCACCAGTCGTTAAATACTTTACATTTTTTTCATTCATTTTTTACATCACCATCCTTGACTATATAGTAACTATATACACTACGATAAAATCTGTAAACAAATGAGAGGTCTTTTGGTATTTGTTTTGCTAAGGAGTGTGAAATTGATGAAAACATATAAAGTTACCTTATGGTTATTATTAATGAATTTATTCATTGCCTTTTTGGGAATTGGTCTTGTCATTCCTGTATTACCAACGTTGATGAATGAATTAGGTTTAACCGGTACAACAGTTGGATATTTAACGGCTGTGTTCGCGATTGCTCAATTGATTGCCTCACCATTTGCAGGTAAGGCTGTAGATAAATTTGGAAGAAAAATCATGATTGTCATTGGTTTGTTTATTTTTGGCTTCTCAGAATTCTTATTTGGGATTGGGAAAGAAATCGAGATTTTATTCATTTCGCGTATTTTTGGTGGAATTAGTGCTGCATTCATCATGCCAGCAGTTACAGCCTTTATTGCGGATATTACGACTTTAGAGACTCGTCCGAAAGCACTCGGTTATATGTCTGCGGCCATAAGCACAGGGTTTATTATTGGTCCAGGTATAGGTGGATTTCTTGCAGAATTGGGGACGCGAATTCCCTTCTTTTTTGCAGGGGGACTTGGTACGATTGCAGCGATTCTTTCGATCATTTTATTATCTGAACCCGAACGTCAAACAGAAAATCATGAACAGCCATCAGAAGAACAAATTGGGTTTAAACGGATGTTTGCTCCAAAATATTTCATAGCGTTTATTTTAATTTTTATTGCTTCGTTTGGTTTAGCAGCTTTTGAATCGTTCTTTAGTTTATTTGTAGATCACAAATTTCAATTTACACCAGCTGATATAGCTATTGTGATTACCGGTGGTGCCATTTTTGGTGCAGTGTCTCAAGTTCTTTTATTTGATCGATTAACACGGATATGGGGTGAAATAAAACTGATTCGATATAGTTTAATCGTGTCAGCTTTGCTTGTCTTTCTAATGACCGTCGTTCATTCCTATTTCGCAATATTGCTTGTTACATTTATTCTGTTTGTCGGGTTTGATTTATTCCGACCTGCTGTTACTTCATATCTATCGAATAACGCAGGGAATGAACAAGGATGGGCTGGTGGAATGAACTCGATGTTCACAAGTTTAGCAAACGTTAGTGGACCCATTTTAGGCGGTATGCTATTCGATATCGACATCAATTATCCTTACTACTTTGCAACAGTGATCATTGCTTTTGGGATTATTTTAACCTTATTCTGGCGGAAACAAGAAAAACCTGTTAACCAGGTAAAACCCAGTGTAGCTAATTAAGTAAGATAAAAATAATGTAGTTAAGCAAGCACAAGCACAAGGGGGGGTTCCTCTTTGTGCTTTTTTACAGGAATAAAGGATCATCTTTCATTTTTCTTCAAACATCATTTGACAATGAGAATCATTTTCATTTATAGTATTACTTGAGATACATTCTCATTTGTGATTGGAGGAACATAACGTGATATCCCCTTTTAATTATAATCCCCATAATTAAACCATAAATAAGCGCCAGTTCCTCCACCAAATGAAGATTGGTTTATGGTAGGTGAATGTCATGAAGCATCGCTTTGTATTATTAAAAACCAGTGTCATAGAAGTGGAATGTCCTTGCACAAAATGCGAAGGATTGAAAAAAATAGAAGTTAAAAAAGGAACGATTTTAACCATTACTCCAGATCGTAAGTTTGTTGACAGCCTTGGTTGGTACGTGCTAATTGACTTTGATGAGAAATTCCAAGTATACATAAACATTCATGACTTCGAAAAATATTATTTTGAACAAATTTTCTGTTCGTTTATAGACCTTGATTTAAAATTAATCTATCTAGAATATAAGCTTGATGAATCTCTAGATGAAAAAAATGAAGAAGCTTTTCACATATTGTCAAACGAACTCAGCGATCTGAGCGAATTGAGAGAGAAAATTATTCGAAGCATGAGCATACATTATGAAGGATAGATGAATAGGGTTACACGAGGAGGTAATGACTTGAGTATAGTAGAGGTAATTAAGGCACGGCGTAATATAAAGAGTTTTAAACAGGATCAAATTGAAATGAAGCAAATTTATAATTGGTTACAAGCGGGTTCGATGGCTCCAAATCACAGAATGACTGAACCTTGGGAAGTATATGTGGTTGGTCCGGAGACGAGGAAAAAATTAAATCATAAAACGAACTTCGGTAATGCACCAGTGGTTCTTGCTGTTTTATCAAGACATGGTGCATCAGATGTAGAAACGTACGAAAATGCAATTGCAACTTCTTGTTTTGTGCAGAATTTTCTTCTAGCCGCTTGGGAAGAAGGAGTAGGTGCGTTCTGGTCATCAATTGCAAATGTCCAAAGAAACCGTGATATTTTAGGAGTTCAAGAAGGGTATGATGTTATTGGAGTATTTGGTGTCGGATATCCTGATGAAATTAAAGATGCTAAAGAAAGAACATCTATCCAAGAAAAAATAAAGTATCTTTCGTAAAAAAGCTCATATTATTACTGCTAGCATGGTGCGTTGATCCTTAGTTGGGTTAACGCACTTTTTTGTTTTCTTTTGGAATGTTAGTCCTTTTTGAATAAACTATGCAACACTGATGGCCAACAGTGATTGGGATTCAAATGTGTTTATAATCACAAGAGTAATCGGAATCCGGCTCAGATTCTGACACAAATGCCTATGGAATTCTGAGGGTTGTCAGAATCCAGCACTGATTGGGACACATCTGCCCAAGGAATCCTTAAAGCTGTCGGAATGCGGCACGGATTCTGACACAAGCGCCTATGGAATTCTGAGGGTTGTCAGAAACCAGCACTGATTGGGACACGGAAGTCCTAGAGGAATTGAAAGCTGTCAGAATGTGGCCAGATTCTGACACCAACGCCTTTGGAGTTCTAAGAGTTGTCAGAATCCAGCTTTGATTGGGACATGGAAGTCCTAGGGGAATTAAAAGCTGTCAGAATGCGGCACAGATTCTGACACGCACCGGCTCGGAGTCCCCTCTTATTAAGAAATTCCCGAAATGAAATCATATAATCCTACTGATTAAATCCCCCTAAGTCAAAACCTTAAAATATCAGGAAAATTTTGAGCTAATTGTAAATTGGACGAAATCAAATAATAGAGATGAGATTATTTTCTTGAGTAAGCCTTCATCAACAGATAGTATAGAGTTTGGGACAACAATAGGAAGGAAGACAACATGGATAAACGTATTTATTTTTTAATGATCATATCCTTTATCATTGGGTTAGTTGAACTAATCATTAGCGGCATTTTAGATTTAATTGCAGAAGATTTAGATGTAAGTATCGGCCAAGTTGGTTTGCTCATAACTGTGTTTGCTGTCATTTTTGCAGTGGCCTCACCTATTTTACTTGTCATGACAGCTAAAGTAGAACGAAAACGGCTTACCTTAGTATGCTTATACATCTTTTTCATCGGTTGTATCGTAACCGTACTTGCACCGACTTTTTCAATTTTGTTTATAGGAAGAATTATTCTGGCGCTGAGTGGAGCGTTATTAATTATCTTGTGTTTGGTTATGGCACCTAGCTTAGTAGGAGAACAGTATAAAGGCAGAGCCATTGGAATTGTGTCAATGGGAGTAAGTGCTTCTTTAGTTTTAGGGGTACCGATCGGACTTATCATGGGTAATAGTTTTGGCTGGAGAGCTCCCTTCGTTCTCATCACGATTTTGACGGGATTATCCATCATCGGCGTACATCTATTAATGAGCAGAGTGCAACCGAAGCCTCAAATTCCGTTAAGGAAACAGCTTGCTACATTGAGAAATTACAAAGTTACATTAGGACTGACTACGACTTTTCTGTATATGACAGGTCATACGATCATGTATGCCTATTTTAAGCCTTATTTAGAAACAACCACTGATTTTAACGCGACTTGGATTAGTGTCATTTATTTCATTTTTGGTTTTGCGGCAGTTAGTGGTGGAGGGCTTGGTGGTGTCTTGGCAGATTTATTGGGATCAAGAAAAACAATGGTTATTTCACTAGTCATTTTTAGTGCTTTATTCTTTGTATTTCCATTTTCATCTGATTTCTCTCTTGTGTTTTTCATTGTCCTAATTGTTTGGGGGATTCTCAGTTGGGCGATTTCACCGGCTATGCAATCCTATCTGATTGAAATAGCCCCTGAATCATCGGAAATTCAGCAAAGTTTGAATAACTCAGCCCTTCACTTAGGTGTTGCTGTCGGCTCCGTAATTGGAGCTGGAATCGTTGATAAACTATCAGTTACAGTAAACCCATTTGCGGGTGGAATCTTCATTATCTTATCACTCATTACAGTCGTCATTTCTGTTAGAAGCAAGGAAAAGGATACGTATAAAACAAGGAGCGCAATTTGATTTCATTCAAATTGTGCTCTTTTTTATTCTATGGAAAAAAATGCTAGGATTCAGAAGGATTCTCTAAACGAATAGGAGAATAGGTAATAAAAGCAAAAAACAGGAGGAACTATGAAAAAGTTTTATGTTGCATCAAGTTTTAAGAACATAGAAACAGTTCGTTATGTTTCACAACAACTAGTAAAAAGAGGTTTTATACATACATATGATTGGACTAAAAATGAAAGGGCTTCGACATTCGATGATTTAAAAGTTATTGGGACCGAAGAGAAAAATGCAGTAATAGAATCGGATTTTCTTATCGTCTTAATTCCTGCAGGAAAAGGCAGCCACATTGAACTTGGAATAGCACTTGGACAAGGTAAGAAAATCTATCTTTATTCACCGGATGATCAAATAAATCATTTTGAAACAACAAGTACGTTTTATCATTTACCTGAAGTCGAAAAGTGTATTGGCACTATTGAAGAATTAATAGAAAATGTCGCAGAAGGTGAAGAAAAATGAAAATAGTCTCCATTAAAGAAAAACCAGAATATATGAAAAGTGCCATAACCTATATTCAAAGCAAATGGGCTAGTGAACAAAGCATGAAGGTATATGAAGATTGTATTGAACATTGCATTTCGAGCCCAAACCCCTTGCCACAATGGTATCTTTTGATGGACGAAGAAAAAATAATTGGCTGCGCAGGCCTTATTACAAATGATTTTATAAGCCGGATGGACCTTTATCCTTGGGTATGTGCTGTATACATTGAAGAAGAGTATAGAGGAAATAATTATGGGTCGCTCCTGTTAGAACGAGCTAAAAACGATGCGAAAGCAGGAGGTTTTTCAAACTTATATCTTTGCACAGATCACATTGGATTATATGAAAAATACGGGTTCAACCATATTGGTACAGGCTATCATCCGTGGGGGACGAGTTCTCGTATTTACGCAGTAGCTTTGTAAGTGATCTAAATTTAACCAAGGAGGTAAAGTGCTATATGACCAAACCACTTTTAAAAGGGATGGAAGGTGTATTTATCCCAGTAAAGGACCCCAAAGTATCCGCAAAATGGTATGAAGAAATACTTGGCTTTAAATTGCTTTACATTGAGGAAGAAGCTGCGGTTATGAAGATTTCTGAACAGGCGCAGACTGTAGTATGCCTAGTTCGAACCTCCAATCATCAACCAATGGCGTTTCCGGAAAATAACTTTGGTGTCGGAAAATATTATAATTTCATCCCTGAAGACATTGAAGAAACTCACAAAAACTTACTTGAAAAGAATGTGAAAGTAAACCCAATCGGAGGAGAAGGAACAACAAGATTCTTTACCTTCTACGACCCTGACAACAACCCATTAGGAGTATGCCAATGATGTGGGACAGTGGACCTGTCCCTGTGTCCCATCACCAATAATAGATATAGTGTTTGATATCCTTTTCTACTGCCATCCCAACTTTCTCGTATAGAGCCTGCGCTTTTGTGTTGGACACGCCTGTTTCTAATGCAATAAATCTTGCATCATGTTGTTTTGCAAAATCAAATGCACATTCCATTAATTTTTCAGCGATTCCATGTCTACGATAGTTTTCAATAACGAATAAATCATTTAAAATAAATGCTCGTTTCATCGCAACAGATGAAAATGTTGGATACAATTGCGTAAAACCCACACACTGATCGTCAATTTTCGCGACAAATAAGATGGACTCTTCTTTTAAAAGACGTGCTTTTAAAAATTGTTTTGCAGCCTGAATATCGCTTTGTTGATTATAAAATGTTCGATAGTCATCGAATAACTGTGCCACTAAATCTAAATCTTCTGCTACTAATTGTTCGATTATCATAACCATTCCTCATTTCCTTTACTTTATGTATAATTATAGAAAACAAATTGACATTCAAAAAGATACAATAATAAACTTTTTTGAATGTCATACAGTGGGACAGTGTACCTGTCCCTGTGTCCCGTAAAAAGGGAGAAGAGTTATGGACTAAGTAAAAAATGGCGGTCACTTGCTACAAGAAAATATCAATACAACTGGAATTCGTTGTCTTCTTTTATACTCCTCATCATTTGAAAAATGTTCTCTTTCGGGAGACCCTTCGCGTAAATCATCGATTCTAAAACCAGTCTCAGTAAGAGCCCGGAAATAATGCTCAATCGTCCGGTGATATTTTACAACGATTTGATCAATCCAAGGTTCTTTTCTTTCACCCTCAAGAAAATAATCATCAACTACCCAATTTCCACGCATATCTCCTGTTTGTTTGCTTACGAAGGAAGAAGTTGTGAGTGGATGCTGGACACTGAAAACAAATTTTCCATTCTCTTTTAATGCACGATACACGTTTTGAAAAAGAGACCGAATGTCTGAAATATAGTGTATGGCGAAGCGAGAGGCGACAATATCAAAGTGGTTTGAAGGATAGCTGTATGTTTCCATGTTGTTGCGATAAATGGTTCCTTTCTCACTGTTAAGATTAAGCTTTGCAGCTGCGATCATCTGTTCAGAACCTTCAACGCCCGTATAATTGGCTGCACCTTGACTCAGCAAGTCTTTGCCAAAAGAGGCATCACCACAACCTAAATCTAATATACTCTTATTTCGAAAATCACCGATTAGCTCATAAATAATCGGACCTTCGATTGCATTATTGGGACTATTCTTTCTGCCTCTCCGCTTCATATAATTCGACAAAAAGTCCTCGTTGTCGTATGCACTTGCTCCTCGAAATTCCATCCACTAATAACCCCTTTCTCATCAGTATTTACTCGTTGCTAATGGTTATTTTAACATGTATTGTAAAATTATGGGGTAAACTTAACGTTTTATAGAATGGTTGAAAGGAGAATGCCGATTGAGTGAATGGAAAGATCTAACCAAGGAATCACAAGCCGCTTCATATAATTCGACAAAAAGTCCTCGTTGTCGTATGCACTTGCTCCTCGAAATTCCATCCACTAATAACCCCTTTCTCATCAGTATTTACTCGTTGCTAATGGTTATTTTAACATGTATTGTAAAATTATGGGGTAAACTTAACGTTTTATAGAATGGTTGAAAGGAGAATGCCGATTGAGTGAATGGAAAGATCTAACCAAGGAATCACAAGCAAGATGGGAAGAAAATGCGGAACATTGGGATGATTATATGGGAGACGAGAGTAATCGATATCATCGAGAACTGATTCGCCCTTATACTGAAAAACTATTAAACGTAAAAGAAGGTCAGACCATATTAGACATTGCTTGCGGTAACGGAAATTTTTCAAGGAGACTTGCGGAATTGGGAGCAGATGTTATTGCCTTTGATTACTCTGAAAAAATGATAGAACGGGCAAAAATAAGAACGAAGGACTACATAAATCAAATCGATTACAAAGTTGTGGATGCAACCAGTTACGAGGAATTGTCTGTACTTGGAACTGACCAATTTGATAGTGCAGTAGCCAATATGGCCTTAATGGATATAGCGGATATCACGCCTTTAGTCAAATCCTTACATAAGATGTTAAAGTCAAATGGCGTTTTTGCTTTTTCAATCACACATCCATGCTTTCAACCACCTGGAGTCCGTAAAGTCACGGAAACCGAAGAAAGGAATGGAAATGTAATCACTAGAAATAGTATTCAACTTTCAAACTATCTCACACCAGAACCGTACCAAGCCATTGGCATAAAAGGTCAGTCCAGTCCACATCTCATGTTCCACCGCCCATTATCGTATTATCACAATCTATTTTTTGAAACTAATTTTGTGTTGGATGGTATGGAAGAACCAAGCTTCCAAAAAGAGACTGATAAATTTGATTGGCTTGAGATTCCACCTGTACTTATCTTGCGGTTTCGAAAAAGATGATTCGGAGGCAAAACAACCTATTTTTGAAGCTTCATGTTAAAATTTACATAATGAAGCATGCAGTTTTACTACCTTATGGTTATTATGGGGGAGAATTTAATGAAACAGAAAAGAGAAGAAAAAAAGCATCCACTCTATTTTTTGATTTTAAGTTTAGTATCTATCGTATCAGGCATAGGAAATCTAAGGTATTTCATGAATCCAGACAGTATATATGACATTATACTTGGAATTATTGGTGCCGCAGCCATCATTGGGTCCATTATTCTATTCAAGGAATATAAACGATTAGCATAATTAGGGACAGGTCCCTCGTCCGAATAGGAGTTGGGTCTAATAAAGATAAGGTTTATAATGAATGTATGGATGGATAGGAGGAGAAAAGGATGTACATAACAGACGAGGCGAAGCAATTATTGGAAAAGTCAGGTGCTGTGGGTATTCGTCTTTACACGGTTCCAAGCGACGAACATGGACCGCAAATCGCTTTAGCGATCGATGAGCCACATGAGTTTGACCGTGTTCAAACGATTAAAGGAATCAAAGTAGCCTTTGATCCAAGTGTAACTGGAACGGAAGTCTTAACTTTAGACAAAGAGGAAACTGAACATGGTGTTGGATTGGTTTTAACTGGACCAGGAAGTTATTCGTAAAAGGAGGAATGAAAATGCCCCTTAAAAAGATTACACCTGAGGAATTATTTCAGAAAATGAATACTCAGGGTAAGGTTGTCCTTTTAGACGTAAGAGCAGAGGACAAGTACAATGACTTTCATATTGAAGGCCCAAATATTGAGAGTCAAAACATTCATAAAGAGGAAATTTTTAAATCAGAAGAAAACAAGAATGATGCGGTTAAGTCCTTACCAAAGAATCAAGAGATAGTCGTAACGTGCACAACAGGAAATTCTGCTACTAAATGTGCAAACATCCTTTCAAATCAAGAATACAATGTTGCTGTTTTAGAGGGTGGAATTACGGCGTGGAAGGAATTTTTACAAGCCAAAGAAGAATAGTGAACAACGAAATCGATCGCTAATGGTAGGCGGTCGATTTTTGTAACTAAATTTTAATGTCTGGATTTCATTTATTGTTCGCCCTTCATGATTGTATAATAGAAACATATATTGAGGTATGTAGTCCTCCTGTTTCTAAGTCATGTATCTGAGGGGAGATGGCAAAATGAGTTACGAGATGAGAATCGCTACGATGCTGGCTGAACAAATTGATGGTTTTATTCACTTCGTTCAAGAAAACTATGAAAATAAACATAAAACCTACATCGAAAATCCGGATAAATGGTACCAAGTAAAGCTACTAATAGAAGAATTTAAGTTTCAACTAAACGCATCCGAACTTAGAAGAATCAACCGATTTTCTTGGAATGAAAAGTACACAATCTTATTAGTTGATGATGTTCAAAAGGGCTTGGATGTGATTGAGGAATACATCGAGAGAAACTACGGGGAGTTATTTATGTTAACGGGCAGACTTCACACATTAAGGAGTTATTGTTCGTCACTTAAAATAAACCACCGAAATTAATCCGGTGGTTTTTATGTATGTATTATCTATTTTTGTAATACCAAAGTACCCGTCGTAGATGAAATGTACTCTCTTCTATTACTTTTTTTAAAACTAAATATAATCCAAGAATAAAAGTAATAATTAAAATGATATGAATTACGTAGTACCAAATAGGGTGATTATAAAATGTTGTTGTAGTTGTAATTCCCGTATTCAAATCTGTCATTTCTAACTGGCTAGGAATAGGATCATAAAGTATTTCGATAGTTAAATAAGTTAGTATAGATTGGAGAATAAGGAATATTCCGATTGTTTCTTTCATTATTTTACCTCCATCAACCGATTCACTAATAACAGTTTAACATAAAAACAGTAAGTTTTTTCCACAAATACCATAACATTGGTTTAGTGGAGCATAAAAGTCTTATTAAAAATTACCGTTACAGAAAGTTCTGTAACACAACTTTTTTAGTGTGATTTTTGTATACCAAGAAAGCTCGGTTATTATAATACAAATCTCTTAATAACAGCAAAAAAGGGGCATCAGAATCGTTCTCTTTGATGTCCCTTTTTTTAATAATTATTTTGGATTCGATAACGGAACCTGTTAACCAAAGATTCCTTTTTAATTAATATTTTAAGCCAACCACTCGAATCCTTTTATAATCTGCCGTCCAACTTTTATTTGAGTATAAAATTTCTTTTAAATTCTTTTCAACATTAGAAATGATTTCACTTTTTGATGATATTGGTATACCATCAAAAAGTTGGCTGCCAAACATATTAATCCAGTTTATTAATCCATTCTCTCCATCCAATAGAGTTGGGCGATCATAATGCTGAGCAAATATCACTCTAAACCCTACTGCTTCCATTAAGTTCGTATACTCCGCAATGCTTGGATAATACCATGGAAATTGAGTCTCTTTATAATCAAATCCAGCTTTCACTATTTGGTGAATGATTTCATCTGTTATTGTTTGTACATTTCCTTTTCCACCGAATTCAGCAATAAACCTTCCCCCATTTTTTAGGCTCCGATAAATACCATGTAATGCTTGGTTAGCTGGCTTTACCCAATGGAGTGTAGCGTTAGAGAAAACTGCGTCAAATTCGTTATTAAACTCTATGTTTGTGGCATCTTGAACCTTGAACGGTATATGTGGATATTTTTGAATGGCATGTTCGATCATATTTTCGGATTTATCGACACCTAAAATATCTACGCCATTTTTATATAATGTATGTGTCAAATCCCCTGTTCCACATCCAAGGTCTAGAATTTTCTCCCCCTGCTTTGGTGCTAGAAGTTCTACTAAACTAGTCCCGTATTTTGAAACAAATGAGTGCTTTGAATCGTATAAATCAGCATCCCAATTGTCCTTTGTGGTTTGAAATGTCCCCATGCCAACACTCCCTTTATTAGAATAATGAATCTAGTTATTAATTAAATTATAATGAAATGTATAGACATAGGTTATTAAGATTATGTAAAGAAAAGACGTTGGCATCAAATTATAAAAGGATTAATGATAATTTTTGTTGAATTAATTATACAAATATTTTTTAACGGAGGAATTGAAATGTTTTCATATACAATCTGCTTTATTAAGCAAGGGAATAAAATATTACTTCTTAATCGCGAATCCCCAGAGTGGATGGGAATTTGGAATGGTGTTGGCGGCAAATTAGAGGAAGGCGAGAACCCCTTTGAATGTATCATTCGAGAGATACGAGAGGAATCGGGGATTGAGATGGAACCTCAAAATGTAGAGCATAAAGGTAATATTACATGGACGAATCCAACTCATTCTTATTTTGACGGAATGTATGTTTATGTAGCGGAGTTGCCTGAGTCCTATCACTATCCTACACCACTAAAAACCGATGAAGGCATTTTAGATTGGAAAGATATATCTTGGATCATGCATCCGAAAAACGTTGGCTTAGCAAATTTGAAGTTTTATTTGCGAGAAGTTTTACAAGATGAGACGAACTACGAACATCGATTCATTTATGACGGGGACGATGTTTTGGATTTCAACAGAATACCATTGGTTGAACCAGTTCTAAAATAATAGTAGGAGGTGACTTATTTTTTCCAATTTATCCGTTCATCTTCGGACAAGGGCGAATCGAAAAAGCAAGCTTGTGTCCGAAGCAAGAACTAAAATGTATTTATTATCAATCAAATAGGAGAACGAGAAAAAATAGAACAACGGACAAAAAATTGGGACTAAATGGGATAGCCGATAGATTGATTACCAAAAATAGCACCCAAATGCCCAGGAGGTTACATAAATGAATAAAGACAATGACTCTCAATTAACCACAAACCATTCAAAAAGAAAGAGTGGCCTATTTTGGGACCTTTTTCTTACGGGTGGTTTGTCCTCATTTGAAAAGGAATGGAAAAATTCAAAGAGTCCATGGCATACATTCCTTTTGTTTTCTGTCCCAATTTTAGGAGCGGGAATCATCATACTAATAGCCGTATTTGCGAGTAACTTATTTTAGTACATCCAAAATGAAATAATAAGTTTAGTAACATACTTATTCGCCTCCATTAGTGCAAGTACAATCGTTATTTTTATAATAAGTCTTTAATTTATGGGTGACTTTTGATATAATTATTCTGAAAATTAACAATTTTAAAACATAAAAAGGGGGTTAAATAATGAAAAAATTTAGTCTTTGGTCGGTACTACTGGTATTGGTAATATTCGTCAGTGCATGTGGTGGGGGTGGAAGTTCAGAAACAGGTGGGGACGGGATCAGCGAAGATGGTATCTTAACAATAGGTGAAACTGGACTTTATGCAACCAAGGGTGGAGAATTTGAAGTAACGATAAATAGTGTGAAGAAAGAAGCAGGTGGAGATGGAGAGACGGCTTTAAGGGGTACATATGTCGTTGCAAATGTAACGATAACGAGTAGAGCATCGGAGACGACAAATTTAGAAAAAGTATTACCATTTAAAATCTTTGTAGATGACATTGTCAACTGGAACACAGTAACAGCTGGCAAAGAGTTCAGTTTTGGAAAACAAATTGCAGGGGAATTGGCTGGAGTTGATTCCATAACTGGTGAACTTATATTTGATGCTAGAGAATCTGAAACATATAAAATAATGCTCGGTGGAAAAGCAGAACCTAATAAGCTTGAATGGAGCCTAGCTAAAGAAGATTTTGAATAACAACAAATATATATAATTTGAGTCCACTCTCTTTTAAGGGGTGGATGTTTTGGTTAATAGAACTAAAGAAATCCCTTTATTCAAAAGTAAGTTTGGTAAAATAATTTTGTGAAAAGATGGTTCTCAATTTAGATAACTCTCTTGGCTGCTAAATATACGCTTTTCCAATAATCACTTAAAATCGAAATCTTAACTTCCTTGTCTGGGCGAACAGCGTGTAGAATTTTATCGTCCCCTATATAAATAGCTATGTGACCAATTCTTTCAATACCCTTCAGTTTCTTTCTTTTTTTTGTTGTAAAGAATAATAGATCGCCTTTTTTTATATTCTGAAAAGGGATCCTTTCACCAAATCTAAACTGTTGTCGAGAATTACGTGGAAGTAATATCCCATGTACGCCAAAAATATATTGTATGAACGAGCTACAATCGAAAGATTCTGTTTGAAAGGATGGAGCATTAAAGACATAGGGTTTACCTAGATGTTTTAATCCAGTATTAATAATTTTGTTTATCATCATATATGTTTGCCTCTTTATAGTAAATTACTAAATTTTATGTTTATATGAAGGAAATGATTGGACAAGAAGAGTAGAAAAAACGCACAATTTCAATTGAAATGTTTTTATAACTGTAAACATAGTAGCACTGCAATATCGATTCTAGTGTCTTTTCTACTAAAAACTAAAGGTTTTTTCCGATGATGAATCTCTTACAAACTGGTAACTAGTAGTAAAAAATCAGGAAACAGATACTGAATAAATACAAAAAAATGCTTGGGATGCCAAGCATTTTTTATTGCAATCCATTTATAATTGTAAATCACATTTTAAGTGTTTGTTAGTAATTAGTTAAACTGCTTTTTAAGATAAATAATTATGTTTAAATGGTAACAGATTATCATTTAGAAACGGCAGGAAGAATTAGTTTGATAAAAAGATATGTGATTCTTACATTACTAATAAGCATTGGGTTTACAACAATAGCATTAGCAATAACTGAACAGAATGTTGAACCTGTTAAAGCAGGTGAATTTATGATAATTGCACATAGAGGAGCTAGTGATCGGTTTAATGAACATACACTAACTGCTTATAAAATTGCCTCAGATGATGATGTCGATTATATAGAAATTGACTTGCGAATGACAAAAGATGGTGAACTTGTGGCGATGCATGATGATACCATCAATCGAACAACGAATGAAACGGGAAAGGTTTCCGATTTTACGTTAGAAGAACTAAAATCAATCAATACGATTTCGAATCTCGACCATCAAATTGAAGGAGAGGAAGAAATTCCTAGTTTGCAAGAAATTTTTGATGCATTTTCTGAAACTGAGAATTTCTATATTGAAACGAGACTCGTAAACAATCAGTTAGCCATGGAGGAGAAATTGATTGACCTCTTAAAAGCATATAACCTATTAAATAATAAACGGGTAATCATCCAATCCTTCTCTACGAAAAGTCTCGAAAAAGTTCATTCATTGGCACCAGATATTCCACTAACCCTTTTATATAAAAAGGGGGAATTTGATTTAGAGAAGGCCATTTCATCGGACTATCCAATAATAGGAATTGAATCAACCGATGTAACACGCCGTGTTGTGAAGGAATTGCATAAAAATGGGAAGAAAGTACATGTTTTCTTTACGAATAGAAAAACACAAAAAATAGAACAAAAACGAATGAAACAATTAAAAATCGATGGTTATTTTACAGATTACATCCTTTATACGAAGGGAATTTTACAAGAAAAATAGTTTTGAACCTTCGGATGAAAGCATTTCCTATGAGGAATGCTTTTTATTTTTGCGTAAAATTCCCGATGTGTTTTTATAAAACAATAAAATAAATACAAAAAACAACAACTTTTTATTGAAAAACAATAAATTATATTTTATAATCAACTAGAAAATAATTCAAATTCGGATGGGACACAGGGACAGGTCCCTTGTCCCAAAATGGAGGTTAGGATCATGAGAGCGTTGGAACAGCTTTTTCGTTTTGGTTGGGAGCAGGCCCTTTCTTGTTTGTTTCCTGTGGTTATTTTTGCCTCTTTGGCTCTTACGAAAATCATACCTCTTCCAATTCTGCCACGGTATGATTGGCTGCTCATCATCTGTCTTGTGATGCAGTGGTGGATGGTACGCTCTGGCCTTGAAACAAGGGATGAACTAAAGGTGATCACATTGTTTCACTTAATCGGGCTTGCTCTTGAACTTTTCAAGACACATATGGGCTCATGGTCCTACCCAGAGGAAGGGTATTTTAAATTTTTCGGCGTGCCATTATATAGCGGATTCATGTACGCAAGTGTGGCGAGTTATCTTTGCCAGGCATGGAGAAGGCTTAATGTGGACCTCGTGAAGTGGCCACCATTTTGGCTAGTTGTGGCCCTTGCATCTGCAATTTATTTGAACTTTTTCACTCATCATTTTTGGATTGACATTCGTTGGTATCTAGCGGGACTTGTCATAATTGTGTTTTGGAAATCATGGGTCACGTACGAGATTAATGGAACGCATTACCGGATGCCCATTGCCCTTTCTTTTATGTTAATTGGATTTTTTATTTGGATAGCTGAAAATATTGCAACGTTCTTTGGAGCTTGGGAATATCCCAACCAAACAAAAGCATGGAGTCTTGTTCATTTAGGTAAGGTGAGTTCATGGGTTCTATTAGTCATCGTGAGCTTTCTTATCGTGGCAACGTTGAAGCAGGTTAAAGGGAAAAACACCACTAAGATTAATACTAGTCATACTTTATAAAAAGGAGATGGTAACATGAAAAAACTAGTACCCATAATGCTTTTTCTTCTTATTTTTTTATCAGCGTGTACAGAAAATTCTGGAACCCCAATTGTGCCAAATGAAAATAATATGATCATTAAAGTAAAAAACAATGTAGATTTTGAAGTTTATGGTCTGGAATTAGACATACGTAACCATACACAAGGAGCGATAAATGCGGACGAATCTAAATTAGTAAAAGGAGATGAACTTTTGTTTGAATTCCTTGAGGATGACTTCCATTTGGAGGGTGAAGGTGAAATGACCGTTTTTATGTTAATGGACACCCACATAGAAGATAATGGTGATCGAATTCCGTTAAATCAAAACATAACCTTTGATTTAGTCAGTAACAAAGAATTAGTATTTGAACTAACTGGTGAATCAATAAGCGAAGCTGAATTAAAAAGGTTAAAATAAGTGTAAGGTTAATTAATGAGGGTGAGGATTATGGCAACCACAATTACGAGAATCGATAAAGAACAAGCTTGGGAAGTAAGGCACAAAGTTATGTGGCCTGATAAAGACTTTGACTATATAAAATTAAAAGACGATGATGTAGGGATTCATTTTGGACTTTTTAAAGATGAAACGCTGAAATCAGTTGTCTCTCTTTTTATAGATAACGAAGAAGCCCAATTTCGAAAGTTTGCTACACTTCAAAACGAACAAGGTCAGGGATATGGAAGTACGTTGTTGGACTACGTGTTAAAGGAAGTAAAGAATCGTGACCTGAAAAGAATATGGTGCAATGCCAGAAAGAATAAGGTGGATTTTTATAAAAAATTTGGATTACAAGAAACCAATTATAGCTTTGTAAAAGGTGGCAAAGACTATGTGATCATGGAAAAGCATTATGAAAAGATGTAGATAGGGAGATAGGGGAGGGAAGTAGATTGCTAGTAAGACAAATCACAATTTCAGATGCGGAGAATCTTGGGTATCTTACACAACAAGTTGAGATGACTTCTGAATTCATGCTTTGGGAAGCGGGGGAAAGGAAAGCAAATACCGACCAGCAACGAAAAATGATAGAAAGAATATGTTCAGAAGATAACTCTACGATTCTCGTTGCTGAAGAGAAAGGCCAATTAATCGGTTATATAATGGCGATTGGTGGTAATGCAAGGAGAAACAAGCATTCCGTGTATATTGTTGTCGGTATCTTGAAGGATTTTAGAGGCAAAGGTGTAGGTGTAAATCTATTTGAAGAACTGGAAAAGTGGGCGTTAACGCACAAAATCCATCGTCTGGAATTAACCGTTGTGACTCGAAATGTAGCGGGGTTAGCTTTGTATCAAAAAATGGGTTTTGAAATCGAAGGAACGAAGAGAGATTCCCTTTTAATTGACGGTGATTTTGTGGATGAGTATTATATGTCCAAGCTTCTATAAATGGAAGATAAGGTGTGATTATCCATGCAGGATTCACACCTTTTTTGTGGAATTTAACATAAAAAGGAAAATTCTTAAAAAGAGGAGTGAATGCATTGACAATAGAAAAATTCTTAAAAAGGAGGACCAAATGAAATACATATATTTGATTAGGCATTGCGCAGCAGAGGGCCAGGAACCTGAAGCGCCTCTAACTGATAAAGGCATACAACAATCCATTGATTTAGCTGCCTTTTTTAAACAACGAAAAGTAGATCGAATCATTTCGAGTCCATTCAAACGTGCCATCCAAACAATCCATCCACTAGCAAGTGAACGTGATATTGTTATCGAAATGAATCATCAGCTATCAGAACGTGTTTTAAGTACAAGGAATATGCTAGATTGGTATGAAAAATTAAGAGAAACTTATGAGAATTTGGATCTGACATATGAAGGTGGAGAATCCAGCCGAGAAGCTGCAAACCGAGTCATTGAGGTTGTCGACGAAGTTCTGAAAAGTGATGCTGAGAATACAATCATAGTGACACATGGTGGCCTATTGTCATTGCTTTTGAATCATTTCGATAAGAATTTTGGATTCGAACAATGGGCAACACTTAGCAATCCGGATGTATATCTCTTAACTTCAAAAAAACAAATCACTTTCGAGCGAATATGGAATTAATGATTCGAATTTCATATATATAGGTTAGACACTTTGAGTGAAAGGAGATAATGCCATGAAAACACTTGGAGTCTCACTTTTTGCAACGATTGCTCTGTTTTTTCTTAGTGCATTCATTGTAGCTCCAATCATGTCCAATATTGGCTATTCATCTGTTGAATCATCCTATCATCTACAAACTCACGCACTAATAGTAACTCTGATTTTTACCGTTATTCTTTGTACGATTCTTGGAGCAAGATATGTCGTGGAAGAAATAAAAAAAGGCAAAGACTAAGCAATTGTGAGAGCGTTGGTCCAAAGACGGGTCAGCGTTTATTTATATGATAAAAACTGAAACTTCTGTAAATAATTTACGTACATATATAAAGAAGGGAGTGGATTCCTTGAAGAGATATATGTTTTTTGTATTATTGGTGTTGGTACTAGAAATAAGCCTGCTTTTCGGTATATCACTGTTTTTTGATACAAACCTTGTGAACACGCTGTTTCTTGGTTCATGCATTTTCATCATTTTTGCATTTTTAATGAGTTCCACTGGCGATGTCTTTTCGAAAAATAGTCAAAAAGCAGTCTTTGATATGTTCTTGGGAAGCTACAAACCAGAGCACGAGAAAATGACATTAAAAATTAGTCCATTTTTAGTTGGCTCAATCTTGTGTTTTGGAATGTATTTTGTTTTATATTATTTAGACGTTTTGACTTGAGGGAGAAATAAATGAAAAAAACTCTTTGTATAACACTCTTATTTTTATTATTTCATACAATCTCTGCTAACGCTCTTAGTTGGGCGTATTTCTTTGTCGTTCATGATGGAAAAGTATATGAGGTAAAGGAAGAAGTGCTACTTAAACAAACCGAATTAGGAAAAGCGATAGGTAAGGTGGAAACAAAAGCGGATGAGTATAGTGGGGACTATTATGGAAATGCATCAAACTATTATGAGATAGGAACGCGATATTATAAGATACAAGGTGTCCCGATCACCGAGTCAATCGCTGTGGAAACGGAAGTAGGACAGTACGTAAAAGCGGTCTATGTCCACGATGCTCCATCTCATATCAAGAATATCCTCACAAGCTCCTATTTTTGGGTCATCTTTGGAATAGGTATTGTTCTACTAGTGGGGATTACTGTGTTAAAATCAAAACAAAGCTGATTTTACTAGGGGTGTAATAATTTTGACATTTATCAAACAGGTATTACCTAGAAAGCTACTAACCGCATCCATCTCCGGCTCCCTTTTTGCCATCTTGCTTAGCTTATTTTTTCCAGGTTCATTTGGGAGTGAAATCAACTCTATAAAAGAATATATTTGGGGTTTTACACAAACCGTGCCATTCTACCTCATGTACAGCTTTCCAGTCATCTTCGTATACGGAACGGTAACATCGATCATTAGCGACTTCCTCTCGGGACTCATTACGAAAAAAAGTATACGAATGGAACCATATTTGTCAGCCATCTTTCATATGTTATTTGGTTTCGTGCTCCAATGGCTAAGTCTTGGTGCAGCCATCCTGTTTTTTGTAACAGACCGTATTTTAGGAAAAAAGAAGGGCAGATACAAATGGAGCCATGCTTTTAAAAGCCTAATCATTCCATTCCTAATCTGGATCCTATTCATAGGAATCATCTGGATTGTGGATTTCTTTAGGGAAGGTGCAGATTATATTGTTTACTAGAGTTACGCTTAAAAAGGGAGTGTGAATCATGTGGTGGAAGTATACGATCGAGAAAATGTTACTTGTGTTGAATTAGAGGTGCCGAATATGCCCAACCTCTTTTTATTTGTAACCGATGGAATGCTGGTTGATACAGGGGCAAAAAGCTATGAGACTCAAATTATTCCTTTTTTAAAAGAGGCTTCATTTGATGTAGTTGCATTAACGCATAGTCATGAAGACCATACTGGTACAGCACCGTGGATCCAAGAAAACCTAAACATACCGATTTATATCTCGCCTCTCGGTATCGACATATGTTCACAATTCGCACCTTACCCGAAATATCGCCACGAAATTTGGGGCAAACGAGAGCCATTCAAACCACTACCTATTTCAGACACAATACACTCTAGGAAAAAAGAATGGAAAGTGTTACATACACCAGGCCATGCAAAGGACCATATTGCTTTATTGAATAAAGAAACAGGAACCCTGTTCACAGGTGATTTGTTTGTAGCTCCAAAAACAAAAGTAATAATGAGGTCTGAATCAGTTCCTCAAATCATGGCTTCAATTCGGAAGGTTCTTACCCATGACTTCGGCCCTATGTTTTGCTGTCATGCTGGCTACATACAAGATGGAAAACGAAAGATGCAACAAAAATTAGACTACCTTGAAAATCTTTGCGGCGAAGTGACAAATCTATATGAAAATGGCCTATCCGTAGAAGAAATTGACCAAAAGATTTTCCGAAGAAAATACCCAATCACATTTGTATCAGAGGGTGAGTGGGATTCTTTGCATATAATTACTTCGATTGTCAGTGCTAATAAAAACTCTTAAATAAAAAGCTAGGCAGACCTATTCAGGTCTTACCCTAGCTTCACAGAACTCTTTTAAATTGTTTAAAACAAATTCACCCGTTTGTTTGGCTGAACTTTTAAATAATAGCTTATCGATCACATTCATAACAGGTCGGTAATACCTTGTTTCAAACTCTTGCTCGATCACGGTATGATTGGCCTGCTGCTGCAAACGATACGAAAAAGTCATCCTATAGGTTTGTGATTCAAGTTCAAAAGCGATGAACGATGGGCGGGTAATTTCCTTGTTCCTACCCTGTAATGAAACCTGTTCTTTACCTTCCACAGCCGTAAGCTGAAAGCTCGCACCAGGATGAGATTCATGCTCGAGGTTAGAATAATGGATAGAAGTTACATTCGGAAACCATTTTTCCCGCAGCTCAGCCTTCACAATACAGTCAAATACTTCTATAATTGGTGCTTCAATAACAATCGATTGATTCATAGCAATACCTCGTCATTCTTACTAGATTAAACATAACAGAAAAGGTGATGCTTGTGGAGAGAATTTTTGGTCTGGATCCTGTAGTTGGAGATGATCCGAAAGTGTTAATTCTCGGTTCGATTCCGAGTGTGGAGTCACTTCGGAAACAGGAATACTACGGCAACAAACGAAACCATTTTTGGAAGATCATGTTTCAGCTTTTTGATAGTCACGAGCAAGCAGAATACGAGGATAAGATTGCATTTATAAAAGCCAAAAGCATTGCTCTTTGGGACGTACTATATAGCTGCCATCGGGAGGGAAGTTTGGATTCGAATATTAAAAATGAAGAACCGAACAAGATTGAGTCTTTTGTAAAAAGTCAGCCAAACCTTCGCTTAATTGTATGTAATGGCACAAAAGCCTATAAAAGCTATCAAAAATACATTGGGCTCAATCGCTTTCCAGGACTTGAGGTTATTAAACTTCCGTCTACCAGCCCAGTTCCCGGCAAATACAACAAAACTCTTGAAGGCAAGCTCCAAGAGTGGAAAAAGATCAAAGAGTATTTATAACACTTTTTTTAGGTCTTCCTCAATTTTCTCAGGCTCAGTTTGTGGGGCATAGCGGCCCACAACTTGGCCATCACGGTCTACTAAAAACTTGGTGAAATTCCATTTGATTGCTTTCGATAAAACACCTTTTTGTTGTTCTTTTAGATATTCAAACAATGGATCGGCGTTCTCACCATTGACATCAATCTTTGCAAACATAGGAAATTTCACACCATAATTTATTTCGCAAAATGAAGTTGTTTCATCAACATTTTCAAACTCTTGATTTCCAAACTGTGCAGATGGGAACCCAAGAACAACTAAACCGTTATCTAGATATTTATCGTAAAGCTCCTGCAAGCCCTTAAACTGGGGCGTAAACCCACATTTACTTGCTGTATTGACAATAATCAGAGGTTTTCCTTCATATTCCTTTAACGCTTTTCTTTCACCATTTGGCATGGTTACTTCAAAATCATACACACTAGCCATTTTACTCACTCCCTATGGACGAATATCTTTATCGTAATTTATCTAGAGGTAGGATTCAAGTTTGGACTTCTTTTCATACAGCTTTTCATGTAAGATTCAAAGGAGAGGAAATCTTTTGAAAATGAGGGTATCGAATGAAGCCGTTAATGAAAGAGTGGAAGTCCCCTGCATTGCTATTAACAGGGTTGGGATTATCCTCTTTGGGGGATTTTATTTATCTTGTTGCTATTAATCTACTTGTTTTAAAAATGACGGGCTCGGCCGCGGCAGTAGCTGCTCTATGGGTTGTCAGTCCCATTACGTCAATCCTTGTAAACGGGTGGTCTGGGAGCATCATTGACCGTTCAAATAAAAAGAAAATCATGATCATCACGGATATTGTTCGGGCCATTGCGGTCGCCATCATCCCACTTCTTCCAAGTGTTTGGATGATTTATGCATTGTTATTTGTAATCAGTGTTGCTAAATCCTTTTTTAATCCGACATCAACTACCTATATAACTGCCCTCATTCCAAAGAAACAGCGGAAGACCTTTAATTCGATTAGAAGCTTGGTTTCTTCTGGTGCGTTCATTACGGGACCAGCGATTGCGGGTGTGTTTCTTATTGTTGGCAGTCTTGAAATCGCAATCTATAGTAATGCCATTTCCTTTGTCATTTCTGCCATTCTTATCGCATTTTTACCGAATATCGATAGTAGCCAAAGTGAAACAACTGAAAAGCTTCAATTAAAGAATCTACTAGAAGATTGGAGAGTGGTCATCCGATTTGGTAAAGAGGCAGTATTTGTGATGACCATCTATTCCAGCTTTATCATATTTGATATTTTTACAATGGCTATGGATTCGCAGGAAGTGGTTTTTACTCAAAGGGTGATTGGCCTAACTGAGGTGGAGTATAGCTTACTAATGAGTGTGACTGGGATTGGCTATGCTGCCGGAGGGTTATTGGTCATTTTCATTTCAAGATTTTTATCGATTCGTGCCCTTATCGGAACAGGACTCTTTATGCTTGCAGCTGGTTACTTCATCTACTCCCTGTCCACATCCTTTGCGATGGCAGCAACTGGTTTTATTATCTTAGGCTTCTTCTTTGCCTTTTCAAATACAGGCTTTAACACCTTTTATCAAAATAATGTACCTGTTGAAATCATGGGTCGTGTCACAAGTATCGTAAGTGTCCTACAAAGTGCAGTGTCCGTTGTTTTCCTATTATTTATTGGGATCATGGGCGACCTTCTGCCGTTACGATACACGATTGTTACATTATCTATTATTAGCGTGGTGCTTGCTGTTTTTGTGATCATCCTCGTCTCACAGCCAACGAAAAAAATGTACTTTTCAGAGGAAAAGGCAGTTTAGATTGGAAGATTTATGACTTATACATCAGCACAAATCATTAAAAATGCTGCGACCCAAAAAGTCGCAGCATTCACTCCTCAACAATCTCAATTTTACTCGCTTTTGCCTGGGCTGGGGCAGACTCTGCAATCCCGCCATCCACCACAATTTTCACTTTTTGCCCAACTTCGAGCTTTGAAATAACTGACTTGTCGACAGAACTGACACTGAAAAAAATACTTGAATAATAGTATTCGTCATAAATTTCTTGATCTGTTTTTGTCTCAAATTCCGCTCCAGTAATGTGTTCATTAACCAGGATTCGATCCCCGATTTCAAGAATATAGCCAGTAATAGTTGTTTCGGCACGATTGCCATTTTGCCCACTCGTACCACAACTTGCAAGCAACAAAGTGAAAAAGCTAAAAAATAAAACAATCCGTCTCATTTTCTCACCTCATCTTATTTGGCGAAAATTTATGTGAAAAGGTTACAAACTAGAAAAATAGTACGTGAATTTTTGTAAAATTATGTTAAAATATTTGGAAAGAAAAGGGGAAACGCTATGAAATTTATTCATCTTTTTGGACCTCAAGCGGTTGGCAAAATGACGGTAGGACAGGAACTAGCGAAAATAACAGATTTAAAGCTGTTCCACAATCACATGACGATCGATTTAGTCAGTCATTTTTTCGATTATAGTACAAAAGAAGGGAAACGATTAGTAAAATTGTTTCGTCAGGAGATTTTTGAAGAAGCATCAAAGAGTGATTTAGATGGCATGATATTTACGTATGTCTGGATGTTCGATATGGAATCAGATTGGGAGTATGTAAAAGATTTATCTGAGCTTTTTGAATCAAGAGGGGCAACTGTTTATTATGTCGAACTCGAAGCTGACGTGGAAGAGAGATTCAAACGGAATAAAACACCAAATCGCCTCGAACATAAACCTAAAAAGCGCGACATCGAATGGTCTGAAAATGACATCAAAAAGACAATGGAAAAACATCGCTTGAATTCATTTGATGGTGAAATCACATTCGATAACTATATCAAAATTGACAATACACATTTAAGCGCTGCAGAAGTAGCGAAAATGATCAAGCAAAAATTTCAATTATAAAAAATGCTTGGCACATGTGTGAACTGCACCCCATTGGAGGATGTGCAGTTCACATCTGTCTAAACGTTTTCCAAATCACTTTTTCTTGTTTAAATCTTCTCGAAGCAATCCCAATCTTCTCTCCAATTCATGGGTGAAATGCTCACGTGCTTGCTTTGCGTCCATATCTGGAGAGGCGATATACATGGGTTCACCGAAAATAAGCTTTGCCTTTTTAAACTTAATCAACTCACCAATCGTATTTGGCCCAATATACACAGCGGGAACGACAGGTACCTTGCTGCGCTGTGCAATTGTAATCGCTCCTTGTTTAAGCGCAGATTGCTCATTCGTACGTGTTCCACTTGGAAAGATTCCTACGATTTCCCCTTTTGAAAGCAATCTAGATGGAATTTTTAACACACTCGGACCAGGGTTATCACGATCCACTGGGAAGGCGTTTAACTTTGTTAAAAAGCCACCGATAAATTTGTTTGTGAACAATTCCTTTTTTGCCATATAATGTATTTGTCGAGGGAGTAGTGAAACACCAAGCCACAAAATATCGATATAACCTGTATGCGTACAAGCAACAACATAGGCGCCGTCCTTTGGCAGCTGTTCCTTGTTAAAAACCTTAATTCCACCTGTAGTTGTAAGGATGGCTTTTACTAAATTTGCAATAAAATGATACACGTAACTGACCCCTTATTCTAAATCTAATTAACTAGTAAAATTATAGCATGAAAGAATGGGTCGAAAATACTAAAAAAGTGAGGGTCTGCATGAAAAAAATCATGGTCATCGGAATATCGGCTGGCGTTGGAAAGTCTACATTTGCTCAAAAGTTAGGTAATAAAACTGGAATTGACGTGTTCCATTTAGACAGCTACTTTTGGAAACCAGGATGGGTGGAGGCTTCACTTGCAGAATTTACACAAGCCCAAGAGGAGATTCTCAGGAATGACAGTTGGATTATCGATGGCAATTATAGCAAAACCTTTGACCTTCGTGCAGAGCAAGCCGATACCATTATCTATCTGGAACTACCAAGATATAGGTGCCTCTACCAGGTACTTAAACGCTATCTAACACACATTGGAAAAAAGCGTCCAGACCTTGGCTGTACTGAAAAATTAGATTGGGAGTTTATCAAATTCATCTGGACGACCTATAAACCAAGAATTCAAAAAATGCAGGAACGGCTTAACCGATTAGCAAAGGATAAAACTGTGGTCATTTTACGAGGAAAAAAAGAGATTCATGATTTTATGAGTAAATTGTAGAGAGTAAAAAAATACACCCTAAAAAGGTAAATGAAGGTGGTATGTATAGGCTTTTACCGAAGTATATTTACATATGGTGGTGATAAAAATTAAAACGCTCGCCTTATATATTTTTGGGTTTGTTCGATTTGTTATTTTAGTTATATCCATATTACTGAGTATATGGTTCTTCGTAGTATCTGTATTTTCAGGGATTGCTGCAATAGGAGGAACTCAAGAAGATTGGGTATATGTGTTAACACAATATCTATATTTTCTTGTTTGTGCATTATTAATAGGTTTGATGAATGAATTCGAAAAGAAAATAAATAAAGAGGATTATGATATAAGCTCAAATATTTGGTTATTCGATTTATATTTGCTTGTATTAATAGCTCATTATGAACTTCCTAAAAAATTATTAATGAAAATGATGGGGAGTTTAAAATAAAGCCAGGTCAAGGTGCCTGGCTTTATTGGGTGTTAATTGTATTGTTAATTGCCTTGGTATTTACGTTGCGAAAACGTATGTTACTTGAACTGAGATTTTTATCGGACTACTTACTTAAATAATCTTCGTTTCATCCTTTGGGGCTTCAAGTTTCATCTTTTCGAGCTCGACACGCATTTTCTCTGTTTCGAGCAAGTAATTATCATGCTTCAGCTTTTCTAACTCTAATTCATCTTGGATCATTTTATGTTTATATTTAGATTGTGTCTGAAAGTGACTCGTAATAATGGCAACAAGTGGAATTGAAAAAATCATTACAACCGTAACAAGACCTGTCATTAGATAACCTCCTTACAAAAGTCCGTTTCTTCATATATATTCCATTATACCAAATATACGGAAGAATAAGCCGTTTGGTTTCAAAATGTGTAACCTTTTTTAGAATGTTTCGTCAGTTTAGTAAAGCGCACAATGGGAGGACACATGATGAAAAGATGGATGCTTGTACTTCTAATTGGAATTTCAATTACTCTAGCAGGTTGCGGTGGTAATGATGCTAGTAAACTAACAGGAGGCAAACCACCTGAGACGATGGTTAAAGTCGGAAATGAGACATATCCAACGAAACTAGGTACGTATTGCTGGAGCACTTCAAATACAGGTGAGTGTGTCGACACAGCAGGGCCAGAAGCTCTTTTAGAAGGAAAAGATCCGGTCGTCGTGCAGCCTGGTGAAGAAATTACATTCGTGATGGATTATGAACCAATGCCAAATGAGGTGCACGTAGCCTATTATAATGGTGACAAGGAAACAGAAGTAAAAGTAGAAAATCATCGTTTTACAGCACCCGAGGAAAAAGGGATATATTACTATTCCTATGGCGTTTGGTGGATGGATGAAAACGAAAAGAATGTCTCAAACGGAGATGCATTTTACGCCTTTGCACTGGAAGTAAGATAGGAGGACATTATGAAAATAAGAAAAGCGGTTATAACTGATGCATCAGGCATCGCCAAGGTGCATGTCGACAGTTGGAAATCGACCCACTCAGGAATTGTACCTGATGACTTTCTACAGCAATTATCTTATGAATCTAGGGAATTGATGTGGAAAAAGGGAATTCCTAACGGACATATATTTATAGCAGAAAATGAGCAAGGTGAAGTCGTAGGATTTGCCTGTGGTGGGAAAGAACGGAGCGGGGAATACGAAAACTTTCATGGAGAGCTCTACGCCATATATATTTTACAAGAATATCAGGGTCAAGGCTTGGGGAAAAAGTTAGTAGCCCCTGTTGTAAGACAACTATTAGGTAAAAATATAAACGCCATGCTAGTATTAGTATTGGAAGAGAACAAATCCTGTCTATTTTACGAAGCACTTGGAGCCCGCAAACTAGATTCAGTCGAAGTCGAAATTGGCGGGAAGAAACTGAAAGAAGCAGTTTACGGATGGGATGATTTAAAAACAAGCTTTGGCACGAAAATGAAGTAGGAGGTACAACATGCTAGCAACACTTGAAAAAAATGAACCAAATTACATAGCAACATTCGAACGCCACTTTTCACACTCCGTTGAAGAGGTTTGGGCGATGTTAACAGAGAACGATAAACTACAAACATGGTTTTCAGAATTAAAGGTTGATGGTCTTCAGAAGGGTGGCCGTATTTTATTTGATATGGGAGATGGAACCTTTGAGGAAATGAATATCACAGACTTTAGCGACCACTCTGTTTTGGAATATACATGGGGAGACGACAAAGTGCGCTTTGAGCTGACCCCTGAGCACAATGGATGCAAACTGCTTTTAATTGAAACAATCACTAAGCTAACGGATCATACACCGAGAGATTTAGCCGGTTGGCATGTTTGTTTAGATGTCATCGGTGTTTTACTAGATGGAAAACAAGTGGATGACCGTAAAAAGCTCTGGGAACCCTTGTACGAACAATACGTCCAAGCCATCGCTAAACTTAACTAAATAAGATTAGACAAGAAGCCAGTCCAACAAAAGGAGATGGCTTCTTTTTTATGCTCATCATGTCCTCTACTGGAAAATAATTCATAAAAATAAAAGGGAAATCAAGATTAAACTCGAATAAAGTACATTACAAATCCTGTCGGAAAAAGGGGGCCAAAAAAATGTCACAAAAACTCATGCGGGTGGGTACCACTTATCTTCCTGTTTCAAACGTGGAGCGTTCAGCCAGCTGGTACACTGAAAAACTTGGAGCAAAGCTAAACTATATGGATGAGGACAAAGCCATCATCGATTTGGCGAATCAAAGTTTTTTCCTTGTTGCAGCACGGGAAGGACAATCCGCAAACTTCATCGATGCAAAAGGTCATGAACGCTTTTCACTAACTTTTGAGGTTGATGGTTTACAAGCATTAGAGAACTTACATAAAGAATACAAAGAACATCAAATCACAGTCGGAGAAATCGAAGACCGTGGTCATGCAGGTAAGAACTTTGTATTTAGAGATCCAGACGGTAACCAATTCGACGTTTGGAGCGAACTCAGTCCAACATTTAAAAAGGGAGGGTAAATAAATGCAAGCATTGCTAGTGATTGATGTCCAAAATGGAATAGTGAATTTTAAAGATTTTAGCGAGGAACTTCACAAAATTCAACAGATTATTCAAGATTTCAAAACGAAAAAACTACCGGTAATTATGGTGCGTCATTTCGACAGTGTTGAGGAAAGTCCGTTATATCGGGAAGCTGAGGGCTCTGAATTACACGAATCTGTCAGAGATTTTGCTGATTATATCGTTGAAAAAGAGACACCGAGTGCCTTTTTCAAAACAAAACTAGCGAGTATTTTAGAGGAACTCGGAGTAGAACACATATTTATTACTGGCTTTGAAACAGAGTTCTGTTGCATGTTTACCGCCATTTCGGGATATGATCGAGGCTATAAAGTAACCTTTATTGAAGATGCAACTGGGACTACCAATACTGAAGATACGTATGAGATGAGAGGACTCGATATCAAGGACTTTGTGGGAACTGTCCTCAACTGGTCAAATGCTATTGAGGTTCTATATTATGATGAATATAAGGAGACCTATCAAAAATGAAGCACGCTCTTCAACTTAGAAAAGAGGGCCATCTTAAGGAATCGAATCAACGGCTATTGAGTTTGGTAAAAGAGTCCCCAGATGATCCTCAACTAAACTATCAGGTTGCCTGGAGTTTTGATGTGTTAGGCTTGGAATCGGAAGCTGTCCCTTTTTATGAAAAATCAATCGCACTAGGTTTAAAAGATGAGGATTTAGAAGGGGCATTATTAGGTTTAGGCAGTACTTATCGGACCCTCGGAAAATATCAAAAATCGGAAGATACTTTAGTAAAAGGCATCGAGCTGTTTCCTGAAAATCATGCGATCAATTCTTTTTACGCGATGACACTCTATAATCTTGGTCGACATCAGGAGGCTATGGAAATTTTGTTGAAAAGTCTAGCCACGACCTCGGGGGATAAGTATATTCAACAATACAGACGTGCAATTGAATTTTACGCAGATAAGCTTGATGAAGTTTGGAAATAAAACAACCCTCCACAATCAAAACACAACTATAATTAGGGAT
>NZ_NSEA01000033.1:39491-43103 GCF_002734285.1 Fredinandcohnia onubensis | reverse complement strand
TTTTCATAGAACTTTTGACACTACCTTGTGTTACTTATATTTTATTAATAAAAAGAACGCATAGAATCCCGATTACTTAACTTCGACCGTTTGTTAATTAGTGGAGTTTTTTGTTGCCTTTTGATTAAATATCAAATGCGCCTTGGCGTATTTGCGCCCGATTTTTTTCGAGCTAGCTCGAAAAATTTCCGCTGAAAAATCGAGGCATCCGCCGGAGGCTTTAACTTTAATCAGTAGAAGTAGGGGACTTCTGCTGATTAAAGTTAAAAGTTCCAGTCTTTAACCAGTGATTCATTGCTTCGATATCCTTAGCGAACACGCGGTCTGCAGAAATATACGGCACGACTTTTCTACCATTTTCTAAAAATGAGCTTGTTGCGGTTGCCATTTTTTCTTTTCCGCGAATTTCAGCTGCCTGCATGCTACAAATGGCCTCAATTGCTAAGACACGACGCGTATTTGTGATAACTTGATATGCGTGTCTTGATCCAATGGTCCCCATGCTCACGTGATCCTCCTGGTTTGCGGATGAGGGAATCGAATCTACACTCGCTGGATGCGCTAATGTTTTGTTTTCGGATACAAGTGATGCTGCGACATATTGCATGATCATCGCACCTGATTGTAAGCCTGGTTCAGGACTTAAAAATGGTGGTAGGTCGTTCAGTTGAGGATTAACTAAACGCTCAATACGACGCTCTGAAATATTGGCGAGTTCCGCCACTGCAATCGCTAAGAAGTCCATGGCAAAAGCGATCGGTTGGCCGTGGAAGTTCCCCCCTGATAAGACCTTTTCACCATTATCAAAAATTAACGGATTATCAGTAGCAGCATTCATTTCAATTTCCAATTTTTCTTTTACATAGTTTAATGTTTGCCATGTCGCTCCGTGCACTTGAGGGATACAACGGATTGAGTATGCATCTTGAACGCGGATTTCTCCTTGGCTTGTTATTAGAGAGCTATCTGAAAGATGAGCACGAATACGCTCAGCTACTTCAATTTGCTCTCGATAGCCACGTGCAAGCTGAATATCTTCATCAAATGCATCAATAATTCCTCGTAATGCTTCGATTGTTACAGAGGCAATCAATTCTGTTTGATAAGCTAATTTTTCCGCTTCCAAGTATGCTACTGCCCCCATCGCTGTCATTGCCTGTGTTCCATTGATAAGTGCTAATCCTTCTTTTGCTGTTAATGTAATCGGGAAAATAGATTCCTTCGTTAACGCATGTATCGCAGATGTTTTCTCCCCTTTATAAAAGACCTCACCCTCCCCGATTAATACAAGAGCCAAATGTGAGAGTGGCGCTAAGTCCCCACTTGCACCAAGTGATCCTTGCTGTGGAATGACCGGATGAATGCCAGCATTTAGTAAATCAAGCAATCTATCAATCACGACCGGACGTACACCTGAAAATCCCTTCAGCAATGCATTTGCTCTAAGAAGTAGCATCGCACGTGATACAACCTCTGGAAAGGGTTCACCAATTCCGCAAGCATGAGAACGAATTAAATTTAATTGCAATGCCTCTACATCTTCTTTATCGATAAACACATCACTAAATTTCCCAAATCCTGTTGTAATGCCATAAATAATTCGTTCCTCAGCCACAATTTTTTCAACTGCTTTACGACTTTCTTGGACTTTTCTCATACTCTCTTCAGAATAATTAACTTTTTCACCTTCATATAAAACTCTTTGTACCTCTTGAAAAGTTAGTGTTTGACCCGTTAAGGTAACCATCTGTTTGTCTCCCTTCTAATTCACTTTAGTACGGTAAAGAGCCAATAAAAAAGGGAGCTACATGATGAAAGTCACGAAAAAAATGACTTCATCATATAGCCCCCTATTAACTAAAATACTATGGGCGTATTATATGTGATTAATTCCAATTCAAAAATACAAACAATTCTTTCCCTTGCCTAGGTATCTTATAAACTCTAAAGTCTAATAACTAATTTTAGTATATGCGCTTTCACTTCCAGCGTCAACCATCACTTTCAAAGATTGGTAAAAGTTTATATAAGAATTAAAAGCTCTTATTTTGCTGCTGTTTTTCAACGAGAAAAGTGATTGGCACGAATAGTAAAAAAGCAAGTAAAAGTAAGCTTCCGCCCACGATAAAGAACACCATGACAAAGGTCTCATTAAGATTAAAAGGATTTATATTGTACATCCACATTCCTACCGTCAACCCCAGAGCACCTAGTATTCCCAGGATACTGTGAATGGGTACAAGTCTTTTGTATTTAATCGTATATACTTTATAAAAAATTCCCCAAGCAAACACCGATAGCCAGCCTACTAATAGAATATGAGCATGAATAGGTCTCAACGAATAATCCATATTTCCAGACATATGAGAGCCTAGAAAAGTCCGATTATACCGAATATAGCTGAAAATCGAATGAGCCGTATACTCCAAGTTTGTTCCATTAGTTATTCCTCCATTTCCCCAATCATGTTAGGAAGTATAATTGTGAAGGTTGTTCCTTCAGCAACCCTACTGTCAACTTTGATTTCTCCTCCATGCAGGTCAATTATTTGTTTAACGTTCGATAAACCAAGTCCTATTCCGTCTCTTTTTCTAGATGAATCCACTCGATAAAAACGTTCAAAAATTTGAGAGACGGCTTCCTTTGACATGCCGATTCCTGTATCTTTCACAATGACCTTAACGAAAAACTCGCTTCTAGATAAGCTAATCCAAATATTTCCTCCATGTGTATTATACTTTATCGCATTTGTTAGTAAGTTGTCCCAGACGTTGCTCATAAGTTCTGCATCAACTTTTGTCCGAATAAATGGCAGTTTATATGAGACTTCAATTTCCTTTTCCTGTAGTCGCCACTGATACCTACGGATGGTTTATTTAATTTGTTCATCCAATTGGACCTCTGAAATCTTCATCGGATATGCTTTTTGATCAAGAGATGTTAACAGCAATAGCTGCTTTGTTAAATTTGAAAGCCGCTTTGATTCATGATCAATAACCTGTAAGTATTCTTTAGCATCTCGTTCATTTACATTTTGTGACAGTAGAAGCTCCGTATATCCCTGAATATTCATAAGTGGAGACTGAAAATCATGTGACACATTATTGATAAAGGATTTCCTCGCTTCATCATTATGCTGTAACTGCGTCTGCATCGTGTTAATGCTTTCTACTAATTGTCCAATTTCATCATTACGATCAATCGTTAGTGGATAATGAAAATTCTCCCGTGTAATCTCTTTGGTCGCTTCCGTTAACTTAGTAATCGGCTGGATCCACTTTTCATCGGCTCTTTTCCTCTTCATACGCTCGATGAAGTTTGCGGTATACCATTTATTGTTTCTCGATTATGTGCTATACCGTTTAGACTGTTTGCGGTATAGCATTTATTGTTTCTCGTTATGGCAATATACCGTTTAGACTCTTTGCGGTATACCATTTATTGTTTCTCGATCATGTGTTATACCATTTAGGCTGTTTGCGATATAGCATTTATTGTTTCTCGTTATGATGATATACCGTTTAAGCTGTTTCCGGTATAGCACTTATCGTTTCTCGTTATGATGATATACCGTTTAAGCTGTTTCCGGTATAGCACTTATCGTTTCTCGTT
>NZ_NSEA01000033.1:0-39405 GCF_002734285.1 Fredinandcohnia onubensis | reverse complement strand
TCGTTTCTCGTTATGATGATATACCGATTAGGATTCACCCACTTTTCATTGACTCTTTTCCTCTTCATACGCTCGATGAAGCGAAGGCAATGTCGGCGCGGGGGTGTATGAAGGTGATCAGTTTTAAGACAAAATTTCAAAACAAAGAAAAACCGCCCTTAAACTTATATAGTTTTTGAAGGCAGTTTTCTTTTGATTTCTCTATTAAATTAATAGGCTAATAATAAATCAGGTTCGTGAACCAATTTTTTAAATTCATTTACAGCCTTCTGTGCTGTAGCCCCATCAATTAAGCGGTGATCGTAGCTTAGAGACAAGGTCATAACAGGTCTAATTTCAATTGCATCATCAATGACAACGACTTTTTTCTCAATACGACCAAATCCTAGAATACAGGATTGTGGTGCATTAATAATAGGGGTAAACCAAGCTCCTCGCTCAGAACCTATATTTGAAATTGTGCAAGTTCCACTAGACATTTCATCGGCTTTAATAGAGCCTTCCCTTGCCTTTTTAGAAAGTTCTTGTATCTCTTTGGCAATATCAAAAAGTGACTTTTGATCAGCATTTTTAATAACGGGAACCACTAATCCACGTTCTGTGTCGACCGCAATTCCCATATTATATTGCTTATGAAGAATAATTTGGTCTTTTTGATCATCCAGCGAAGCGTTTAACATTGGATACTTTTTAAGAACTTTTGTTAAGGCTTTAACAATATAAGCAAGGTATGTGAGTTTAACGTCTTCCTCACTAAAATATGCTTTCGTCTTGTGTCTATGGTCAACTAAAAGAGAGACCTCTGCTTCATCGAAATGTGTAACATGTGGAATCGTTGTTTTGGAATGAACCATTGCATTTGAGATTACTTTGCGAATACCTGTAAATGGAATAATTTCATTATCTGTTAATGGAGATTTCGATACTTCTACATTTGCTTGAAGTGCGCGATCCACATCAATTTTTGTTACTCTTCCATTTGGATTCAATGCTTCAATTTCTTCTAAATTAATATTATGTTCCCGTGCATATTTACGGACAGAAGGTGCAGCAATAACGGTTCGCATTTTCTTCTCAGCTTGTTCCACGGGTTGGTTAACCACTTTTTCAGGAGTTGCCTCTTTTACAACTGGCTGATTTAATGCACCTGCTGCTTCTCGAATATCTTCTAAAGTAAGTTTTCCGTCAGGGCGAGTTGGCGTTACCTTTTGCCAGTCCACGCCAAGTTGGGTAGCAAGTCGCTTCACTCTCGGTGTTGCTTTGACCTCAACCACTGATTTTACTTCTTGAGGTTTTTCTAATTCTTCAACAGTTATAGCAGTCTCTAATTCTGCATCCGATTCAGCAGAAGTATTTGTATCAAGGACAACGAGGACTTCATCAACTTTCACTGTATCTCCTCTTTGTTTTTTAATTTCCTTAATATAACTCGACTCAGGTGCTTCTATTTCAGATATAGCCTTGGCAGTTTGAACTTCTACTAATGTCTGCCCCTTTTCGATATAGTCTCCTTCTGAAACATGCCAGAAGGTGATTAAACTTTCATCGTTGTCTTCAGATTGACGAGGTAGTTTTACTTCGATTGCCATGATGTGATCTCCTTTCCGTCAGTTTTTATTCATTAACTAGTTCTCTAGCAGCTTTATAGATTTTTTCTGCATTTGGCAAAACATATTGTTCTAATGGACGACTGTATGGAATTGGAACATCAGGGATTGCCATTCTTTTGACTGGTGCATCCAAGTCATAGAGGCCATGTTCTGCAGCTAAAGCAGCAATTTCAGCAGTTAATCCATAGGATAGATAATCCTCATCAACAACCATTAAACGATGTGTCTTTTTAATAGAGTTTAAGATTGTTTCCTTATCTAGCGGAACGAGTGAGCGAATATCAATAACTTCTGCACTAATTCCGTCTTCTTCAAGCTTTTTCGCTGCTTCAAGTGCTTGGACAGTTGTCATTTGGATACCTACAATTGTTACATCAGATCCTTCACGAACCACTTTTGCTTTATCAAGTGGAACTGTATATGCCTCTTCTGGAACATGTCCCAAGGAAGCATCAATTTGATCCATCCAGCCTAAACCTTGTAGTGTTTTATGAAACATAAAAACAACTGGGTTCTCGTCACGAATCGCTGAGATCATCATACCTTTTAAATCATAAGGTGTAGTTGGAGCAACAACTTTCATTCCTGGCATATGGGCAAATGTGGCATATAAAGTTTGAGAGTGTTGGGCTGCATCATTGTAACCACCGCCAACACCGGTCATAAGAACCATTGGAAGTTTTACATTACCACCAGACATGTAAGGAATTTTTGCCATTTGGTTGTAAATTTGATCCATACAAACGCCAAAGAAGTCCACAAACATTAATTCTACGATTGGTCGCATTCCTTGTGCTGCTGCTCCTACCGCTGCCCCGATAAATGCAGTTTCAGATATGGGTGTGTCCATAATTCTTTCCGGCCCGAATTTATCGTACAAACCTTCTGTTGAACCAAAGATACCGCCATATTTGCCGACATCTTCACCTAAAACGAAAACTTCTGGATCTGTTTCCATTTCGAGACGAATCGCTTCAGAAAGCGCTTTATTTCCAGTTAATAAACGTTTTTTTGTTTGTAACATAATAGACACCTCTCCTATGGATTTTTCTTTCAAATATATAAATCTTCTAATGCTGCTTCTGGTGCAGGATATGCACTTTCTCTAGCAAACTGATAAGCTTCGTCAACTACCTCTGTTGCCTTCTTTTCAAGTGCAATTACATCCTCTTCCGTTATGTTATATTCAGAAACGAGTAGGTTACGTAATTTTACAATTGGGTCTTTTGCTTTTAGTTCGGGTACTTCTTTTTTCTCACGATACAATTCTGGGTCGCCTTGGAAGTGTCCGAGGAAACGATAGGTTTCTATTTCAATGATCGAAGGACCTTCACCATTACGAGCACGTTCGACAGCGTCTTTTGATGCTTCATACATCGCAATTGGATCATTGTCTTTTACATAATAGCCTTTAGCACCATATGCTGACGCACGAAGATCATTTGACGCAATGGATGTTGAATCTTCTTTCGCTACAGAAATACCGTAATTATTATTTTCAACTACAACGATTAATGGGAGATTCCAAAGTGCAGCTAAATTCAAAGATTCATGGAATGCGCCTTGGTTTGCTGCGCCTTCACCTATGAATGCAACCGCTACGTCATTTGTTTTTCTCTTCTTCGAAACTAATGCAGCACCAAGTGCATGAGGAATATTAGCTCCTACTATACCTCCACATGAAAAGTTTACCTCTGGATCAAAGATGTGCATATGGCCACCTTTTCCTTTACTTAAACCTGTTACTTTACCAAACATTTCTGCAGTCATCTTATTTAAATGAACACCTTTTGCAATGGCATGGTGATGTGGGCGGTGTGGAGATGATACCGTATCTTCTTTTCTTAAATGTGCACAAATACCCACAGCAGCTGGTTCTTGACCATTGGATAAATGCATTTCGCCAGGTACAGGACCTAGTCCAATATTAAAAACAGGATTTTTTCCTTCAGCATAAGCATCCATCATTGTTTCTTCGTAATAACGAATCTTGTACATTGTTTCATACATCCATTTAAGTTGATCAATAGAAATAGTCAATTTTATTTCCTCCTTTGCTTACTCTAATGAATAGTTACATTAATCAATAATGCAAAAAGCGTGCCAACTTTTTAAATCCACTGGAATTATTTTCTTGACCTTGTTTAAGAGGGTCTTCACGTATAGGTAAATATTTAATTCTCCATAAAAAAAGAGAACTGTCCCAATTTGAGACACTTCTCTACTATGTAAGCGCTACACTTCACTACAGAACGCTACACCAATTATTGGATATTGAATTTTTTCATTTGCCGATATAGTGTACTTCTTGCGATTCCTAAATATTTTGCTGCATGTAGAATGTTGCCTTTAGATCTTTCCAAAGCGTGGATAATTGCTTGCTTTTTTAATTGATTACGATCTAGGACAATCATACCTTCTTTTTTATGCTGCTCTTTCTTTTCAAAGATTTCACTCGGTAAATCTTGAGAAGTTAGATGATCTTTCAAACTTTTGTTCATTGTTCTCTCTAAAATATTTTGTAATTCCCGGATATTGCCGGGCCAACTATACTGCATTAATGCATGAATAAATCCTGGGTCAATAATAGGCATTGAGCGGTTAAGGTTATGACTAAACTGACGGATGAAAAATTCTACTAAAAGGGGGATATCCGCTAATCTGTTTCGAAGTGGTGGCAGTTCTATAGGCATCACATTTAAACGGAAAAATAAGTCTTCCCTAAAACTACCTTTTTCCACTTCTTTACGCAGATTACGATTGGTTGCTGCTATTATTCGTACATCTACAGAAATAACGTTTTGTCCGCCAATTCGTACTACTTCCCTGTCTTGTAGAACACGTAATAAAAGCACTTGCATCTCCAATGACATTTCCCCTATTTCATCTAAAAATAGAGTCCCTCCATCAGCCAGTTCAAATTTCCCTTGCCTGCCCCCTTTTTTCGCTCCTGTAAAGGCACCTTCCTCATACCCGAAAAGTTCACTACCTAATAAATCACGTGGTATACCTCCACAGTTAATCGAGATAAAAGGCTTGTTTTTCCGGTCACTTGCGTTGTGAATAGCTTGTGCAATCATATCCTTACCTGTCCCACTTTCTCCTAAAATTAGGACAGTAGAACTTGTATTGGCCGCTAGTTTTGCTTCTTGTACTTTATTTACAAATGTATGAGATTCACCAATAATTTCGCTAAACGAGATTTTAGCTCGATGGTCTGTTAAATGGTTAACAAGGTGACGAACCTTCTTCATCTCCTTTAATGTAATCATCGAACCTAGCCAACTGTTTTCTTGGTAAATCGGTATTTTACTAACAATACAGTGGATACTTGGCTGCAAGTCTAGACGTTTTATATGTATTTCTTTATCCAAAAAACGCTCTTTATTTGTGGATGTTAATAGTTGGTTAATGAAAATAGTACTTAACTTTTTATTTTCCTGCTGACTCTTATTAAGATCAAATAGCCTTGTAAACTGGTCGTTTGAAATGATAATTTTTCCTTGAGTATCTGTAATTACTATTGCGTCATCGATACTATTTGTAGCTGCTTCAAGAAATTTTTGCATCATTAAAATCTTTTGCATGTTTTCATTTAATTTTAGTTGATATTCGATGGCTTTAACAGTTGACACAACCATCCCTAAGGTATGCGAATGGACTTTGTCCCTTGGGCCAGATATATTCAGAACACCTATAATCTTTCCATTACTATCATGAATCGGCGCTGCTGAACATGTCCAAGATTGACAAATCTTTGCAAAATGTTCCTCTGCAACGATTTGAAGTGGAGAATCGACTACAATCGACGTACCGATAGCATTGGTACCCATTTCTGCCTCGCTCCAATCAGCTCCTTCAATGAAACCCATCCTCTTTGCATGATTCAATGGATCCGTATCGCCAATTACCTTTAATAGTTGCCCTTGTTCATTACAAATAATGACCATAAATCCGGAGCCCTCAACAATCGAATAAAGACCTTTCGTTAATGGTGTTGCAATGTTAATTAACTCCTTATATTTTTCATAATCAAATGGTTTTATTTTTCCATAAGTACGAAAAGGATCGATCCCCATCCTTTTTGAACGAAGCCATGAAAGCTTAACAATTGGATTGATGTTTGGTTTTATATAATCCTCAAAAATGAACTGTTCCCAATTTTCCTTATAGTCTTTTAAACTTTTCATGCGACCCTCCAAAAAAATTTTTATTTAATCTAAGATGGATGATTGCGGTTTCAATATACTATTCTATTGTATCATCAAAATCTTTTAAAAATAGTGAAAAAAGAGCGAACCTCAATGGCTCGCTCCTTCAAAATTGAATATTTTGAAACTCTGACTTAACCACCAATTCTGAGTTTCCCATTCATTCGTTTTAATGTCCCCAGAATACTCATAGCGGCTAAATAGCTGGTCTTTGGATTTTCCCGAAGTGGATGATTTGTGATAGAGAATGTTGCTTCTCCAAACTCACCTGATATGTCCACTTGATGTATGTTCTTTTCAATATGTGGATCAGCCACTAGGCATACTCTCGTCTTCTCTATCCCTACCCCAGCTAGTGACAGGACAATGGAGATGTTCATGTTTTTTGGAAATTGCTTAATTGCCTCAATCGCTTTCCCTTCAAAAACAACCTTCGCTTCGTGGATGTCTTCATCAATGAGCGAGTTGGCAGGTTTCCGAGTTGTTAACGAAACGCTATAAACCTTACCTAGTGCGTGTGCATTTTGCAACAAGTCCAAACCGCCAATTGCACCAGACGGTAAATGAACGGTATACTTATGCTTTTGTACAAGATTACTAATTTCATTCAGCAGTGCTTCATCTGCAAGTGCACCAACACTAATTAACACTACATCCTTTTTCTTAATAACCGTTGGCAACAAGGTTTTCACTGCATGTATATTCGCTGCCTCCACAACAATATCGATTTCTGAATCAAGAAATGAGTTGAGGTCAGTAAATAATTTCACACCAAATTTTGACTCCAACAACCGATATTTTTCTGTATTCCGTACCAAAATGCTTTTAATATGTATATTTTCAAGCTGATTTTGATTGATTTCTTTCAATAAGAAAGTAGCAACTGCTCCCGCCCCAATTAAACCGATATTCATAGTTGGCCTCCTTTTGTCTATATTTGATACCAGGAAAGTATTAACCTCTTACTCTATCATAGGCAGTAAATGGCGCATTTTCCACGTTAATGCCTTTCTATTGGTTTACTTTCAATGAAAAAAGCAATTCTGTGGTTACTAAAGATAAAGCTACTGAGCTTCCTAACAAAAGTAAAGCTTGTAAAGAATCAATGTCTTTACAAGCTTTTTCAATTACATTACTATTCATTTTCTAACTCAAAGTTATCAAGCAGTGCACGCACTTCATCTGTTGACTTTGCACTCATCAATTGGTTTCTTAACTCACTCGCCCCTCGAAATCCCTTGACATAAATCTTAAAAAAGCGACGAAGTTGTCCCAAAGAACGTGCTTGTAAATGTGAATACTCGTCAAATAGATCGAGATGCAATCTTAAAAGATCTAGATAATCCTTACTGCTATGCTCTTTCGGTTCTTTTTCAAAGGCAAACGGGTTTTTAAAAATACCGCGCCCAATCATAATCCCATCAACACCGTATTGTTGAGCAAGCTGGATGCCAGTTTGATAATCAGGAATATCCCCATTAATCGTTAAAAGTGTATCTGGTGCCACCTCGTCACGAAGTTTTTTAATTTCCGGAATCAACTCCCAATGTGCATCGACTTTGCTCATTTCCTCTCTTGTACGCAAATGAATGGATAAATTAACAATGTCTTGTTTCAATATGTGTGTTAGCCAGTCGCGCCATTCATCTACTTCCGTGAAACCAAGCCTTGTCTTCACACTAACAGGAAGTCCTCCCGCTTTTGCCGCTTGAATGATTTCAGCTGCAACTCCCGGACGACGGATGAGACCGCATCCCTTTCCATCCTCTATCACATTATCTACAGGACAGCCCATATTGATATCAATACCCCGAAATCCTTGTTCAGCCATACCGATACTCATTTTTCGAAAGTTTTCAGGCTTATCTCCCCATATATGAGCCACTATTGGTTGTTCATCTTCTGTAAACGTCAAACGCCCGCGCACACTTTGTTGTCCCTCTGGGTGACAATAACTATCCGTGTTCGTAAACTCTGTAAAAAATACATCAGGTCTGCCTGCTTTACTCACGACATGGCGGAAAACAACATCCGTCACATCTTCCATGGGTGCAAGTATAAAAAACGGCCGTGGTAGATCACGCCAAAAATTATCTTTCATAATCAAACTCAAATCCTCTCTATAACGACAAAGTTAAACTCTCACCTGAAAGTTAAACTCAAAAATATTCATACTTCTTTTTATAGCTATACCATGTTTTAGACCTTTTTATCAAACTAAAGTAAGCTTTAAAAATTATAAATCTTGAGCAAAAATAAATCAATTTTATAAAAGTTATAAATCTATATATTTTGTTCAAACAAAAGGAGAGAGTTTTAATGGATTAGTATAAGTTTCAGATGTTAGCAATTATAAAAGTCAGGAATTTGAAGAGTTTTTTTAAAAAAACCAAGAGATATATCCCTTGGTTTTTTCCATTCTCTATACACTTCTGATTTCTTTATATACCGGTTCCCACATTGCGTCCTTCTTCAGTAAATGCGCCAGATTGCCCTGATGTACCGATTAAAATTGTCGGCTTAACCCTTCTCACAACTTCTAATAATGAAATCAGACCATTCTCATCTCTTTCCCAATCCGCAACTTCCTCAGACTGGCGTGTAAAAGGGATTTGGAATTTTAGGACATCTGGAGTTTCATTGGTTAACAAACCGCGAAAATCATAAGCCCAGAATCGATCAAATGCCTCTTCTCGTGATAAACCTTCCATAGTCATCGACTCTACCAATTGGTCAGCATTACCGATTCCAGCTGCGCCTGGACCAAACACAAGAATCCTTTGATCCTTCAGGGATTCTCCAGTCACTCGCAACGCTGACTTAACTGCAGCAAGGGTAACGGCACCTGTTCCTTGGATATCGTCATTAAAAGTAAGAATGTTTTCACTGTATTTGTCTAATATTTTTCTTGCATTTACATTTCCTAGGTCTTCCCAGTGAATCAACACTTCAGGGAAAAACTTACGAGTAGCAGAAACAAAATTGTCTATAAACTGATCGTATCGTTCACCACTAATTCGGGCAAATTTGTTACCGATATAAAATGGGTCATTTATTAGATTTTGATTATTGGTTCCTACATCCAATACAATTGGTAGGACGCGGCTAGGATTAATGCCAGCTGCCGCAGTTGTAGGCATATAACTTCCTTCTTTCGATTCTCTTTTGTTTCATTCATGATTCAAGCATTACCCAAAATAAAAATCTCACAGATCGCTCTATAAATCAAAAGAACCCGGCACCTCCGCACCGGTTCTCAAGTTGCCTTCCATATTTAATGCTAAATTGAAATAACACCAAATACAATCGCAGCAATAATCATAAATACTGAGGAGGCAATTGCCCACTTTAAAGCAAAGCGTTGGTTCTGGCCGTAGTCTATTCCAAGCATGCCAACTAGCAGGTACCCAGCAGCATAAAGCGGGCTCAGCACGTGAGCAGGTTGGCCAAGCACAGATGCACGGGCAATTTCAGCCATAGGAATATTATAGTTGGCAGCAGTTTCGCCAATGATTGGGATGATTCCAAAATAATACGGATCGTTTGCCATGAAATAAGTAAATGGCATGCTCGTGATAGCAGTGATCAATGGCAGTTGACTCCCTAATTGTTCTGGAATAATATGCACAAGTGCAGTCGCCATAGCGTCGACCATCTCAGTTCCGTTCATAATCCCTGTGAATATACCAGAGGCAAAAACCAGTGCAACAACTGCAAGAACATTACCTGCATGGGCTGTAATCCGTTCTTTTTGCTCCACCAGGTTTGGGTAATTAATCATGGTGGCAATAGCAAAGCCTATCATAAAGAGAACAGGCAACGGCAGCAAGCCAGTAATTAAGGCAATCAACAAGCCAACCGTCAGTCCTGCATTTACCCAAATTAATTTTGGGCGCTGTAGCACAGTTGACTTTTCCCCATCCGCAACAGCCGCAGCAACTTGTTCCTCTGCTGCGAGCAGTTCCTTAGAGGTTGGATCATCAATTTGCTGGATGCCAATACGCTTCCGTTCTTTTAATCCAAAATACCAAGCAACAAGGAAAGCAAAGCCTATCCCGGCTGCCATCACAGGAATAAGTGGAAGGAATACTTCCTCAGTTGTAAGTTGAAGTGAACTGATAACTCGGGCTGTCGGTCCACCCCACGGCGTCATGTTCATGACTCCTATGGAGAGAAGTGCAAGCGTAGCAAGCATGTATAAATTCATATTAAGCTTTTTGTACAGCGGCAGCATCGCTGTGACGGTAATAATAAATGTTGTTGTTCCGTCTCCATCTAGTGCAACAAGCGACGCGAGGGCAACTGTTCCGATGGCAATTTTTAACGGGTCGCCTTTTACAATCTTCAAAATCGTATTCACAATTGGTTCAAATAAGCCTGCATCAATCATGATGCCGAAATATAGGATAGCAAACACAAGCATAACGCCTGTAGGTGCAACTTGAGCGATTCCTTCAAGCATCATTTCTCCGATCCCTGTATAAAATCCACCAATTAAAGCGAATACAATTGGGACAATAATTAATGCCAGTAGTGCAGATATTCGTTTAGTCATAATTAAAATCATAAAAACAGCAACCATAATATATCCAAGTATTGCGAGCATTTTAATCCCTCCGTAACAGTGTAAGCGTTTCCTTTTGATTTACTTTAACAGGGCGATGCATAGAAGAATAGATTAGTAGTTTAATTTTGATAAAATTTGATTATTTTTATTTTTTTCATATTTTTTATAAAAACAAAAAAAGCAAGCCTTCTGGGGAGAGTGCTTGCTTGCTAGGGTCTTTTATAACGTCGTTCAGGACGGCCGACGCTGCCATATACGATATCTACTTCTACTAAGTCTATAGATACTAAGTACTCTAAATATCGCCTTGCGGTGGAGTGGCTTGCACCAATTTGCAGGCCAACTTCTTCAGCATTTAGGCTTGTGGATGCATCTTCCATTGTAAGTGTAACTTTACGCAGCGTATGTTTGTCGATTCCTTTTGGCAAGGTATCCATATCGTTCTTTGCCTCGGTTGCTGAGACATTTTTTTGAAAGAGCCGCTTAATTTCTTCTTGTTTGATAATAGCGTTTGATTGCAAGGCTTGTCGTGTTTGGCGGTACTCTTCGAGAGTTGAAAAAAAGCTTTCAACCATAATGGGTTTCAGCATATAGCTAAAGGCCCCTCCACGCATTGAGTCTCTAACTGTTTTTGCATCGTTTGAAGCAGTTATCATGATGATGTCAACATGACGGTTTGCTTGTTTGATTTGAAAGAGCAAATCAATTCCATTTGCATCTGGAAGATGGACATCGAGCAAGATAAGTTCTGGTGTGATAACATCCATCAATTGAATGGCTTCCGAAGCTGTTTGCGCTTTCCCTATAACAGTGAAATCTTCTTTGTTTTTAATAAGTTGTTCATATACGGTTGCAGCGACAGGGTCATCCTCAACGATAAGAACTCCAATTAATGGGTTGGTCATGATTTATTCTCTCTTTTCATGTTTGTGTAATTGAACTTTGTTTTTGGAATTGCGATTGTCATACATGTTCCTCCTTGTGTACGATCTGTCCGGTACCATTCCCCACCTAACTGATGTAAGGCATGCTGCATGATTGTCAAGCCAAGGCCATGCTGGGGATGATTTTTTGTTGTCGCTCCTTCTCTAAAGAAGTAAGCTTCCTCTTCAGCGCTCATGCCTTTGCCATTGTCCTCAATATCCATAATCAGCTCGTCTCCATAGTCTGTAAAGGACAAGTGGACAGTAGCGTTTGTCCCTTTCCAGGCAGTAGATGCTTCTAGAGCATTATCAATCAAATTGCCAACTACTGTTACGACATGCTCGCTTTGAATGGTATCAGGGAAGTCTAGCCACCGGCTATTTTCGTCAAATGTGAGTGATGCCTTCATTTCTTTGGCACGGTTCACTTTCCCAAGGAGAACGGCAACAATCAAAGGGTCTTTGACAGTAGACATTAAAAAGGTGACAGTTTGTTGCAATTCCTGCACTTCCATTTTCATAAATGCCTTTGCTTCATCGTAACGCTCCAAAAGTAGCAGGCCATTTAGTGTGTTTAATTTATTTAAATATTCATGTGTTTGTGCACGTATATGATTCGCATGCTGCCGGATTTCAATAAGTTCATTAGCTAAATCCTCAACTTCAGAGAAAGGTCGGATTGTCAGCACAAATCCCGATATTGTCGTTTTTTCAGCTTGGATAGGCGAAATGTCAACAATGTATATCAGGTTGTTAATGAGCACTTGTTCTTGGATTTGGGCGTTTGGATTCTGTAATGCATGTTGGACGATTGCTTGTAAATGAGGTTCCATTAGCTTACCTCTGGCATATTCCCCTAGAATGTCACGTGCTTTTTTATTTGCTGATAAAATATCGAGTGTTGGGCTAATGGCAAGTGTTGCATCCACAATTGATTCGAGTATGGCTTGTTTCTCAGAAAAGGCATGGGAAATCTCCTCTGGTTCCAAGTTAAAAATAAGTAACTTGACACGCCTGGCAATAAAGAAAGCACCTAGAATCCCAATAAGCAGGGCAAGGCCACCGAAACCAACGACACGCAATTGATATATGAAAATCTTACTTTCAACTTCGTTCGTTAAAAAGCCTACCGAAGAAACACCGATAATTTCTCCCGTCTCATCATAAATTGGTGTCTTCGCTTTAACTGCTTCACCCAAAACCCCTTTGCCAATAAAAACAACGGATTCTCCCGCAAGCGGACCAGCATTGCTTGTTTCAGTAACGTGGCCAATTTGTTCTGGATGGGGATGTGAATAACGGATCCCATCTTTATTGGCTATTACAATATAATCTGCGCCCGTCCGTGTTCTAAGTTCCTCAGCAATCGGCTGAATCGACTGTGCTGGGTCTTCTGTAGAAAACGCAGCAATAATTGAAGCATTTTCGGCCACCAATTCTGCAGCCGTCAAGGCTTGCTGTCCAGTGGTATTCTCTATCAATTGATCAATAATGGATGAAAAAAAAATAGTAATTAGCGTTATGCAAAATAAGAGCACAGCCAGCATAAGCAGAACCATTTGCCCAAAAAGTCCTAGTCGTTTTAATTTAAAAAGCATAATAACTTTGGTCACCTCATACAGTTTTAATTACTTCTAGCGTAAAGTAGTCAAGGTTATTCGACAAGACTAAAGTTTATGATTTCTGTATGAAGAAAGTGTTAGACAACTCAATGTTGTGCAGTCTAATAATTAGAAGAAAACCAAGAGATTATCCTCTTGGTTTTTGATTTTATTATTCACCAGTTTCAGCAAATCGTTGAATTCTTTCACCAATTTGGTCACGTACTCGTTGGAACACTGCCCATTTTTCTTCTTCCGTTCCTTGAGCTTTCGCAGGATCATCGAATCCCCAATGGTCACGTTTCACATGTGGTGGTGTCATTGGACACTTATCAGCAGCATCTCCACATAAAGTTACGACAAAATCTGCATTGTTTAGGATCTCAGGGTCAATAATATCTGAAGTTTGATTGGAAATATCAACGCCAACTTCATTCATCGCTTTTACGGCATTAGGATTTAAGCCATGTGCTTCAATACCGGCACTTAGTACGTTCCACTCTTCTCCTAAATACTTTTTCCCCCACCCTTCAGCCATTTGGCTTCTGCAAGAGTTACCTGTACATAAAAAGTAAATTGTTTTTTTTGACATAATCGAAATCTCCTTTTTTGTTTAATGAATAATAAGCAGCCAAATATATAATCCAACTAGTGTGATGAACAATGTTGGAATGGTTAGTATAATACCAGTCTTAAAGTAGGTTCCCCATGAAATTTTAACTCCCTTTTGTGAAAGAACATGTAACCATAAAAGGGTTGCAAGAGAACCAATTGGTGTAATTTTTGGACCTAAATCTGAACCAATAACATTCGCATAGATAAGAGCTTCTCTTATTACACCGCTTGTATTTGTATCTGCAATTGCTAGAGCATCAATCATGACAGTCGGCATGTTATTCATAACAGATGACAGGATTGCTGCTATGAATCCCATTCCAATTGTTGCCGCAAATAAGCCTTGATCAGCAGATAACTGAATGAGATTTGCTAGGATATCTGTAAGCCCAACATTTCTTAACCCATATACAACTACATACATTCCTATTGAGAAAAATACGATAGCCCACGGAGCACCTTTTATAACTGTCCGCGTATTTACGGCTGAACTTCTCCTAGCCATGAAGAGGAAGAAGATTGCCACAATACTTGCGATAATGGATACCGGAATTCCTGTAAATTCACTTGCAAAGTATCCAATAAGTAGTATCCCTAACACAACCCAAGATAATCTGAACATCTTCAGGTCACGAATCGCTTCTGCTGGCTTTTTCAGTTGAGTCATATCATAATTCTTTGGAATGCTCTTACGGAAAAATAGATATAAGACCAAAATACTTGCTGCTAACGAAAAGAGATTGGGAACAATCATTCTTGATGCAAACTCTGCAAAACCAATTCCAAAAAAGTCTGCTGAAACAATGTTTACTAAGTTACTGACGACAAGTGGCAGAGATGTCGTATCTGCAATAAATCCACTTGCCATGATAAATGGAAATACCATTTTTTCATTGAAGTTAAGGTTCCGAACCATCGCTAATACGATTGGAGTTAAAATTAACGCTGCTCCATCGTTAGCAAAGAATGCAGCTACTAATGCACCTAAAATAGATACATACACAAACATTCGAACTCCATTTCCTTTTGCTGCTCTTGCCATGTGAAGAGCTGACCACTCAAAAAATCCGATTTCATCTAGTATTAATGAAATAATAATAATAGCAACAAACGCTAGAGTTGCGTTCCAAACAATGGATGTAACATCGATTACATCTTCTATATCCACTACTCCAACGATTAGAGCTAAGACAGCCCCCCCACATGCAGACCAACCAATGGATAAACCCTTAGGTTGCCATATAACCAAGACTAGTGTAATTAAGAAAATAACTGAAGCTAAAATTACTGATACCAATAGATAACCTCCTACTACTTACATAGATGTATTAGAAAACTCCTGTTGCATACTTAACAATCGCATTTAATGATTGCGATTTCTTGCAATTGATCAATAATAGACTGAATATATGGAGGTAAATCATCATTTAATCGATAATGTTTCCAAGTGCCCGAGGGTCTTTCAAGAACAATTCCAGCATCCTTCAACTTTTTCAATTGTTGACTAACCGCTGGTTGAGAAATATTTAACACATCGACAAAATCACAAACACATACTTCCCCTTTTTTAAGGCATGATAATAGCTTTAATCTGTTGGGGTCACTCACAGCTTTTAGCTGTTTAGACATTAATTCAATGTTCTCCAAATCAGTCTTCTCCTTCCTACATAAAGATTCACTTATATAACCTTTTACTTATATAATATTCTACTTATATAAAAATCTCAACCTTTTTTAGCCTTATTGCATTAAGGTGAAAATGACCAATCCATACATTTCAGACAGGTCATTACACATAAATTACTTTCTTATCCACCTAAACTAACAGTTTCTCCATTGCCATAACATCAATAAACCGGCTATTTCAAACTACTATTTTGTATAATTCTTTTCACACCAGAAAAATAAAACAAAACTACGCATAAATTCCCAACAAAAAAAAACGAGAAAATGAATTCTCGTTTTTTCCTAATTTATAACCATTCACCGTATTTTGGTAGACTGTTATTTTGTGTATACTCATCTGTTTTTCGTAAAAGGTCTACAATTGTTGGCATATCCATTTTTTCAATAAACTCTTCAATTGCAAGAACGCCTGAATCTGCTAATCCTTCACGATGTTCTTCAGATGTAATAAGTGGTGTTGCTAGATGATCCGACGCTTGATCAAAGTATGAACCAATTGCCCCTGATTGCAGTGCATATTTTCCAAGTGCATTACCAGGGTTTTTACTCATGCCGTTTATCATACTTTGTACATCATAGGTTACCGAGTTAGACTCTGGAACATTCATCGGAACGTCTTCTAATCTACCTAGTATTTTGTATGCCCCGATGCTGATATCATTGAATTTTTCCATAAACGAAAAACTTAAATCTTTAACACTATCAGTTGCTTTAATCATGTCTATATAAAGGATTGGTACTTTTGTTACCTCAAAGAAGTCACGAACCATACCGCTTAATGTTATGTGAGCCGGACCATGACAAGTAACAAATACCTGTCTTCTGAAACCTTGTTTTAAAAGTGATTTAGCTATTGCATCTAAATATCTCATACCCTCTTTAACGCTTATATTAACGGTCCCGCGAGCCATCGCTGTCCCACCAGCGAAGAAATATGGAAGGTTGTGAAGAACTAGGCCATTTGTTGCCTCTGCCATTTTTAACGCAAGTGCTTCAGCAATGACCGTTTCCGTATCAAGCGGTAATGCTCCATGCGTTTCTGTTACACCAACGGGTACAAAAATCAGATCATTTTGTTGCAGGTATTCTTCAACTTCTCCGTTAGTGCATTTAGATAGGAACCGAGTTCTCATCGAATTACATCCCCTTTTAAAAGTTTTTTAAAGTATATATTTAATAGATTAGTTTTGTGCTCTTCTTTCTTTTAATGTAGAATACATTTCTTGAGCTTTTGTACTATTCAAGTTGAAAATTAACGCGATACCGATAATCATTAAGAGAAAAGATAAAATAGGTAATCCGTTATACATACGTAAAACACCTTCTGCCACTTCTTGGGTTTGAGAAGTTTGTCCAGAAACAAATCCTACCCAACCTAGAGCATAACTACCAAGTGCAGAACCAACACCCATACCTACTTTACGTGAGAATGAATAAATAGAGTAAAGTGTTCCATCATACCGTTTGCCAGTTTGAAGTTCTGTAAAATCTAAACAATCTGTAACGAGTGCCCATACGATCATAACAAAAACCATATTTGCGATTGTTGCGATATTATAAGCTACTATATACACGTAAACGTTCTCAATAATAAAAATAGTTAGGAGTGAAGAAGCAATTAAACTAAAGCTTGCCGTGCTAATGACCATATTACGTTTACCAAACTTTTTAACGAGAGTAGGGACAAAAAGAAACAATACCAGTGTAACTCCCATTTGTAAGAATGAGTTAATCGCAAATGCACCAGGATTTTTATAATATTCTGAGAACACAATTGCAGCTAATTGTGTAACACCATTAATCATAATTAAGGAACCAACACTCGCTACCATCATCCCTAATAATTGTCGATTCTTTAAGGCCGCTTTTAAAGCATCTGTAAATTTGTAATCCGGTTTAGTACCAACTGGTCTATCATCACGAATACGTTCTGTTGTTAATTTAACAAGTCCTGTATAAGCTAATACGGAAAGAATACTGAATACGATAGAAATGTAGAAAAACATTTCAGGCACTAGAGTCCCAGATTTATCATAGATAAACATAGGGACAAACGATAAAAACCCGATTCCAACAACCATACCACCAATAGAACGAGCACGAGATAATTTTGTACGTTCAATTGGATCATCTGTAATAACAGCAGCTAATGAACCATAAGGAATTGAATCAGCTGTGTATGCGATTCCATAGAATAGATAAACAAATACGACCCATACATGAATAGCTGTTGATGACCAACTTGAGACATCAGCAAATGAAATTAAGATGGATGCTGCTAGTAACCATTTTGATATATTGATATATGGTAAAAATTTATCGCCGCTTTTTCCTAATCTCCATCTATCAGGAATACTTCCCATCAAAACATCTGTAAATGCATCAAATATCCGTGCAACTAAAAACAATGTTCCCATGAAATAAGGACTTACTCCAAGTACGGAGGTGGTGAATAAAAGGAAAAACGAACCGATGTAAAGGTTTGCAAAACCACCACCAACATCCCCTAGCATGTATCCAAATTGATCACGGAAACCAAATTTTCTAACCTGTTTCTTTTCCATGTTGTAACCCCCAATGTAAATATAATAGATTTATAACTTTTTAAAATAATAATAAATGCCGCCACAATGAAAGCGTTTAAAATACTAATATATTAGAATTTTAACTCAAAACTTCGAATTACTTTTGCAATAAAATTGCATCCTTTTACACTATAATTGCATTTAATTAAAAAAGCCTTTCATCAACTTATTCAGATGATAAAAAGGCTTCACTTACTATTTTTTTGTTTATACTCTTTTGGGGTTATGCCTTCTTCCTCTTTAAAAACACGAGAAAAGTATTGTTGATTTTTAAAACCTACAATAAAGGTGATTTCTATCAACGAAAGATTAGAATTGATTAATAATTCCTTCGCTTCCTTAATCCTTACCAAATTTCGATAATAACTGATTGTCACCCCTTTTTCTTTTTTGAAAGTACGCATTAAGTGGGAAGAATGCACATGTAACTTTCGTGATATGTCCTCAATCGATATATCCTCTGAAAAGTTCATCTTAATAAAATGCTCCGCTTTCTCGGCAATTGTTGCTTTCTCAAATTCAATAAAACGAATTGAAGGGTCTGCGTACTCCTCTAGCATTTTTTTATGAATCTCTTCTAGTTCAGGTGTAGACTTGGCGTTCTCAATTATAATTGCGTATTTTTCAGAAAGGTAATGACATTGCCATGCAATCAAGCCACCTTTTTCCGCTGAATAGCTGTAGAGCGTATTATGCGATAATAATATGTTTTTTAATGCACGTAATTCATTCGTTGGAACTCTTTTAATAATATCTAAAGTGTCTGTTTCAACTCTTAGAAACTCATTAAATCTATTGATATATTGAGCAACAGATTTCTGATCTCCTTTACGAATGGATTGTAATAGTTCCTCCCGAAATTTGTGTCCTGATTCGATTATTTCATGCTTTGTTTTATTCTTATTGAACTCATTGTTTATTTGATCTTCTAGGTCTTCCTTTTCCATTTTCCTTTCCCATCACCTCACTTCAAATGGGCTAGTTGCCTTCTTTTAGTAGGAGCACTCATTGTGTACTATTACTTTTTTTGTAAAGAACCTGAAGAAAATGCACCTTTATGCAGAACAGCAGCACGCTTTGGTAACCTTGCTACAGCTTCTGCTGAACAGCTGGCAGATACGAGGACTGCAGTAGCTTCATCTCCAACCTTGGGCCAGATTTGATTTCCCTCTTTATCCAAAGGTGTAATGCCTCTAGTTGCTAGGGATAAAGCGCGTGATAAGTTATATTCATTGCTCCAACCATATAATTGTGCTGCAAGATGTGCTTTCTGAAGGATATCTCCAATCCCAAACGGTGACCAATGATCTGTAATACTGTCATTTCCTAGAAGGACTTCTACTCCCTGCTTTTGAAGGAGTGGAATCGGCATAACTGTTTTACCAATTGGAACAGTTGAGGCAATTGAAATACCTAATGAGGCTAAGCGTTTTGCAAGCTCGATTCCAGATTCTTCCGACAATGAAGCTAGTGAGAATGCATGGCTGATTGTTACTTTTCCATTTAGTCCAGCCTCTTCGGTTAAATCAGCCAACCTATTAATGGCTTTAATCCCTGTTTCCCCACCTTCATGAAGATGAATATCAATGCCTGCATTATAGTCCACTGCGATTTGTACCATTGTTTCCAGAGACTTCTCCATGTTTCCGTCAACAACGGTTGGATCAAGACCTCCTACATGTGTTACGCCAAGCTCCATGGCCTCTCGTAATAACCCTTCTACATTGGAACGAAGCAATCCATGTTGAGGAAATGCTACGATCTCATGTGAAATTTTATCTGAATAATTCTCTAAGGCAGCCTGTAATTTTTCGAGATTTTTTAACCCGACTGTCTGATCAATATTACAATGACTTCGAACATAGGTTGAACCGTAGCTCAGGATTAGCTGAATTAATTTTTCCGCACGCTCCTGTGCCGTTGTCAGTAGCTTTGGCAGTATTTCCTCCTCTAATTCAATCATGTCAAAAATACTTTTTCGATTTGCTCCTGCCTTCCAGGGACCCCCATAGTAGGACTTATCTAAATGGATATGCATTTCCTTAAATGCTGGGAGGAGAAGCATTCCCATCGCATCATAGCAATCTATTTCACTTCTATATGGTAGATGAGTATCTTGTATCTTCTTAATAATACCGTTTTCTATTTCGATATGACGTAATTCTGTTTCAGTGGTGATAACCTGCCCACCTTCATATTTATAGCCACTTTCTAATCGAACATTTAACAGCATATAGGAGTTCTTTTTATGTAGATCTTCTTTGAACCTACTTCTATCTTCCATTCGTGTATCCTCCTTTGTCTAAATCAATTTATTTTCTACTAATTCGAGAGACTGTTTTTTGTGCAAATGGTACAAAGGATTTGTAGGATCATGTTTGATTGCATTCTCAATTGCATAGCTTCCTCAATAGCCTACTTGATTTCTTTCATATATTGGCTTCATTTTTCTTCTGCATGTTGAAGTATTTATTCTAATTCTTAAAATCTTCTAGATTTTATCACATTCTCTTGCTCAGTCAATAACAGAAATGGTGGGTGAATACTTAAACAATTATTTATTGGATTAAAATGAGGCATATGCCCAACCCAAATAGGCTACTTTAGCATATCCTTTAGTGTAATAAATAAATAGGAGGGATTTGCTTTGACAAATGATTATCCATATATCGGTTTACAGGAACCATTTAATCAAGAAATAATTGATGTCAATGATCAACGAATACGCCCCGGATTTGGATTTGGTAGACCAGGCTTTGGATTTGGCAGACCTGGTTTTGGTAGACCGGGCTTTGGATTCGGTAGACCTGGTTTTGGTTTTGGTAGACCAGGCTTTGGCTTAGGCTTTTTAGGAGGTCTAGCTACTGGTGCACTATTGGCCCCAGGTCCAGGATTTGGTTATTATTACCCACCATACCCTTATTATTATCCGCCGTACCCACCATACTACCCATACCCTTACTATCCTTACTAAAATATACAAATATAACAGAAAAAAACGGAGAGTCCATTCATTGGCACTCCGTTTTTCAACCTCTTTAATGCTTTTTCTAACATCGCACTCGGACTCTCAAGAACCCCTATTAAAATACTGATGTTGAAACATACACATTCTAATTGCATTATGATATTCACCGTCAACAAAAAACTCATCAATTAATTCACCTTCAAATTGAAAACCAAGTTTTTGATAAATATGAATCGCTTTTTCATTCGTTTTATCCACGATTAAATATAATTTATACATATTCAATACAGAAAACGCATAATCCATTGCAAGATACGTTGCAGACTTCGCATATCCATGCCCTTGATGATTCGGGTCAATTATAATTTGGAATTCAACCCTACGATGAATATAATCAATCTCTACTAATTCAACCAGCCCCACCATTTCATCGCCTTTTTGTACAATAAATCTTCTTTCACCCTGATCATGAATATGCTTATCATATAAATCCTGCAATTCAACAAATGACTCATATGGCTCCTCAAACCAATAGGACATGATGTTTGCATTAATATTTAATTTATGGACAAATCCTAAGTCAACTCGTTCTAATGGCCTTAATCTTACATCACTCATTACTATTCATCCTCCGAAACCTGCATTCAATCCTCTTAAAATAAAGTCTTTCCTTTTCTCCCGCTTTTTGACCATTTTTTCTAAAAAAATCTCATGTTTTACGCAAACAGACTCTCCGCCTTCTGCTGCTCGAATAAATTTTCCAAGACGCAAAAAAGACATCTACAAAAAAAGCAGATGGTATAGAGATTCTATATCAACTGCTTTTCTATTCTATGAGTTCCAACACGCAAAAAACTACACGACAGCTTGGCACTGATCGCAAATAGTGATGAGTGGGGAAATTATGTCAGTCCATAGCAAACGACTAATCACGCATTAATGCGCCATTTGGCTTTTGTAACTCTTGCTCTGTGAGCTGATTCATTTTACAAAAATGTTCAAAGAATTGTTGGGCAAGCTCTCGTTCCTTTGGATCGCTTTTCAACGAAACGATATCAAGCAAAATCTGAGCCATCCATAAGTTATCAAAATAGCGGTATTTCCCTGTATTCCATGTCATTTTGTGAGGGTGCTTTTCATTGACGTAATATTTCCAGAAAAGCATCTGCTCTGATTCCTGTTCTGTAAGTTCGATTCTGTATGTGGAATGAGCTGGAATATATCCATCTTCACAAAGCTTACCGATAAAACCTTCCTTCACCATATAAACACCTAGAATGCGTCTGTCTTTTTCAGGCTTGCTGTCATCTATTTCGGTTAACAGGACAGCACTATTTTGGTGCAAGCGGATTGGTTTATTTGGCTTCCCCTTGTTCGTACCACTTTTTATTTCGCCTGAAAAAACCTTCCACTCAGATAAAGAACGATTCTGTTCTTCCGGATCACACCAAAAAACCATTTGTGATTCTGGATGAAGTTTATGATTTTTCATCAATTTTTCATATTCCAAGCGAAGTTCCTGTTTTTTTCGATGTAGTTTTCTTTCCTCTTCCTTCTTCGATTCTTCTTCTTTTCGTTCCATTTCCTTTTCTTGTATCATTTTTTCAAGTGAATTAGCAATACTTTGATCATGCATTTTTAGATGTTTTTCAAATACATCAGGGAAAACAAACTTTTTATTTTCCGACTCAAAGTGGATTTCAATACTAGAGTCATTATGTTCAACTATACTACCCATACCAAAACGCTTGTGTGTAACTTTCTTATTAATAAGATTCATTATTCTAGTCCTCCTTGTAGAATAAAAAAACCCGGTTACTAATAGATAGTAAATTGATCATTTTATTCAACTTGTTTCCTTAAATCCCAAATAACTGATTGATTTGTTCTTCACTTTTATAAACTAGATATAAAAAAACAATTGTAAGATTATTGTAACATTTTTTTGAAAGTTTTTCAAATTTTCTTGTTGACAATATATTTTATCGTGAGGTAAAATGAAATTTTATTCCCTACAACCACTTGATATAGCTAAAAAAAAGGCTTCCCAAAAGTCATAAAACTTTTAGGAAACCTCTATGAAATTTATGGCGATGGCACTACCCTCTGTATTTGATCGTTAGCCCTTTTAAAAAGTTTCTGGCGAAATTATCTCCGCATTCTTTATAATTCTTATGTCCTTCTTTTCGTAATAAAGCCCCTAGCTCTCCTTTTGTTACACGTAACCCTACATTATCAAAAATCTCTAGCATATCCTCAGTCGTTAAAGCTAGTGCAATTTTGACTTTCTTTAATAGAAGATTATTCACGTTCCCACTTGTCTTTAAAGTAGGTTCTGGTGGATTAGGCTGTCCTGGTTTTGGCTCCTGCTTCCCTCTTTTGTAAACAATAAGGCCATTTAAAAATGAGTCTAACATACTGTGCGTACACTTTATTTGATCTTCATTCTCATAATCATCTTCATCGTATGTCTTTGTCAGAATCTTTACAACATCTGGTACTGGCACATCTATGCCACCAAGTTTAAAAATCTCTGCCATTTCTTTATTTTTTAATTCCAATGCATATCTCAATCGGATTAAAATATCGTTATTATCCATCAGTTGAGCTCCCTTTTATTCAATTAGTAGTTCCTGTTACTTCCTTCTTTTCTGCTAGTTTCGTAAGAATTTCTTCGCAAATTTCATGGGTTTTCAGTGCATCACGAGCTGAAATTAAGGTTTCCGAATTTGTGCTGACAGCGTGAATAAAGTCTTTCACCATTTGTTCAAACCCTCTTTTAAACAAGGTTGGCTCCCAATCGCTACTCCGAACCTCACTATTTTCCATACCTTTTGAAATGACTAAGTTGGATACATTCGTGACTGTCCGCTTCTCGAACGGGCCCATAACCTGAGCGATTTCCTCGGTGGTCCCATTATCCCTGTTCATAATGCCGATTGCCGTGCCGCCTTTAGAAATAAACTGAATCACTACGTGGAATAAGGAACCATTCTCCATACGACCATTCACGACCATGTCTTCGATCGGGTGCGGAAATAAATACCTCATCGTATCCACTACATGGATAAAATCATCGAAAATAAACGTCCTCGGTTCACCAGGTAGATTATTACGGTTTTTCTGGACCACAACCATATTTGGCTGAGATACTTCCTTCAAACTTCTATACGAAGGGGCAAATCTGCGATTAAATCCAGTCATAAGAATAAGACCTCGCTCCTCCGCCAATTCAACAAGTCTTTTAGCACCTTCATAATTGTCGGTAATAGGTTTGTCCACAAACACATGGATCCCGTGTTGTAGAAGCAGCTTAACTATTTCTTCATGAGAGGATGTCGACGAATGGATGAATGCTCCCGTAATACCACTTTCCATTAGGGATTTGAGGTCGGAGTGAATATGTTCAAACCGATACTGGCTGGTAATTGTTCGTAACTTTTCTTGGTTTCTTGTGTAAAAATGAAATTCAATCTCCTTTAATCCGCTATAAACTGGCAGATACGCTTTTTGTGCAATATCTCCTAGTCCAATAACCCCAATTTTGGTCACTATAATAGCCCTCTTTCCTATTCAATCTATGCGGTGTCGCTTTTCACATAATGAAAAAATACATACAATAATGATAGTAGAACGACCAACGATAAACAAGTTAATACACTTTAGAATAACTGGAGACATAATGAACGAAACTGATTTAAGAAATCTAAAAGACCAAATCGCATTCGATTTGGTCTTTTTCATTAGCCTACAGGACAGTCCATTGTAGACATCCATAATACAATTAGTCTAAAACTACTGGAACATTAACATCATCAATATTAAGATGTCCCCATCCTCCAGTTTCTTTATCAACAACCTTGATGAATAATTCTTCCCCTAGAAAATCAGACGCATCCCATCTCACTCTTCGATAGGCTTCATCATTATGTCCGGTGGCTTTTAATAGCTCTTTCCCGTCTGACTTTCGGACTAAAGCTACATAAAGATTATCGATATTTTGTCCGCCACCAATCAAAAAGTCAATTTTGCCTAATCCTCCGAGTTTGAAGTCTTCAGACTTTACTATACCAGTCGCTGCATCTCCGCCTTGCTCCCCATTGAATCCCCATAAATGGTATCTTTTAGGATCCACTTGGTCATAAGCTTGGTTAAATGGGCCGCCCCATCCCCAGTCATTTGCATTTGTCACATGTTTATCGCTGAAAGTTTTTCCTTCAATCACTTCCCAACCTGTTAAATCCCCAGTTTGGAAATCATGATTTTTTAATTCACCATGTGCTGGTACTTCCTCTACTGGTGACCAGTACGACGGAATGGTTTTTCCATAGGCAGAACCCAGCTCCCAAATTTTCATCGATTTAACCTTAGCTTTTCCATGACTACTCCATAGTTCTAGTCCTAGCGCATCCTCAAGTGTTGGATAAACGCGAGTGGTAATACTCTTCTTGCCATTTGCATATGCTTCAATCATTGAACGGTCTAGATAGATGTGAAGCTTTAAGTTATCACCATCAAGCTTTAATTCCCCTCCCTGAATACCTTTAGGGATATCTGGATCTAGACTAGATTTTGAACGATCAACATTTAGTTTTTCGTTCATTGCATCATAGAATAATAGGGTTTCTTCTTTACCTTTTGAACTTTTTCTAAGCTTTAATCCAACTTGTTCATCCTTTTTCAAATCAATTTCAAGCTGTATCTCAAGCATATCACCTTTAATTTTCTTTAATTGCTCATTAGCTTTCTCAATTTTATCATTTTTAATTGATAACAATTCTTTTTGTCTTAACGACTGAAGCTCTTTGATTGGTTCAATTGCTAGCTCACCACTCTGAGATAATGATAATTCTAGCGGTAACCCACCATTATGTGCCCATCCGGCATCATGGTGCTGCTGCTCGGTTCTTCTGTCTTGGGCAATACTAAACAGGATTGAACGACCAGTTTCATCTACCATTCCACTTGGCCCGGTAAAATGCTCACCATAGTCAAATTGTTTTGGATCTTCAAAATCAGGTACAAACTCTAACTTTTCCTTATCCCAAGTTCCAGTCCAATACCAAACATATTTCACATTATGTGGACTATAGCTTTCAAACCAAGGATTAATGAAGAAGGCATACTTTTTATTCCCTTCTTTATCTTCACCTACTGGTAAAAATACCGGCAGTTCCCAGACATCTCCAGTTTTCGGGTGATTTTTAACATCTCCAACAAATAAAGGTTTTTCATACTTCCATTCATATAAATCCTTAGATGTGTACAGTAATGCTGTACCACCAACACCCTTTATTCCTGAGCCTACTAACTGATACCATGTATCCCCATCTTTCCAAACAAATGGATCGCGGAATTGCCCATACCACACTTCTCCTTGCTCGGCAGGAAGATTAGGTGCTTGAACAGTAACTGCTTCTTCATACATCGTCCATTCCTTTAATAATGGATCTTTCGGATCTTTACTTGTTGCAAGTCCCGTCATTTGATTTGGAAACTTAGAATCATCTCCAGCTGTAAAAAGAAGAACTGGATTCCCCTCAGCATCTACTGTTGAATCTCCTGACCAGACTCCATCAGGTGATACGGAATTTCCTGTTGGAGCTAATGCGACAGGCGCATCTTCCCAATGAACCATATCATCGCTGACTAAATGTCCCCAGTGAATTTGATGCCAATACGGGCCTTGTGGATTATGCTGATAGAAAATATGATATTTCCCGTTATAATACATCGGCCCATGAGGCTCATTCATCCAATGCTCTGGTGAAATCAAGTGATATTGAGGTCTGTAGCGATCACCATCATATCTGCTTCGATCCATTTTCATATCGGGAGTTGGTAATTTACCATCTTCAAACGTTTGAATCACCGTCTGATAGTTCTTTTGAATTTCTTCCTCATTTATTACTTGATTATGAATCTTTAATTCATCAATTAAACCATTAAACATATTTGCTGTAAATGTGCCATTAATAACAGCAGCTGAATTATGCTTTCCAATAATTAAATCCTGGGCAGATGGTGTTAATACTCCGTTTGGCGTAGATACTTCACCAACTTGCTCTCCATTTAGATAAAGTTTCATCTTTTTCTCAGTCTGGCTAAACGTTGCTACAATGTATGACCATTTATCTTTTTCTAATGGTTTAGATTCATCTGCCCAAACCTCTCTCCAATCGCCGTTAACACTTGCTTGAAACGACCATCTCCCATGTTTACCCATTCCTAGTATATACCCTTCATTCGAGGAACGATTATGCTGGTTTACAATGGCAGATAATTGACCTAAATCTCCCCACTCGTAGGATCTAGGAGCTACCCAAGCCTCAATTGTTAACGCACTAGAAGGCTTGATAATATTCTCTGCCTTTCTAGAAATCCAAGTTGAATATCCATCAAATAATAAAGCATTATTGGATATACCTTGTTTCCATAACGGGTCTGTTGATGGTTTATACTTTGCATCATTGAATACATATTCTACCGAATCCTTAATGCCACTTACTTTATCTAATGCCTTTGCAGCTTTACTTTCATCCAAAGGCCAGTGGGCAATTATGCCTTGTGTTTTCACTTGGAAATCATCGACATTTATATGTCCCCATCCCCCTGTTGCTTTATCAACTATTTTGAGATATACCTCTTCTCCAACATAACTTGCTGCATCCCAAGTCACTCTTGAGTAAGCCTCACTATCAGCAAAGTTCTTATTTGTCTCTTTCATTAATTCCTTATCATCAGAAGCTCTTACTAATGCGACATATAATTTTTCGATATTATTGCCCCCACCAATTAAGAAGCTTATTTCACCGTTCCCTGATAAAATAAAGTGTTTGGATTTAAGAATTCCAGTTTTATCATCACTGGCTTTTGCTCCCCAAAGATGGAATTCGTTCGTATGATTAAAAGGACCTCCCCACCCCCAATCTTTTGCATCTGTCACATTTTCATTTGAAAAAGCATCACCTTCAACAACGGTCCAGCCTGCTAAATCTCCTGTTTCAAAATCGGGATTTTCAATATCGTCCGTTAAGATTGGATCATTGTTATACACTCGGAAGTCATCGACATTAATATGACCAAAACCTCCACTATGCTGATCAACAATCTTTATATACAATGATTCACCAATATATTCTGATGCATCCCATTTGACTCTCCGATAAGCTTCAGTATTAGCACCCGTTGCTTTAAATAGCTCCTTTCCATCAGAAGCTCTTACAAGTGCTACATATAGGTTATCGAGATCTTCGCCACCAGCTACAAGGAAATCAATCATCCCGTTGCCTCCTAATTTGAATACACTTGACATCATTTCGCCTGTTCGAAGATCTGAGTTTGCATCTTCCTTCGCTCCTGCGAATCCCCAGACATGGAAAGTTCCTTGCTGATTAAACGGACCTCCCCAAAAACTCGATACATCTGAAACTGGGTCATTAAACGCAGAACCCACTTCTGACCAACCAGTTAAATCTCCCGTCTCAAAATCTGGGTTTTCAATCTCCTCCGGAAGAGTTGTAGGGTCAACATTTATGACCCCCTTATTTGATTTAAACTGTGCGCTTTTTATTTCATAGATTTCTAACGACTTTAAAATTACTTTTCCATCTAATGAATAAATATCGAGAGCCACATCATTTTCTGTCGGAAAAACCTGATCAGTTAATACAACTTCTCCATCCTTTCCAAACACCTCAATAGATGCGCTATCAATAAATAGGTTCATTTTTACTGTATCAAGTGTTGAAGAGTATGGTGCAGTATGTTTTGCCGCAAATTTTTCATGGAAGCTAATTTCACCAGAATTTGAGCGGTCAACAAACAGCTGTTGTTCAGTTTTGTTATATCCGACTTTTGTTTCTGATTCTTCCCCTTTTCTTACAATAAAACCAAATTCGGTAGCATTTGAAGATGTAAGATCAAATTCTGCTCTAACCTCAAATTGTTTCCCATTTACACCCGATAATAAACTGTTTTCAGTATCGATGGTTTCATTTGCCCAGCTTTTCTTATTTTCTCTTAAATTTTCAAATTCACTAACAGGCTTTTGAACGAGACGAATGGTATTGTCAGACGAACTAGTAAGGGCTAATTCTCTTGGCAAACTCATAGCCCCTCTAAATTTTGACGTTGGAAGGTCTTGACCATAAAGCCAATTATTCATCCAACCCATCCATATTTTTCGTCCATCATGATCAGGCACATCACTCCATGTAACTGCCGCATAGAAATCACTTCCATAATCAGCCCAAAGAACTTTGTCAGGTTCGTTTTCGTTCGTAAAGGTTGTTCCATCAAAGTCTCCTATAAAATATTGCATCCCAGATCCGCCAGCAGGGGACCCTTCACTAATACTTACAGCAAGAACCCACTTCTTTTTGTTTGGATCTCCATCTACCGCCAGTTCAAATAAATCTGGACACTCCCATGTACCAGCATGTGATCCTTGATCACTTCCAAAATCGCTTTCATGGTTCCAGTCTTTTAAATTGGTAGATTGATAGATTTTAATATGATTACCCGCAGATATAACCATAATCCATTTGTTTGTGTCTTGGTGCCAAAAGACTTTAGGATCTCTAAACACATCGCCTTCTTCAATCATAGGTATTACAGGATTTCCTTCGTAGGTTGTCCATGAACGCCCTTTATCATTACTATAAGCTAAACTTTGTACTTGTTTTCCACCTTTTTCTTGTGTAAACATCGCAACCATTGGTGGTTTAGAACCGTCTCCAAAGCCAGAGGTATTATTCCAGTCAACGACCACACTACCTGACCACATAAACCCAAGCTCATCTGGATATAGAGCAATCGGAAGGTGCTCCCAATTCACCAAATCCTTACTTACAGCATGTCCCCAATACATCGGCCCCCATGTGTTTCCAGTTGGATTATGCTGATAAAAAAGGTGATATTCCCCGTCATAGTAAACCATACCGTTTGGGTCATTCATCCACCCCTTATCAGGAGAAAAGTGATAGCCTGGGCGATATGGTTCACTTTCACTAATTACTGCTGCTTCTGTTACATTGTATGCTTGCTGCGGTATCATCGTAATCATAAACGACACTATAATTAGTAAACTCCACATTCTGTTATTCTTTTTATCTTTCATCTCTCAAGCTCCTTTTTATACAATTTTGCATTCCTTTAATAGCTCTTAGATGTAAGCGTAAACATTTTTGTTTAACTAGACCTAATTGATCACCTTATGTGAAATAATAGGTTAAACAATAAACTGATAAACTTCTATAATCTTCAATAAGTCGAATAAGTTCAGTGGCTGTTTAATGCAACCCTTTTCCTAAGGGTCAAAAAACACTTTACTTCACTTCACAACCACATCAAACAACTTTTGACAAAACAAATAGAAAATCGAAACGATTATACTCGGAACAATAAATACCGAAATAGGATAATAATAAGTAGACCCAATTCCCATCACTAAACACGCCAATAAGACAATCGTAACCATTGGCTTCATCAGCGAAAAGAAAAATGAATTTCTTATAATGTCCTTCAAAGTTAGTTCAAAATGCACCATCACTGGAAAGACAAAAATAGTTATTGCACTAAACAAAATGATTGCACTAACCAAAAATATATAGAGGGCTAACTCAACAACTGATCCCCGAGGATTAATTAACACGTAGTCCATATATAAAAACAGGGCTACAACCGCCCAAATGATAGATAGCAGTGAACTCTGTTTAAAATTTTCTTTAAACATCATGACAAAATCTATGAAAATGCCTTTTGAATCTTTCTGAAGCTGTCTTTTTCTAATCACGCCAAACATTGCAGTCGTTGCAGGAAAAATCGTGAGTAAAGGGATGGAAGCAATAACCCACAATAAATTTAATAGAAAATAATCCACAATGGAATTTAGTGTATTTAGTAATCTATTATCACTCATTCCTCATTCCCCCTACTCACTCTTGTCTATTATTTTTTCCAAATGGATGTTAATTCATAAAACTCAAGGGAGCGAACGAACACTTCTCCACCGATTGCATAAAGCTCAATGTCCTGACCGTCTTCTTTTGGAAAAATTAAATCTGTTATCACTAATTCACCGTCATTACCAAATACCTCTACTGACGACCAGTCAACGAACAAATGAAGCTTTATATTATTTTTTATTGGGGTCAAGTGGCCTTCATGTTTCCCAGAAAAGTCTTCATGGAATTCAAATTCACCTGAATTTATACGGTCAATAAATAATGTTTCATTTTTAATATTATACCCAATAATCGTTTCTTCGCTAGTTGACTTGCGTACCTTAAACCCGAATTCACTTGCTCCACACAATTCAAATTCGGCTACAATTTCAAACGAATCACCCTTTACATCTTTTAAAAGATTTTCCCCAGGTGAAATGTTCTTATCAGAGAGCAAAAAAGATGTTGTTCGCAAGTCCGATAATTCCTCTACTGGTGATTGTATTAATCGAATGCCATCAACTAACGTTTTTAAAGATAATGCGCGCGGTATTGTCATACTACTGCGCCATTCCATCGTTGGCGTTACATTCGCATATTTCCAGTTACTCATCCAACCGAGATAAATTCTCCTATTATCTTGAGCCGGAATATCAGACCAACTTACACCCGCATAGTTGTCTCTTCCTTTGTCGATCCAAAGAGTCATGTCAGCTGAATATATATTTATAAATGTTTTACCGTCAAAATCTCCGATAAAATATTGTGTTCTTGAGCCTTCTGGAATGTGAGGTTCGGCACCAATACTTACTAACAACACCCATTTTTTATTATCCTCATCCCCGTCAACTGGCAATTCAAATAAATCAGGGCACTCCCAAACGCCTAGATGTGAACCTTCCTCCGCTCCAAATTCACTCGCAAAATTCCAAGTCTTTAAATCCGAGGAAGTATAAAGTCGAACACTTTGTCCGGCTGCTAGAATCATCACCCACTTACCTGTTTCATAATGCCAAAATACTTTAGGATCGCGGAAATCTGTGATATCCTCATCTGATAGAACAGGATTCCCCGCATATTTTATCCATGTTCTCCCTTTATCCAAGCTATAAGCAATACTTTGTCGCTGTCTTGGTCGTTCAGAATCGGGGTATGTATCTGCTGATGTAAAAATAGCAACCAACCCTGTTCCCCCGTTAAAAAATCCAGATGTATCCTCCCAGTCAACTACTGCACTTCCTGAAAAGATCATCCCATTTTCATCAGGAGTTAATCCAATCGGCAAATGCTCCCAGTGCACAAGATCTGTACTTATAGCGTGCCCCCAATGCATCGGCCCCCACGTTGTACCATGTGGGTGATATTGATAAAACAGATGGTATTCCCCTTCATAATAGACCATCCCATTCGGGTCATTCATCCAGTTTTCTGTGGGTGAGAAATGGTATTGTGGACGATATTTTTCCGTATAATAAGTTGGTTTTGTTTCTGCGTTGCTCATGCTTGTTGTACTCCTCTCTTTATATAACTATTGATTTGATACTAGTTTTTCAATCTGCTCCAAAGTGGGCATACTCGGTATTCCGCCTTTACTTGTGGTTGCAAGAGCCCCTGTAGCATTCGCAAAGTTTAGAACTTCCATATAGTCATCTTTTGTTAACTCATAAAGTTTTTTGTTTTTTTCAAGGATTTTATATAGAGTTCCACCAACAAAAGCATCACCTGCCCCAGTTGTATCAACAACGTCTACCTTAAATCCTCCTACTCTACCAAAACTAGTTGTAGATCGAAAGAAACTTCCACTAGGCCCTAACGTAACTAGAATGAGTGGACATTGATATCGAATTTTTATCAACTCTGTCCCCTTTTCCACATCCCTTGTACCAGTTAAAAATAGTAATTCTTCTTCTGAAAGCTTAACGATATCTGCGTATTCTAAACCCTTCTTGATCATCTCTTTTGCACGATCTACTGAATCCCAGAGCTGTAAGCGTAAATTTGGATCATACGAAATCAACACACCATGCTTCTTTGCATAATTCAATGCTGTAAAAGTAGCTGTAGTTGCAGGCTCATGAGTTAATGAAAGTGACCCAAAATGGAAAATCGTTGAATTTTTTATTTGCTGTTCGCTGATTTCTACTTCCCTCAACAAAATATCCGCACCAGATTCACGATAAAAACTGAATGAGCGATCCCCGCTTGGATCTAAATGAACGAAGGCCAGCGTCGTATTTGCTTCGTTTGAAAAAAGAAGATTTAGGGTATCGACATTCATTTTTTCTAACGTATTTTTTAAAAAAATCCCGAAATGATCTTGCCCAACCTTTCCAATAAAAGAAGTTTTCACATCTAATTTAGACAAGGCAACAAGAACATTCGCTGGAGCTCCACCAGGATTTGTTTCAAACAAAACATTCCCTCTTTCTGACTGACCAGAAGGTGTAAAGTCGATTAATAACTCTCCTAATGCTGTTACTCCATACATTGAAATCACCTTTTTCAATAAACTTTTTACTATTCTAAAGTTGATTAATAACTTTTCATTCATAGTAAAGGCCAGATTATTGAAACATCTGGCCTTTATAAGACATGATTAATTATTATTAAAACGGTCTAAACCTGTTTGATAGATTTCCATTAGTTCACCTAATCCCATAGATTCAAGCTGAGCAACATAGTCATCCCACTCTTTTTCAATTCCACCTTCAATTAACCATTGAGCTTCTTTTTGTTTTACAAACTCTTTAATTTCAGGCTCAATTTGATTAATTTTTTCTAGCTCTTCGACACTGAAGAAAATTTGTGGATAGTTTTCTTTAGCCATATGCGGTCTGTAGTGTTCCTCTAAAATTTGTAATCTTTCTTTTGCTCTTGGTTCCATATCTACTACAGTTCCAAAATGTTCTTTTAGAACAACGAAAGGTCCGCCTGGAGCTACTTTTTGTCTGTATTCACCCATCGCTATGCCTTCTGGTAACTCTTTATTCACTAACATTCCATTTTCATCTTCTTCATACACTTCACCAATTGGTCCCCAGTTGATTTGGGCAGACATTTTTGGTGCATAAAGCTCGTCAACCCAACGCATAGTTAATTCTGGGTTTTTATTTGCAGAAGTAATAACAAATGCATCTCTTCCATACTCTGAATAATTAGAACGTCCAATTCGAATCTTTCCGTCTACACCTTTAAGAGGTGGTAAAATAGAGTAGTCATCTACGCGATCAGTTCCAACAACCTCAGTATCTTCCCACCAAATGAATGAACCTAATACTGGGTTTTCTGTTTTACCCTTTGCAAAAAGTTGTGCTGTATCTTGAGTTACAACCTCAGGGTCTATTAATCCTTCTTTCACCCATTCATGATAGTAGGCAATCGCTTCTTTATATTCAGGTTGAGTCGCAACATAAATCACTTTTCCGTCGCGAACGATACGGTGATCTGCTTCAAATGAAGTATCAGGTAATCCGAATAATCCGATCAAATCCCCTTCATTTCCAGCCCAGCCATTGAACCAAAATGTAAGACCGATTTCGTCTTGTTTACCGTTACCATTCGGATCCTTTTCTTTAAAAGCCTTTAAAACATCGTGATATTCTTCCAGAGTTGAAGGCATTTGAAGACCTAGTTTATCTAACCATGTTTGGTTAATAAACATAATATTTGGCATACCAACTAAATCCATTTCTTCAGCTCGTGGAAGTGAGTAAATATGTCCATCTGGAGCTGTGATCATTTGTTTTAATTCTGGTCTTTCTTCAAATAGTTTCTTTAAATTTGGAGCATACTCGTCAATTAAATCTTCTAAAGGAATGATAGTTCCGTTCTGACCATGTTGAATAAGATCTTGATCTGAAAAACCGGAAGCGTAGAACGCATCAGGTAAGTCGCCACTTGCTAATAATAAGTTTTTCTTTTCTTGGTAACCGTCTGCAGGGATATTTGTCCAATCGATTTTTACATTTGTTGCTTCTTCTAAGCGATCAAAAATCGTCATTTCCGAATAATCAGGAGCTAATGCAGCTTTAGGAGAAACAAACTCTAATGTTATTTCTTTATCTACAATCGGTAATCCAGTTTTGTTGAATTCTACAGCTTTTGCAGATGTTTTTTCAGAATCCTTGTTGGCTGAACAACCAGTTAAAGCAAGTGCTGCACTTAATCCGATAGCTAATACTACAGATGACTTTTTCTTCTTATTTTTCAACATATTTCTTTTTATTGATCTAATCATTGATTTTCCCCCTTTAAATGGTAACTTGATATTTAAGAAAAACTGATTTTGTAAGAAACGACCCACCACCTCCTTGATGTGAGTTCAAATGGATTACCCTTTAATACTGCCGATCATAACACCTTTAACAAAGTGCTTTTGTACGAACGGGTAAAGGACTAATAATGGTAAAGAAGCTACGATAATAACACCATATTTGATTAATTCTGAAACTCTTTGTTTTGCCGCAAGAGACTCAAGGTCACTAATCATTTGGGTTGAAGCTTCATTTTGTATCAAGATGTTCCGTAGAATTAATTGAAGAGGATATAAATCTTCATCATTTAAATAAATCAAAGCATCAAAGTAAGAATTCCAATGTCCTACTGCGTAAAAGAGAACCATAACTGCGACAATTGGTTTTGATAGCGGTAAAACAATTTTCCAAAAGAATTTTACATCTGAACATCCGTCAATTTTTGCTGCTTCTAACATTTCATCAGGGATGGACATCTGAAAATAAGTTCTTGCAACAATCAAGTTCCAAACCGCTACAGCTTTCGGAAGAATCAATGCCCACATCGTATTAAGTAAGCCAAGATCTTTAACTACTAAATATGTAGGAATTAATCCGCCAGAGAAGAACATCGTAAATAAGAACAGCAACATGATAATGTTTCTACCATACAAATCTTTTCTAGATAAGGCATATGCTGCCATTAGGGTAAAACAAACATTAACAAGCGTGCCAACAAATGTGTATATGATTGAATTTTTATAACCGGTCCATATCAAGTTATCGGATAAAATCCGTTCATATCCTTCAAATGTAATTCCCTGCGGTAAAAACCAAACCTTTCCTTCATAAATCATATTTGGATCACTGATTGAAGCAATGACAATGAAGTAAAGAGGATAGACAACTAAGACAACCATAACTGCTACTAAAAATAGGTTTATTAGATCGAAAATTTTATCTTCCTTTGATTTTCTTGTTTCTCTTTTTAAAGTTAGCAAACTCATTGTCTAACAAACCTCCTTCTACCATAGTCCTTGACCAGATATTTTTTTCGCGAATTTATTTACAGCCACAAGTAACACTAAATTGATGACTGAATTAAATAATCCAACAGCTGCAGCAAAACTGTATTGTGCTTGCTGTAACCCCATTTTATAAACATACGTTGGAATAATTTCAGCTGCCGGCTGGTTAAGTGGTGTTTGTAAAAGGTAAGCTTTTTCAAATCCGATATTCATAATATTACCAACTTGCAAGATTAATAAAATTACAGCAATTGGCATAATCGCCGGAATATCTACATGTAGAATCCTCTGCCACTTATTTGCTCCATCCATAACAGCAGCCTCATGTAACTCTGGGCTAGTACCCGCAAGTGCAGCAAGATAAACAACCGCGGCCCAACCTGTTTCCTGCCATACACCAGAACCTATATATAATGGCTTGAACCATTCAGGCTTTGCCATGAAGGAGATGGACTCCCCACCGAAAAGCATAATCAAACTATTTATTAACCCATTATTTGAAAAGAAAACATATATCATACCAGCTAATACAACAACAGATATGAAATGCGGAGCATATACGACCGTTTGTACAAAGCTTTTATATTTTTTACTTCTAATCTGGTTCATCATTAACGCAATAATTATTGGAAGAGGGAATCCTATGATTAATTGCAAAATACTTAAACTAAACGTATTTTTAATAAGTGTCCAAAATTGATAAGAGTCAAAAAAACGCTCGAAATGTTTTAATCCTACCCAAGGGCTTCCCATTATGCCTTGTGTGGCGATAAAATCTTTAAAAGCGATCAAAACCCCATACATTGGGACGTAATGAAAAACAATAAAATAAACAAGAGCCGGCAATAGAAACAAATAAAGTTGGTAACTATTTAAGATTCGCCTTACTTTTGATTTCTTTACTTTTTTTACAGTTTGCGCGACTGTCGGTAGTTCACTCGCCTCCACTTTCATATCCTTTCCTCACTTTCAAAACTAGTTATAAAAACATTTGCAATCTACTTAATAAAAATGTGTTTTAAGTGATTAGCAATAGAAATACTCACGATAAGATTATGTGTCAACCGGATGACACATAATCTATAAGTATGTTGCCACTGTTTAAATTAAACTTAAGGGGCTCTTTTGTGTTAACCGCTTTCACATTAATTTTTAACCGTGTTTGTATTCCATGTCAACCGGTTGTTACATTAATATTAATTTGTTTTATTTTATATGTCAACCGCTTGACCTAAATTTTCTAAAAAATAAATCTACTCTAATAAAGTTGAGTAGATTTATGCTGTACCATTATCAAGTAATTGAACTGGTAAAACAATCTCCATTATATCTTCCATTGGGACTTCATTAATCTGATCAATTAAATTTAATACTGAAGTCTTAGCAATATCTTTAATTGGCTGTTTAATTGTAGTTAGCTGTGGTAGCAAACTCATAACGGTTTGAGACCCATCGTAACCAACAACTTTTAAATCATCTGGAACACTAATATTTAACTCATTTGCTACTTTTAAACAAGTTGCAGCCATTAAATCATCACTTGCAAAAATACCATCTGTCTCTGGATGGTCTTCAAAAATCCTTCTAATTGTTACTGCAGTTGCTTCTTCATTAAATAAATCTATTATTTCATAGGTTATTGGATTTTTTACCAAGTCTTCATATGCTTTTCTTCTTTGCTGGGCTGGGGTTTCTAATTCAGCTGGTCCGTTAATATGAACAATTGATTTACAGCCTTGATTAATTAAATGTTGTACTGCCAACTTTCCACCTTCATAGTTATCGGATCCAACTACCGGGATTTCTGGTGATAAATAATGATCTATGGCAACGATAGGTAGTTTAGGATTTTTATAGGCCTCTATTCCCCTATTATACGAACAAACTATCATTCCATCGACTTGATGCCTAATTAACATCGATGCGTAAGATTTTTCCTTATCCAATTGCCCAAGACTATTGCACAGAATAATTTTGAAACCATGATTTGCACTTTCATTTTCAATATATAATGCTAATTCACTGAAAAATGGGTTGTTAATTGTAGGTAATATTAATCCAATGAAATTAGTCCTTTGTTTAAATAAAGAACGTGCAATATCATTGGGATAATAATTTAATTCCTTAATTGCATCTTCTACTTTTTGTCTTGTTTTTTCACTAATATATCCTCTATTATTCATAACCCTTGAAACAGTAGTGGGTGAAACACCTGCCAGTTTAGCCACATCTTCTAATTTTGCCTTCATTTAGACCACCAATATTTATTTTTTTAAGCGCTTACTCCTGTATGTCAACCGCTTTCATATATATTATCATGATAATTGTTTTTTTGCATCTTTTTAACTTTATAATATCTGCTTTCCCATTAAGCAGCTCCGGAATACCCTTATTTTAAGATAAGGACCCCCTTTATCTATTCATGGAGCTTTTCCCATAAATTCATTATGAACTATTTACAATAAATAAGACCGTGAATTAGCGAATTCTCGGTCTTTTGACTATTTATTTTAATTATATCCCGGAAAAGGATGGATATCTTGAATCATGTTATAAGTATAGTGCTTAATTGCAAATTCAACACCAGCAACTTCAACATCATATTGTTACTAGAATGTCACTTCTTCTCCATACCCAATTATGACTACCTCGGTTTTTTGTTGTTTTGATAAATAATCTTTTAATTCATTATCTTTCTCAATCATATTTCCTACAACAGGAAATGCTTTTAACAATCCATCTAACGTTTCTTTTGAGGAGGCTGAGTTTGCACTAGGAAATGTATGACTAGGGATAACATATCTAACATCTAATAAGTGTTCTACTGCATATGCCGCTTCTTTTGGACCCATTGTGAATTGACCTGAAGATGAAAGGATCGCAATTGATGGTTTATACAACTCTTGAATTAATTTCATATCCGTCATAATCATCGTATCACCAGAATGGTACAACGTATGGTCATCCTCAAAATCAAATACATAACCTGCTGATTCTCCTGCGTAAATGGGACTACCCTCCAATTCGCCGTAGCTAGACGAATGACGAGCAGGTACCATAGTAACTTTTACATCACCAAAATCAAACGATCCTCCAAAATTCACAGGATAAACATTTTCAAAACCATTTCGGCCTAAAATCAAGGCTAATTCATATTGTGCTAATATTAAACAACTCGGATTAGCTTTTCTTAATTTTTCTAGTCCGCTTGTATGATCAAAATGCCCATGTGTTAATAACACACCTTTAATATTGGACAAAAATTCCTCTGTTTGATACTCACTTGGACAACCTGGATTCATATCAAAAAATGGGTCGACTAAATATTGATTTCCTTTTTTAGTTGTAAAAACATACATCGCATGACCTAAACGTAATACTTTCATAGTAAAGCCCCCTTACAAGTTTACGTATTGTCAAAACTTTTATAAG
>NZ_NSEA01000032.1 GCF_002734285.1 Fredinandcohnia onubensis | reverse complement strand
TCTAGAAGCAAAGATCTTGCTCAATAATTTGTTACTTTAGAATTAAACGTTGACGCTTGTATTGTGTTCAGTTTTCAAAGAACTTTGTCCATCGCCCTGAAGCGACTTTTCTAATATAACATTTTCGTTTTTGAGTGTCAACTTCTTTTTTAAAAAGTTTTTTTATCACTCATTCAATTTCTGTATCGCTTGTTTTGGCGACAAGAATTAATATATCATCTCTTTTTACCTTTTTCAAGACCTTTTTTAAAAAAAGTTTTAAGGATTTTTTAAGAAGCACTCTCTTCTCTTTTCTCTACTAATTCATCATGTGATAAAGCCATAAATATTATACAAGAAATAGTTTTGGTATGAAATACTTTTTATAGGAATTAGTAAAGCTGGTTCTATTAAATTTATCTATCCATTTAAGTTCTCTATTATTTTATTCATATTTACTAGAGTGCCTCATATATTTTATTAATGGGATTTTTGGAAGGAGGAAGGGTTTTGATTTTTGAATTTTTGCAAGCAGTAGGTATGTTTTTATCATTAGCTATGTGCTTATTTTTGTTTTCATTCGTATATATTGAAGGTTTGAGAATAAGTAATAATGAAGGAAGAATCGAGGCCAGCACTTTTATCACTTTTGTTTCGTCTATCATTATGGCCTTCGTTTTCAGCTTTTTTGCTAGTTCCTTTTATTAATTTCATTTCCATTCTGACATTCCTATCGCTTGGATGTCAGTTTTTTTATGTCTATTCTTCTCTCATATGCATTATTTGGTAAAAGTTGAAAATACTAGACCTATGAATATAATGGCTTGGAGGAAGAGGAATGAAGAAGTTATTACTAATTGGGGTTATTTTTTTATTCCAATTTTCGTTTGTTTCTAACAGTGTGTTTGCTGAAGTAACCCCTGAGGAATTAAAGGATTATACATCAGAAACCGGTTTTACCGAGAGTGATCTTGAGGATTACTTAGCAGTTTACGATCTGTCCGTAAAGGATTTTGAGACTGTTGATGAATTGGTTTCCTATTTAGGTGAGCCTGTTAACAAAGAAACAATCCAGACTCTATTATCAAAACATAATATAAATGAGGATGAGTTACAGCATATCCTTGGTGGTTTTGGGGAGTCAATTCATGATTATTTATTTATTAAAGACCTCGAAACTACAGTTGATTTCTATTTAAATCATGCTGAGGTAATAGTTGAGGCAGAGCGGATGCTCTCAGAAATTGGATTAACGGAAGATGAGATTGATGGTTTATTTCTTCACTTTTTGAGTCTAAATGATATGAATTTTGAGGAGAATATGAAATCTCTTAGTTCTAATTTAGAACAATATTTCTCCTATAATAGTTCAGAGGGATTATCGGCAGAGCAGCAAAAAGAGCTTCTTGTGATGTATGATAAAATGATTGAAATCTTTGAGTTACAACCACGGTACTATCTATTAAAAGATGGTGTTAAGGAAGCTGTTGCATATAATAAGCTTCTTGAGAAAAGTTCACTTGATGGGGCAGACCTATTAGTTGAGCTATACCGGGCAAATGATGAGTACTTGCTGGATCTTAAGGTTTCCGAGGATATGCTAGCTTCTGACTTTATCCTTGTACGTGGAGAAAAGTTACTTACGGTAGCAACTCTTGCTACAGAAATGAGTGTAAAGGTACAAGGGAATAAGCTCCCAACAACGGCTAGTCCTTATTCCAATCTACTATTAATGGGAGTCCTATTAATAGTGATTGGAATCGGCTCCGTTATTATGACTCGAAAATTCACTTAAAAAAGAAGCCATGTCTACGCTAATAGACATGGCTTTTCTTTATCCTACACTTTGCTCTGATAGTCGAACCCGCTGTTTTTTCTTCCTTTCACCTATGGAGTAAAGCCAAATACCTAGTATGATAATGACTCCTCCGAATATCTGTGTGTGGATGATTTTTTCTGAAAGGATAAAATATGCTAGTATCGCTGCACCAACTGGTTCAAATAGGATACTTACCGAAATGGTTGAAGTACTTACCCATTTTAATGACCAGTTGAAAAGATTGTGGCCGAGTAAGGTAGGTACAATTGCTAGTAATAAAAAGTACATCCAATCTTGACTCGCGTATCCTCCTAATGGATATTTGAGGATCACTACGTATAAGAATAAGGTAATTGTACTTATGCTGTAGACAACAAATGTATAGGTGACAAGTGTTAGGCGTTTTCGTACTGTTTGCCCAAATAACAAATAGGCTGTAACCATTATGCAGGAAACAATCGCTAAAAAGTCACCATATAACGCACTCCCACTTATTTGGAAATCTCCCCAACTAATAATGATACTACCACATAGAGCTAAACAGGTACTTAAGATTGCGCCTAAGCCTATTTTTTCTTTAAACAAAAAATAGGTTCCGATAAAAGCAAAGACAGGCTGCATGGTAACGAGAACAGTTGAGCTTGTTACGGATGTGTAGTTGAGTGATTCGAACCACAGTATGAAATGTAGAGCTAAAAATACCCCTGAAATGCTAGAAAATAGCCAATCTCTTTTCTTTATCGCCCGCAGTTCATTTCTATATTTCCATAAAAAAACAGGAAGCATCAAGAGAACTGTAAAAAAGAGCCGGTAAAAAGCGATAACGGGTGCAGGCGCATTTGCTAATTTCACAAATATAGCCGAGGTGGATACCGAAACGGCACCAATGGCTAATACAAAGTATGGATTTATTTTCGGTTGATTCATGTATGTCCCTTCATTCCTTATATAATCTTATTAAGTATATAAGATAAATACCAAAAAAGGATAGAAGAAATTCTACCCTTTTTTAATCCAATGAAGATGAAGAAATTTGCTCATAGTTTTTTACGTTATATGCAGAAATTTTTGTCGGCGAAATAGCGTATAGAGTATCACCGATTGTCAGGACTCGTTGAATCTCACCCTCCCATGTTTCATATGGGCCAGGAACGTCATGTGATAACTTTGCTTTAAGTTCAATTCCTTCTAAATTGATATCGTACACAAAAGCTCCCTGAAATTCGAAGTGTTGTTCGTACTGTTTTCCTTCTATATTTTGAAAAACAGTAATAGGGAATGCGAAGATTCCTTTTTCCTTATTAAACAATAGAGCCTTATGGTCATAATTTAAAGGCGAGTATGTCCCCCTACCACCAATGATTTCTGTGAATTTCTCCTTTGGATGATTCACATCTCGAATATCAAACAAGGAAATTTTGATCCCATCAGTATACACCATTGGCTCACCTGTACTTGTTTTATCGGCGACAACCTTTGTGTCATAACCAAAGCCTATGAGATGGTTTTCGTCATACGGATGAAGGTAATTACTAAAGCCCGGTATTTTCAACTCACCTAATACCTTTGGATTTTTTGGATTGCTAGCATCAATCACAAACAATGGATCGACTTGTTTAAATGTAACAATATAGATTCGTTCCCCCATGAATCTTGCAGAATAAATTCGTTCTCCTCGAGCTAAATTACTTAAGGAACCAATTTGCTTTAAATTCTCATCATAAATATACAAATTATTCGCAGAAGGTTTGTTGGTATTCCAAGTATCCCCTTTCGTTGTGGCTACTCGGAAAGTACCGTTGTACTCGTCCATTGAAAATTGATTTAAAATCGTTCCTGGTACTTCAGTCGAACTATGGAATTCGACTTTGTCCTTTTCCACTGAGAATTTATATAAGCTTGTATTAGGAGAGTTATCCGCCCCACCCTCCATAAAAGGTACGGCATAGTAGTTTGAAACCGCAATATAAATGTTCTCCTTTGACATATACATTTGATTTCCACTTCCTATATAGGAAGTAATCGAAGCTTCTTTTTTAGGCTCATTTAAATCAAATGCCGCAATTAAAGTGAAGTTGGTTTCTTTCGAGCCTGGTATATATTGAATGTCTTCATATGGGATTAACGTGCTTTCATCTTTATGTGCAGTATCTGAAAATCGCGGTCTCAATTCGACCTCATCGTCCCTCACGTCTTCCATAATCCAATAATTTGGATAATGATTAGATACGAGATATACGTAATTGTCTATTCTCCGTGATGTCACATGATTGCCTTCTACTTCTACCCTACGTATTTCCTCGGGATTACTAGGATCATTTATGTCATAAACAATGGCCGTTGTAGCTTCAAAATGTCTAGGCGGGTATATCATCTTTCGCTGATTTGGATTTACATTTGGTGTACTATCACGGAATGTATAACCAATTACGACGAGCTGGTCTTCATACAAAAATAATTGGCTTGGTGAAAATGAGTGTGAGAATGGTATGGATTTTAGTAAAGACATTTCCTTTGCAGGTGCTGCTTTAATGACATTAAGCTTTCCATCAATGATTTGAAAAATATGTTTTCCATTTGTTTTTACAATGTCTGCTTCATCAACACCCTGAACCTGTGTATTCGTTTCTGAATGATCACTTCCACCTTCAGTGGCTTGATCAGCTGCGGAGGATTCATTCGTTACGGACATTTCTTGTTTAGCGGTATCCCTTCCGAAAATACTAAACCTTTGATTCCGCTTTTCTTCCTTAAGCGCTTCCCGAAATATCTCTTGGAGTTTTTCTTTTGTGACGGGTTGGATTTCAGTATCCACCTGGCTGACAACGGTTGGTTTTGAAGTGGTAAAAAATATAGTCATAGCCGTGAATATAATAACTGAAGCAAGATAAATGAACCATCTTTTCTTCATCCATTTCACCCCTTTTCCACTTAGACGAAACTCGGAAAGAAATGTTACAAAAAAGAAAAGCGGAAGGCGCCTTCTGCCTTCCGAAGCGATTGGCTTATGACTCGAGCCGATAGCGCCTAGAGCTAGACAAAAAAAGAAAACCCTCTATACCGAGGGTTCTCCTAATTTTGCATATTGATTTAATAATAGCTCAAACACACGTAGCATTTTTACTATTTTCTTCTCATCGTGGCTGCTTAGGCACGAGATTTGAATCCATTTCTTTTCTTGTAAATAGCTGCTCTCATAGTGAAGGTAATATCCCTGAAGTGCCATATCATCACCAAAGTCCTTTGAAGAAATATGGTTTGGTAGTAACACCGTCATGATTGCAGGTGATGAAGATTCTTGTGGTGTTAAAATCTGTAGGCCAAGACCTTCAAGATATTCACGAATCAACTTGTATCTTGTTTTTATTTCAGAATAATACTCATCTATTTCGTATTTTTTAAGAGCTTGATTTAAAGCCTCTAGCAAGTTCGAGGAATGGGAATATGGAATACTTTGATTATAGGCATACATTCCGAGATCCAAATATCTTGGAATTGACTGATTTGGCACGACTTCATGATTATGGAAGACAAATGAGAGTCCAGTATAGCCACCAATTGCTTTCCCGCTCACCCCTGATGCCAAGTATATATTCTGGAAATCTAGTTTAACTGCTCCAATTGTACTAATACAATCCAGACAAAGCTTGACATTGTTCTTCAGGCAGATTTCTTTTAAATTTCCATAGTTTATGAGCATACCTGTAGAGGTTTCACTATGGACACCCCAAAGCCATGTATACTCACCATTTTCGAGTTCACTCTTTATATCAGCTTCTGTAATAGGAGTTCCCCATGTTTTTTCTAATCTTGTAAAAGCTAAACCAGCTCGATTAGCATGATCAATTAATCTTGACCCAAACTCTCCATTGCTAATGATTAGGCCTTTACCTCCTAGTACAGATAGCTGGGCCGCAATAACATCATTTGCTAAAGTACCAGAGCCAACTAAAATTTCTACATGCTTTGAGTTTGTCATTTTACATAATTTCTCTCTTACAGACTTCATTTGAAATGAAAATTCATTCGAACGATGGGAAATCGGCTCCTCGCCAAGTGCTGCTTTTACATCCTCGCTTATTTTAATTGGGCCAGGTAAAAAGCTAATAGGTTCCTTTAATATTCTGCCAGCCAAAGATCCATCAAACGTTTGTTTTGTTAAATACATCGGCCAAAACGATGCAACTTCGGTCCCAGTTAGAGATGCGAATGGTTTGAATCCTAATTGACGATATAATTTTTCTTGTCTTGTTGTTCCTGAGATTAAGGCGACATCATAGCCTTCTTTCAAGCAATAATTAGACATAAGCTGGGCAAGGCCAAAAAAGATCCTCCCATTATTCCGATATTCTTCCTCAACAGCTAGCAAACGAATTTCGCACGGACTATTTGGTTTAACTGGCAGCTGTTCATCAAGATTTGGAAGCTTATGATCAAGTGAAAACGGTCTATTGGCTCTTACAGCAATCATACCTACTAATTTAGAATCCTTTACGCAAATTAAATATGTATTTTCATCATGAAATTTATCAATTAACATTTTTTCTTCATTTTTTTCATGCTGTGGAATTTCTTCCACAAATGTTTTGTAATTTAAACGATGGATTTGATTAAATTCTTGTTTTGTCCGTGCTATTTTATAGACAAAAGTCACGTTGGAATCACTCCGCTTATTTGTTTTTATTCATTAATTTTTCCTTTAGGTTGTCACGGTGTGCCACTAGTAATAGGGCGATTACAATAAAAATAAGAATACATTCACGGATGGAATAATCCATGAACCAATAAATGACCGGGATAGTAAGAAAAGCAGACATTCCAGCTAACGTAAAGCTTCTCAAAATCAGTAATAAAAGAAGGAAGATCGCACCGAATACTAAAAACGGTTGGTAAGCCAATACAACTAATCCACCAGCTGCGGTCGCAATTCCTTTTCCGCCTTTAAATTTGAGGGTAATTGGCCAAAGATGTCCGATGACGACTGCGATTAATGAGAGAATCTGAATTTCAAATGAAAAATTCAAGTATTTTGCACCTAGAACTACAACCATCCCTTTTAGAACATCACCAATGGCTGTTAGCAAAAATCCCTTCTTTCCTAGCAATCTACCAGCATTCCGTGCCCCTACATTCCCGCTACCGAGTTTGCGAATATCCTCGCCTTTCATAAACCTCATGACGACATATCCGGTCATAACCGTTCCTATAAAATAAGAAGCTAATACATATAAATAAATCACAAGTCCACCACCATTTTAGGTTTAATCAATTTTACCATTTTTTTCTGGTTATTTATATCGAAATTAAAGGATTCTTTTACAGCTTTTTTAGTAGAATATATGAAATTTTGGAGATCCTCATGCAAAAAAGCGTATTAAAATATTGTCTATTAAAAAAACACATGATATAATTTTGCTAAATTGATACGGGGTTGTAGCTCAGGGGGAGAGCATTTGCCTGGCAGGCAAAGGGTCGTGGGTTCGATTCCCATCAACTCCATCATTAAAGTCACTCTTTGGTCCACATTGAGTGGCTTTTCTTATTGATAAAAACACAACAGACCCGATCAGTTTGATTGGGTCTGTTCTTGGTTTAATATATGCTCTCTCACAAAGTGAGCAAACTGAGCAAGCTCCTCTGTTCGTTGAAGCTCTTTACTCATCACTAATGACAGGAGTGAACTCTCGATTAGAAAGAGACGTGGGAGTTTACTATTCATAGCTTCTTCCTGAATAAAGTCAACTAATTGATGGCACTTTACTTTTTCCTGTTCATTTTGACCAATTTTCATAATCGCCTTTTTCAGGGCATTTGATTTTTCGAAAAATTCATTTTGAACATTCTTTTTCCCTTCATTCTTTTCAGGCAACCACGTTTTTAGTAACTCAGGATTCAATAGCTTACTATTTGCTTTATCGACATCTTCAACTAAAGTTATTAAGCGATCGACACAATATTGAATGATGGCTTCATGGTCAACTTTCGGACCATATGTAAAGAAGTGATATTGAAACGATTGTTGTAGCATTCCGGAAAAAAGAATCGCACAATCCAATAAATACTCACGTTTCTCTTCACCAAATAAGTCAATAAAACGATAATAAAGCCATCTGAGTTGCAATAACTGAAATTGTTTTACAAACTGCTTTAAGTCCGGATCATTCGATACAAGGGCCTCTTCAATCAGAGCATAAAGTTTGTTTTGCTTATTTAGCTGGAAAAAGAGACCTAATTGTTTACTAAAGATATCAATATTCGCAAGGTTTTCACCTATTAATAATTTATTCCGCTCTTCCTCGTTTTTGATTTGGATTGAGTTAAAAACGGCCATAAACAGTTCGCTTTTTGAAGAAAAATAGTTATAAAAGGTCCCCTTTGAAATCCCACTAGAATCAAGGATATCTTGGATTGACGTGGCTTGAAACCCTTTTTCCATAAAGAGCTGATGAGCCTTTTCTAAGACAAATTGTTTTCGTTCATTCATGTTCAATACCTACTTTTGAACTAGCATTTTTAAATTTTATAGTAAATGATTTAAATAAAGAATTCAAATATCAATGGAACAACATTTGTAAATTCGTTATTATTTCAACAATTTTGTTAACTACATCTGCTTCTTTTTTGTCGAAAAAACCCGTCATGAATTGTCGGAATTTTTTACCAAAAGTTGGTTGATTACTAGTTTTTAAATGTTAACATTAGTATTGTAGGTGTTTTTAGCAATGCCTGTATTGCTAGTTTCATATTAAAAAGGAGGAAGAAAATGAGCCAATTAATTTTTGCATTACGAGAAAAGGTTGAGTCATTTTTAAGAGGGACTAAGAAGCTTTACATCAATGGAGAATTTGTTGAAAGTGCTTCTGGTAAAACATTCGAATCCTATAATCCAGCTACCGGAGAAGTATTAGCAACTGTAAGTGAAGCTGGTCCAGAAGATATTGACCGTGCTGTAAAAGCTGCCCGAAAAGCTTTTGATGAAGGCCCTTGGCAAAAAATGACGGCAGCCGAAAGAAGCCGTATCATGTATAAACTGGCAGATTTGATGGAGCTACATAAAGATGAGCTAGCACAGTTGGAAACATTGGATAATGGGAAACCGATTCGTGAAACATCCAATGCAGATATTCCTCTAGCAATTGAACATATGCGTTATTATGCTGGATGGTCTACGAAAATTGTAGGACAAACTATTCCTGTAAATGGACCATTCTTTAACTATACTCGTCATGAAGCTGTTGGTGTTGTGGGACAAATCATTCCATGGAACTTCCCACTATTAATGGCAATGTGGAAGCTTGGTGCAGCTCTTGCAACTGGTTGTACAATTGTATTAAAACCAGCCGAACAAACTCCTCTTTCTGCTCTTTATTTAGCAGAGCTAATGGAAGAAGCAGGATTCCCAGCTGGGGTTGTGAATATCGTTCCTGGCTTTGGTGAAACAGCTGGTCAACCTCTAGTTGATCATCCATTGGTTGATAAGATTGCGTTCACTGGTTCAACAGAAGTAGGAAAAAGCATTATGGAAAGAGCTTCCAAAACATTAAAACGTGTAACATTAGAATTAGGTGGAAAGTCTCCAAATATTATTTTACCTGATGCTGATCTTTCAAAGGCTATTCCTGGCGCATTGAACGGTGTTATGTTTAACCAAGGTCAGGTATGTTGTGCTGGATCACGTGTTTTCATTCAAAAGAAACAATTTGATAATGTTGTGGCAGACATGGCAAGCCATGCTGAAAAGATTAAACAAGGAGCAGGTTTACATTCTGATACAGAAATTGGACCGCTTGTTTCAATCGAACAACAAAATCGCGTTTTAGGATATATTGAAAAAGGAATTAACGAAGGTGCAGAACTAGTTGTCGGTGGTCAAAAACCATTTGAAGAAGGCTATTTCGTATCTCCAACTATTTTTGCAAATGTAAAGGATGAAATGACAATCGCGAAAGAAGAAATCTTTGGTCCTGTTATTTCGGCAATGCCATATGATGACCTTGATGAATTAATTGCACGTGCAAATAATTCTGAGTATGGTCTTGCAGCTGGTGTGTGGACGCGAGATGTTGGAAAAGCACATTATATCGCAAACAACTTACGAGCTGGAACAGTATGGGTGAACTGCTATAATGCATTCGATGCAGCTTCTCCATTTGGTGGCTACAAGCAATCAGGAATCGGCCGTGAAATGGGATCCTATGCATTAAATAACTATTCAGAAGTAAAGAGTGTCTGGATTGCTATGAACTAAATAACCAGGCACCTATAGCTTGACATAAAAAAGCGAGAACCTCATTTTTAGGGTTCTCGCCTTTTTTGTTAAAACGTACTTGTATTATGTTTTTGAATTTGCCGTTTCGGTAATTGGACCTTATATAAAAGATCGATAATCCTTGTACTTATGAATTGACTAACGAGCGCATAGATGATGATTTTCCAATCCACGATGAGTCCTGTCAAAAGCAAAATCGTACCATTAATTGCAAACAGTGTTTTTCCTGGTGAAAATCCTTTAAGCTTTGAAATGATTAAAGCTAAGATATCCATTCCACCTGACGAAGCACCCATTCGAAATAAAATCCCAATTCCAACACCAAAGATCATCGAACCTACGATCAAATCGACGATTACATTTGAGATTGGATTTGTTACCAATGGACTGATCAGACGAATGGTGAGTGCTGTTACTGTGACACAGTACAGCGTCCAAATCGCTGCATCTTTTCCAAGCCACTTAATCGCTGCAAATAAAAGACCCGCATTTAGTACCCAAAGCGTAATATCAAAAGGAGTACCCGCTAAAAAATTGACCAGTACTGCGACACTAGCAGCTCCTCCAGTTGGAATATAATGTGGAAATAAAAAGGTTGCCATGGCAAAGCCCTGAATAATCGCTGCAATTCCAAGTATTAAACCTTTGTTTATTATTTTCATGACGTGAGCTCCTATGACTAAACCGATTTTATTATAATGGTACCATTATTTGTGAAAGTTAAAAAGTAACTATTCTCCTTCAAATACCCTCAAATAAATAAAAAGACCTGCTTTACCGTAAGATATGTGGTAAGTAGGCCTCTTTCTTTTTAATTAATCTTTCCAAATAATTTCACCCGATTTTGTTGTAGGATCGATTTCAACTTCGAAATCGTGTTTTTCATAAAAATAGACAAGACGATCAACGTGATCCCAGTCTCTTTTTGCAATATCGCCTTTAATAACAGGGATGTTTTGTTCTCGCGCAATCTCCTTTAAATGATTCATACAAATCGAACCATAGCCCTGGTTCGCAGGTCCTTTGATATCACCAATATGAATCGCATTATCTTCATCTTTGTATTGTGCCTGAAGTGAAAAATCCCAGTTACCTCTATAGGCTGTGTCACAATCATTCACCATGATTTGACATCGATTTCCATCATCAAAGGCAGATACAATCACCCATTTATCATCCTTTGATTGGTCAATACCGATGACTTGATGCTTTTTGGAAATTTCTTTAATGTTATCTTGCATGCGAAAAAGTTGAAACTGCAAATCCTCTAAATCCTGTTTGACCTCTGACGGGCTCTTATTCAGATCCTCTTTCATTAGCAAACTTTGAAAATACATAACAAACACCTTTCATTGTATATTTTTTGCCTTAAAAGCAATTTACTTCCATTTTATTGATAAAAATGGGAAATGTTTACGTTTCTGACAACGAACATACAGTTCCTGATTATACTAGACTAGCACTATATTTGCAAACACCCTATACCGTCTGTCATCTTTTTATAAGATTGTTATAACACCTTTGTAACATAACTGTCATTTTAGTATGTTAGGATAGTTTCCATGAGTAGGAAAAAGGTCTTATGAAGGAGGTAGGATACTTTGAAAATCTCAAACCTTTTACTTAAAAAACCAGCTCTTATTTATATAATTGGTGTTGTAATCATTATAGGAACAAGTATTTTCGCTAATATGCAACATTCAAATGCTGAAACACTTGAAAAGAAAAACACGCCAGCAATCAATCCAGTACAAGAATTAAAGAAAGAAAAAATAAATAACCAAAAACCCCAAAGCAAGCCTGTGCAAATGGCTTCAAAACATTATGATGTCGAGCAGGAAAATACTATTTCCGGTTCAGAATTGGACAAGCATTTAAAGGGAAATTTAAAAGGTTTAGGACCAAACTTTGTAAAATCAGGCGAGGAACACAATATTGATCCTGTGTTTTTAGCGGCATTAGCTGCTCAGGAAACAGGTTGGGGGGATTCTGATATTTCAGCCTCACCTTGGAATAATATTGGAGGTATAACTTGTATGCCCGATATTTACGCTGATATTTTTGGTGAGGATTATCCAAACCCTGGTTGCCAGGAATTAGTCGAAGGTGGAACAGAATGGCAAAAGTTTCGTTCTATTGAAGATAGTATCCACTTTAAAGCGATCTATTTAAAGAAATACTATGTAGAGAACGGAAATGAAACAATCGGAGAAATCCAAACAATCTATGCTCCAAATCAAGCAGCCAATGACGCCACTGGTCTAAATAATCATTGGGTTAAAAATATTGTATCCATCATGAATACTGTTAAAGAAGATCAAGTATGATTAAGGTGCCTTAAAGGGTACCTTTTTTGTTGAATTTGAAAAATAATATTGAACTTTCTATGCACTTCATTCGTATTATCAACGGAAAATATATGATAACGAAAATGAATGAGGGTGTTCATGATGACAGAGTTTTTTATATTTTGGTTAGCTGCATCAATTGGGGCAATCGTCGTTATGCCTTATCAGTTTAAAATGTTAAAAGGAAAAATTGAGGAGGATGCAAAAAAGAATCCCACGAAAAAGATTCCTCCTACTCCCGTCCTTGTTTTAATCAGTATCATTCAAAGTGTTGTGTTATTAGGAGTATCAGCATTTATTGGAACATGGCTTGCTCCAAATGTTGACTTACATTGGTGGTTAATTGATTACTGGTTAGATGGGAGCGCTGTTCCATACTCCATCTCAGGGACCATTCTATTGAGTATTGTGATTGGGTTTGTTGCAGCCATTATCATCATCGGTTTGGATATTCTTTTCATGAAAAAGATACCTAATGTTCAAATGGATGAACCTTCTAGATTTCAATCGTTTTTGGCTTCATTTTATGGTGGAATCTCAGAGGAAGTTTTAACCCGCTTATTCTTAATGACAGCAGTGGTATATGTATTAAGCCTCTTAGGGCTTGGAGATCTTTCATACTGGATTGGAATCATCGTTGCTGCCGTTTTATTTGGCGTAGGACATTTGCCGGCTGCTTTTGGACTTTTCGGCAAATCAAAAATTGTTATTATCCGTACGGTTTTACTTAATGCCATACCTGGAATGTTGTTTGGGTATTTATATTGGAAGTTTGGAATTGAAATAGCAATGATCGCTCACTTTACAGGGGATATATGTTTACACGTCTTTTTCGGACCCATGTATCGAAAAAGAATGGCAAGCTAAGCTCACGAATTTCGTGGGCTTTATTTTTTTGTATGCACACCTAAATGTTCTTGAAGTAATACAATACCAAAAAAATTATTTTGGGAAGGAGCTCTACTATGTATTATTATGAACCTTGGATGATGCGTTCTCAACCTACAAGGAACAATAGTAACAATACACATAGAATGCAAGTAAATGGTGAGGGAATTGTTACAACTGCACCGAATATTGCCTCCATCACATTAGGAGTCATCACAGAAAATAGCACAGTTACGGAAGCACAGAATGAAAATAACCAACTAACAAAAAAGGTCATAGATTCTTTATTAGGACTAGGGATACCAAATGAACATATCAAAACAGTAGATTTTCGAATCGACATCATTTATGACTATGAAAACTCGAAACAGACCTTAAGGGGCTACAGGGTCACTCATATGTTACAAATATCAGATGTGGACATCCAATCTGTTGGTACCGTTGTGGATACAGCCGTTCAGAACGGAGCCAATACGGTGACGAATATTAATTTTACAGTACGCAATCCTCAAGTTTATTATGAAAGAGCACTTCAGAATGCGGTTCAAGATGCACAAGATAAAGCAAGAACAATTGCCAAAAAATTAGGAGTTGCACTCCAAGAAGTCCCCCTTCAAATTAAGGAGTTATCACAACAAAGCCCACCTATTCCATTTCAAACTGCTATGTTTGCTAAAAGTGAGGCTGGTACACCGATTCAGGCTGGAGAGTTAACGATTACGGCTAGGGTGGAAGCGACATTCTTATATTCAGTTTAAAAAATTAAAGGCACTGATTTCAGTGCCTTTTTATTTCACGTTTTAATCAATCTCAATTAAGTCCCATGATGTAATGATCCCTAATGGCTTTTCGTCGATTTGTCCAGTTTCGGTTATGATTACCGCTTCTAGTTTTTTACCATGCGCATGGCGTTTTTCAAACTTTTCTTCAACAGCGAATATATCACAATTTTGATCAACAATCTCGATTAGATGCTTTGTTTCGTAGGGGATGACTTCCCCAACTCTGATATTTGATAAATCGATACTATCATTTGATAATTGTTTGGCCATCCATTTCATAATGGCCCCAGACGTTAAAATTCCAATGCAAGTACCATCTTTGTAGATCGGAAACTTCGTATAGGAATTGTTATGGATTGCAAGAATCACATCTTTAATAGAGGAATGAAAATTAAAATAAATAACCGGGCGACTAGAAATCGATAATGCCGTTACCGGTTTCTCCAAGAGTGCTGCAATTTCCTCAATACGCTCAACCACTTCTTGATGTGGCTCAGCTATATAAAAATCAGCACGTAACTTTTCATGGACTATGGCATTGCGGAGCTTAGCAAACTGAAAGAGTTCATCCTTATAGGAGCGGATAATGGCATGCCTTTTTGCACCATGCGCAACCAATTGACTAAATATATCTCCATTCACATTCTTGACCATTTTACTTAATGCTTTATGAACACGATTGAAGGCTATCTCAAATCGTTTTGATAAATCGATTTCGACTGTTTCCACTGTTCCCCCTCCTACTCATCTTTTATTATATTTTAAAAGTGAATAGATTTGGAGATGAATGTTAGCATAAAAAAAGCAGCCTCGGGGACCGCTTCTGACAATTATTTATCTGCTTCCTTATCCGCAACTAGTTCAAAATACAACTTTCGTAGGATATATGTTTTATACGTTTCTAGTTTTTTTCGCTCAACTGGATGATGGTAAATCCCTTTTTCTTTTAATTGTTTCACGTACCAACCCTTCGATCCTGGATAAGACATATCAAATCCCCCTCTTTTATTCGCTTGTCCTATATATATGCTTGGAAGAGAAAAAGAATGAGTAACCTAAAAAAAATTTTATAGAGTTTGTAACCTTTTACACAACAGGTCGTCTAATTCAATGAAGTTTTCATTTCTCTCTTGCCTCTAATTACTCTCTCATAATTAGAGGCACTTTTTACTGCGTTTTCCCTATCATTTATATATACAAAGAACCTCTAAGGCTACCTAGAGGTTTTTTGGGTTGTATGAAAGATTCTATTATGCAAATAGTATATAAAAGAGGTGATTGTGTGAAGAAGGAGACACTTAGCTGGATTTTAACAGGACTTGTGATTGCTTTTTTTCTTTGCTCATTCTTTTACTTTAGTTCGGATATTTTCGCAAAATTCATTAGCGGATTTTGGGATTAAAAAAGCTCCCCTTTGCGTAACATGGGAGCTTTTGTTTTGTCATTCGATTTTAATAAGGAACCTAGTAGTGTTTCCGAATCCTTCTTGATATTCTGACTCAGAGAACTTTTATAACTCTGCGGTGAGTCGAAATACATGAGTGATTCTGACAGACACAACAAGTAACTTCTCCTTTGTGTCAGAATTACGGGTTGATTCGGACTCAGTGAACCGGAAATCTCTACGGTATGTCTGAATACAAGGGGTATTCTGACAGACTACATCAGTAACTTCTCCTTTGTGTCAGAATTACGGGTTGATTCGGACTCAGTGAAATTCAAACCTCTACGGTGAGTCCGAATACATGAGCTATTCTGACAGACACAGCAAGTAACTTCTCCTTTGTGTCAGAATTACGGGTTGATTCGGACTCAGTGAACCAGAATTCTCTACTTTGAGTCCGAATACAAGGGGTATTCTGACAGACTCAACCCGAAACTTCTCCTTTGTGTCAGAATGCTTGGATGATTCTGACTCAGTGAACCAAAAAACTCTACAGTGAGTCTGAATACAAGGGTTATTCTGACAGACTCAACCCGAAACTTCTCCTTTGTGTCAGAATTACGGGTTGATTCGGACTCAGTGAAATTCAAACCTCTACGGTGAGTCCGAATACATGAGTTATTCTGACAGACTCAACCAGTAACTTCTCCTTTGTGTCAGAATTACGGGTTGATTCGGACAGGCTGAACTAGAAAACTCTACCGTAAGTCCAAATGTGTGATTGATTCGAACTCTGAGCACCAGATACCTCTAGAGCAAGTCAGAATGACGGGCTGTTTCAGACAGAGAAAACTAGAATTTTCTCTGTCGAGTCAGAATGCCAGGTTACACTCGACTAAGATCAACCCGTTCAAAGAATTTTATTTTCACAACTCTTCCAATTCAGCTACTGGGACAATATTTTTTTCATGCTCCCGACCTCTTAGGTGGACTGTGCACATATTCCCCTGCTCATCACAGCTGTCAATCCATACTGAAGTGCCTTGATAATGAACGGTTACTTCATTTGATGAAGATAAGATTTGCTTTGCTCTACGAATATCCATTCTACTCACTCCCAATTCATATTTTCTTCCCTCCAATAGTTTTCGAATATCTAGGAAATTTATGCAAAAATAGCTAGCTTTTGAACACACTATATAGGAAAGGACCAAGGAAGAGGAGTAAACGTATGAAGCTTAATGAAAATGAAAAGAAGACACTTAGTGATTCGATTGATCGGTTGAATGAAGGCTTAGACGTTGTCATTCAGTTATACAATGAGGCAGAAGAAGACAAGCCATTGATTGAATTTGATCAAGAGGTTATTGAAGCTATTGAAAAAGCGAAGGAAACCTTTGGAGACGAAGAGATTACTCGGAGGATTAATACAATCATAAAAGAGATTTTTGCCTTTCTACCAAAAGATGAAAAAAAATAGAAGAAAAAAGGAGTGGAGTGTTTGTTAACAAGTATCTTAGCTTCCTTTTTTAAGCGCTTTTTGATTGCCAAGCTTATTGGAATTGTTTTATTAGTCATCATCATCTTTGGTGCCATTATTCACTTAATTGAGCCAGAAAACTTTCCAACCGTTTTCGACGGGGTTTGGTGGTCGATTGTCACCGCCGCAACAGTAGGATACGGTGATTATGCTCCAACTTCATTTGTAGGAAGAATTGTGGGGATGTTTCTGATCTTTATCGGTGTTGGAATTGTGACCCGCTATTTCGCTGCGATTTCAACTTCAACCTTCGTTACCCAAAATGCATACCTTGAAGGCACGTCTGGATTCCACGGAAAAAAACACATTATTATCATTGGTTGGAATGAACGTGTAAGGGAAACCATTTCGTTTCTTAAAACTCCAGGGTCAGCAACTGAAATTCTGTTAATTGATGACTCCTTAGAAAAAAACCCGATGCCTGGCAATCATTTTCATTTTATAAAAGGGGATCCGACTCGTGACGAGACTTTAAAACAAGCAAATATACAGGATGCAGAAATGGTCTTAGTTACCGCCGATCAAGGTAAGGATGAAGTACATGCTGATATGCTCACCATCTTGACATTACTTGCGATAAAAGGGTTGAACCCATCCGCTTATACAATTGTAGAAATACTAACTACTCATCAGATTAAAAATGCAAAGCGTGGAGGTGCAGATGAAATCATCCAAACTAACCGAATTTCTAGTTTAGTGATGGTCAATAGTCTTTTTTCACATGGAGTGTCAGATGCTTTACTGTCCATGTTAGTTGATTTAAAGGGTGTAAAACTTCAGTTTTTGGAAACTACCTTTGATTTGGTGGGATTAACTTTTCAAAAAGCGAGTGAAACTTTATTAAAAGAAGGAAAAATTTTAATTGGAATTAAACGAGGCGAAGAAATAACAATTAATCCTCCACTTTCACTTGAAATACGAAAAAATGATCACATATTAATCATAAAAAGTTAAAAGGGATTCTCCATTCGGGAATCCCTTTTACTATGATCAGCTTATAAGCGTTTTTCTAGTTCAGCCTTCTTCTCTTCGAAACCAGGCTTACCTAGTAGAGCAAACATATTAACTTTGTATGCTTCTACACCTGGTTGGTCGAATGGATTTACACCTAATAGGTATCCACTCATTGCACATGCTTTCTCAAAGAAGTACACAAGGTATCCAAATGAATACTCGTCCATTTCTGGTACATGGACAATTAGATTTGGTACGCCTCCATCTGTATGAGCAAGCATTGTACCTTCGAATGCTCTCTTATTAACAAAATCGACCGATTTACCAGCTAGATAATTTAATCCATCTAAATCATTATCTTCTGCTTCAACAATTAATTCATGACGGGATTTTTCGATATTAATGACTGTTTCAAATAAATCACGTCGTCCTTCCTGAACATATTGTCCAAGTGAATGAAGGTCTGTTGAGAAGTTTGCAGATGATGGGTAAATTCCTTTTTGGTCTTTCCCTTCACTTTCGCCAAATAATTGCTTCCACCACTCAGAGAAGTATTGAAGACCCGGTTCATAGTTGATTAGCATCTCAATTGTTTTGCCTTTGTTGTATAGTGCATTACGAACAGCCGCATATTGGTAAGCAGCGTTCTCTTCAAGCTCTGATTTAGAGAAATCTACACTTGCTGCTTGTGCACCCTTCATCATTTCTTCAATATTTGCACCACTAACGGCAATTGGAAGTAGCCCAACAGCTGTTAAAACGGAGTAACGACCACCAACATCATCTGGAATAACGAAGGATTCATAGCCTTCTTCAGTTGCTAGAGTTTTCAATGCTCCACGAGCTTTATCAGTTGTTGCGAAGATACGGCCTTGAGCTTCTTCTTTTCCGTATTTTTCAATTAACATTTTACGGAAGATACGGAAAGCTAATGCTGGTTCAGTTGTTGTTCCAGATTTAGAAATGACGTTAATTGAATAATCTTTACCTTCAAGTAAATCCATTAGGTCTTTCATATATGTAGAACTGATGTTGTTCCCTACAAATACGATTTGTGGTGTTTTACGCTGTTCCTTTGTTAAGGAATTATAGAAGGAGTGGTTTAACCAATCAATAGCTGCTTTTGCACCAAGATAAGATCCACCGATACCAATTACAAGTAAAATGTCAGAATCTGATTTGATTTTTTCAGCGCTTTTTTGAATGCGTGAAAATTCTTCTTTGTCGTATTCGGAAGGAAGGTCTACCCATCCTAAGAAATCACTACCTGCGCCAGTTTTTTCATGTATAGAATGGTGTGCGACCTTAACCGCATCACGTAGATATGTAATTTCATGTTCTCCAAAAAAAGTTAATGCTTTTGAATAATCAAAACGAACATGTGTCATTTTCAATACCTCCACCCTTTAGTTTTCAATGCCTCTTTTCACTGTAACCAAACTTTTCTGTTAAATCAAGACCGCCGACTCATTGTAAGCGTAGCCATTTAAAAAAACTATTGAAAATCGCATGTCTCCGCCGGAGGCTTTAACTTTATTCAGCCATAGGGTGAATAAAGTTAAAAGACTCACACAGGTAGTATGAGCCTTTTTTGCAGTTTATAAATATCAATTATAATGATGCTTTTAGTATTTCAAGTGAGTCTTGTTTACCTAGTACTTTAAAGCGACCAAATTCACCGAAAACAACTGTTTTTTCAGCCATTAGTTCAAGGTTTTCTTCTCCAATGTCGTAATCTGCCAATCTTGAAGGTGCACCAATGCTGTTCCAAAATTCTCTTAGCTTATCGATTCCTTCAAGTGCTACTTCTCGATCCGTTTTTCCTTCAGGATCGACATCAAAGACACGAACAGCCAATTGCTTGAAACGTTCTACATTTTCATCCAAAACATGCTTCATCCAATTCGGGAACAGAATCGCAAGTCCACCACCATGAGGAATATCATATACAGCAGATACGGCATGTTCAATATTATGTGTAGCCCAGTCTCCGCTATATCCCATGTTTAACATTTTATTTAATGCAAGAGTTCCATTAAGCATAATAGTCGCTCTGTAATCATAGTTTTCTAAGTCATTAATTAGTTTTGGTGCCGTTTCGATGACCGTCTTAAGTATAGACTCACACCATCTGTCTTGGGTTAACGTGTTAGGTTCATGATGGAAGTAATGTTCCAACACATGTGACATCATATCAACCATTCCATACACAGTTTGGTCCTTTGGCAGTGAATATGTATAAACTGGATCTAGAATTGAAAATTTAGGAAACACAGCAGGGCTACCCCATCCATATTTTTCATTCGTTTCCCAATTTGTAATAACTGAGCCTGAATTCATTTCTGAACCTGTTGCAGCTATTGTCAAAACAGTACCTAAAGGCAAAGCGTCAGTAGCAACTGCTTTTCGAGACATGAAATCCCATACATCACCATCGTATTTTACGCCAACTGCAATTGCTTTTGTACAGTCAATAACACTTCCCCCACCAACAGCGAGCAAAAACTCAATGCCTTCATTACGGCAAATTTCGATTCCTTTTCTAACTGTAGACAGACGTGGATTAGGTTCTACACCTGAAAACTCGTGTACCTCTGCCCCTATTTCATTTAATTGGTCAATGACTTGGTCGTACAAACCATTTCTCTTGATACTACCGCCACCATATATCAGCAATACTTTTTTTCCGTATTGGGGTATTTCAGTTTTAAGTTCTTGTACCTGCCCTTTACCAAAGATAAGTTTAGTTGGGTTGTAATATGTAAAGTTTTCCAATATTATCGCCTCCTGAAAAAAATTATGGCAATGTTACAACTTGTTGTAAAGTAGTTTGCTCTTTACATTATCTTCTATTTATTCGTAATATATGTAAAAAAGAGGCCATTCAGTGAATGCCTCTTCTTGTGGTTCTTAGTTAAAATTCGATTGTTCAATCCATTCTTCAAGCTTATCCTTTAATGTGTTGAAACCTTGAGGGCTTTCAGCATTTGCTGGTTGTGCTTGTGCTGGACGTTTTTTCGGTTTAGCAGTTCTTTGAACCGGCTTTTCTGGTGCTTCTTCAGTTGCACGAATTGATAGACCGATTTTTCCTGCTCCTTCATCGATAGATAAAATCTTTACATTTACTTCATCGCCAACTTTAACATGTTCGTTAATATCTTTAACAAAACCATGAGTTACTTCTGAAATATGAACTAAACCTTGTGTATTTTCGTCTAAAGCAACAAATGCTCCATAAGGTTGAATCCCTGTAATTTTACCCTTAACAACATTTCCTACTTCGAATTTTTCTGTCATGCTACCCAACTCCTAAAACTTTAGTTTACATACCTTTATATACGCAATAAACAATTATAACACAGAACGGCCATTTATTCAAAAAAAGAACCTTTTCTCTTTTAGAGTTACCATTTCGAGTTGAAATTATGAAGGAGGTAATATTTATCATTTGCTAATAGCGGAATCTGTGCGGTGTTTAAAAAAGGTGATTAATGGAGATACTACTTTCAAAGGCTTTCTAGTATTCCCCTTTTGTATGTAGGACAAAACCAATTGGTTTTGTCCCTTTTTTTATACAGTTTTTTATACAAGATTATTGTCTTTCAAGAATCGGCCCATTCGTTTGACTGCTTCTTGGAGCTGCTCTAGTGAGGATGCATACGAGCAGCGAATAAAACCCTCACCACTTTCACCGAATACATTACCAGGGACAACTGCTACCCTTTCCTCCATCAGTAAACGATGCGCAAATTCCTCAGATGATAATCCTGTTTCTTTAATAGACGGAAATGCATAGAATGCACCACCTGGCATATGACAAGATAATCCAATTTCCTGTAACGAAGATACGAAAAAGTTTCTACGCTGACGATAGCTTTTTCTCATATATTCTACATCTGAAAGTCCATTTCGAAGAGCCTCGATTGCTCCGTACTGAGCCATAGTCGAAGCACACATCATTGTATATTGATGTATTTTCAACATAGCTTCCGAAATTACACTTGGTGCAGCAGAATAACCTAAACGCCATCCTGTCATAGCAAAGCCTTTTGAAAATCCGGAAACAAGGATTGTGCGCTCAAACATCCCAGGGATACTTGAAAAACTTGTATATTTGCCTTCATAGGAAAGTTCAGCATAAATCTCATCTGAAATCACAAGTAAATCGTGCTTTTCCACAATTTTAGCAATTGCTTCAAGTTCTTCCTTTCTCAGCATTGTACCTGTTGGATTATTTGGAGAACAAATAATAATGGCCTTTGTACGTTCTGTTACTACTTTTTCTATTTCTTCTGGCTGTAGCTTAAATTCATTTTCAGATTTCGTATGAACGGGGATCGGAACTCCGCCTGCTAGCGAAACAATTGGGCTGTACGCAACAAAGGTTGGTTCCACAATAATCACTTCATCACCTGGATCGACTATTGCACGCAATGCTAAATCAATTGCTTGGCTTCCACCGACCGTCACAATTACCTCATTTTCAGGAGCATATTGCACCCCAAATGATCTATGTAAATAAGCTGAAATTTCCTGCCGAAGTTCAATGAGTCCCGCATTTCCTGTGTAAGATGTAATTCCTGACTCGATAGATTGGATGCTCGCTTCTCGAATTGACCAAGGTGTTACAAAATCAGGTTCACCCACACCTAACGAAATGACACCTTCCATCGTTACCGCTAAATCAAAGAATCGACGGATTCCGGAAGGTTGTAATTCTTGAACTTTTTTAGAGAGGTACCGAGAAGTCATGGTGTCACCACAATCCGTTTATCATCTTCACCTTGATCAAAAATAGTGCCATCATGCTTATATTTTTTCAAAATAAAATGAGTTGTTGTCGAAAGAACTGAATCAAGTGTTGAAAGCTTTTCAGACACAAAAGAACCAACTTCTGACATCGTTTTACCTTCAATTACAACCGATAAATCATATGCACCAGACATTAAATAAACAGATTTTACTTCTTTAAAATGATAGATACGTTTAGCAATTTCATCAAACCCGACACCTTTTTTCGGGGTTACTTTGACATCAATCATTGCTGTTACACCTTCATGACCTTCAACTTTCTTCCAGTCAACGATTGTGTTATACTCCACAATAATCTTTTGGTCTTCTAGTTTACGAATAATGCGATCGACTTCATCGACACTTTTGCCAACTAATTTTGCAATTGTTTCCACAGGAAGTCGTCCGTTGTTTTCAATAATCTCAAGTATTTCAATTTCATTTTCCTGTAACTGCATAATGGTCACTCCTAGTAATTTGAAATAAATTTTGTCACTTATTATATCAGATAAATGAATAGTATATTGAATTATTTTATATTCATTCGAAATTTTATGAGTTTTTCTATCCCCTTTGGTAAAAATAGGGATAAATCAATAGTGTAGGATGTGGATTTTCATCAATGGATACGATACAAATTAAGGGAGTAAATCTTCATTATGAGTTATACCAACATAGTAAAAAGAAGCCGGTTCTCGTTATGCTGCACGGTTTCTTATCATCCTCTTTCAGCTTTCGAAGACTGATTCCCTTTTTAAAGAAAGACTATACAATCTTATCGATTGACCTTCCCCCTTTTGGAAAGAGTGAAAAATCGACAAGATTTACTTACTCTTATTCAAATATCGCGTATGTTGTATGTGACTTGATTCGGTCTTTTGATTTTTCAAAAGTGAATTTAGTTGGCCATTCGATGGGGGGACAAATATGTCTATATATTGCAAAGCAAGTTCCTGATTTGGTAGACAAATTAGTATTGTTGTGCAGCTCAGGTTATATGAAACGGATGCCAAAGTCCTTAATCTATTCTTCCTATCTTCCCTATTTTCATTTTATTGTAAAAAGGAAGCTAGCTAAGCAAGGGGTATTACATAATTTACGGAATGTCGTGCATAATCATGAGCTCATTGACCAAGAAATGATTGATGGGTATACTGAGCCCTTCTTGGACAACCGAATTTTTATGGGATTAACGAGGATGATTCGCCATCGTGAGGGAGATTTACCGTCTGAAGAATTAAAAAAGATCAACCATCCTGTCTTTTTGATTTGGGGTGAAAAAGATCGAGTTGTTCCAATTTCTGTAGGGAAAAGGCTTCATCAGGACCTGCCTAATTCTAGCTTTGTTTCCATTAAGAATACGGGGCACTTGGTTCCTGAAGAATGTCCGGAGAAAGTATACGAGTATATTTCGGAGTTTATTTAAAAAAAGATGGGTTATCCCATCTTTTTTATAGTTCACACGTCGCATTATTTAAAATGGATAAAATTTTCATAGCCATATTTTCACATTCTTTTAGTGGAATGACTTCCTCAAAAGAGAATTCATAAATAGACTGTATTTTTCTTGCTAATTTACCGGGATTATCAAATTGATGGGCTGCCTGTAACACATCCACCGCTTCTGTTTCATAAGAACCGACTCCATAGCCAAGTGGATCCCATTCTTGCAGCATAATCATAATTTGTAAATTGGCTTGTTGATTTTCCATAGAATCACCTAAAATTACTTCATGAAATTATTTTTGTCTTGTTTTATTAATTGCTTCTCTAGTTCCTCTGCTTTCGCTTGTTCTTTTTTTGAATGCTTGATAAATAAGCGAAACACGATAAACGCAACAATTAAGCAAATAACAGTAGTTATTCCAGCTGGAATATATTCTGATTTATCCTCAGGGAAATATAGAAACAGGTTTAATACTGGTAAAAGCAGCATTCCTACACACCTTTCAACCTATAATGATAGCTTTTTACATTATAACACAAACCTAAGACGTGTTATAAGATGCTTGTTCGAATGACGTCGGTTATAATGGAAAGAGTTAGAAATTTGCAGAAGGAGTGATTTGAATGTCTGATGAATTTAAAGTTGGTGACATTGTAACTGGAATTTATAAGACTGGAAAATATATTGGAGAAATTACAGCAATCAAGCCTGAGCATTATCTTGTGAAGGTAAAGGCTGTCTTAAAGCATCCAATGCAAGGGGATATTCATTCACCGAAGGATGTTAATGTTCCACTTTTTCAAGAACGGAGAGCACTTGCTTTTAACGAGCAGACAAATGTTCCGAAAAAGATGGTACGCCATTACAAAGAGGAAGTTCCAGAATATAAAATCTCTTTAAGAGAAGCAGTGGATAAAACGAAGAATGATTTAGAAGCTGAAGGGACAGAGTGGGCACTGCGCAGTCTTGAAAACATGAACGTGTTGGAGAAAGATTATTTTAAATAGGCCTCTGAGTCGAATTTTAGGCTAATGACCATAAAATTTATTTATTGGCCGTAAATTTATTTTATTGGCCATAAATTTATTTTATCGGCCGTATTTTTACCTTATCGGCCATAAATCACAATATTGGCCGAAAACTTAGAAAACCTACGGATTAAGTAGTTCCGTAGGTTTTTCTTTTTTAGTAAACCCGCTTGGCCCCTACATAGTATTTGGACCAATACGTATTATCCATCGATACAACGTCTATTCCCTTTGAAGATGTGGCGGAAATAAACTTGTTATTCCCTACATAAAAGCCGACATGGGAGATACGGCCTGTATCATTGACCGCAAAAAACACGAGGTCACCCTGCTGTAAATTTGCTTTTGAGACAGACGTCCCCATTGTAAAATAGCCTGCTGATGTGGTTCTTGGGATGTCAATTCCATGACGCGCATGCATAAAGGAAACGAATCCAGAACAATCAAATCCAGCTGTTGTCGTTCCTCCCCACAGGTACGGAATTCCTACAAAATTATACGAGTCATTCACTAAATCTTGAAGCACCTGCTCTCGGTTTTGGGATCCTTGTTCAGCTTGAGCAGTTCCACTCACTTTTAAAACTTGTCCAATTGAAAGGGTATTTGTTGTCAGATTATTGATGTTTTTAAGCTCCGTCACACTCATATTATAAGTTCGGGCAATTCCAAATAAGGTATCTCCTGCTTTTACGGTATATGTAGCACTTGCTACATTTTGCTGTGGGGTTGTCGTTGTATTTCCAAGTTGTAATGTTTGACCCACATAGAGCATCGATGATGTTAGGTTATTATTTTTCATGATTTGGTCAACCGTTGTGTTGGCTCGCTGGGCTATCGAATATAATGAATCGCCAGGTTGAACCGTATATGTGTTGTCTTGTATTTGAGTAGTCTGTGGTGCAGTACCGATTACTTGTAGGGTTTGTCCCACATGGATGGTGTTTGAAGTTAGATTATTTAATTGCTTTAGTTGATCAACACTCATGTTATAAGAATTAGCAATGGAGTATAGTGTGTCACCACGGGTTACCGTATATGTTGCTGTCGTTTGTGGAGGTTTGACCTCACTAATCACAAGCGTTTGTCCAGGGTAGATCATATCACCGGTTAAATGGTTTAGTTGTTTAACTTGGGACACGGTTAGATTATATTGTTTTGCTATCCCATATAGTGTTTCACCGTTTGCAACCGTGTGTGTTTTTTGGGTTTGGGTACTTGCTTGGTTATTGCTTGCTGCCTCTACTTTAGAGGAATGGTGTCCTCCCACTAAAGTAATCGTTGCAATTACCATTGTCCCCATCATGACTTTCACGATATTCGGATTTAGGGTAGGGACTTTTTCATTGAGATACATTCTAATGCTTTCATTTAGATGAAGCTTTTTGCCTTGTTCCGGTGTACCGATTTCACTTGAAAACTCCTCTAGCTGGGGATCTATATATAAACATACAGTTTTTGGATTTTCTATTTTATGGCCAATAAACATAAGGCATCCCTCCTTTTGAAATTAGGATATCCTAACGGGATGCGATTATTTTTCAAATCAATTGTAAAAATTCGACAGTGCTTTCAAAGCATAAAAATAAAAACCAATTCACCTGATGAGCGAATTGGTTTTTTATAGTGCAAATTTATTTAATACTTTAGAGAAATCGACTCGATCGCCGATAGTTGTTGGCTCTGGTTTCGCTAAATAGCGTTTATCATTTTCAACTAACTTGAATATATTAAAGGTTGTAAGGGCGTCATCAAGGGCACAATGATGTTTGCCTGTCCCTTCTTTGCCATACTCTTGAACCGCCTTCCAAAGACCTGTCTGATTTTGGTCCCCAAAAAAGCGTTTATATTCCATGGACAAGTCCCTTTGCTTTCCTTTAAAAGGAAATGGAATTCCAGCCCGTTGAGAATTATGGCGCAGAACCTTCATATCCATATTTCCCCATGTAATGATGGTGCTAGATGAATGTTTTTCATACCCTGAGAGCTTATTAACCAACTCTTGAAATGTGATACCGTGATCGACTTGCTCTTGAGAAATGTTTAAAAAGGACTTACATCGTTCTGTTAATGTAGGAAATTTTATTGGTTTCACATATGATGAGTATTGTTCGATTATTTTTTGGTTCCTCACGCAAACAAGACCAACTTCAATAATCTCGGGGTAAAATCCTTGTGGGTTGTTTTTTCTTTCTGGCATTGTAAATTCAAAATCAATAAACAAATATTGATGCTGATTATCCACTCCTAAACCTCCTTTGTCATATTAGTCTATTAAAGTTAAATCCTAGCTTTGCAAAAGCACAACTTTCACAAGTGTATGTTACAATCAACGAACATCTTTTTAAATATTATAGCACGGTTTACTGTATTTTTCAGAATATATTTATAATATATATGCTATTTAACCTTAACTATATTCAAACAGGCTTTGAGCCCGCTTGAATATAGTTATAGCCTCCGGCGTATGCCATGATTTTTCAAAGGTAATTTTCGAGCTTAAGATCAAAGACTAAGAACGCCACTTCCTGTGGCAACGTCTTTGTGACCCACATCCTGTGGGCCTAAAAAATCAGGCGCAAATACGCCAAGGCGTAATTGATTAAGTAACAATAATATTCTATAATATTTAGTAAGTCGAAATATTCGAGTTAAGAAGGTGTTTCCGATTCAAACAGCTAAGCGAAATCTTTTAATCATGTGGTTTGCAAATTTCTTTGTTGCTGCAAGTGCTACAATGATAATGCCATTTCTCTCTTTATACATCGAAACATTTGGTGATTACTCAGATAGCTTTGTACAACGGTGGGCTGGATTAGTTTTTGCAGCAACCTTTGTTACGGCTTTTTTTATTTCACCAATTTGGGGACGTTATGGTGATCGAAATGGCTACAAAAAGATTCTTATCATTACAGGTATTGGTATTGCCGTTAGTATTTTTTTAATGGGATATGTGAACTCGGTAAAACAATTATTTTTACTACGACTCTTCATGGGTGCTGTAACAGGTTTTATTCCAACCTCCCTCGCACTCATTTCTGCTCAAACACCTAAAGAAATTGCAGGAAAGACTTTAGGAACACTTCAAATGGGGAATGTATCTGGTGCATTGTTTGGCCCATTATTAGGTGGATTGCTAGCAGATGCAGTCGGTTTTCAATATACCTTTGTTCTCACTGCCATCGTCATTTTAGGGGCCGTTGTCTTAGTTGCTGTTGGTATTAAAGAGGTACGAGCGAATGAAACAAGTACTACTGCCAAAAAATATACACGTAAAGAGGTTCTAATCCATATTCTCAGACATCCGGTTTTATTAACCATTATGCTGATATCGACCCTCATCCAAGTCGCTAATTTTAGTATTCAGCCCTTACTTGCATTATATGTTACGCATTTAACAGACAGTAGTAATATTGTGTTTTTGGCTGGGATGGCATTTTCCGCGACCGGTTTTGGGAATTTATTATTCACGAGACAATGGGGCAAAATTGGGGACCGGATTGGCCATGAAAAAATTTTAACACTTCTTTTGCTTGCTTCTTCAATTATGTTTATACCGCAAGGACTTGTTACCGAGTTATGGCAGCTTGTGGTTTGTCGATTTTTATTTGGAATGGCCGTTGGAGGGCTCATTCCTTGTATGACAGCTTATATCCGTCAGGTCGCACCACTTTCCATGCAAGGCGAAGTTCAAGGCTATAATGTGAGTTTTCGGTTTTTAGGGAATGTGATTGGTCCAATTTCTGGTGGAATTCTTAGTGGTTTTTTCGGAATTTCTACCGTTTTTTTCGTAACAAGTGGTCTCTTTTTAACAGGAGCAATAATCTTATGGCTAAGTGTTGTTCGGCATTCTGAAAAATCAACTCAACAAGCTGCTTAAACAGATGGCGATTGCCATCTCTTTTTTTATATAATAAAAGTATAATATTTTGAAAGAGTGTTAGTTTATGAGAAGACACACAGGGTACATCATCACTTTTTTACTTTTTCTATTGTTTTTGTTTGTACTATTCCAAGTGAATGGGGAATTGAAGGTTGCAAAAAGTTTTCCAGCTGTGCTGGATGAAAAAATCCCTATCGATGAAGTAGTGTTACCTCAAACAAGCTACATAAAGGACAGAACAGGAAATGTAATTTCAGAGATTCACCATAGCGAGAATCGAATCACACTCACTAAGGACGAGATTCCGCAAATTGTGAAGGAATTATTTATTACCATTGAGGATCAGCATTTTTATGAGCATCTAGGCTTTGATATATCCGGAATAAGTAGAGCTGCTCTTGTTAACTTACAAAATGATTCTATCGACCAGGGTGGAAGTACACTTACGCAACAACTAGCAAGAAATCTCTATTTAACCAACGAAAAAACATATAACCGAAAGTTAAGTGAGCTTTTGTATTCGTATCAACTTGAGCGGAACCTTTCAAAAGAAGAAATTATAACATTGTACATAAATGCGATTTATTTTCAAAATGGAGCCTATGGGATCGAAACTGCTTCTCAGCTATATTTTAATCAATCCATCAAAGATGCGTCACTCGCGAAAATTGCCTTTTTATGTGCTATACCAAATAATCCATCTCTTTATAATCCAGTTACGCATTTTTCAAATACAAAAGAAAGACAAGAGCGAATTTTAGACACCTTGGTCGAAGCTGGAAAAATCACAAAAGAGGAATATGAAAAAGCCATACATGAGCCGATTGAACTTGCGGAAAAAGAGAAAATCGTCGACCAGTATCCTGATTATACGACTTATATTTATCAAGAGTTTGAGGAATTGATTGCTGAAAAAGAGGGATATAACAAAAAAATGGATTCAGCAACTTCAAGTGATGAAAAGGAAAAACTGCAGAAAGAATTACATACTAAAGTAAAAGAGATTCTCAAGTCTGGAATCATCATTGAAACAGCATTGAACCCTTCAATACAGGAAGCCGCTATCCATTCAGTGGAACGATATTTACCAAACGCAAACGTTCAAGGTGCTGTTGCAGTTATCGATCATACCAGGAATCAACTTGTCGCCATTGTTGGTGGGAAAAATTACGAAAAGTTTTCCTTTCACAGGGCATACCAAGCTTTCCGTCAACCTGGCTCTGCGATTAAACCATTGCTTGTTTATGCACCTTATTTTGATCAAACAGGTGCCTCTGTCTCACAGACAATTAATGCAAACAATTATTGCAAAAACGGATATTGCCCACGAAATTATGGCGGTGGCCAATATGGAAATGTTAGCTTACAAACGGCTTTTAAGTATTCCTATAATACCCCTGCTGTTCGACTGTTAGAAAGGATTGGGGTTGAAAATGGATTCAATTATTTAGATAAGCTTCATTTTTCGAATGTGGTTAAAGAAGACCACCATTTACCCGCGGCCATTGGCGGTTTTACATACGGGATGTCCCCTTTAGAAATGACAAATGCATTTGCAACATTTGCAAATAATGGTCAATTTATTCAAGCTCGTGGTATTACAAGGGTAACCGATCTGCAAGGAAAGATCCTTTATGAATGGAATGAACAATCTTCAACGGTTTGGAGTCGTTCAGCCAATCAAAAGGTAAAGTCATTACTTGCGGACGTTGTAAAATCTGGAACGGCTAAAGAAGCGAATTTTTCAAGTGGTTATATTGGTGGGAAGACAGGTACCACAAATGATGTAAAAGACCTCTGGTTTGTCGGTTTAACCGAAAAATATACAGCAGGTGTATGGGTTGGTCATGATCAGAACTATAGCATTTACTATATGGAATCACGAAAACCGCAAATATATATATGGAAGGATATTATGAAGGCGAGCCAGTAATTGGCTCGCTTTTTTAGATTGGTAAGCTAGCGATAATACTGTTGTATAACCGAATACATACATAGGTTACGGTCATAAAAAACGTGAACCAACTTAGTGTATGAAAAAAGACTAATCCTATTAATCCACCGAAGGTTAATGTGTCTTGAATCTTATAAACGAAAAAAATAAAATATCCAAGAGTTGCGAGTAACAGGACAATGACGATGCCATAAAAGGACTGGACAAAAGCAAGTGAAACCGTCCCTCCAACAAGATAGAAGATGGAACCGACTCGTATTTTCGGCAAGCTTTCTCCATTACTGTCCCTTGTGAAAAACAAAAGGGAAAGTTCAAGTAACGTGTTAGAGATTAATTTTAATGCTGCAAATACCATGAAATAAATCAAGAAAAACACAAAAAAGATGGCAAAATTAATCCACGTTGGTGAGAAAAACTCCTGCATTCCACGATAAATACCAATTTGTTTAAGTAGCTCTAATGTTTTCAATTCAGTCAAAATCGCAAACGAGACACTAAAAAGGATAATAGAAATAAGCGGAAAGTAACTTGTAAAATATGTATTCTTCATTTTCAATTCCTCATATTAATACTTCACTGTGTTGTTCTTTTCGATTTTAGTGGTAAATCTCTTTTTTGTAAATACATATAGAGTAAGGACTACTATTATGGGAAAAGAGGGGTTAGATGAAAAAAGGGTTATTATTTTTGATGCTTGTCTGCTGTTTTGCTTTTTTCACCTTCTTGAGTACGTCAGGTGCATCTGGGGAATCCGATTTCACAAAAGCGGTTAATGAGAAATTGAAGGAAGTTAATTATTATGCGGAAGGTTCTGCTGAAGTGGTTAATACCATTACAAAAGAAGCAGAAATTACAAAAGTTATCACGGCGGATGATCCAAGTACAGAGAAAAATGAAGAAGAAATTGACACGTATACAGCAAATGTAGTTGTCGGACACGTAGAATATAAATTAAAACGCGATAGCATTTTTTATATTCAAAAACATGAATTCCTTTATTACGATGTAGATAATAAAGAATTTCTAATGCTCTCAAATTTCCCAGATGATCATGAAATTGCTGCCCTATACGATAATTATATGGAGGCTGATTATAAAGCTGGTATTACATTAACGTCTAATTTATTATTTAGTTTATTTATTCTCATGGCTCTTCTTGGATGTCCCATTCTAATTATGATGTTCCATAATAAAGCTATTCCGGTTCCAATGGTAAGAAATAATAGTGTGATTTAGGATGAGATACTTTTTGTCTCATCCTTTTTTTATTTTCGATGTTCGATCCGAATATATTCACGTGGTTTAAATTTTGGGTAGACCGTTGTTTCCTCTGTTTGGGTAGAATCAATTGTTTGTATTTGAAATTGTTGTTGGTTATCGACTTGTTCTTCTACGATATATTCTCTCTTCGTTTGGTCATGAATCACCCACGCTATTGTAAACAAGAAGGCAAAAATCGCAATTGCCACAATTCCTTTTTTTACATTCACAAAACTCACCTCTTGCTACTAGCATTCATTTCAAAAAGCATTTTTATACAATCTATTTTCAAAAAATTTTTTTGTTCATAAGAACACATCTCTTCATATTTAATAACAACTAAAAATCTAGGTAACACTAGAAGTTGCAAGGCATGCAAGTTCGTAATAATTGTTATATACTTTTAAGAGAAATAAAAATGTTTGAGGGGGTACTGTTTTGTCACTTGTACATTGGGCCATATTATCTCCATTTATATTGGCTATCTTTATTCCTTTTTTACGCAAATATTTGCGCGGGATTCATACAGGTTGGTTTGTACTAATTCTGCCTGTACTACTATTTTCTTATTTCTTTCCATTTATGAAGGACACGATGAATGGAAATCCGATAATTCGTACCGCAGAATGGATACCTTCCATTGGTGTAAATTTCACTGCGTACATTGATGGATTAGGACTCTTGTTTGCCTTACTGATTACAGGTATTGGAGCATTGGTTGTTCTCTACTCTATCTACTACTTATCGAAAGAAAAGGAATCCCTACATAACTTTTATGTGTACCTACTCTGTTTTATGGGAGCTATGCTTGGAGTTGTCCTCTCCGATAATGTGATTATGCTTTATACGTTTTGGGAGTTAACTAGTCTATCTTCTTTTCTACTAATTGGATACTGGCATAATCGTGAAAAATCTAGGTATGGTGCACTAAAATCAATGTTAATCACCGTGTTCGGTGGTTTATCCATGTTAGCTGGATTCGTTCTACTATCACTCATGACGAATACATTCAGTATTCGTGAGATGATTGCTCAAGTGGATAGATTACCATCAAATCCACTATTCATTCCGGCAATGCTATTAATTTTATTAGGTGCTTTTACAAAATCAGCTCAATTTCCGTTCCATATTTGGTTACCGGATGCAATGGAAGCACCAACACCTGTTAGTGCGTATCTTCACTCAGCGACAATGGTAAAAGCAGGGATTTATTTAGTTGCACGCTTAAGTCCTATTTTTGCTGGATCAAGTGAATGGTTTTGGATTATCTCAACCTTTGGAATCATTACCTTGTTCTGGGGCTCATTTAGTGCCGTTAAACAAACAGATTTAAAAGGAATCCTTGCATTTTCAACAGTCAGTCAACTTGGGATGATTATGTCCCTATTAGGAATTGGTTCAGCAGCTCTTCATTATGATCATCTTGATACCAATATTTATTTGGCTGCAATAGTCGCAGCTATTTTCCACTTAATTAACCACGCGACATTTAAAGGAAGTTTGTTCATGGTTGTAGGTATTGTCGACCATGAAACAGGTACCCGTGATATTCGCAAGCTTGGTGGATTAATGACCGTGATGCCAATCACCTTCACATTGGCTGTTATTGGCGCCTTTTCAATGGCAGGTCTACCACCATTTAATGGTTTCTTAAGTAAAGAAGCGTTCTTTACAGCAATTGTAAATGCAACGACACTTGATATTTTCAATATGGAAACACTAGGTATTCTTTTCCCTATCATCGGTTGGGTCGCTAGTGTCTTCACGTTCATTTACAGTATGATTCTAGTCTTTAAAACCTTTACTGGAAAAGCTCAGTTTGAAAAGCTGGATAAAAAACCACATGAAGCACCAATTGGGATGTTAATCTCGCCAATTATCTTAGCTTCACTTGTTATCATTTTTGGCTTATTTTCAAACATTCTGGCTCCAAGTTTAATTGAACCAGCTGTGGCATCCATCGTTCCAAGCTTACTCGATGGCGATTCAAACTATCATGTTCATTTTGAATATTTCCACGGATGGAATGCACCGCTCTATATGTCAATTGGAGTTATTGTGTTAGGAACCATTATGTTTCTTTCGCTTGCAAAATGGACAGGCATTTACAATGTCTTTTCCAAGCGTTTAACTTTAAACAATCTTTACGACAATGGAATTATTGGAATGGAGAGGTCAGCATCAAAGATAAATCGCTTCTATATGACTGGAGTTATTCGTGACTATTTAGTTATTATGTTTGCGTTCTTTATCTTAGCAATTGGAAGTGCGCTTATAATCAAAAATGCATTTGCTTTTGATTTAACACATGTTGCGCCAGTTCGACTTTTTGAAGCTGTGCTTGCATTTGTTCTTGTAGGTGGAGTTGCGACGACTGTTTTCGCCAAATCAAGACTTACGGCAATTATCGCATTGGGTGCAGTTGGATATTCAGTTTCGTTATTCTTTGTGCTATTCCGCGCACCTGATTTAGCGTTGACTCAGCTCGTAATTGAAACGGTATCCGTTTCCTTATTCCTTTTGTGTTTCTATCACTTACCAAAGCTACACAAAAAAGAAAAACCAATGCGTTTTCGTCTTACAAACCTACTTATTTCATTAGGGGTTGGAACAATCGTTACTTTGCTTGCGATTTCCGCAAATAGCACAAGATTGATTGATTCTATCTCAAGTTATTTTGTAGAAAATAGTTATAAAAAAGGCGGAGGTACAAATATAGTTAACGTCATATTAGTAGACTTCCGTGGCTTTGATACATTGTTTGAAATCACCGTGCTTGGTATTGCAGCACTCGGTATATTTACAATGATCAAATTACGTTTAACAAGGAGGAAAGAAGGATGAAAACAAATGATTTAATCCTACAAACAGCAACAAAGATAACTGTTTTCATTATTCTTGCCTATTCCTTGAATCTCTTTTTTGCAGGTCATAATACTCCAGGAGGAGGATTTATCGGTGGACTGATTTCTGCTGCAGCAATCGTCCTTCTCCTTTTAGCATTTGATATGAAAACAGTAAAAAAAGCCTTGCCTTTTGACTTTAAAAAGGTAGCGGCTCTTGGGTTATTAATTGCAACTTTAACTGCAATGGGTTCATTCTTATTCGATGTACCCTTCTTATCCCATACTTTTGGTTACTTTGATTTACCAATTTTCGGGAAAACAGAACTTGCCACTGCTGTATTATTTGATACCGGTGTTTATTTAGTTGTTGTAGGAGTAACCATGACCATTATCCAAACAATCGGGGAGGATGAATGATTAATGGAGATTTTAATGGCTATTGTTATCGGTATTTTGTTTACGGCAGCGACATATTTAATGCTTTCAAAAAGTCTTATTCGTGTCATTATTGGGACAGGTTTGCTAAGTCATGGAGCCCATTTATTGATTTTAACGATGGGTGGGTTAAAGCAGGGGGCTGCTCCTATTTTAGTAGAAGGTACGAAGGCTTATGTTGATCCACTTCCACAAGCCCTTATTTTAACAGCGATCGTAATTAGCTTTGGGGTAACATCGTTTATCCTAGTGCTTGCGTATCGCTCCTATCAAGAGCTTGGAACGGATAACATGGATAAATTAAGGGGAAATGATAACGATGAATAATTTTGTAATCCTTCCAATATTGATTCCTCTCATGACGGGAATCATACTTATTTTTGTAAATAAATATACGAAAGCATCAAGAATTATCAGCTTACTCTCAACAATTCTAACTGTCATTGTGTCCTTGAGCCTTGTCAATCAGGTCTATCATAATGGGATTCAAACACTTAACCTCGGTAACTGGGACGCTCCTTTTGGAATTGTACTAGTAGCCGATATGCTTGCTTCATTACTCGTTACAACAGGCAGTATTGTAGTCTTAGCGTGTACGATCTATTCATTCAAGAATATCGGGAAAGAAAGAGAAGCTTTCTTCTACTATGCAGCGGTACAATTCCTAATGGTTGGGGTACTAGGTGCATTTTTAACAGGAGATCTTTTCAACCTATTCGTATTTTTCGAGGTCATGCTAATGGCTTCTTATGTCCTAATTGTTCATGGTGGGACAAAGCCACAATTACGTGAATCAATTAAATACATTTTGGTAAATGTGATTTCATCTGCCCTTTTTGTTATTGCCGTTGCCTATTTATACGCAGTAACAGGAACAGTTAATATGGCAGATTTATCAGCAAAAATTAGTGAACTTGGACAACCAGGTATTGTGACTGTTATCTCAATCCTATTTTTAGTCGTTTTCGGGTTAAAAGGTGCAATCTTCCCGCTATTTTTCTGGTTGCCTGGTTCTTATAATGCTCCACCTACACCGATTACAGCTCTATTTGGGGCTTTATTAACAAAGGTTGGGGTATATTCAATCATCCGTACATTTACGATTATTTTCTATCACGATACAGGTTTTACTCATACCTTAATCGGAATCCTTGCAGGATTTACAATTCTAGTAGGTGTTATTGGGGCTGTTGCTTACTGGGATGTTAAGCAGATTATTATTTACAATATTTTAACTGCAGTAGGTGTTATTTTAGTAGGTGTTGCAACCTTAACACCGACATCACTAACTGGGTCGATTTACTATTTAATTCATGACATGATTATCAAAGCTGCCCTCTTCCTATTAGCAGGGGCGATGATTGTCATAACTGGAACAAGCAATTTGAAGAAAATGGGAGGTTTAATCAACCATCATCCATATTTAGGCTGGATGTTCTTCATTGCAACCATTTCACTTGCAGGTATTCCTCCATTTAGTGGTTTCATCGGCAAACTTCTAATTGTTAAAGGAAGCCTTGCAGCTGAACATTATGCACTGGTTGCGGCAATTTTAATTTCAAGTCTTCTAGTCCTCTATTCGGTAATGAAAATCTTCATTAACGGTTTCTGGGGTGAAGCAAAGCTTAGGAAAGAAGAAGAAAAAGGAACAACAAAAGGACTACTTTTTCCAATCACTCTTCTACTTTCACTCTCAATTGCACTTGGATTTGGTGCTGAATGGTTCTATCCGTATATCTCGCAAGCAGCTCAAGATTTAACGGACCCATCCATCTATGTCCAAGCTGTCTTAAAGGAGTAGATGTTATGTTGTTGCAATTGGTTTTAAATATTTTCATTGCCGTTTCGTGGATGTTTATCTCGAATTCTTATGACTTTGGAGCCTTTTTTGGCGGATATTTGATTGGTCTTTTTCTAATCTTTATTTTACGTCGTTCGTTCTCACACCGGTTTTATCTCCATAATGTGTGGGCAGTGATTAAACTTATCATAATTTTCTTTAGAGAGTTAGTTCTATCAAATTATGCCATTATGAAGGTAGTAGTAAAGCCAAAGCTTGATATCAAACCTGGAATTTTCGCATTGCCGATTCAAGTGGAAAAAGACTGGGAAATCATGGTGCTTTCAAATTTAATTACGCTGACACCCGGTACATTAGTAATGGATATTTCAGATGATAAAAAAATAATCTATGTTCACGCAATGGATTTACAAGATGCGGACGAGGCAATAGATTCTATTAAAAGTACATTTGAAAAAGCAATTATGGAGGTGAGCCGATAATGTTTGAGATTATACTTAATATTTCACTTGTCTGCTTATCGGTTTCAACGATTGCTTATTTATACCGTGTGATTAAGGGTCCTTCGATTTCTGACAAAGTCATTGCACTCGATGCAATAGGAGTCAATTTAGTTGGAATTACCGCGATTATTTCAGTCATTCTGCGCTCAAATTCATTCCTTGAGGTTATTCTTTTGATTGCGATTGTAGCCTTTGTTGGAACAGTAGCCTTTTCGAAGTTCCTTGAGAAAGGAGTCGTAATTGAACATGACCGAGACGCTTAAGATTTTATTTGCAGTCATTATTTTGTTCGGAGCACTTTTAAGCATATTAAGTGCGATTGGAATTCTCCGTTTACCAGATGTGTACACAAGAAACCATGCGGTATCTAAAAGTGGGACATTAGGGGTTCTTTCGATATTACTTGGAACGTTTCTATATTTCTGGCTCATTGAAGGCTATATGAATGCGAGGTTGATTCTGGGATTCGTCTTTCTCTTTATGACATCACCAGTTGCCGGACATTTGATTAGCCGCGCTGCCTATAATACAAAGGTTCCACTTTGGGAAAAAAGCTCCCAAGATGACCTAAAAGACAAGGTGCATCATTCAAAGGAAAAAGAAAAAGTGAGTCAATAAAGGAAAGCGAGGACACTTGAGGTCCTCGCTTTTTTTGGCTTCATTTTTTCATGTTGATAATTGCTGTGGTGCAGCGTGATACGCAGATTAGGTTATCTTCTTCATCCACAATTTTCACATCCCAAACCATTGTTGTTTTTCCTTTATGGAGGGGAGTGCCGATTGCTTTTACGATACCATCCCTTTTTGCACGAATATGGTTTGCATTAATTTCTAGTCCTGCACAACCTTGTGTATCACGATCTACTAAATTGTATGTACCTATACTTGCAACAGTTTCCGCTAACGCAACAGATGCCCCACCATGCAAAACACCAAAAGGCTGGCGTGTTCGTTCATCAACTGGCATAGTCGCTGTCACTCGCTCAGGTGTCACCTCTTCAATTGTAATCCCCAAAACCTTGATTAACGAATTTTCTACCATTCTTCTTCTCCTCTTTCTCGTTTATTTCCGAATTCCTGATAATGGGATTGAAAGAAGTTTGTCATCATCTTCTTTTGGATTCCCGCGTCCGTCTGTGTTATTTGTGATGGTATAAAGGATACTATCTTCTATGTACACATCCCTCATTCGGCTATTGATATCAAGGATCGTGTCAATTCTACCTGACTCTACATCATAACTTCTCACTTTCGATCCCCGTAACGTGGCGATATAAAGCTTGCCATTTGCATAATCGATTCCAGAAGGTGCCCATGTATCCTCGCCAGTGTGATAAATCGGTGTTATCATTCCAGTCTCCGTCTCATCCCCCTCAATAACAGGCCATCCGTAGTTCTTACCCGGCTCTATCAAATTAATCTCATCATGTGCACTTTGTCCATGTTCTGTGCTGTATAATTTTCCTTTTTCATCCCATGCAAGCCCTTGAGGGTTCCGATGTCCATATGAATAGACATAGGAGTTAGGAAAAGGATTGTCATTCGGGATAGAGCCATCTAGGTTCATTCGGAGGATTTTGCCGGCTAGACTTGTTTTGTTTTGGGAATTTTCCGGAAATCCTGCGTCACCTGCTGTAACATAAAGTTTTTGATCTGGGCCAATTTTTATTCGACCCCCATTATGAATTCTTCCACCAGGGATTCCCTCAAGTAATACTGACTCTTCTTTCCAGGTTGAATCGTTTCTTTCGACAAGGATCACGCGATTTAAAATTTCTCCGTCTTCCATATATGTATGATACAGAATTGCCTGATTTGTGTTCTCATAATCAGGTGTAAGCGTAAATCCCAGGAAGCCGCCTTCCCCTTCGTGTACAATTTCTTTTTGAAGGTTTAGCTGCTGTTGCGTTACTTTCCCCGTAGCTTCTTCAATTTCTGACAACCTCCCAACACGTTCTGGGATAAGGAAGGTTCCGTCTGTTTTGGTTATCATCCATGGAATGGTAAGGTTAGTCGCAATAATAGTCGGGTTTGAAACAGTTTCCTTTACAGGTTCATCAAGTGGCTGTTTCTCAGAACAACCAGCTATTATAAATAATACTAGAAATAAAGATAGCTTTTTCATTTTTAGGACATCCTCTCAATGTGAAAGCTTACGGAGTTTTCGCGTCTTTTTTATCTTAACCAATACAAATACTACCAATGCTGCAACAGCTATACCAATAACAATATCGTAATATTTAATAAAACCCTCTATGAACTCTTCCCCTGCAAAATAGCCAACTGAAAAAATGATGGAAACCCATACAAATATAGCTGTGTACAGCGTAGTTGCAAATTTAACAAAGGATAATTTACTAAAACCGAATAAGAACGGAAAGAGAATACGAAAACCTGGTACGAAATAACAAAAAGCCAACGCAAATGTATTGTATTTTTCAATAAGAGATAATCCACGATCAATCTTTTTTCTCATTTTGTTTTGTTTATTTAGGAGAACAACCATCGCATGTCCTGCAAAGCGTCCAAAGATATAACTGGTAGTGACGGCTGTTAGAATGCCTGCATATGTAACTAAAAAAATTCTCCAAGGTACGAAAACATCCTCTGAAGTAAAAAATCCAATTGTTGAAACAATGACCTCATTAGGGATTGGAATGATAAATGCCCCCACCCACAACCATAAATAAAGTCCTATATATCCGTGCTCTTGAATAATTGACACGATTTCATTTATATCCATCTTATCCCTGCCTTATCAGGTTGAAATATTAAATTGTAGATACTCACTTCCTTCTATTATAAGATTAAATGGATAATATTAGAAACCTTTTTAAATGGTTTAAGGAGAGAAAAATGTGAAAAAACCCATTGTGATCATTACCGGTGCTTCAGGTGGATTTGGGCTCTTAAGTTCAATCGAATTTCTGAAAAAAGGCTACTTTGTTGTAGCAACGATGAGAGATTTAGAAAAGAAAAAAAATGTACTACATAAGTTAAATGATTCTACTTTAGAAGAAAATCTTCTGTTTTGTCAATTGGATGTGACGGATGCCAAGTCCTTATATGATTTTAAAGGAACTTTAGATAAGCTAGGGAGAATTGATATCCTATTGAACAACGCCGGATACGCAACAGGCGGGTTTATCGAGGAAATTTCGCTGAATGAATACAAAGCCCAATTTGAAACGAATTTTTTCGGGTTAATCGAAGTTACAAAACTTGTTCTTCCATTTATGAGACACCAAGGTTCGGGAAAGATCATCAATCTTAGCAGTATTAGTGGGCAAATTGGGTTTCCAGGTCTATCTCCTTATGTTGCCTCTAAATTCGCCTTAGAGGGCTGGTGTGAATCATTACAACTAGAAGTAAGACCTTTTGGTATAGACGTTGCCCTAATTGAACCTGGCTCATTCCAAACGAATATTTGGAGCAGTGGAACAAAGATTGCGGAACAATCGATGCAACCCACATCTCCCTATCGTCATATGATGAAGAAAATCGTAGCAAGACTAGAAAAAGGCCAAACTTCATATGAAGACCCGATTATTGTTGCACAGTTCATTGTAAAGCTCGCCCTAAAGGGTTCCTTGTCCAAACTTCGCTACCCTGTGGGAAAAGGAGTAAGAACCTCTATATTTCTTAAGAATGTTCTTCCTTGGAATAGATGGGAAGGAATTGTGTTGAAGATGTTGGGTATTGAATGGAAGTAAAACCGGAAGGCAAGGGTAAAACGCACCTTATCAAAAAATGAACATATATTGTAAGGGAATTTTGATAAGGGAGGTCTAGAGTTGTACTATCATCCATTTATCTATGGGCATCAAGGACCACCAAGGACGGTTTTGTATCCAGGATATTATTCTAACATCACAAGACATTCCGTGTTTCCTGACCCAAGGACGTATTATCCAGCCCCATATTATCGAAAATTACCGGAAGTTGACCCGACGTTATTTAAGGAATCTGCAGAAGAAATGAGAATACTAATGATGGATGCAAGCATAATGCTTGCTAAATTAGCTGATTCAAAAGAATTTGCGAAACAGGTAATGGCTGCTGCACAGGCATCAAATGATAAGGAAGTCAATCGGCTGTTAAAATCAACAGGCATTAAGTCCGAAGTTAAAGCGACCTATAATCCTGATGGTTTAAATCTTCATTTAGAAGCAAGTGTAAGTGGCACTAAATCCAGTCAATTAACAATTGCATTAAGATGGCGGTAAAAATGAATAGACTGCTGTGGAACGAAGGTAAAAAATTGCCTATCGTTCTTTTTTTATTTTAAGAATGAAATTTATTCGGTTTAGGACATGATAAAATACGAGGAGGTCAAAATCAATGAAAGACAGAGATAGAGACATATTTAGACTAACACAAAGCAAAGAAGAACAGCTTGTCAATCAGCTTGATCCAGAGCTTGATCTTCGAAATATAAATTTTGCAACAGGCGAAAATGAATACCTAAATGAACGCTACGATGATTTTTCCATCGAGCATTAATGAATGACATGGAGGAAGTTAAATGGCTAATAAAGAACGACTTAACGAAGAAGCAGCAGTAAACAACAACTTAACTTCATCTACGTATTCGAAGAGTAAAACTGCAAAGAAAAAGAAAAATGGGGCTAAGTAATTTGCCCCGTTTTTTAAATGGATTCAGTTGAAAGTTCTACCAGTCTGTTGTAAGCTTCCTCTTTATCAAACGAAGAATACCATCGAAAATTAGCTTCGTCCAAAATACGATAATGCTGGCTAATCACATTTTGTTGAAGACGAAACTTTCCCCCCCTCTGAAGATCCTTCCACCAAAGCTTACCGCCCAATGTACGTTCCTTAGCCCGGTCAATCCCATTGCGTCCAACGATTTCAATGACATCAACAGGATCTCCACCTAACGTTGTTTGAATAATTTCACTATCTCGAAATAATGCGCAAACTGCGACAACACATGTCCAACCGGCTTGAATTCTTCCTTTTTCAATTTGCACCAACGTCTTCTTGGATATCCCCAAGATTTCTGCCATTTTATCTTGTGTATATCCTTTTTCAATCCGGATAAGCTTCAATTTTTCAGAAAGCAATTTCGTTAATTGTTCTTTATCCATGTTAATCACCTATTTCAAAATTAACGCTATTTTTTTTTAGTACACATAAAAGCCTTAGTGTAATTTTACACTAAGGCAATATAGTTAGCAATTTATTCACATTTTTGATTTAATAAATTAGTTTCAAACCACTTATAAAAATGATGACACCGATAACGGTTTGCAATGGTTTCATAGGAACCTTTGCAGACAAGGAGCTTCCAATAATGACACCTGGAATTGAACCACAAAGTAAATTTGCAACCAACAGAAAATCAACGTTTCCAAAACCTAAGTGAAAAAAACTACTTACCGTGACTAAAATAAACGCATGTGCGATGTCTGTGCCAACTAATTCCGAAGCACGCAATTGATAAAATAGTAGCATAGCAAGGGCAAATAGCGATCCAGAACCAACTGAGGTTAACCCAACTATAAAACCAAGGATGGCACCTAAAAGAATGGTTGCTTTTGCTTTATCTTCAATAGGTTTGATACTATAGGAGCTACTTGTGAAACGAGAACTGAACAAGGTTTTTATTACGGTCGCAACGGCAACCATCATAAGTACATATCCAAGGGCATGCTTCACTATTTCCCCTTGTAAAAGTTTATCTCCTCCAACAAAATGCAAAGTAGTAACAGCTAGGATTGCACTTGGAACACTGCCTATAGCTAAATATTTTACTAGCTTAAAATTAATTGTTTTCTGCCGAAAATGCTGTACAGATCCAAAGAATTTCGTAATTGAGTTATAGACAAAGTCTGTTCCAACTGCAATTAGTGGATTAACACCAATTAAGATTAAGAATGGGGTTAATAATGCCGCTCCACCAACACCTGTTAGTCCGACCAAAAAACCGACAAAAAGGCCCATTAATACAATTCCAATACTCATTTCCGACCGCTCCCAACATTTTCGGATATGGGCATTATATTTAAAGGACATCCCTTTTGACACTTTTTTCTTACATTGGACGGTAAAAAAATTTTCTAAGTATAACAATTAAAGATGATTTGAAGTATCGCATCTACATATATTTTATCAATGTGTTCGCATTCCTATGACTTCACTTTTTATTTGTTAACTTCTTATATTTTCTGTTGACATATACTGAATCTTGTTTTACGATTTTGTTAACTAAAAAACACGGAGGTTAACACATAATGACAGCAATATCAAAACCACGCATTCGTGCAATCGAAATTACATATGTCGGGATGTTTGCAGCGCTTATGGCGATTGGTGCAAATATTACCTCAATGGTACCGTTTTTACAGGTTGCGGCTGTACCATTAACTATGCAAACCTTTTTTGCTGTATTGGCTGGTCTCCTACTCGGAAGTCGATTAGGTGCGATCTCTATGACTGTGTATATGTTAATTGGAATTGCTGGAGCACCTGTTTTTTCAGGATTCGAAGCAGGGCTAGCGCCACTCATCGGAGGTACGGGTGGATTTATTTTATCGTTCATTGCAACAGCTTATTTCGCAGGAAAGATCGTTGAGCATGCTAAGGGAAATCCAACCTTAAAAACGTTCATGATTGCCGCATTTGTTGGTCTTTTTATGAACTATTTCATTGGCACAAACTATATGTACTTTGCTTTAAATTTTTGGTTAGAGGTTAAAATGAGCTATGGAGCAGCTTGGGGTGTGATGGCTTGGTTTATTGTAAAGGACCTTGCTTTTACCATCTTCGCAGCACTTATTTCACCAAGAATTTATCGAGCAGTTACTAGAAATTCATTGAATCCTTCTTCAACAAATCTATCAAAATAAGTGAAATACCCCCACGAACGTTCGTGGGGGTAAATTTTTATAAGATAATCGCTGCAATCCAGCCGAAAATAATAAGTGGAATATTATAGTGTATAAATGTTGGTACACAAGTGTCCCAAATATGATTATGCTGACCATCAACGTTCAATCCAGCGGTTGGACCTAGCGTACTATCTGATGCAGGTGACCCAGCGTCCCCTAGAGCTGCCGCAGTACCAACAAGTGCAATTGTTGCCATTGGGCTAAATCCAACTTCCATACATAATGGAACAAAAATAGTTGCGATGATTGGAATCGTTGAAAATGATGAACCAATACCTAAGGTAATCAAAAGACCTACAATTAACATCATTAACGCAGCAAGTGATAAATTCCCACCGATTAAATCCGCTGATTGTGTAACGAGTGCCTCAACATGCCCTGTTTCTTTAATCACAGATGCAAACCCAGAAGCTGTGATCATAACGAAACCAATGAAAGCCATCATTTTCATACCACTAGTTATGACTTCGTCAGCTTGACTTACTTTCATTGAGCCACTGAAATAAAGAACAGCTATTCCGGCTAATGCTCCAAAAATCATGCCATCCACATCAAATACTTGTGACAGTGTTAACTGTATTCCTAAAGTAACAAGTACAGCAAGTGTTGCGAAGCTAAGGCTCTTTTTCGTATATGTTGTGGTTACATCTGAACCTGACTCATTTGCAATTTCAATCGTTTTATATTGTTTTGGCTTACGGTATGAAAAAAGAACTGCAATAAGTAAACCAACAACCATCCCTGCAGTTGGAATCAACATGGCAATTGGGATATCTCGTTTCGCCACTTCTAATCCACTATCTAGCATATACTGCTGTAGAAGTCCGTGGAAAATCTCACCAAATCCAACTGGTAGCGCAATGTATGGAGCTGTTAAACCGAAAGTAATAACGGTTGCGATAAGTCGACGATCAATTTCGAGTTCATTAAAAACCTTTAATAAAGGTGGTATTAAAATAGGAATAAAAGCAATATGAACAGGTACTAAGTTTTGTGATGAAATAGAAATTGCTAAAATAATTAAAATGATTAGAACCTTGGAATAGGTTTTACGTTTGCTATCCCCTTGCTTCCCTACAAGTTTGATGGCAAGGTCTACCATCGCATCTGGTAATCCTGTTTTTGAAATAGCTACTGCAAAACTACCAAGTAGTGCATAACTTAATGCGACTGTAGCATTTCCACCTAAGCCTTCTGTGAATGTGGACACTGTTGTTGCTATATTTAGACCACCTGTAAGTCCCCCAACAATTGCCCCTACGGCAAGAGCTACAACAACATTTATACGGAATAAGCTTAGAATTAGCATGACAAGAACTGCTATGACAACTGCATTCATGGTGAAAACTCCTTCTAGTATGGTTATTATTTTTAGAATACTTTAGTTTGCTAAATTGGTAGAGAACTAAAACACTAAACTAAAATAACATATGATAGTAGAAATCGTCAATGGTATTTTTTTAGAGAAGTTGGCAGAGATTCTGATGCAATGCGATTTGCTGGGGGTTTGTGATTCCGTACGGGTAACTGAAATAAGCGGACTTGCGATATACATCATATCGTTTCGCGATATATGGATATATCGATTACGCAATTTGCGTTATAGCACATATCGTTTTGCGATACACAGATATACCGATTAAGCCGTTTGCGGTATAGCTTTTATCGTTTTGCGATATAGAGATATACCGATAAAGCCGTTTGCGGTATACCATTTATCGTTTTTCAATCAAGGGATATACCGATTACGCGGCTTGCGGTATAGCACATATCGTTTTGCGATACACGGATATATCGATTACGCGGTTTACTATATACCACATATCGGGTTGCGATACACGGAGATTCCGATATAGCGGCTAGCGATATACCATATATCATTGCGATACACGGACATATTCCCCTATAGCGGTTCGCGATATGTGATTTGGTGATATTTCATTCTATAAAAAAAGCCTACCCGTTAGGTAGACTTCTCAATCATTTATTCTTCTATTTCACCAAAGCGCTCTACTAGGGTTGCGAGTGTACGGACCATTACCCCTGTTGCACCGGCTGGACCTAGATTATGAGCTGAAGTAGTCGTTGCTGTTCCCGCGATATCTAGATGTACCCATGGTGTATCTTCTGCGAATTCACCTATGAACGTGCCTGCAAAAATCGCATGACCATCCCGACCAGGTGAATTATTTAAATCGGCAACCTGGCTTTTTCGAACACGCTTCTTATGATTTTCTGTGATCGGCAGACGCCAAATGGGTTCACCAGCTTCTATGGATGCTTCTAATACCTCTTCGAAAAAGGATTCATTGTTTGTCATTGCACCTGTAATATCATTACCTAAAGCGACAATCACTCCACCTGTTAATGTCGCAACATCTACTAAATAAGAGGCTCCATGAAACTTCGCATAGGTAATACCGTCTGCTAATGCAAGTCGACCTTCTGCATCCGTGTTTAATATTTCAATCGTTTTACCATTCATAGAGGTAACTACATCATCAGGCTTGAATGCGTCACCGCTAATCATATTATCTGTTGATGGGATAACAGCGACAACATTCTTTTCTGGTCTTAGTTCACCGATGATCTCCATGGCTCCTAAAACTGCAGCTGCTCCACCCATATCTGATTTCATGCCTACTATACCATCTTTTGGCTTGATGGAGTATCCACCTGTATCAAAGGTAATTCCTTTTCCAACTAGTGCAATGACATCTTCCCAGTTCTCTTTCCCTTGATATTTAAGGACGATCATTTTAGGAGGCTCTACAGAACCTTTATTCACCGCTAAGAGGGCGCCCATTCCCAGCTTTTCCATATCCTCTTTTTCTAGTATTTCCACTTCGAATCCGTATTTCTTTCCCAGTTCTGCTGCATAATTTGCTAAATCGGTAGCTGTTAACATATTTCCTGGTAAATTCACAAGGGTTCTGGCAGAGTTTGTTCCTTGTCCATACGCATATCCGACAGTCAAACTAGCTTGGATTTCTTCTGCATCGCCACTAGAATAAACAACGACTTCTTCAATTTTCTTTTCTGGTGCATTTGGCTTTTGCTTGTAATCTGCAAATTTATATGTAGACAATGCAAGGGCTTCTCCAAACGCATGGGCAACATCTAATGCATCTAATTCCTCAGTTACAAAGGAATCTAACCCTACTGCAAAGCTTTCAACCTTGGCTTCAGAGATTGTTTTAACAGCTTTCCCGAACGCCTCTCTGAGAGATTCAAGTGTTTGCTTTTCTTCTTTTCCAAGACCTAAAAAATAAACTCTTTTTATTGGTGCCTTCCCTAATGTATGTACTTTTGAAACTTTATTTTGTTCAGCCCGGATATCGCCTTCTTTTAACAGTTCTGTAATTTGTCCATCTAATAATAAATCTAATTCTTTTGCAAGACCTGATGTTTTTTGATTTTTTGAAAAAAGACCTATTAGTAATGCTTCATGTGCTTCTATTACTTGGACTTCATTTTTAACGTTAAACATTGTTACACCTCCAATATATTTTACCTTTTTATTATAAACTTCGAGGCACTAAATTTCATCCTCCAACCATCTGTGAATATTTCATTTTGCAGGCGCAACCAAATTCTTTTATAATGATAAAAGTAACTCTGTTTTACATGAGATAACGATCTGAAAAATTTTTGAACATATAAACAAAATATAGAAAAAATGGATGTTAACGAGAGGAAGTAGTTTACATGGAGCTTTTTACGAATTTCCCCCTCTGGGCCGCACTTGCTGCAATAGGATTTGCACAATTTGTTAAAGTCCCACTACATTTTTTTGTAACAAGAAAAGTTGATTGGTCGTTGGTTACGAGTACAGGTGGGATGCCCAGCTCCCATTCAGCAGCCGTAACTGCCTTAACTACTGGTATTGCCCTAGAACAAGGCGTAGATTCCCCTTTCTTCGCTATATCAACTGTGTTTGCTGTCATTGTTATGTTCGATGCTTCTGGCGTCCGTAGACATGCTGGTGAACAGGCGACAGTTCTCAATCAGCTTGTTGCGGATTTTCAAAAGTTTGCAGAGGATGCAAAACTATGGCCAAAGCTTGATGAAGATAGTAAGAGAAAGGAATTAAAGGAATTATTAGGTCATAAACCTATCGAGGTATTTTTTGGCGGATTAACTGGGATCTTATTAACTTTATTACTTCATATCCTTTAAAAAACAAAATGGGGGTTGTCCGAAAAGTCATTGAAA
>NZ_NSEA01000031.1 GCF_002734285.1 Fredinandcohnia onubensis | reverse complement strand
TGTACCTCTGTCAAGAAAACGGACAAATTAAATTGGTCATTTTTTTAAAAGATCCCTACCGCGCTCCGCTTGGTGGCCTTAATGAATGGTGAGAGAACTGGTGCTCTCTCACCATTCATTAAGGAAAAGGTTTAAATCAAGCACTTTGTTTTTTTAGAAAATATGCTTTTTCAAAATCTAATGGTGGCAGATACCCATTAGTTGAATGTATACGCTTCGAATTGTAAAAACAGGTGATATATTCAAATATGTCTTTTGTTGCTTGAGCTCTTGTAAGATAAGTAGTTTGATAGATTAGTTCCTTCTTAATGACACTGTGAAATGACTCTATGCACGCATTATCATAACAGTTTCCCTTACCACTCATGCTGATTTGAATTCCATTTTCTTTAAGTTTATTGGTATAATCCTTTGATGCATATTGGCTTCCTCGGTCAGAATGGTGTATAAGACCTTCTAGGGGTGGTTGGTGCTTTATTGCTCTGTCTAAGGCTGTTCCCACAAGTTCTTTTTTAAGCCTATCTCCCATGTGGAATCCAATGATTTTGCGGGAATATAAATCCATGATGGAAGCTAAATAAAGAAACCCTTCTCTCGTCCATATATACGTAATATCCGCAACCCACACCTTACCTGGTGCGACAGTAGTAAAATTTTGGTTCAAAATGTTCGGGTAAATAAACTGATTATGATTAGAATTGGTGGTGGCCTTAAACTTCTTGGCGGTCTTTGATGATATTCCCTCATCCTGCATAATCCTCTGTACAGTACGCTCTGAGACCTCTATACCCTCATTGCCTAGCTGCTTAGTTATTTTCGGACTACCATAGATCTCCCGCGACTCCTTATGGACTCTTTTAATTTCCTTCGTCAGAAACTCCCTTTTCTTTTTCTGCTCGCTCGGTTCCCGATTAAGCCAGTCATAGTATCCGCTTGATGAAACCCCTAATAATTCGCACATCTTCGCAATTGGGAGCCCTTCATTATAGTCCCTTATAAATTCATAAATTACTTGGGGTTTTTGCTGAAGATGTGCAAAGCTTTTTTTAATATTTCAAGTTCCTGTTTCAGTTCTAAATTTTCTTTCTCTAAGTCTCTATATGGCTTTTGTTCAGGAGGGGTATTGCCACTTCCCACAAAGGCTTGCTTCTTCTTTTTCTTGTAGGCATCCACCCAGTTACGAATGGTTCCTATTGGGATATCAAGGTCCTTTGCCAATTGTGTTGCCTTTTTTCCATCCTCCACTACCATCTGAGCTACTTGTATTTTATATTCAAGATCAAAGTGTTTTCCCATTACAAGACACGTCCTTTAAATTAGCCTTTGTCACTCATTATAACGAAAGTGCCCAATTTATAGTGTCCGTTTTTTAGTCTAACATCA
>NZ_NSEA01000030.1 GCF_002734285.1 Fredinandcohnia onubensis | reverse complement strand
AAGTCTGAAAAACTTCGTTTGACCACTATTTTAATTGAGAGCACGACAAATAAGCCATCTTAAGACGACTTTTAAAAATTTTTGATCAAATTAATTCTTAACTTAAGAAGCCTCTAAGACTCGATAGCCGTGGTGTTTAGCTAGTAAAATCGCTTGTTCTATCGTGATTTCACGGGTTACTGGAAGAACATCCGATTTTTTATACAATTCAGCGTTATATGCTTCTTTCTTTTTGAGAATATTGTAGATAGCTGTTAAAAGCATTCGTGCAATTGCAATAATTGCTCGTTTGTGACCACGGCGTTTCTTGAGTTTTAAGTAACGGTTTCGAATTTCGGGATGTTTTTCACTTTTGATTACAGCAGTAGCACACTGTACTAAAAGGGGTTTTATGTAGCAACCTGCTCTCGAAATTCTTACTGACTTTTTCTTGCCGGCACTCTCATTGTTTGTGGGAGTAAGTCCTGCCCAGGAACATAAATGCTTCGCTGTCGGAAACACGTCCATATTAACACCTATTTCAGAAACCACGGCAATGGCGGAAAAGATGTTTTTGAAGGACGGAACAGTTAAGATTAAGTTGATTTCTTCTGTGTAGGGCGCGGCAAGAGAAAGAATTATTTTTTCAAGGTCCTCCTTACGGGACCCAAGGTCTTCGTAGTGTTGTTTAATAACCTTTAATTTTTCAGCTTGTTCAGGAGTAATGTATCCGTCAATAGCGAGCTCCAGTTCAGGAAGTTTATGTTTCATGGAGCCATGAATTAAAGGTTTTAAATCAAAAGAAGTGTCCAATGGATTTTCTAGTAGCTTTTCAATAATGTTCATTGAGCTTTTGCCGAAGGTATCTGAAACAATATTTCCAAGCTGAATATTAGACACGGTTAAACTATTTTGAAGACGATTTTTTTCACTAGACATAAAATTAGTTATTTTAAAGCGGTAACGCATTAGGTCACGAAGTTGCCTAATTTTAAGTGGAGGCATAAAGCTTCCAGCTACTAGATCATGCTTAAATAAATCCGCAATCCATTTGGCATCTTTTTTATCTGTTTTTTTACCACGGATAGCCTTGACGTATTTAGGATGTGCCAAAGTGATGTTACAGGAATCTTCAAGTACATTAAACACGGGAATCCAGTATTTCCCGGTAGATTCCATACAGACATCCTTACATTTGTTTTCACAAAGCCATTGTGACAGCTCAATCAATCCTTTTGTATAGGTAGAAAAGCGATGGCGTTTGTAAGTAGTGACTCCTTTAATTGTGGAAGCAATGCAAGCCACAACAAAGGTTTTGTGGACATCAATTCCACAACAAATTGGATAAACAATTTTTAAAGCCATAGGGAAATTCTCCTTTACTAGAATTATAGGGATAGACAACATTGACTGATTGCCCAGCAATAAACGAGTAATGTTTATACAAAGATAAGTCTGCGTGCTCGAAGTCACACTTATTTGTGCTTGGAAAGGCAATCTACACATATAAACATGCGGTCACTCCACAACTGGAGCAGCCCACTCACCTCCGCGTGATTTGTAGTTAATTGATATCCCTATGGCTATAGATTTGCCAAACTAACGCTCAAGATAAACTTGTTTCATTGCGTTTTGTGCCTTGAGCGAAGCGAAAGGAATGAATATAAACATGA
>NZ_NSEA01000003.1:313110-453714 GCF_002734285.1 Fredinandcohnia onubensis | reverse complement strand
TGTGTTCAGTTTTCAAAGAACTTTTTCACCGCCGCTCAAAAGCGACTTTAACAATATATCATCTAACAACATTTCATGTCAACAACTTTTTAAAGAAGTTTTTTCTTCTTTATTAGTTGTGACTCAATCAATCACGTTGTCGTGATGACTTAACTTATATTATCAGCCCTCCGTATATTTTTCAATAGTTTATACCACGGTAATTTATGGTAAAAGAAGAGACTCATCCAAATTAGGACGAGTCTCTTCTATATATACTTATTGTTTTTGATATCGTAACACTGGTTTTCTAGCTGCTAAAGTTTCATCAAGTCGACTTACGACTGTTGTATGCGGTGCTTCTTGAACGATTTCTGGATTCTCTTCTGCTTCTTTTGCAATTTGAATCATAGCTTCGATGAAGTCATCTAGTGTTTCTTTAGATTCTGTTTCCGTTGGTTCAATCATCATACATTCCTCAACATTTAATGGGAAGTAGATAGTTGGTGGGTGATAACCAAAATCAAGTAATCGTTTTGCAATATCTAATGTACGAACACCCAATTTCTTTTGACGTCTACCTGAAATGACAAATTCATGTTTACAATGTCTATCATATGGTAGGTCAAAATATGGTTCTAGACGACGCATCATGTAGTTTGCATTGATAACCGCATTTTCAGTTACAGCTTTAAGTCCATCTGGCCCCATTGAACGAATGTAGGTATATGCACGAACATTGATACCGAAGTTTCCATAGTATGGTTTTACGCGTCCAATTGAATGTGGACGGTTGTGATCAAATTGATAGCCTTCTTCTGTTTTAACGAGTACTGGTTTTGGAAGGTAAGCTATTAGATCTTCCTTCACACCAACTGGGCCTGAACCTGGTCCCCCACCGCCATGAGGTCCTGTAAAGGTTTTGTGTAGGTTTAAGTGAACCACGTCAAATCCCATATCTCCAGGGCGCGCCTTACTTAATACCGCATTTAGGTTTGCGCCGTCATAGTATACTTTACCACCGGCAGAGTGAATGATTTCTGTCATTTCAAGAATATTTTCTTCAAATAGACCTAATGTATTAGGGTTTGTTAACATTAATGCCGCAGTGTCTGGTCCAACTACACGACGTAAATCCTCTAAATCAACTAGTCCATCTTCATTGGATTTTACTGTAATGGTTTCAAAGCCTGCAACTGTTGCAGATGCAGGGTTTGTACCGTGTGCAGAGTCTGGTACAATTACTTTTGTACGAGCTGAATCGTTGTTTGCTTCATGGTACGCACGAATCATCATTAATCCAGTCCACTCACCATGTGCACCTGCCGCTGGTTGAAGGGTAACTTCATCCATTCCAGTGATTTCTTTTAGGTGTTCTTGCAGGTCATACATTAATTCCATTGCACCTTGGACAGTACTTTCATCTTGTAATGGATGGATGTGAGCAAATCCATTGTAGCGAGCTACATTTTCATTTATTTTCGGATTGTATTTCATTGTACATGAACCTAATGGATAAAATCCTGAGTCCACCCCGTGGTTACGCTTGGACAATGCTGTATAGTGACGCATGATATCTAATTCTGATACTTCCGGTAGTTCTGGCTCCTCTACTCGAAGATAGTCACTAGGGATAACTTCATCAATGTTGATTTCAGGTACGTCTAAATCTGGCAAACTATAACCAATTCGGCCTGGCTTAGATAGTTCAAAAATTAATGGTTGATCTTGCTTATTCATGGCTATCCCCCAATTCTTTTACAAAAGTATCAATCTCTTCTTTTGTACGAAGCTCAGTAACTGCTACTAACATATGACCCTCTAACTCTGGGTAGTCACGACCTAAATCATATCCACCGATAATTCCATTTTCTAATAAACGAGCATTCGCTTCTTTAACTGATTTACCTACTTTTACAACAAATTCATTGAAGAATGGCCCTTCAAATGCAATTTCAAAACCATTCGCTGCAAATTGTTGTTTAGCATAATAGGCTTTTTGAATGTTTTGTGTTGAAATCTCTTTTACACCTTTTTTGCCTAGTGCTGTCATCGCAACCGATGCTGCTAATGCGTTAAGAGCTTGGTTCGAACAAATATTTGAAGTAGCTTTGTCACGACGAATATGTTGTTCACGTGCTTGAAGTGTTAATACAAAGCCGCGTTTTCCTTGTTCGTCTACTGTTTGACCAACTAGACGGCCAGGTACTTTACGCATAAGTTTTGATGTTACTGCAAAATATCCACAGTGTGGTCCACCAAATGCAGCTGGGATACCAAATGGCTGTGCATCCCCAACCACGATATCAGCTCCAAGCTTTCCAGGAGGTGTTAATGCTCCAAGTGCTAATGGGTTGCTTGAAACAACGAACATACTTTTACCTGTATGAGCAACTGCTTCAATTTCTTTTAATGGTTCAATTTGACCAAAGAAATTTGGATATTGAACAATGACACAAGCTACATCGTTATCCATTAGAGCGTTCAATGCTTCAACGTCAGTAACACCGTTCTTTGTTGGGACTTCAACAACCTCAATGTATTGACCCTTTGCATATGTTTCAAGAACTAATCTAGATTCTGGGTGTACTCCCTGTGAAACCAAAACCTTTTTATTTCTTGTACTACCAGAAGCTAACATCGCTGCTTCTGCGAGTGAAGTTCCACCGTCATACATAGAAGAGTTTGCTACGTCCATTCCAGTTAGCTCACAGATCATTGTTTGGAATTCAAAAATCGCTTGTAGCTCACCTTGAGAAATCTCAGGCTGGTATGGTGTATAAGCTGTATAAAATTCTGAACGTGAAAGAACATGATCCACAATTACTGGCATGTAGTGATCATACACACCTGCACCTAAGAAGGAAGCATTGTGGCGTAAATCAGCATTTTTTGCTGCAAGTGCAAAGAGTTCCTTCATTAAACTTGACTCTGATTTTGCCTTCTTAATGTTGTATTCGCCTTTAAATCGAACACTTTCTGGAATATCATTAAAAAGCTCATCGACTGTAGATACGCCGATTGACTGAAGCATTTCGTTTTTATCTTGTTCCGTCATTGGTAAATAACGATGTTTCATTGATGTACCCCTTTCCCAATTATCCATTTATTTTTTTGGTCGCTTATAAAATGGTGTTGCAACTATTACTGCTTTAAGGCGTTTTTTACGAACTTGAACTTCGACTTCTTTTCCTAGTTCGGCATGCTCTGATTTAATAAGAACTAAACCGATATTTTTCTGAAGAGTTGGCGATTGAGTCCCAGTTGTAACTTCACCCACTTGCTCATCTTCAAGATATACTTCATAGCCATGACGAGGAATTCCTTTGTCAATCATTTCAATTCCTACGATTTTACGCGGAGCGCCTTCTGCTTTTTGCTGTTTTAACACTTCTTTACCAATAAAATCGGCCTCTTTATTCGGCTTAACCGCAAATCCGATTCCTGCTTCGATTGGCGTGATATCCTTTGAAAGTTCTTGTCCATAAAGGGCAAGATTTGCTTCAAATCGTAATGTATCACGTGCACCTAGTCCACATGGTAAAACACCTTCAGGTTCTCCAGCTTCTAAAATGGAATTCCATAGGTCAGCTGTGTCTTCAGCTTGGCAATAGACTTCAAAACCATCTTCTCCTGTGTAACCTGTTCTAGAAACTAGTGTTTTCTTTCCAGCGATTTCGACATCGTCTTGGAATTTAAAAAACTTGATTTCACTTAAATCTGTGTTTGATATCTTTTGTAAAACTACTTCTGCTAGCGGCCCTTGAATTGCTATTTGTCCGATTTCATTCGAGATGTTTACGACTTCCACATCACCAAAGACATGCTGTTTCAGCCAATCAAAATCTTTGTCAGTATTTGATGCATTTACAACAAGTAAGTAGTGGTCATCAGATTTTTTATAGATTAGTAGGTCATCAACCGTTCCACCGTTTTCATAGCACATTGCTGTATATTGTGTTGCGCCATCTTTTAATAGTGAAACATCATTTGTCATCATTTTTTGGAGAAAAGCTAAGCTGTCCTTTCCTTTCACATCAATTTCACCCATATGTGAAACATCAAAAAGACCTGCTTTAGTACGAACTGCTTCATGTTCCTCTTTAATACTAGAAAATTGGACTGGAAGATCCCATCCACCAAAATCAATTGTTTTGGCGCCATGCTTTTGATATTCATCAAATAATGGTGTTCGTTTTAATTCAGACAACCGAATTCCTCCTTAACATTGATCGTTTTAGTAAGCTACTTGGGTTATCGCACCAAAACCAAAAGATTCTGAAAATGCAAAAAAGGACAGATAAACTCCACAGCATTGTGAAGTCTCTGTCCTTGCACCTGAAAGTTTACCTAATTGATGGTCAATAAGGTTTGCCCCTTTGGTGGCCATTCAGGTCATTATAGCGGCGAATCTCTTCGTCAGTTCGTTTTTCCGGTCCTCACGTATTGTTTAATACGCTCCGGTCCTCAAAACTTCACTTCCTCGACCTTCTTGCTTTTAATGCCCTGAAATTATCGGCTCTCTCCAGAGTTGCGTCAAACAAGAGTCTTTTTGCCTGAGAGATTCACAATCGGCTTGCTTGCTCCTTCGGCGCTACAAAAATGTAGTCTCTCCCCTTGTTCTCATTCGCGGTCTTCATATTTTTCATTTTTTTGGTAATACTAACGAAACGACTATGGAAATTTTATCATGTCCAAGCCCAAAAGCTCTTATTTTATCATTTAATTTAATTTGCTAACCCCTACTGAATAGCGTAGAGAAGCGTTTTCGAACTACCTTCATCCTACCATCATCTAGAGATTTGGGCAATAACTTATTTTCTTAACATTAATTTATTTTTTCGGAAAAACGTTCGGATTTTAAGAAAAACCTTACTTTCTTCTATATTATATATCTCAACTAAGAAAGGACTGTATTTTATGAATGTCGATTTTGAATTTGATCAGTCGTGGCAAGGTGACTTTCTGCAACGAATTGACGATGACGGTCCTTGGGCGAACTGGGAGTTATATAAACTTGCATATGAAGTAGAAAAACACCAGTCGATACCTGAATTCGAAGGACTTCAGGCTCCTAAGCATTTACCACAGTTAACACCACTACCACATCAACTTGAAGTTGCAAAGCAAGTGGTAGAAAAAATGAACGGAAAAGCCATTTTAGCTGATGAAGTTGGGCTTGGAAAAACGATAGAGGCTGGCCTCATTTTGAAAGAATACATGATTCGTGGACTGGTGAAGAAGGTATTGATCCTTGTGCCGGCATCCCTTGTGTCACAATGGGCTTCGGAATTAAATCAAAAGTTTTATATTCCAGCGGTTCAGCAAAAAAAGAGCTATATGTGGGAGCAATATGATGTCATTGTTTCGTCAATTGATACAGCAAAAAGAAGTCCACATCGTGAAATTGTGTATGAACAGGATTATGATTTAATCATTATCGATGAGGCTCACAAGCTCAAAAACAACAAAACCAAAAACTATGAATTTGTTCAAAACCTGAAAAAGAAGTTTTGTTTACTATTAACGGCTACTCCGATTCAAAACCGTATCGATGAAATTTTTAATCTGGTGTCATTACTGAAACCTGGGCACTTAGGGAATCAGGAGAATTTTGAGGAATCGTTCGGAAAGAAAAGTCGTTCGATCGAAGACCATGAGCATTTGAAAGAATTAGTGAATAAGGTAATGATTCGAAATCGCCGTGATGATACGGGTATTGAATGGACAAAACGCAAGGTAGAAACAGTGCCAATCGAATTTTCTGAGACGGAACAGGAACTATATAATGCGATTTCGGCCTATCGGTCTAGCTTTTCAGGCTTTGCATCCAGTATGTTCTCGATCTTAACCTTACAAAGAGAGGCTTGTAGTAGTCGAGAGGCTGTCTACTTTACGTTAAAAAAAATGCTTGAGAAAAAGAACGAAGACGGAAGTAGTGCGGTTCCTGAGGATATGGTAATGGGTCTGATGAAAAAGGTTGAACTGGTTACCCAAAATTCTAAGGCTGAAAAAGCGGTTGAATTAATCAAGCAAATCGATGATAAAGTCATCATTTTCACCGAATACCGTGCAACCCAAGTGTATTTACAATGGTTCCTGCAACAAAATGGAATTTCATCTGTTCCTTTTAGAGGTGGATTTAAACGCGGGAAAAAGGATTGGATGAGAGAGTTGTTTAAAGGAAAGTTCCAGGTGTTGATTGCAACAGAAGCTGGTGGTGAAGGAATTAACCTACAATTCTGTAACCATATAATCAATTATGACCTCCCTTGGAATCCAATGAGGCTTGAGCAACGGATTGGCCGTATTCACCGCCTAGGTCAGGAAAAGGATGTTCATATTTATAATTTCGCAACAAAGAATACGGTCGAAGAGCATATTTTAAAGCTATTATATGAAAAAATTAATCTGTTTGAACGTGTCATTGGACAATTGGATGATATCTTAACAAGATTGGATCTTGGAAACATTGAAGACCATATTCAGGACATCATGCTTCGTTCGCGCAGTGAGGGTGAAATGAAAATTAAGATGGAAAATTTAACTTCTATCATAAGCTTTGAAGAACAAAATGGTGGTGAGCAGCGTGCAGCAACAGGAAATAGTTAACTTTCTCGAGAATTATTTTGTTTCGAACCATTGTGAAATTCTTGAACGTCATCCCGGGTATATGACCGTACAACTAACGATTGATTTAGATAAGCAACTTATGAACCGCCCCTTTTATTGGACATATGTTGAAAAAACTGGCGGAGAACCGAATCCGATGAAACTTACATTAATTACGGATCGGGACCAAACACCTGATAATGTCAAGGGGGACTTTATCCATTTTGGTGCCCCCCGTTTACATCAAATCTTTGAATCAACAAAAAAGCTCGCAAGCTATATACGCTTGTATCAACAATCACCACCCGGTGCACAAGGGAACACCCCTCTTTATCCTTGGCTCGGGTTGAATATAAAAGTATCATATAAAAGTGACCGCAAGCGCGATGTGTTGATGTCACTTGGATTGCAGCTTATTAATGGAATCATTGTTGAAGATTTTCAAGAAAAGGTTGAAAAGTTGCCTCTTACTCCGAAAATACCTGATCACACCTATACAATGTCACCTCTTGTTAAACCACAAAGTGGCATTAACCGTCTCCAGCAATATGTGAGAGGGTATGTTGAAACCCAGGACCACTCTTGGGCAGATGAAGCAAGAAGACGCTGGGACGAAGATTTAGCTTTGTTAGATTCCTTTTATGAGGGAATCGACGAAAAACCAGAAAGCTACGAAATTGAAAAAGAAGCACTCAAAGAGCAATACGAACCGAAAGTTCTTGTCGAAATAATCAATGGTGGGTTGTTTTATCTTTGTCAAAACACGATGTAAAATTGGCCTATCCTCACCTCCGAGGGTAGGTTTATATTTTTGTGAGGGTATTTTATAGAAAATCGTTCGACAAATACCTTACATTTTTATGGTAATTTTACAAAAAAACGTGTTTAAATACCACTATGTATTAACTTCCCCCTCCACCAAGTTTACATTTCGTAGGTCTAAATCCCTATCTTTCGAGTTTATTCTACACAAATAGTAAGAAACAGCCAAAGTTCGATTGGACGGACGAACTATTATTTGTCTTTTATAAATATTTTGACATCGACATATTTTTACAGAAAGTTTGAATTTCATGTTTTATACTTCTAAATGTAATACAAAGGTTCTATACATAAGGGACTATCGTTTTAGGTAGACGGCTTAGGTTCGAACAGATAAAGGCAAACCTATTGAAAAATAGGGACGCAAAGTCACAGGTCTAAGATTGGACGTAACAATTAAGACGGCTGGACTGCCTGGAATACTAATTGTATTTTGGGAGGAAACGAAATGGTAAATGAAGTACAAAACAAAGATGAGCAATTGGATCAAGATTGGATCGACCTTATTTTAGAAGCAGTGGAGATGGGAATGAGCGTCCAGGATATTCAAGCTTTCCTCCAAAGTAAACCAGCATAACGGACCTTATCTATACAAATAATAATATTGAAGCTACGGATTGGAAACATAAGGATGCTAGGGAACTCGGTGACAACGGGTTGTTCTTTTATTTTTCAGTTTTTTGTGTTCTTATTATAAAACATTTTCTTCGTTATATGCTATAATAGGTATATGAAGGAAGGTGAGAAAGAATGATTGGTCAACGTATTAAAACATTTCGTTTGCAAAAACAATTATCTCTATCTGAACTAGCAGATCGCGCAGGAGTTGCCAAATCATACTTGAGCTCTATCGAACGGAATCTCCAATCAAACCCTTCTATCCAATTTCTTGAAAAGATATCTACAGTATTAGGAGTAACGGTCAACGAATTACTCCATGAACAAACAGAACCTGAAAGTGTAGAACTTGATTCAGAATGGACTAGACTTGTTCGCGAGGCAATGAAATCAGGAGTTTCCAAAGAGGAATTTCGATCATTCTTAGAATTTAATAAGTGGAAAATGGATAATAAATAGAAAATGCTTCGGCACATCGGTTGCCTGAAGCATTTTTTATTTTTATATGTATGTATCGAATGTTGAATTACTGTGGGATTCAGATTGTTGGAGAATTGGGTATTTTTTCTGTATAGATGAAGGGTATGCTTCACCAGCATCGCTGGCACGAAATGTTGTGAGATTATGGTTACAAATTGGGCAATTCCATTCACCAAGCTTACTGCTGCTAAAAGATGGTCGATAACATCTTGGACAGGTTTTTGTATACATAAGTACTCCTCCCATTTAGAAAATTTGAGTAATCCAATAGCCATGGAGGATAAAAACATATGCGTATAAAGCTGTGGCTACATAGGATAAAGAACGAATTAATCGGTTAACTGGAAAAAGAATGATAAAATAAAGTGAAATCAAACATAAAGAAAGCATTGCTTTAATAAGTAAAAATAAGTGCGGATGGATTTCGTATATGGTGTACATTAACGGATTAGCTTCCGATATATGGCCGCCTAGAATACCAAAATGAGTGATAAATGCATCTAATAGATTTAGGGCTGCTAGAAAAATGAATAAGTGTTTCATAGTGAACCTCGCTTGAATGTTTGTATAATGGATTTTTTTGTTCTTAATAATGAACATTAGGTGCACAAAGTAGACCTTGATTTTCATCTTTTTATCCAATCAAGGTCAAATTACGTGCGTTTCGTATCTATTTTTCTTCTTTTCAAATAAGCAAATAAGATAAAACCCACTAAAATTAAAGCTGCACCTGTTGCTAAAAGGTTGAACATATCAGAACCTGTGGTTGGAAGTTTGTTGTCTACCGGAAGTGTGCCACCTAGAGTACCTTCCACATAGAATTTAAACTGAAATTTACTAGTTAAACCTTGAAATTCATTTCCCAATTCACTAGGAATCTTAACATTAAAAAATAGTTCTTCTGAATGCCCATTTTGAAGTTTTCTAGCTTTCAATTTATCAAAATCTTTTATTTGTCCTTCAAACAATGTTTCTTTTGAATCCGAAACTTTAATTAAAAGCTCATTATAAAACTCTTCGGAGCCACCTGTAAATTTATTGGAAAATAGATACTCTAAATCTTCCTTCCCACTATTTGTTAAAAATATTTTTCTTTCGATAACATCTCCAGGTCTTAAATTACTTATATCAAATAAAATCTTTTCCGGTGTGGTTAACAAGTTTATTTCTTTTGTTTCCGTGGCTTCTGCGATATTTATATTTGAAAAAGAAAATATTAATAATAGTACAATACAAAACAAAAAGTTCTTAATGATCATTTCTTTAATTTTCACTGACATACCCCTTTAAAAAAATTTAGTTTTTAAGGGAATTCTATAAAAAGGGTGGGTACCCCACCCTTTTTATAAAAATTACTATTTATTTAAAATTAGTCGTTCCAAGCATCCTCATCCGTAACTTGTGGATTGACAAGATTGCTATTACTTACTTTGTCTAGTTTACCTTTATATTCTTTATTACCTTCGATATAGCCATTTGGTCCGCCCATTTCTTGCTTCTTGGAACCAATTTCCTGTCTTGCTTCTAGGTTAAAGTCCACTAATGCCTTCATACCTTGTAGTTTGTTCTGATTTTGACCATTATCTTCAAATTCGATTGCAATACGGTATCTTCTATCTGGAGTTTCATCCACTCCTATTCCTCCAGGAGTCAATGTTAATCTTCCTTCTTTAACAAATTGTTCTTTGAAATAATCAGCAGGGTTACCATTAATTACGTCATATAAGCTGACAGCGCCACCATCCAGTAAGGATATAGCCTTTTCATCCGGATCACCGACTTTATCTACAAAGTAATATACCTTTAATGATCTTAAGAAATCATTAGTATCCCCTTTAGTTCCAAGTTCATCAGTAACTGTAGCAGTTACATCCATAAACACATCTTCAATTGCAAGGGACCCAGTATTATCAAATTTAAATGTTCTTTCAAATTTATCTCCAGGTCTGATATTATTTAAATCAAAGTTGATCGGCCATTTATTACCAAGGTCACCATACAATGCCTTTACATCAATGTCCAAAGTTCCTGATTGGAAAGCATTATGAATAGTTGCCTCATCAGTAAAGTAAGCAAACGTTCCTCCCCCAACTAATGATAAACCTAATGCTGCTGATGCCATTCCTAAACCTAATTTCTTTTTAATACTCATTACTTCTCCTCCTAATTTTCCCTCTTTTTGAGGTATGTAATTTTTTATATATTGAACCCTTATTCTAGATAAGGTGGACAACCAAATTAAACTGTTTTTTGAATTTTTTCTACTACTTTTGGTTTTTCAAGTTCTTTTAAGGCTCTAAAGATTGTAAATCCTGAGTAACATAGGAGTAATACTCCTGGTAGAATCAACAGTAACGCAGTTCCATTCTTTGATTTAGCATAATCTATAAAATAACCAACGTATGGGACTGTAACTCCTGTATAAACACCTACTACATTTTGTGATACTACTGGACTAGAGTCAGGGTCAGCGTTATTATCACCCTTAGTTTTGTATAGTACCTGTTCACCATTCTTCACTACCTCAATAATTCTGTGGGTAACCAAAGCATCATTTGTTTCCATAAAGGTAATAACATCATCTTTTTTCAAATCTGTTGGGTTTTCTGCTGGTTTTACAGCAATAATGGATCCAGTTTTAAAGGTTGGTTCCATGGATCCTGATAGGACTGTTTTTAACTGATATCCTAGAAAATTAGGTTCCCCACCGGATGCTTTCGAAGAAATTACTATAAAAATCATCATTATTAATAGTAAGAATAGAAGCCATGTTATTAAACTACTAGTAATTTTTAAAATTTTTTTTGACATGTTTACACCACCAATAATTGTTTTTAGATTAATTAACTGTTAATGATTCACCCGTTGATTCATTCCCGAATGTATCCATTGTAGTAATCTTAATAGTAATTTTTTCATTTCCATTATTTTTATAATCAACTGTTTCAACGGTTAATTTATCAAACATTAACTTCTCATCAATATAGACCCTTACAAATGCAAAATCTGAATCTGATGGGTTAGTCCAGGCTAGGGTTAAATTTGCTCCATTTCCACCTATGCTTAGTCCAGAAACTTCTGCGGGTGGTTCTTTATCAGTTTTAATTTCTTCATCTTCAGAGGTGTTTTCTGTTGGATCTACTGCTGAATCCTCTTTTGTTTTTTCCGTTGTTTCTTCTGTTTCAACAGAAATTGTTGTTACTTCAATAACCTGTTCAGTCTTTTCCGTTTTACTGTTTTTATGAACAGTTCTTAATTTGTAAACATATTTTGAATTAGGCTCTAAACCCGTGTCAACAAATTCACCGTTAGTAATGTTCGCTCCAATCGGAACCGTATCATCACCCCGATAAATATTTATTGATCCAAAATTATTACCCGTTGGATTTGCCCAGGTTAACTTGATAGAATTACTGGTTGGTGTCGCATTTATCTTTGTGACAGTCTTTGCTTCTGAACAAGGGGCACTTGTATGATCATCACAACTTATTGGATTTTGCCCAGGGTTATCCGGATCCCAATCTTCTTCATCACAATCATCTGCCGGATCACAACCGTTTCCTCCACCTGCATTATCATTACAAAACTTTTTTTGGTAATCACTTTTTGGTCCCTTTTCTTTTGCACAAAAGTCTGGTGCAGCGATAATCGTTTCGGATATTGTCTCAACATCATTAAAATAAGCACCGGTATCAGATGTCAGGTAAGCCACCATTACAAAAGACAAATACCATATCGCAGCAATCTGAGCTAACAGAGCAAGTTTTCTTCCTCGCTTACCAAATTTCCTCAATCTTGTACGCCTCAATGATCCACCCTCCTCATTCGTTCTTTTCAGTGAACGTATCATCTTGTGTATTTTATTAAGAACGAAGTTGGAATATTTGTTTTTCATATTCATCAACTTCCTTTTAGATTCTGTATTTTAGTTCGTTATTGTTCTCAGTAGCGAATTTGATAGTCTGAGTATAATCCATTAGCACTAATTTTGAAAAATCTCAAAATAAGCCATTTTTTCTCAATAAAGAACATTTATCGTTCGTTTTCTCGAAATACCTCCTTTTTCCTTACTATTTTGTAATTTTATAAAGAACAGAATGTTTCTTATAATGAACGTACAGAAAGACTTTTATAATTAAGGAGAAAGAAGATGATAGGATCTAGGATTAAGGATTTGCGAAAACAAAGGAAGCTTTCCATTACAGAGCTGGCAAAGCGTGCAGGTGTATCGAAATCGTATTTAAGCTATATTGAACGAGATGTACAGAAGAATCCTTCTCTACAATTCTTATCGAAGATTGCTACTACACTAGATACAAGTATTGAATATTTGTTAGGTGAAGACCAGGACAATCAAGATGAACTTGATGGGGAATGGACGAAACTTTTACAACAAGCAATTGACGATGGGTTAAGTAAAGAGGACTTTCGAGAGTTTCAACAGTTCATCCAGTTTCGCAACTGGCAGAATGGGCAAGAAGAGTTGAATGATATTTCTACGAATCATAGTGGGGGGAAGAAATGATACTTACTTCAGTTCAAGAAACGCTGGACCAGGAATGGGTCAAGTTGTTGGTAGAAGCAAAAAATCTTGGGATTACACTTGAAGAAGTAGAGGCATTTTTCCATACTAGACAAACAATTAGTTAAAAAAAGCGACCCTCCAGGGTCGCTTTTCCTAATTAATCCCTCTTCTCAACCGCTGATAACACTAGTCCTCTTTCATTTTCTTGAGCTTTATAAGTGATATTGTTGAGTGTTGCAGTTCCGTTGATTTTTTTATCTTTGTCCCGAAGGAGTCCCAATTTATATGTGACTTTTCCAATGTCGGCTTCTTTCACTGCCTCTTCTGTGTTTGTTACAGCTACCAATAAGAAGAATGCAGCAATTGTGTCCTCATATTTATCTAAGGTTGTGCTCAGATTATCTGATTCCACGTCTTTTTTCACGATTGATAAACGAACGACCTCATTGGTTGCTTCATTTACGATTCCTTCAAGAATCATTCCGTTGTTGACATCGTGTTTGAATTCACCATTTCTAACATTCAATTTTTCAATTTTGTCGGAATCTTTCATTTCTGTTTGAGCTTCGTTCCAATTTTTAACGAGGTCTTCCGTTGTAAAGCCTAATGAGCCGAGATTCATGATTTGTTCGTCGGCTTGTTGAATTTTTGTTGCTTTTGGATCTTCTTTTTTCTCTTGTTCTTTTGCCTTGTCGTCTCCTTTACAACTGACAAGTAATAATGAACTAAGTAGCAAAATCGCAAAAATAAAAATTCGTTTCCGCATGATTTTCCTCCTACCTGCTAACTTTTCACATAAAGTTAATATGCGCGTAGAAGTATCAAATCATGCATAACGGAGCCCACAAAAAAAGCGATCAATTTAGATCGCTTTTTATTCGTAATCCTCTGTTTTGCTAATCATTACTCTTACAATATACACTTCATCGTTTTCTTTAACTGTGTCTTCAATAACATCTTCATCAATGCCAACTCTTATACCGTTTGAGCCATCCTTAACGATTAACGCAAGTGCTTGTGGCTTTTCTGATTCAATATTTATTTTATCAACGAGCTGAGTTTGAGCAGTGCCAATCGATGTATCGACTTCCAGAACTGGTGATTGCATCGTGGAAGAACCAGTGCCGTCTGTCATCGATAATGTCCACCGGGCATATGTAGCATTGTCATCCAAGTTAAAATTCATTTTGGCAGCAGCCAAAGTCATGTCTTCGTTTGTGGCGGTCGCCCCACGTGCGATATCTTCTTGTTTTTCACCATTTTTATAATGCTCAACCCAAACATGAATCATTTTTATATCTTCGTTTTTTATATTAAGGTCGTACATTAAAAGTGTATCAAAACCGAGTGAACTAATTATTTGCGTATTTTTTTCATTTTGTTTGACCGGAGTCAACACAGCATCTGCTTTCATTGCAGAATTGTTTTCATTACTACAGCCAATCAGAGCAAGTAAAATAAGAAATCCAATCGATATTTTAATTAGCCTGCCCATTAGCACTCCCCCTTTTTTCTCATAATACCATACCTTCCCATTTAACTGCATAAATTTTCCTACCGCGGGGAATTCCTAAAGTAAAAGTGAGGTGCTGTGTGTGTTGCGTAAAATATTGATTGGCTGTTGTTTCTGTTTGTTATTAACCCCAACAGTTTTTATCAACAATGAATCGGCAGCTATTTCTGCTGAGCAAAAAAAGCCAGTCCCAGAATATGCAAAATGGGGAAAGCTTGCGATGGAGGAGACACAGAAACGTTATCCTTCCGCTCAAATTGTTGATTATTTGCATGTTGGAAGACATAAGAAGAATGGAATGTATGTTGAACGTTTCAAACTTTGGCTGAAGCAGGAAAATCGTGAATTCGGTGTTTTGGTGAATATCACGTTTGAACCAGAGACTGAACGAGTTAAAAATATTACCGTTGTAGAAACAGACCGATAGTGCTTTTACATATAATCCAACTATTATGAGAAAAATATGGGGTAAAGGAGGTGTGAATGCTATGACTAACTTTATTATGAAGTTAATTTTATTACCTTTAATCGTAGCCATTTGTTCTGGCATTTTTGATAGTGTTGATTTAGTTGCATGGTATCAGCCAATCGGTATTGGCGTACTGTTAGCCATTCTTGGTTATTTAATGGAAAGAGCGATGCTTAGAAGAGATTCAACGGTGATGACAGATATTGCCGATTTTGTTACTGCAGCCCTTGTAGTATACTTTCTATCCTTGTTTTACGATGGTGCCAGGGTTACCCTTTGGGGGGCAATCTTAACAGCCCTTGTCATTACATTAGTTGAGATACCTCTACACCGCTGGTTAGTTAGGACAGGTAGAACCGAGAGATCTACAGCATGATTATTACAAAAAGAGGTGCGACATGAAGCACCTCTTTTCCATTTATCCACCTATATAGGACATTTCAATTTTCTTACGTTTCTTCGCAGTTTCCTCGGTTCGTTCATCTGAGTATCGATCACGTCTTACTTGCCAAATCGACTTAAGGGTTTCATCAATCTCATTTTCAGATACATCTGAACGTATTAATGATCTTAAATCATGGCCCGCCGTTGCAAATAGGCATGTATACAGCTTTCCATCTGCGGAAATTCGGGCTCGGGTACAGCTTGAGCAGAAGGATTCTGTAACAGATGAAATGAAACCAATTTCCACACCTGTACCTACATAACGATATCTCTTCGCTACTTCCCCATAATAATCGGCATCGACAGGTTCCAATGGCATTTCACTATGGATTAAGTCGTGGATTGCCTTTTTCGAAACGACTTGATCAAAATTCCAACCGTTTGTCGTTCCAACATCCATAAATTCAATGAAACGAAGCGTGATTCCTTTGTCTTTAAAATATCGTGCCATTGGCAGTATCTGCGAATCATTTTTTCCTTTACGGACAACCATATTCATTTTCACATGAAGTCCAGCTTCCTGTGCTGCTTCAATCCCCGCTAATACGGGCTTCACTCCTACGGAACGACCATTCATCCCTTTAAAAATATCGTTATCCATTGCATCTAGGCTAACGTTTACACGCTGTAGCCCCGCTTCTTTCAATTGCTTTGCATATTTCGGCAAGAATATGCCGTTTGTCGTGAGGGCAATATCTTCAATACCTTCTATATGAGTTAAACGCTCAACGAGCTCATGGACATTTTTTCGAACTAACGGTTCTCCACCTGTTAACCGAATCTTTTGCACACCAAGTTTGACAAAGCTTCTTGTCAACGTTTCTATTTCAGAATAGGATAATAATTCTCCTTGTTTCAAGAATTGATAATCATCCCCAAAGATTTCTTTAGGCATACAATACGAACAACGGAAATTGCATTGATCTGTGACAGAAATGCGCAAATCACGTAGAGGTCGATTCAATTGATCAACAATTTTTTCATTTTTTGTAGTCATTTAACCTGTCACTCCTACTTCTTAAGTACCTATTACTCTATCATACTAACAAATTCTTGTGAATAGAAACGATAATCCATGAATTCTGGGTTTACGAAATAATTTTCAAAATGTAGACAAACGCCCACTACTTTTAGGCTATGGTTACATATCCATGTAAGTGAGGCAAGAATAAGGAGCAATTCTAGCCCAATCACGGTAAAAAGAAATAACCCGTACCCGTAGTGGGAAATCAAAAACAGGAGGTAATTTGATGGGAGCATATAGAAGACCATATGGCTTTGGATATGGCAGACCTGGCCGGTTTTTTTGGGGAGCACCTTTAGTTGGTGGATTAGTTGGAGGACTTGTTGGAAGCACCCTTCTCAATCCGTATTTCTATGGTGGTTATGGAGGATACGGATATCCATATTATCGACCACCTTACTACCCATATGGCGGCGGTTTCTGGTATTAATCAAAAATGAGAGCCGACAGCATGACTGTCAGCTCTCTTCTTTTTTGTTCTTTTTGAACATTAGGGACACCGCAAGTGGCATAATTCCAAACCACCGATTTGTTAATGGTGGTTGTTCTTCCTTACGCTGCTTTTTTGTAGCCTTACGTACTTCTTTTGGCTGGTCTAAAGTCTTGACAATCTGTTGGGTTACAAACTTTACATAATCGTTTGTAGACATAATAACACCTGCCTCTAATCAAATGCGCCTTGGCGTGTTTGTGCCCAGATTTTTCGAACTTGCTCGAAACTTCCTTTGAAAATCTGTGGCATCCGCCGAAGGCCTTAACTGATATTATTATTTCCATCTTTTTGCAAATGTAACCACGACACTATGTCATCGACAACTTCGTCTAGATTTTTTTCAGTTGTGTCAACTTTATAATGTGCTTCATTGTAAAAAGGCATTCGCTCACTATAAAGTTTACTTGTATTGTCCTTCTTCTCTGAATCAAACAATGGTCGAGATGGGTCAATTTGAACACGTTCAAAGATTTGCTCTATATCACAATATAAGAAAATAACGTGACCATTTTCCATCATCCACTGACGATTTTCCTCTTGAATGACAATTCCACCACCGGTTGTTATCACCATATCATTTGTTGGTATTTCTTTTAGGAATGAGCGTTCATAGTTTCGAAAGGTTTGCTCACCCTCTTCTGAAAATATATCCGCAATTCTTTTTCCTATCTTTTCTTCAATAAATTGATCCGTATCAATCACCGGCAAGTGTAAGACTTGTCCAAGTTTTTGTCCGATCGTTGTTTTTCCTGCTCCCATAAATCCTGTTAAATAAACGGCTTTCATTTCTCTACTCTCCTAAAAATGCGGCCTCGTATGTGTCCACTCGATTTTTCTAAATTATAACAAAAACATCCATGTTTGTCTTAACGTAATTCAATCCAAGAACCTATCGCTTTTTTCTCATAATCATATATAAAGCGTGCACTATATTTGCGTTGTTCTTTTGTCGTGCATGAGATGGTAATTTGTGATGTTGTTGTCGTTAATGGCATAACAGTATATGATATTGTACCCGTTGGAAAGTTGAGGGAACCAGTTGCTTCTGAGCTTTCTACATCTTCCTTTAATTTAGCTTGTATTTCTCCAACGCCTAGTTGCATTAGGTTCTCCAATATAAATATCTCCTCTGTTTCCTTTGAAAAACCTTTTTCTGTCATATACGCATTTACTTGAAACGTGAACACAAGAAAAAATAAAAAAGAAATCGCAATTGTAACAGGGAGGATAAAACCTTGTTCATTTTTCATGCATCCTTAACCTCCACTGTTGTAAATGCCGAAATAACGGCTTGATACGTTTTCCCATCAACGGTTACAACTGAAATTAAAAAACCATTTGTTTTAGACTCAAATGTTACACCCGTTATTTGCTGAAGTAATACCTCATGCCCTTTTCCGTTTACCCTTCTTCTTATTTTGTCATTGTACTTTTCGAAACTCACTAACTCACCTGTCGCATTTTTAAAGAACACTGAACTATTTTTTGATACGGTAATTTCACTTGCTTCACGTACTTCCATTTTCATTTGTTGAATTAAAATTTGCCATTCAAGTTTATTGAACTGTTCACTATTGTCTCGGAACACTACACTAAGGAATGGTGATATAAATGAAAGAATCACTAGTAGAATTGAAAAAGTTACTAACATCTCAACCAAAGTAAAGCCTTTGTCATTACTCACCATTTAGATATCCACATCTTTCGTACGTTTTTGAAAGCTTGTCCTCCCATGTTATACAAAGCTCCCATTTTTGAAGCTCCTCATTAAATGTTTTAGAAAACAGATAGGTAACCCCGTTTTTTATTACCCTATCTAGATTTGATTCATCACCGTTGTACTCCTTATTAAGCTCCTCTGATAATAATTGTCTCCCCATATTATAGATTTCGGTGTTTTTTCGTTCTGTCATGATAAGCAATAGTTGGGGAAGGAGTGTTGCACAAAGCAGAAGCCAAATCGAGACTGTAATGAGCATCTCTACTAAGGTAAAACCTCGCTTATTCCTTACTAACATAAAACCTACCCTTTCCCAACAAGAACGTTACAGTATATTTGGTATCCCTATACAAAAACCAGATCTCCCCCGACCGCTGAATATTCCCATTACTTGTAAAAACCAATCTCGACCCAAGTGTGGTAATAACGATGCGAATCGCCGGGTCAATCTTTCGAACAAATACCACATCATTCGATTTCGCACTGCTAAGCTCATAATATGACCCGCTTACACTGAAATAAAGCCTTGTTGATTCATTATGGCTGATTGCGTATTGTTGGCTGTAAAAAATATCATTTTGCAGCTGTTCCAGAAAATGATCTATCTTTTTGGAGTCATGTAATGGTCTAAGCTGCAGAAGACTTATCGAGGAAATAACAATCACAATTGATAGCACAACTAAGGCTTCGATTAAAGTAAAGCCTTTATGGTTGCGTAGAGGCTGTATTTTCAACTTGTGCAACTTTTCCGTTTCCATCAATTGTAATGGTGTCACCATTTGGACAAGCTGGGATGCCATCTTTAAGATATTTATCATCCGTTAAATCTTGTTCTGTTGGGGTCTTGTCATTTTCCAACTCATACGCCTGCACCTGCGCCTCAACCATTTTCACAAGTGCATCGCACCCTTTATCTTTAATAACTGAATTATGCTTCGTCACATTGGGCACGGTTATCAAAAGCAAAATCGATACGACTAATAACACAATTAACATTTCCACAAGGGTAAACCCCTTTTGATTTTTCAATTTCATCTACATCTTCCTCTCTATATTCCATTTAAAAGTTGAAACATTGGAACCATGATGGCGGCATACATCAACATGATGATAATTCCGATGGTCGCAAATAGGATTGGTTGGACGATTGCTAATAATCTTGTTACTTTTTCCTCGGCTTTTTCCATTACATATTGGCTATAATGCTGGAGTTCGCTGGCTAAATTTCCGTTAGATTGGCCATGTAAAATAACCATCGCTAAATCGTCCTCGTAATATTCTCGCACTCTCAAAATGTCCTCGAAACGATTACCCGCTCGTAGAAGCTGTTTCATTTCCCTTGCTTCCTCTCGAAAGAAAGGCGAGTGAAACTGCTGTTCAAACATGGTTAACGCTTGAAAAATCGATAATCCACCTTTTAATAAGTTACTAAGTTGCACAGAAAAGAAATGGGAATTAAACATGATCGTTACTTTTTTAAAAATGGGAATCTTTAAGAGTAGCTTCATTTTTTCAACTGGGGTAAGTTTTTGAAAATGAAGAAAATAGTACGTGAGGCCAATGATCATTAGTAAACCGACAATGAGGAGTAAATATCGGTTTAGCTCAGGGAGACCTAATAAAAGTTTAGAAATCAACGTCTGTTCATAACTCATTGAGGTAAATAAGCTTTCAAATTGCGGTAAAAGGATTTTTTCAATCATGGTAAACATGAATCCAACAAACAATAATAAAGCTAGAGGATAGCGTATTAGTTTTTTTCCTTTTTCAAAATGGGTAATCTTTTTCTGTAACATTGTACTTCCTTCACGGAGGGCAAATGAAATATCGCCATGCTGCTCGGCAAAGTACAAGTAACCAAGTATATCCTTATGAAATCCCACCTTACTAAAGGCAGTATATAAGGATTCACCTTGTATACAGCTTTCAATGATTACTTCGATGTCCCTGCTGTGCTTCTTCGGCAACTGGAACAAAAGGAATTGTGAGGCTTGTTCAAAGGAATAGCCTTGATCAAGTAAATCACCGATTCTACTCAAATATAATGATTGTTCCTTTAAGGTCCAATTCTTATTTCTTTTCCTTGGTATCATTGACAACCCATCTTTCTAACGCATCGGGATATAAATATCCAAGGGCAATACCTTTCTTAATGACGTCCCTTAATTTTTCATAGCGGTATTCAGCTTTGTCACCCCTCGCTTCCTTCATTACTTCAGTCAGGGCATGTCCATTCAAAAGCTCGTACACCCCCACTCGTCTTACTTTTCGGTACTTTTTACATTGAGGGGAACATTTACCTTCACAATATGGACATTTAAGATCAACAAGCCTTTGTGCTGCGATTGCTATTAACGTTTGCTCGATTTCCTGCAAGGACACATCAAATTCTAACAGCCGATAAATAGCACCTTTTGTATCTCTAGTATGCATCGTTGTTAAGACCAAATGACCTGTCAATGCTGCTCGCACAGCAATTTTTGCCGTTTCTGAATCCCTTATTTCGCCCACCATGATAATATCGGGATCATGTCGCAAAATAGCCTTCAAGCCATGTGCATATGTGATTCCGGCTTTTTCATTCACCTGAACCTGTAGAACATCTTCACTTTGTTTTTCAATGGGATCTTCTAATGTAATGATATTTCGGTTAAAAAGCTTCTTCGTTGCGTGTAGTAAGGAATAGAGGGTGGTTGTTTTGCCTGATCCTGTTGGTCCAGTAAAAATAATTAACCCGTGTGAATGCTTCAGTAATGAAAGAAGTTTAGTTGTCATAGTCGGAAAAAGCGATAGATTTGCAAGAGAATAGGTTGGTGTTTCAGGTAGGATACGTATGACTAGACTTTCGTTGTAAGGTGTGGGCAGTGTAGACAATCGAAGGTTAATGGTTATGCCTTTTAGATTTATAGTAATTGCACCGTTCTGTGGTCTTCTCCTTTCTCCAATATCCATTCCAGCAAGGAATTTATAATGGGAAATTAACCGTTCGCAAACATCCTTTGGAATGGTTTGCTTATTGAACAAATCACTGTCGAGACGGTATTGGACCACGGCATCATTGATTTTCGGAACAAAATGAATGTCTGATACATTCATTGACCAAGCATCCTCGATCAATTGGTCGCCTAGTTGTTCAATTTCACTCAAATAATTCACTCCTTTTTGAACTTTTATTATATTTTTTTCTCTTGCAGGTAACATATTTCAACAAATATCTACAAACTCCTTCTTTTTTTAAAAAAATATTTTGTGAACTTTATTTGAACTTGAGGAATTGTGACTTCCCAAAAAAATAAAAATACAACCCCTGCCATTAGGGTTGTATTTTGGTGGAAATTTGAATCTATTATTAGGAGGAATCAATACATTGTATGTTCGTTTTTTGCTAAGTATGCCAATTATGATTGAAAATAATAGTTGTTTATTTATGAACTTTTATCTACAAGTGATATAAATCACTTATTGATGGTAATTAACTGTAATATAATTGGGGTATCAATAGGGTCGCAAGGAGTGAAGACGGTGGAACAAACACTGAAGATAACGAACGTTTTAGCAGATCCAACACGCTATTATATTTACCAATACATTATTAAACAAAATGAAGATGTCACCGTTCAAGAAATTGCAGAAGAATTTGAAATTCATCCGAATGTAGCAAGACTTCATTTAACCAAGCTTGAAGATGTCAATATGCTTGTTTCGGAAGCAAAGAAAACTGGAAAAGGTGGCAGACCGAGTCGTCTATATCGACTATCGAATGACCACATTCAAATTAATTTTCCGTTTCGCGATTATCAATTGCTTTCAAAAATTGCAATTGAAACAATGGCAACACTGGGTGATGTGGGGAAACAAGCACTTGAACTAACAGGTAGAAGATTCGGGGAGGAATTAGTGAATCATCAAATCCCAGTTTCAATCCATGAGCTTACCTTTGATCAAAAGCTTGATATTTTAAAAAAGGCATCCACAGTTGCGGGTTTTTATCCAGATTTAGACCATAATAAGGATAAGACAAAAATCTTTTTAAAGATTAATAATTGTCCATTCAGAGAAATTGCTCAAGAAAACTTTGAAGCTGTTTGTGGAATGCATCATGCATTTCTAAGAGGAATGTTTAATTTACTCTTTGACGATGTGGTGCTGGAGGAGTCAGAAAATATCATTCTTGGTTGTAATTCTTGCAGTTATCACGCAATTGTCGCAAAGTAATGTTTACATTTGTGTAATCGTTACATTATAATAATAAAAGTGATGTTAAATCATGTCTAAGGGGGGGAAATATACATATGGAACGTATGTACCGAGTTTTAGGTTTTTGGACAGGTATATTTGCAGTAATGTTCTACGTTGGTGGTATGGATGTTCTAGCACTAATTTTCTTTGCACAAACCGGATTTTTCGTCCTTTTAAGCTATTTAAAATTGTCTGAAAGAATGTACATTTACGTGTTTGGCGCATATTTAACTGTTTTCTTCTGTGCCTTCTCTTACTACACCACATTTATGATGCCACTTGGTGGAGGTCACTAAAAAAAAGCGATGGAAACATCGCTTTTTTATTTGCCTTGGAAGATATTTTCCCAAGATACTTTTACATTTTTTTGCTGTATGAGAACATGAAACGCTGCACTCATTCCACTATCCATAATAAGAGAACGAATCGCTCGATTTTGTTTACTTTTTTCTGAAAAGGGATTGGAATCAAAATTCTCCTGTAAAAACGTTAGAATACCTGCTTCCAATAAAAATTCATCCTGTCTCCATTTCTTCACGAGTTCGAGTCCTAGCTTGGAACTATATGTAACAAGCGCGTCAAAATGAATATGAGTTGTTAAATCCATTTCTCCTGGGTGCTCGAGTGGGTTATGTATTAATTGATGATTGTAGTACCCCCTCAGACTCCCCCTCATTCTCGGTGGTTCTTCCCATTCCGCATTCGTATACCCATAATCAACCGTAAAGACAATAGCGTCCCCAAGAAAACTGGATAGGTCTTCTAGGTAGGAAAGCATTTGAAGTGGAATTTCAAATCTTTGTCCATTAGTCAAGACGATCTTGTTAGTGTCTATATATTTTTTAATTTCTTCGTCCGTAAGTGGTGTAAGAATTTCGGTTAATTGCTCTTCCTCTGTTAGTGTGATGTTCACTTCATATAGATCACTATCTTTTTTCTCAATCACTCTTACCGGAAAAGCATCAAACAATTCATTTGAAAACACAATTCCATGAAAAATCGGGAAATCTCTTTTTACCTCATCAAGTCTCTGATATTGAATCACTTTTTTGCTTACAGATAGAATGTCCTGCTGCAAACGTTGATGGTAAGGACTTGTTTCAATAATGATGTAGGTTATCTTTTGAAACGTATCAAAATAGGAATCTTGTAATTCGTCAAGAACAGCCCTTGCAAATCTACCATTTCCACCACCAATTTCACAAATATATGGTGGAATTTTTTCGAGAGTAATAAGTTTATGAAACAGGGTTGCAAACAGTTTGCCAAAGACATTGGAGATGTTACTGCTTGTGATGAAATCTCCTTTTTTCCCAACCTTTATTTGGTCCTTCATGTAATAGCCTTTATTTTCATGATATAGGACTGTATTCATAAACTGTTCATATGTTATCTGTTTGTTTAAAGATGATTGAATGGCATCTTTTAATATGTCTAGCATATGCTCACCTTTTACTATTTTTCACCATTGACACAGTGTTTATATTATTATATTGTAAATTTAGTAGCTTACAATATCCCTCCCATTATACGGATATATAAGTATTGGCATATGCCAAATTTGACATTAGGAAGGAATTCTTAATGTTAAAAACATCCCCAAAGAATTGGTCTGACTCTACCGGAGTTAGACCTTTTCTGTGTTTAATGTTTAAAATCCATTTAGAAACGGGTTTGAGTCCATTTCAGCTTCGATCGTTGTTTCAGGTCCATGACCAGATAGGACAATTGTTTCTTCTGGCAATGTGAGAAGCTTTTTATGAATACTACTTAGTAATTGTTCATGGCTTCCACCTGGTAAGTCTGTTCTTCCGATGCTACCTTGGAATAAGGCATCTCCTGAAAAAACAACTCCAAGTTCTTTGCAATAATACGAAACACTTCCCGGTGAATGTCCTGGTGTATAATAAAGGTCTAAATGAAAGTCATTTACAACAAGACTTCCTTCTTTTGGAAGGATGGTTGGTTCTGCTTTTGATAAGATTTCTTGCCCAGGAATAAAATAAGCTGAACCATTTAAAGCGGGATCTTTCAGCCAATTCTTCTCTTTCTCATGAATATATACAGGAACATCCCAACTAGCGATTACATCGTCAATAGCACCTATATGATCAAAATGAGCATGTGTTAAAAGAACCGCAACTGGTGTAAGTCCCTGTTGCCTTAATGTAGTATTTAATCTTTGTCCATCTCCACCCGGATCAAAGATGACGCACTCCTTGTTTGAATTGGTCAAAATGTACGCATTTGTTTGTAAGGGTCCTAAAGGAATCCTTTGCCACTTCATAACTTTCCCTCCGATGCTTTTTAGTCTACCCTTTATTCTACACTATCAAATGAAATCGAAAAAGCACTTAAACAAATGCACTTGAGGTTTTGCTAATGGTAATTTGTCTTGAAAGTGTCACTTTTTCCTCCTCGACAAATACGTATAAAACGATTAGAATATAGATTGAATCTATCTATTTCTTTACATAAAGGGTTTTCAGCCTTTCGGAGCAACATTTTTCATGAGTTAAAATTGATGGGATGTTGTAAATTTTCATGCTATGGGGAAAAATAGTAATGAATATTTAAAAGTAAAGGCGCGCTTTTACATGTAACATTGATTATAGCAAGGGGGTAAGTCACATGGGTCTAATGATTATCTTTTCACTAATTGTAATTTTAGCTGCATTTGGTATTATTCGTTCTTTACGCGATAAGAACCTTTTAGCCTTATTATTCTCTACAGGAATCTTTTTAGTATTAGGCTGGTTCACAATCATGACAATCTGGAAACATGGTTTCCCAACTGCTCACTAAGATAAAAAAAGATTTAAAAGCCATCAGATACGATGGCTTTTTCATTTGTCCTTAATAAAGGTCTGTTATTTTTTTTGTCCTCATATCAATGATTTTCTCAAATTGAAATCCATATAAACATAAGAAACCATTTGGAGAAAAGTTTAGGGGTTGATCATCTACCTTTTCAAGAATGATCTCTTCTTTCCTTGTACTGATGTCGTATGAAACCAATTCGAATTTTTCTCCGTACGTATCAAATGCCCCATTTGAATATGGCTGAAATGAGTAGAGTTTCTTTTGTTCGACGACATAATCGGCCGAAGGAATATACCACTTCGAGTAATCACTTAAGAGTGGCATTTCAAATTCATATAGCTTTTTATTCTTTTCGGGATTGTAAAGGCCAACCTTTGCAAATGCCTCCTCGCCCTGAATTAATTCATATGTAACAAGTAGGTCTTTAAAGGTAGCAAACGAAATAATATCTTCAAATAAGAGTCCTTCTGTCTTTGTATCTAAATGATACGAATAAAGTGGCGCAAAGTAATCTAACTCGTTTTGGTCCCATTTTAAATATGAAATCGTATTGGGACTAACCCATTGAATAAAAGGCTGAAAGACCTCAAATTTCGTTTTTTCCTTGGCCTGGATATCCACCAAATGGGTTTGAAATGACCAATCTTCTAAAAACGACGTTACGAATACCTCACTTGGATGATAAGGGTTCCAGCTGTAAAATAAATCAAAGGAATTGATTTCCCATTCAAATTGCACGTTTCCCTCTTTATCTACAGCCGTTAACTTCGCGATATTTTGAGAATCTGATGTATGTATTAAGAACATGGAATGGTCCTCATTTGCCTTCATTGTCAGCACAGGGGCAGAGGTTTGAATGAACAGCTCCTTTTTACCGGTAAACAAATGATACTTGTATATTTTTGAAACTCCATTATCATCAGTAACATAGAGGATGCTTTCATCATCATACCATTCACCCACACTATTGAATTCTTCCCCACGGAGATCAAGTGGCTGCACCTCTTGATTTTCTCCAAAGAATTCTGTAGGAACAGGGCCTTTTGTTACATTCTTATTCCTACTATTTGGCGCATCGCTTATATCAAAAGGTTGATGAGAATTACAGCCAGCCAATAGAAAAAGAATCATAAAAAAGAATATTAAATTTCTCACCAACTCGATAACACCTCTTTTGCATCTAAATTGAGTTCCACGTTCTATTGTTTCCCTTAACAGATAATACGATTATGCACGTTAAAAAGTTTCAGCGCAAGGAAAAAAGCCGGCCTTTTTACCGACTTTTTTAGAGAGCGTTTTCACATATACAAGGAGGCTAAAAATGCTCCGAGAGTCTCCTGATAAATTTCATCAAATTGGTTAAGTGGGAGCGGATTAACCCCTTCCCCTAATTCGAATGTGAACCCTGGTCTCCTCCATTCTTGAATAAACCAATCCTTATACCCTGCGTGGCTATCTATCGTTCGAACGCCTCTATATCCACTAACCCTTGAAAATTCATTCACAAGGGTTCCTGCTTCTGATGGCTCTAACCCCTCATATCCCCAATAAATAACCTCTCCTTGGGTATGGAAGGCTAAAACACGATTAAAGTTTGAGTCTTTTGTTAGTTTCTCAATGGCGATTGCTTCAGGTTCAGTTAATGGAGCATCTCCTGGGTAATCTCGGGGTGCGGGTGACTTCGGTTCCTTTCTTTCTTTTTCAGTCTCCCAATTTGCCGGAAATTGATTATTTAAATCGACTCCTCGAATATTGGCTTTCCAGTCTTTAAAATCAAGTCTTCCATTGTTAATTTTTATAACTTCCTGTTTATATGAATCTTGTTCAGGAGGACCATTCAAAACCAAATTAACGCCATCCGGATTTACCATTGGAACTATTGATAAGAATGCATCCAAATAAAACGGTTCTACATAAAACCCTCTTATCGGGGCCATATTTGTTAACCCCAGCAAATACTCATTTATAAAGGTCATAATGACATTTGTTGTAATCCATTCATTTGCATGAAACGACCCATTCCAATGAACCCTTTTTTCTCCTCTTCCAATTCGAAGCTCAATCAGATCTTTTCCTAATACACTTTTACCAATAGACCGAGTTTGAAGAAATGGATAAATGGTCTTTAATTGCTCTATATCCCTCATCATATCAGCAAAATCGTATTCTCGATTTCCATTTACGATCGGTTGAACCACTCTTTCTGGAATCAGAATGATTTGGCCAACATCTAGATTCTCCGCTTTTATTCCTGGATTCACTAAAAATAAGGCATCTGCCATTAGTGTACGAGATTTCGCCAACTTCCATAACGTATCACCTTGAACAATACTATGCTGTTTTAAAAGAAAACCGGGAATATTTACTTCTGCTCCAACCTGCAAGTTATTTATATTCAAATGTAAATTTGAGTCAATTAATAAATGAGTAGGGATAGCAAACAGTTGACTGTAATACCAGAACGTGTCTCCTGGACGGACAATTACCTTCACTACAAATACCTCCTTGTTAGCCTCTCCTACCATTTTATGAGCGATAGGATGTACTTCATTCCATTTGAAAAGCCTTGACCCTAATTGGCCAAGGCTTTGATATCCCTATTCTTTAAACTCTTCAGGGACAGGTTCATGATAGGATGTTCCATTGTAGAAACGGAGAAGGTCTCCATAGACAATCTCATCAGAGTAATCTAATTCTAGCTCTGCTTTTTCCATATAAGGCTCACAATAGCTCATTTCTGCCTCTTCACCTGTCGCTTTATCATAACAAGCATTTTTCGTATATACATACTTATCTGTGATAAGGCTTCCATCCCGTAAGACAGTCAATGGTATTTTTTCCTTAGAAAATACATCACTACCGAAATGAACGTCATTGCGTATATCCATTCCAAGGAGATTTAGGATGGTTGGTTTTAAATCAATTTGTCCAGATACAGTTGAAATAACTTGTGGATTCTTATCTGTTACTCCAGGTATGTGAATGATTAATGGCACCTTTTGCAATTGAATGGAATCAAATGGTGTAATTTCTTCTTTCCCTAGAAACTGTGCCATCGCTTTATTATGGTTTTCAGAAATTCCATAGTGATCCCCATAAAGGACAAAAACTGTATTTTCATACATTCCTTCTTCTTTAAGTTTTTCAATAAAGATTTTTATAGACTCATCCATATAGCGAACGGTTGGGAAATAACGGTTCAACGTTCTTGAGTTTGAATTAAATTCATTTACCATTTTATCCTCTTCACCAAGTTCAAAAGGGAAATGGTTTGTTAATGTAATAAATTTAGAATAGTACGGCTGTGGCTGTGATTTTAATAGGTCAATGGATTGTTCAAAGAAATCGATATCCTTTAAGCCCCATCCAATTGAATTTTCCTCTGTAACCTCATAGCTTTCTACATCAAAAAATTCATCATACCCCAGAGAATCATACATGATATCGCGATTCCAGAAAGTCTTATTATTCGCATGAAAGACTGATGAAAAATATCCATAGTCCTTAATAAATTCAGGAGTGGCTGTAAATTCATTATTAGCATGAGTGAAGAATACGGCTCCGCGTCCAAGTGGATATAATGAATTTTCTAATAAAAACTCTGAATCTGATGTCTTTCCTTGACCAGTTTGATGATAAAAATTGTCAAAGTAATAACTTTCTTTTATAAAATCATTTAAGAATGGCGTGATTTCTTCCCCATCAATGGTTTCATTAATTACGAAGTTCTGAAGTGATTCCATTGAGATCACGACGACATTCTTTCCTTGTGCAATACCAAATTTATCGCTTGGTTCCTTTTGATTCGCTTTTAAGTAGTTCTCGATTTCAATAAATGAACTACTATCGGCTAAAGCTCGTTGGGCGGAAGATTTTGATTGAAGGACAATATCATAAATTTGATAGTTGTATGTCCCGATATTCTTTACTAACATTTCACGGTCGAAGGTTCTTGTTAATAACTGTGGTCGCTGTGCTTCTGCTAATCCAAGATTAAAAAAGAATATAGCTGCAACAAGGATGAAATATGATCTTCTCTCCTTCTTCGTGATTACTTCAGCAGCAGTAAAGCTTGGTTTAAATTTATTTATTAAAATTAGAATAACCACATCAATGAACAGAAGTGAATCTGTTGCCTTTAAATTTCCTGTAATACTCGTTCCTAAATCCCCCATGTTACTTGTTTGGAAAAGAACAGGAAGAGTCAAAAAGTCGTTGAAAAATCTGTAAAAGACAACATTGGCAAATAACACAAATGAAGATAGTAAACTAGCAAAAATAATAAACTTAGTTCGATGCTTTTCCTTAATAAAAAAGGAAATACCAAAGAACAGCAATAAGAAACTCAATGGGTTTATCAGTAAAATAAACTCTTGCATCAAGTTTTCTATTTTTATATCAAAGCTAGTTTTATATACGATATATGTTTTTATCCAAAGCATAAATGCAGCTAAAAAGATGAACTTTGATTTGGATAACGTTGATGACGTAATCATCAATATACCTCCTTGTTTTCAAGACCGCGGAGCACAAAAAATCGATGCTTTTCATTTCCATTTTTAGGTATTTTAGAAAAATCTAAAGATAATCTTAATACTTTTTTTACCAAAAATCAATCATCCAAATAACTTAATTTTATAGAATCATATAGATGTACATTATGTATATACATATAAGACGTTTAGTTGACTAGAAAGTTTCATAGTATTTAAAAGTAACAATCTTTTAAATATTCTAACAAAAATGTAAAAAAAGAGATTTCATTGTGAAATCTCTTTTTCCTATTTATTGATTACTTTTAGCTAAATAAGCTGCACCGATTACACCCGCATCGTTTCCTAATGTGGCAATGGTGATTTCAGCAGCCTCTGCTACCCTTGGAAAAGCAAAACGTTTAAACTGTTTTCTTAATGGAAGGAGTAATTGCTCACCTGCTTTTGAGACACCGCCACCTATAACAATTTTTTCTGGGTTTAGGCCATTCGCAACATGACTTAAAGCTAAGCCTAGATGAGTTGTTACATTGTCAATGATTTCTTGAGCTAGAAGGTCCCCTTTACCTGCTGCTTCAAAGACATCCTTTGAAGTGACTTCTCCCGTTTGTTCAAATTGTTCTCTAAGGACACTTGATTCGTTACCACCTTGAATGGCCTCTTTTGCCAAACGTGCAATACCAGTAGCGGATGCTATCGTTTCAATACAGCCCGTCTTTCCACAGCCACATAAAGCACCACCATCAACCAAGGAGGTGATATGGCCAATTTCTCCACCTGCCCCATTGGCTCCGCGAACAACGTTACCATTAGAGATAATTCCTCCGCCGACACCTGTGCCTAACGTTACACAAAGTAAGTCCTTTGCGCCTTCACCTGCACCCTTCCACATTTCACCGATAGCAGCGACGTTTGCATCATTATCGACAACTGCAGGCAACCCAATTTTTGCTTCAAGCTCTGCTTTAAGGGGATACATCTCTCTCCAGCCTAGATTGGTTGCTTTATAGATAACGCCATCTTCAAAATGTATTGGACCAGGTGCACCCATCCCTACACCAGCAAATTGTTCTTTTGAAAGCTTAAGTTCGTTCATTTTAGCTGCAATTGCTTCTGCAATATCCGGGATAATTTTTGCCCCAGATTTATCGGTTGGAATTTCCCATTTTGTTACAATTTCACCTTCCTGTGTAATAAAGGCAAGTTTGACCGTTGTACCACCTAAATCAATTCCAATTAATAAGTTTTCCATATGTAGTCCATTCCTTTGTTTATTTGTTTTTCGCTCTTTTTTCGGTTTCCCAGACAATTTCTTGACGGAGTAGAAAAATAGCTAATTGATAATCCTTTGTTTCAATGAGCTGTGAATTGTAAAGCTCTTGTATTTCAGTCTCCATTAATTCAAGGTCGGCAACTCTGTCACCAACATAAATGATCGTGCCGAATTTCTTTAAAAATTGTTGAATATCATAAATTGTTTTCACTTTCTCACCTTCTGCATTCCACAATATGATACTAGCTTATTTAAAAAAATAGAAACACGCAAGTTTTTCTCATAAAAGTCCATAAAATTGTAAAAGGAGTGCTCAACTTTACAGTGAACACTCCTAAAACATTATTATTTATCCGGATCTTTTGTATGTAATATCTTCGGTCTATTTCTTTTTAACGGAATAGGAGCACGGAATAAAACGTCCTTAAATCCTTTCAAGGAAAATGGAATAAACGGCCATAAATAAGGAACATTAAATGATTTCATTCGTGCTAAATAGATAATCCATAGTGTAATTCCTCCGACAAATCCAATTACTCCAAATATACTTGTCGTTAATAAGAAAAATAGTCTTGCTAAGCGGTTTGCAAGGCTCATCTCATAGCTTGGTGTTGAGAAGGTACCAATTGCTGCAATTGCAAGGTACAAAATAACCTCATTTGTAAATAACCCAACTTCAACTGCAACCTGTCCAATTAACATGGCAGCGACAAGCCCTAGTGCTGTAGCAAGGGCGGTCGGAGTATGAATGGCTGCCATTCGCAACAGATCGATCCCAATTTCGATTAGAAAGAACTGTAATATCAAGGGTAATCTTCCATCATCATTTGGACCGATAAATTTAAGACTATCTGGCAATAGTTCAGGATGAACTGCAAATAAATACCAAAGTGGTAACAAAAATAATGAAGCCCACACACCAATATAGCGAACCAAACGCAAGTACAACCCGGTTACTGGGCTGTTTCGATATTCCTCCGCATGTTGCATATGATGCCAAAATGTGGTTGGTGTGATAAGAACACTAGGTGAACCATCAACCATGATGATAATATGACCCTCGAATAGATGGGCAGCTGCCGTATCTGGCCTTTCCGTATATCTTACGACCGGATAGGGATTATAATGTCGTCCGGAAATATATTCCTCAATTGTCTTTTCACCCATCGGCAAACCATCTGTGTCAATCTTTGAAATGGCATCTTTAACTTCTTTAACATGAGCAGGATCAGCAATATCTTCAATATAGCTAATCACAATGTCTGTCTTTGAACGTCTTCCCACCTGCATATATTCCATTCGGAGGGATTTATCCCGAACTCTCCTTCTCGTTAATGCAGTATTAAAGACAACCGTCTCGACATAGCCATCTCTAGACCCTCTTACAACTCGTTCTGTATCAGGCTCTTCTGGACCCCTTACTGGATAGGTTCTAGCATCTATTAAAATAACCTTATCAATGCCTTCGATGACTAGAGCAGTAGGACCTGCAAGGACCATGTCAACAACCTTATCTAGGTCATCTGTGCTTTCCACTTCGACATACGGAATATACGTCTTAAGTAGTTTTTCTAATCCATCTATTTTAAAAGTACTCTCGTCTTGTTTCGCAAGAAATTTTTGCAATAAATGTAAAATATCATCTTTTATCAGTCCATCAATTAAAAACATTGACATGTCTTTGCCAGCGTATTCGACATCAATTTGGATCACGTCAAAGCTTTTGTCTACACCAAGGGCTTCTTTTAAATATCTCCGATTTTCTTCTAAACTTAATGAGACCGGATGTTTTGGCTCTTCCTTTTCATTTCCCATGAGTATCACTCCAATCACATACAAAGAACTCTAGTTTGCTTTCGTAATAGGCTACTAATCCATCTTTGACGTAAAATTGGAAAATAATACTTATTCAGGGTAAATAAAGAAAAGTGCCTCAAAAGAGACACTTTTACATTGGTTCTTCCATTTTCTTTATTTCATTGATAAGTTCTTGATAGTTTTCATTTTCTGGGTCAATATCGACAGCCTGCTCCGCTGCAGTTTTTGCATTTTCAAATTCTTGCAACTGAACATAAATAAGGGCAAGATTATAATGTGCTTCTGAGATATCTGGTGCCTTTTGAGTGACGATTAGTAAATGATCCCTAGCATCTTCAAGTTTTCCAAGCTTAATTTCAGTATAGGAAAGATAAAAATAAACTTCTGGTGAGTCAGTCCCGTCTTCCTCTGCACTTTTTAGCATCTCATACGCCTTATTAACCTCATTAGCCTGTATATATTCCTGAGCAGTTTGAACAACAAAGCGTGGGTTATCGGAGTGTGGCTGAATCACATATCCTGCATAAATAAGCGCACCTACAGTCGCCAATGTTATGACAAGACCACCTACTCGTTTCGCAAATTCTTTACGTTTTGGCAAATGAACAATACTCGCTGCTAAAAAGCCCCCAACTAAGCCCCCAATATGCCCTGAGTTATCAATACCAGGAATCATAAATCCAAGGACAAGGTTAATGATAATAATTCCAATTACATTTGGGCCCATTGTTCTAAAAAACAAAGAGGGATAAGCAGCACCAAAAAATAATAATGCTCCAAAACATCCAAAAATAGCACCTGAAGCCCCAGCAGAAATATTTGAGTTAAAAACAAAGCTTGCAAGACTTCCTACAAATCCGGCGAACACATAAATCCATAAAAACCTCAGTTTGCCGTATAGTCGCTCTACCTCTGCTCCCAAATAATACAACGCAAAAGTATTCATTAGGAGATGAAGAAATCCGATATGTAAAATCATTGGCGTGAAAAAACGCCACCATTCACCATTTAGAATCCGGAAGTTTTCCTTTGCCCCGTATTTAAGCAAGGTTTCCGTGTTTGTACTTCCACCATTGAATTCTAAAATGGCAAACATCACTAATTGAATCGCAATTAAGATATATGTAAAAAAAGGCTTACCATTTTGGAAAATTTGCTTTTCATTCGATATTCGCTTATTTGCAACCGTAATAACCTCTTGCTTGATGTGTTCAACTGTTTCAAGGTCAATATAAATAGAGTCATCTATTTTTAATTCCGTATGTACAAGTGTTGAAACTTCTTTGAGTCCTGTTTCTTTATGTTCAGAATTAATTAAAACAGTTCTCAAGGTAGTTAAGCCTTTTGCACCTGCAAGGAGTGGTTGTTCTACCCGAAATCTCCAGTCATCAACAGGTGGGTATGTCGTTATGTAAATATTAAGAGCTTCCAATTTGCGGGCAAATAGACGTTTTCTAAGCTGTTCCAATCGTTGGGCGGTAAGTTCCATATCCCGCTGCATCCAATTGCTCCAGTCCAAATCATGACGTAAGATGCGAATAATTCTTGGCTTGTTCTTCTGCATCGTTTCTAACCAAATTTCATTATTCGATTTCGATAGTTGGAGAATTCGATAGCCACCTTCTGCCTGAAGCCCCTGTATCATTTTCCAAAAAAGATAATCCTGCGTAAACACCAAATCCCCCCTCTTCCAATGGGTATTATATTTATTATAAACGTTTTTCTATTTCCGTTACCAAATTTCTGTTTCAAAATTGAAAAAACCTGCTGAAAATCAACAGGTTTTTTCATTTATCGGAAGGCTGTTTGTATCATTTTGTTACGAATAAATGGGATTTTCATCGAGGTACTGATAGCAACACGACGAACGGCAGGATTGCCGAAAACGCGATTAAATATGCGATATCGGTACCTGTAGACTGCATATATCCCACCAAAAAGTAAAGCTATTCGGGTCAATAAGCTCAACATATTCATCCCTCCTAGTTATACTTTTTGACTATCTCTTTCATTTTATCCTAGTAAACGAAAAAAGAAATATGTCCCAAGTCCTGATGCCAGAAGGATTGATAAAAAGTTCACAACATCATTATCGCAAATCCGCAAGCCTTTTAAATAGGTCGTTTGTTTTTCACAATGGAGCTTTTTTTCAGTCTCTATTCCGCAGACAGGACATTTATAAACAACTTGAATACTCGCTCCCAAAATCGTATCAATTAAATTGCCGCAAAAGCCAATCACGGTTAGTCCAAAAAATAGAAAAAATGAAAGCTCTGGCCACACTAAAAATGAAATAAAACTAATAAGTAAAGAACCAAAAAAGCCAGCCAACGTTCCTAAGACGGAAACTGCTCCGGATGTCCCTGTATCAACACGCTTCAATTTTGTTAATAAAATTGGCTTTTTTTTACTTAGCGTTCCAATTTCCGAAGCCCAAGTATCAGCATTCGCAGCTGCGATTGAACCAACAAAGAAGACAAGCCAAAAGATTGAGTCAGTGAAAGCAAACATTAAACTTGTGAAGGCAGCGACACCACCGTTCGCAAAAACTTGAACAATATCCCGCTGTTCTCCTTTTGCACTTTTATTTTTGAGATTTCTTTTATTTCTAGCTTTGATTTTACTCCATAAGCTTGAAGTCGCAAAAAAAACGCCTAATAAAAGCATGCCCCGATAACCAAATCCAATCGAGACGGCACTACCAACAAGAATTGTCCCGACTGCTCCACTTTTTGTTAATGATTTAAGCTTATATCCTAATACTGCTACAACTATAGAAGCAATAATTTGGATAGGAAGATTAACCATTTGTTTCGATGACCCTTGTATTTGTTACGATTTTCTGGACCGGGATATCAAAAGGCTGGACAGGTATTTCGTCTACAACCTGTACAGGGAATGCTAAAGAAACTGTACTTCCTTGATAAAGGGTTAAATACCGATCATAATAACCTCCACCATGACCTAAGCGGTATCCATTCGTTTCAAAACTAAGGCCTGGCACAAATAATAAATCGATTTCATTATGTATAACGACGGATGTTTGTTCTTCAACTGGTTCCTGGAGGCCATAATAGACTACTTCTAATTGAGAATAGGATGTGATTTCACGGAATGTCATGGTTTTTGTTTTTGGATGGCATTTCGGTACAGCCACACGTTTATTTAATTCCCACGCTTTTTCAATTAGATATTTTGAATTGACCTCATACTCCCCAGAAATGGTGATTCCAATTGTATTTGCATTCATCCATTCAGGTAAAGAGAGAACTTGTTCAGTAATTTCCATTGACCACTTGTCTAAAGTTTCTTTATCAATTGAATGTAATGTTTCCTTCATCTCTCTTCTCATGTCCTGTTTCGTCTTCAATTTATTCGCTCCTCTCCATTTATAACTTTTATATAATATAAAAAAACAGCAGGAAATTGCTTTCCTACTGTTACTTTGTTTCGCGGTGTAGAGTAACCTTTTTTAGTCTTGGGCTATATTTCTTAAGTTCAAGACGGTCAGGGTTGTTTCGCTTATTTTTAGTTGTAATATAATTACGATCACCAGATTCAGTACAAGCTAAAGTAATTTTAACACGCATCTTCATTTCCCTCCAAACATATAAAGCTTTAATCAGACTTACCTATCATACCACTTAACTTCCCAAAATTCCAGTCCTATTTTTTGGACAAAGTAAAATTAATTACTATATCAAAATACAATTCAAATGACGAACTAATATTGTCCACCTAAACAAGTTACGATAAGATAGATTATGGAATGGAGTGACAGTATGGAATACGCAATTATTATCTTATTAGCTATCGCAATCCTTCTTCTTGTCGTTTCTTTCTATGGAAAGGACAGAGTTAAAATGGTGCAAGAAGAAATTGACCAACTTTCTCTTTCAATGGTTCAAGAAACATACCTTTTAAAGAAAAAAATAAAAGTCCTTGAAGAAGAGCTTCTAACCCATGACATTGATTATGAATCAGGGCCATCTCAAACAAGTGTCATGTCCTTGGCAAATTCCACCATTTTATCCTTATATGATAGTGGCTTAAGCTATGAGGAAATTGGAAAAAAAACAAATCTACCAGTCAAAGAAGTTCGACTCATTCTGGATCAAGCAAAAAAAATAGGGCTCATATAATGGATAAATATTTGTTACGCGGTATAGCAATCGGTATTATTTTTTCTACAATTGTTTATGGTCTTATTTACTATTTAACGACAAAGTAAAACTCAAGCCGAGATTGGCTTGAGTTTTTTTTAGGCATTTAAATCGACTTTTTTAGCTTTCACCATATAGATGATGTGTTCAGCCATATTTGTTGTGTGGTCTGCTACTCTTTCGATATGGCGGCTAATAAAGGCTAATTGTGTGATTTGGTTAATTGAATTAGGATTGCTTGGCATTAGCTCCAGTAGTTCTTTAATGATTTTTCCGTACAACTCATCAACCTCATCATCTGCTTTAGCTGTTTGAATGGCTAAATTGATGTCTTTTTCGATATACGCTTTTATTACGTTGTTTAACATGTCTAAAGCTTTTTCAGCCATTTTTGGGATATCAACTATTGGCTTGATGAGAGGACCATCTCCAATATGGATAGTCGATTTCGCGATATTTACGGCTAGATCCCCGATTCTTTCAATATCACTTGAGATTTTCAAGCCAGCGATGATGGCACGTAAATCCGATGCCACCGGTTGTTGTTGTGCGATTAATTGAATGATAATACTATCGATTTGCTCTTCAAGCTCATTAATTTTTTGGTCATCTTTAATAATTTGTTCAGCCAATTCAATATCTTGATGTGCAAGTGATTGTACTGATTTTTCTACTGCCGTTTTCGATAGATTGACCATTTCAACCAATAATTCTTTAAGATGGTCCAAATCCTTATCAAATGTCGTACGTATTGCCATGACATACACCCCTCTTATTCTTTATTATCCAAATCTACCAGTGATGTAATCTTCTGTGCGCTTGTCGGATGGATTTGAAAACATTTTATCTGTTTTTTCATATTCAATCACTTCTCCACTTAGGAAAAAGGCTGTTCTATCTGAAATACGTGCAGCTTGTTGCATATTATGAGTAACGATGATTATACTGAAGTTTTGCTTAAGTTCTTGAACAAGTTCCTCAATTTTTAATGTTGAAATTGGGTCAAGAGCAGAAGTCGGCTCATCCATTAGAATTACGTCAGGTTCAATTGCCAAGCATCTTGCAAGACAGATTCTTTGTTGCTGACCGCCTGAGAGTCCATAAGCATTTTCATGAAGGCGGTCTTTTACCTCATCCCAAATAGCTGCTCCACGCAAGCTTTTTTCAACAATTTCATCTAAGACCTTTTTATTTCGAATCCCATGAATACGAGGTCCATAAGCAATATTGTCATAAATTGATTTTGGAAAAGGATTCGGCTTTTGGAAAACCATCCCTACTCGAGTTCTGAGTTCTTCTTCTTTATATGATTTATCGAAAATATTCTTTCCTCTGTATAGAATTTCTCCTGAAATGCGAACAATCGGAACGAGTTCAACCATACGATTTAAGGTTTTAATATAAGTTGATTTTCCACAACCTGACGGCCCAATAATTGCTGTTACTTCGTTCTCATAGATTGGAAAATTAATATTTTTAAGGGCATGATCGTCCCCATACCATAGGTTTAAATCCTTTGTATCATAAACAATTTTTTTATCTATCTGATCTGGATTGGTATTTTTATTAGTCATTACTTGTATTGTCATAATCTGAGTTCTCCCCTTCAAATTAGAATCAAATGCGCATAGGCCAAATTTTGCGCCTGATATTAATACTGCTTCTTTCTCTTTTTTTAAATTAAAATCTTCTTTGGAACTTGTTTCGTATCATGATGGCAATTGAGTTCATTAAGAATAGTACGATTAATAAAATGACAATAGTTGCTGCTCCTAGGTTTGCGTATTCAGCTACTAGGGCAGAATCGAGTGTCCAATAATAGATTTGCATTGGCAATACTGTAAATTTATCAAAAATACTATCTGGAAATGGAATTAGCAAGGCTGGAATTCCAATTACTACAAGTGGCGCTGTTTCTCCAACTGCTCTAGAAAGTGCCAAAATAACCCCTGTTAGAATACCAGGTAATGAAGCAGGTAAAACAACATTTTTTATCGTTTGCCATTTTGTAGCTCCCATTCCGTAAGATGCTTCTCTCAAATAACCCGGAACTGCACGGATTGCTTCTTGACTAGCAACCACTACGATTGGAAGTACTAGTAATGACATTGTAAGTCCACCGGCTAACACGATATTGCCTAATCCAAAGCCACGAACAAAAATTGTAAGACCTAATATACCAAATACAATTGACGGAACACCTGCAAGATTTGAGATATTTGTTTGAATAAATCGTTGAAGACGTCCTTTTTTTGCATATTCTTCAAGATAAATAGCTGTACCAACACCCAGGAAAAGTGTGATTGGTGCAACAACAAGCATTAACCACAAAGTTCCGAGGAGAGCACCCATAATTCCGGCGTTCTCAGCAACAGTCGAAAGCTTGCTAGTTAGGAATTGGAGATCGATCCAACCCAGACTTTGAGATATGACTCGGTAAAAAAGAATGACGAGAACGACTAAACCAAACAAAGTTGATAAAAAGAAAATTGATTTTGCTATATTATTTGTAAAAAGTCGAGAATTAAGTTTCTTTTGCACCTGTGCGGTATTTACATATTTCATTTTAATATTCCTCCTTAAACTTGCGAGAAATATATTGTGCAAGTAAGTTCATTACTAATGTGAACACGAATAGTGTAATTGCTACAGCGTATAAACTATAATATAAAGTTGAACCCGCAGGTGCATCTCCACTGTTTACTTCAACAATATAAGATGTCATTGTTTGCATTGATTGGGTAACATCAAATGTAAAGTTCTTGGAACTTCCACTTGCAAGCGTAACAATCATTGTTTCGCCGATTGCTCTAGATATACCAAGAACAAATGATGCAATAATTCCAGACATTGCTGCAGGAATAACAACTTTCCACGTTACTTCAAGTTTTGTTGAGCCTAGACCAAGCGCACCTTCTCTAATGGAATTTGGTACAGAGCTCATTGCATCCTCTGATAGCGATGCAACCATAGGAATGATCATGATTCCCATTACGATGCCCGGACTGAGGATATTGGTCGGTTCAAGACCAGGAATAATTGATTGTAATAGAGGTGTTACGAACGTTAAAGCAAAGAAACCATATACAATGGTCGGAATCCCCGCAAGAATTTCAAGAATCGGTTTTAAAATTTTTCTTACTCGTTCAGATGCATATTCACTTAAATAAATGGCTGACATCATTCCGACAGGTATTGCGACAAGCATTGCTATAGCCGATGAAATAATCGTTCCTGTTAATAGAGGTAATACCCCGAATTCGGCATTATCGCCAAGGGGTTTTAATACTGTACCTGTAAAGAAGTCAAGAAATGGTACACGTTTAAAAAACTCAAATGTTTCAAAAAGAAGTGTAAGTACAATACCAACTGTTGTTAAAATCGAGATAATCGCAATTAAGAGTAAGCCTTTTGGAATGACTTTCTCTACAATAGTGTTTATGCTTTTTGTACTTTTATTTTTGGCAATCATCTCACGCACATTCACATTAGAACCTTCCTTCATGATAAACTCCCTTCGATCCATTTCATCATTAATAAAGACCAATTTTTTTCTATCTATCTATAATTAGGTGAAGATGAGAAGCAAAGATTGCTCTCACCTTCATTTTAAATTCTTATTTTAAAGCTTCTAATTCTTCTACTACTGCGTTTAATTCTTCTTCTGGAAGTGGAGCAAATCCAGTTTCTGAAGCTACATCAGCAGCGTTTTTCATTGTATAAATTGCATAATCTAATACTTGTGCCTTTTCTTTTGCCATGTTGACATTTAGATAAGTAAATACTGGTCTTGTGAATGGAGCATAGTCGCCATCTTCACTGATTGTATCTAAGTTAGGTTCAACAGGTCCGTTACCAAAATCAACTTTTACAATTTTAACTTTATCTTTGTTATTTACTGCATAACCGTATCCGAAGAATGCAATTGCATTTTTATCTTTTGAAACTAAGTCTACTAATGTAGAGTATTCTTGTTGAAGATTTGCTTCAGCTACTAAGTCCTGCTCGTCTAAAATGTTTTCCCAGAAGAATTCATACGTACCGTGGTTTTCGTTTGGACCGTAAGTTTTGATTGGCTCATTTGGAAAATCCGAACGTACATCTGACCAATTTTTCTTACCAGCGCTTGCTAAGAAAATATCAATTACTTCTTGTTGAGTTAATTCTTCAGCCCAATCGTTATCGGGGTGTACAACAAATGTTAAACCATCAAGAGCAACCTTTAATTCTTTTACTTCAATTCCTAAATCTTCAGCAGTTGCTGCTTCTTCGTCCTTAATTTGACGAGATGCATCGTTGAAATCTGTTCCGCCTTCTTCAACTAAAAACTTTTTAAAACCAGCACTTGTTCCAGCGCGACTTACTTCAACTGATACATTTTCTTGCTCATTAGTCATATAATTTTCTGCCATCTTTGACATGAAAGGATAAACTGTTCCAGATCCATCAATTACAACGCTGCCTTCTAATTCAGCACTTTCGGTGTCGCTTCCTGTTTTAGTTTCGTCTTCCCCTGTGCTTTTTTCATTTCCACATGCTGCTAAAATAAGCATTGTGATTGTGATCATTGCTAAACCTAAGAACTTCAAGCGTTTCATTCCTTAATTCCCCCTAAGAGTGAGTTTGTTTTGCTTTGTCTTACAAACTTAGAATAATCGTATTCTATTAATCTCGTATGAATTGAATGTAAAGGTTTTGTAAATTCGAGTAAAATGATGAAATTCCTTATATTTTGTCGAAGTTTTCTATTATGAACCATAGAAAAAAGCCTAACGAATTCGTTAGGCTTTTTTCATTCTTATTCATTTCACTAAGCATTATCTTCCTCTGTAGATGTTTCTTGTTCAGCTTCTGGATCCGTTTTTTGTTGAGATTGTGTAGCTCGCTTTTCTTTCAGTTCAAAATATTTATCTAAAATGGCTTCTCCAACTTTAAGGTTCATATTATGTGATGTGTTTCCATAATATGCGTATGGTAATACTACAGCAAATGCTACCTCAGGATTATTAAATGGAGCATATCCAACAAGTGTACTATTTACTGCTTCTACACCCTTGATGAATGATTGAGCAGAACCGGTTTTACCGGCAGCGTCATAAGGTTTACCCGAAAATGCGCTGCGTGCTGTTCCACTTGACCCTTGAAAAACTAATTTAAATCCTTGTTGAACCCTCTCAATATATTTCATATCTATATCAAGTTTGTTCATAACAGTTGGTTCAAAAGGTTCTTGGATTGGACCTAATTCATTTTCTTCCATAGTTGGTTGATGAATTTGTCTAACAATCTTAGGTTGCATCCTATAACCGTCGTTTGCAATCGTAGACACATACTGCGCTAATTGTAAGGTTGTATAAGTGTCATATTGTCCAATTCCTAAGTCCATTAATAGACCAGGAGTAAGATCTGGTCCAGGATACCCAGTCGCTTCACCAGGTAAGTCAATTCCTGTCTTCACTCCCAAACCAAACTGACTAAAATAATTTCTTACAGTACGAAATGTATCAGTATCAATAGAGATGGGTTGGCCATACACATAATGTCCACCCGCTAATTCGAGAAATAACTTAAACATATAAACGTTAGATGACAATTCTAGTGCTTTTAAATCATTAGTAGGTCCTAAATTCCTCCATGATGCTTTAAGTGATCCTTCTCTACCAATTTTCATTGGTGAATCATAATACATAGAACCAATATCAATGACACCTGTATCATACCCAGTTAACATGGTAGCACCCTTAACAGCAGATCCCATCTCATAAGCTGCATTCATTGTACCTAGGGCATAGTCCTGAAATCCCATTTTGCCATCTTCGCCTCTTGTGTAGACTTTTCCAGCCATACTTAGAATCTCACCGGTTTTTGGATTCATCATGACTACAAATGCTCGGTCTAGATATTGAGTACCCTTCATTTGTTTATGAGCCAACATTTGCTCTTCGATGATTTGTTCAACAGCTTGTTGAAGCTCCATATCGATTGTTAGAACTAGGTCACTACCTCTTTGTCCTTCAGAAATCATGATTGTTTCTTGTACGGCATTACCCTTAATTATATTTTCTACTTTTGCCTTTTGACCATGTAATACCGATTCATATTGTGCTTCTAAATAACTTAAACCAACACGATCATTCCGGTTATACCCACGAGCTAAGTAGTAATCAAGTTTATCACTTGGTAGTCCTTCATCTGTATCAGAAATCCGGCCAAGGATTGATTTTAAAGTGTTATCAAATTTATAATCACGAATCCAGTCAGTTGTCGTGTTGACACCTGGCAAATGCTCGAGGTTTTCACTGACTACAGCATATTCTTCTGGTGTTACATTATCATTCTTTACTATCTGTGGGACAAGAGCATAGCCCTTAGTCATTTCACGGAAGATTGCTGCAACTTCTAGCTCTGCTTCTGTAATCTGTTTAAGATCTTCTTCCGTAATTCTTTCGATTTGGAGTTTATAGATTTCTTTACTGGATAATTCTAGTTCCCCATCTTCCATTTTTTTCATTTCTTGCTCGACCAATGCCTTTGCTTCATCTGGGTTTTTTAGCATCCAAAAATCTTTCAAATCACGTTCTGTTACTTTGTCTGTCTTCATTTCAATAAACGTTGCAAGGGTTTCTGCAACTTCTAATACTTCTTCTTGCTTAGTCCCTCTTGCACGTGTATATGTGATCGCATTCAACGCCTTGTTATCAACGATGACATTTCCATTTTTGTCATAAATCTTACCTCGTGGAACAGGAAGATTTACAATTTCATTTTCTGTTTTTTCTACTTCCTTTTGAAATTTCTCACCGTGTACAATCTGTACAACCCCCAGTCGGAGGATTAAGGCTGAAAATAGCAAAAAGACAGCAAAGAATAACATATTTAAACGAAATGGAACATGGGACTTTTTCTTTTTGATCATAAACATCAACTACCTTTATTTATTTGCGTATTCCTAATTTTATCTTTAAACCACATTCTTATGAATAAAAAAGACACCTAACCAAGGCTAGGTGCCTTTATCTTCTATTGTAAAAGAAACTCAAGTTTTTTTCCATGATTAAATATTGCCTTAAGCAGTTGATCCACCTTCTCCTTCTATTAACTTGCGATTAGCCCCCGATTTGGATTGGACTGGACCAGATGCTTCAGGTGTTTGGATACGCCGGATTGGAATATAAAGCAGTATATGTCCCGCACCGACAATCGCAAGGAGAATTGGAATGCTTTGTTTTTCATCAAAGAAAATAACCGCAATTAGGAACAAAATAATCGAGAGTATTCTTCCGCAGTTTAAAAAGATCTCCCTCACTACCACATATTCAATTCTCATCTCTTTTGCGTTCCATCCTTTACCAATTACATCATAGGTTAAAGAATTATAGGGAACGAGTAAGATGGGATAAGCAATTCCAATAATAACACCATATATGAGCAGCCTTGCATAGGTTACATCAAAAAGAATCGCAAATATTGCAACATATATCATTAAACCGCCAAGAAGTATTGCCTTTTTGCGCATTTTCTTTTTGATTAACCTCGTTGCTAGGAAATAAAACAAAAACGACACGGCCGAATTGATTAATCCAAATTTCCCTAAAGCCAACTCACTGCCTGTCGCAACGAAAACAAACACTGAAATGACAAATACAAATGTACCTTCACGGATTCCTTGAAAAAAGTGAGCATGAAGAATATTCTTCCAGTTTGAATTATTTTTCCGTTCAGCTAGAATTCGTCTAAATACAAAATCTCCTTCTGCGCTTCGCCTTTTCAAGAAAAAGCTAAGCACTACAGCACCAGTAAACAAACCTAAGGAGATTCCAAAAATGACTGTATAACCAGTAAAACTTGCCATTGAAGATATGATGATTCCCGCTGCAATAGGACCGATCATTCCTGCGAATGAGCCTAGCAACCCTAAAAATCCGTTGAAAAAGTCACGCGTTTCAGGCTCTGTAATTTCAAAGGTTAAAACATTAAAAGCTAACCAGTAAAAGCCATAACCTATTCCAAGTAGAGCCCCTAATAAAAGCAAATACTGTGAGGCATTTTCACCAATCCAGAGAACGGTGATATAAAAAATGGCTAAGAATGAAACTCCAAGCCTTAGCACGATCACTCTATCTATTTTCTTAGCCCATCTTCCTGCCAGGATAAAGGTTATTGGTTGCAAAACAACGACTGCTAAATTATATAACCCTAAATCCTTAAAATCTCCTGACTGCTTCCATAAGTACACATTCACAAAGGTGTTGGACAAGGCAATACTTAATGCATACAATCCACCAATTACTAGTAACAAAATTAAATCCCTGTGTATGGGTACATCACCTAATACCTTTTTAAAACCAAACATCTGCTGACTCCCCTTTTTTATCTACATCATTATTGTGTGATAAAAAAAAGCAGATATACAAAAAAAAGCAGAAGGTTCCCTAAGCTTGGAACAAAATAAAAAGCCAGTGGACGAATCCACTGGCTCTACTCGACATTACTTTGCAGAATTGTAACGGTTTGCTACTTCTTCCCAATTAACTACATTAAAGAATGCAGAAATATAATCAGGACGACGGTTTTGGTAGTTTAGGTAGTAAGCATGCTCCCAAACATCAAGACCAAGAATCGGAGTTTTACCTTCCATTAATGGAGAATCTTGGTTTGGCGTGCTTGTAACTTCAAGCTCACCATTGTTAACAACTAACCAAGCCCAACCAGAACCAAAACGAGTTGTAGCTGCTTTAGTAAACTGATCTTTGAATGCTTCTAAGCTTCCAAATTTGCTGTTGATTGCGTCTGCTAATTCGCCAGTTGGCTCTCCGCCACCGTTTGGAGAAAGAATAGTCCAGAAAAGGCTGTGGTTTGCATGTCCACCACCATTGTTTCTTACTGCTGTACGAATATCTTCTGGAACAGCGTCAAGATTAGAAACTAATTCTTCTACTGATTTGCCTTCTAGGTCAGCTTTACCTGCGATTGCATTGTTTACGTTTGTAATGTAAGTATTATGGTGCTTAGTGTGGTGAATATTCATTGTTTCTTTGTCAATATGTGGTTCTAAAGCATCATAAGCATAAGGTAATTGTGGTAATTCGTATGCCATTGTTTATTCCTCCTTAAATATGTATGTAAAATTGAACCTTGAAAACGATTTCGTCTTCAGTAGTCCTCACTTGTAAGATTACCAAAATAAGTATAACCTTTCAAATGAAAAGCACTATTAATTCATAAATCTTAATACGTAATCAAATAGTACCAGATATAAAGTTCCCTTTATATGAAAGGATTATTCATCAAAACACAACAATTAAAAAATAGATAATCATAATAGCTTGAATGATCCCTTTTGCCAGAACTCCACTGAGAAATCCTATGAGTGAACCTACACCACTTTTAAATGCATCTTTTACATCCTTTTTGTGCACGAGTAATTCTGCTAAAAACGCACCCAGGAACGGACCAATAATAATACCAAAAATCGGAATTACAAAAGGGCCAACGAGTAGTCCAATCGTACTTCCCCAAACTGCCGCCTTACTTCCACCATACTTTTTTACACCAACTAAATTAGTTGCATAATCAGCACCCAATAATAGAAGGAGAAATAACCCTTCTATCACCCAGAACCAAATTGAAAAAGAATCAAACCCCTGGAAGAATCCATAAACTAAAAAGCCACCTGCAATGAAAAGCACGCTCGGAATAATCGGATAGACAAGCCCGACAAATGCGATTACAAACAATAAAATAATAATTGTCCACATCAGAAATCCCATAGATTTTAGCCTCCTTTAAAAAAATACAAGGCATTGTATGCCTTGTATCTAATGTAAGATATTAAAGTTGTCTTTCGCCTAGAACTGCTTCCGCAATATTTACAGCATGGTCACCGATACGTTCTAGATTACTGATAATGTCAACGAAAACGATTCCTGCTTGACCTGAACATTTACCTTCATTTAATCGTAGAATATGCTTCTTACGTAATGAACGCTCCATTGTATCAATCTTTTCTTCTTGTTTTACAACATCAATCGCCAATGTACGATCATTCTTTTGAAGACTTTGAACTGCTTCATTTACTGTATATACTGTTAATTTAAACATTTCATTTAAATCTTCCATTGCATCTTCAGTTAACTTCACTTTATTTGAAATCTGATAGTCAACTAATTCCACCACATTTTCAAAATGGTCACCGATTCTTTCAATATCACGAACCGTGTTAACAAGTACGGAATGTAAGGCAGACTCCTGTGCTGAAAGTGATCTAGATGATATTTTGATTAGGTAGTCTGTAATTTTTTTGTCTAAATTATTAATTGCATCCTCAATTTGCATAGCGGTATCCGCATATCTTTGAGATCTTTCATTTAAATAGGTGTTTGATTCTTCCAGACCCTTAACCGCAAATTCACCCATTCGAACAACTTCTTCTCTCGCTTGCCCTAATGCAATCGCTGGAGATTGTTCCACAAAGACAGGATCAAGATGTTTGGCCTTATATTCAATTAGCGAATCCTCACCTGGAATAAGTTTTGTTACTATAAAGGCTAAAACAGCGATAAATGGAAATTGAATAATAGTATTTGTCACGTTAAAGGTTCCGTGTGCAAATGCGATTGTCATTTCCGGATTTAAATTTAATGTTGTTTGTAAGTACCCAATAAACTTTGTGAAAGGCACAAGAAGGAGCATAAAAATAATGGTCCCGATGATATTAAAGATTACATGTGTTAGTGCTGCTCGTTTAGCAGCAACAGACGCCCCGATGGAAGCCAAAACAGCTGTAATTGTTGTCCCAATATTATCACCGAACAGAACAGGTATAGCTGCTTTAAGATCTAAAAGGCCTTCTCCAAATAATCCCTGTAATATTCCAATCGTTGCACTTGAGCTTTGTACAATAACCGTAAATACGGTACCGATGACAACTCCTAGTATAGGATTAGAACTCATATTAACCGTTAAATCATGAAAGGTTTCAAGGGATCTAAGAGGTTTCATTCCATCCCCCATTAATTCTAAACCTAAGAATAAAGCTCCAAAACCGAACACAATTTGTCCAAAATTATGTATTCTTTTATTTTTGAAGAAAAACAGTAATATTGCACCCACTGCAATTATCGGAAGCGCGTAATCGGAAATTTTAATACCTATGATAAATGCCGTAATCGTTGTCCCGATATTAGCTCCCATTATTACGCCAATTGCTTGTCTTAATGTCATAAAACCAGCACTTACTAGTCCTACAACAATAACTGTTGTTCCTGAACTACTTTGGATTAAACATGTTACAAAAATACCAGCGAGAACACCCATGAATGGATTGGTCGTAAACTTATCTAAGATATCTCTGAGTTTATCACCAGCAGATTTTTGTAATCCATCCCCCATGTACTTGATACCAAATAAGAAAATACCAAGACCGCCTATAAACTGAAATATCATACTTTGTACGTCTAGTTCCACAATGCCAACTCCTAAAAAAATGATCGAATTTTGTAGTAAAGCCATAAAAATAGTACCGTAGTCCATTTTTAATGTAAAGGTTTATTAAGTAAATTTACAATACTGTAACATAAGACAATTTTCCCTTCTCTTGTAACTCTATTTTTCACTTGATATGCAAAATTATGTATTTCTAGTTTCCCTATTAAATTTTTCTTCCTATTCTATTATTTTTTGGAATATAGTGGTCGGCGAAGCATATTCTGTATTAAGTAGACCTAGCGGAGGTTTTAAGATGAAGCGTTTATTTGCATTCCTAGCAATTGTGTTTATTGTATATATTATTTATTACGACATAAGAATTGGGACTCTACCAACAGCAAAAGATGAAAAGATAGAGGCAGCTGAAGTCATAGCCCAGACACCAAACGATCCCTATATGGAAGTCAAAGTAAAAGCAGGTGACACGTTACTTTCCATCGTTGAAAGAGTAAATAAAGAGAGACAAATCTCGTCCATCGAATCTGTAATCAAGGATTTTGAAGAACTTAATCCAGATAGTAAAGCAGAGCTTCTACAAATTGGGAAAACCTACAAATTCCCATTATATACGAGTGAATAAGGGTATTTTCTTGTCAATTTTTTATTTCAACTGTAAAATAGGCAAGTAAATGATTCTTTAGACTAGATATTTTTCAAATAAAGGATTACTCTTATATAAGTTATTCAAATGCTTGTAAAAGGAGCGATATTTGTGAATGAAATCATCCATCGTACAAAAACACGTCCTGTAAAGGTAGGTAATTTAACGATTGGTGGTAACAATGAAGTAGTTATTCAAAGTATGACCACAACAAAGACACATGATGTTGAAGCAACCGTTGCAGAAATCAAAAGACTTGAAGAAGCAGGCTGTCAAATCGTTCGTGTAGCATGTCCTGATGAGCGTGCAGCCAATGCAATATCTGAAATCAAAAAGAGAATTTCAATTCCTCTTGTAGTTGATATACATTTTGATTATAAATTAGCCTTAAAAGCGATTGAGGGAGGAGCCGATAAAATTCGGATTAATCCAGGTAATATCGGTCGCAAAGAAAAGGTTGAAGCTGTTGTAAAAGCGGCTAAAGAAAAAGGAATTCCTATTCGAATCGGTGTAAACGCTGGGTCATTAGAGAAGCGAATCCTTGATAAATATGGCTACCCAACAGCAGACGGTATGGTTGAGAGTGCTTTACACCATATTAAAATCTTAGAAGACCTTGATTTCCATGACATCATTGTATCAATGAAAGCATCAAGTGTACCACTTGCGATTGAAGCTTATGAAAAAGCAGCAATGGCTTTTGATTACCCACTTCACTTAGGGATTACTGAATCAGGTACACTATTCTCCGGAACAGTCAAAAGCGCGGCAGGTTTAGGTGCTATTTTAAGTAAGGGAATCGGAAATACACTACGTATTTCATTGAGTGCAGACCCTGTAGAAGAAATTAAAGTTGCACGTGAATTGCTAAAATCTTTTGGTTTGGCGGCTAATGCAGCAACATTAATATCATGTCCAACTTGTGGACGTATTGAGATTGATTTAATTAAAATCGCAAATGAGGTTGAGGAGTATATCTCAACAATCAAAGCACCAATCAAGGTTTCTGTATTAGGATGTGCAGTTAACGGTCCTGGTGAAGCACGTGAGGCTGATATCGGCATTGCAGGAGCAAGAGGAGAAGGTCTACTCTTCCGCCACGGTAAAACTGTACGTAAAGTACCTGAAGAAACCATGGTAGAAGAATTGAAAAAAGAAATTGACAAGCTTGCTGAAGAATATTACGCAAAACAAGCAGCAGAGCAAAAATAAAAACAAGCCCGACAAATTGTCGGGCTTATTTTTATTTCACATATCCACGTTGTTAAAAAAATGGGAGGATAAAGATGCCAACTATAATCGAAACAGCACCAATTCCGATTGCCCATGCTCCTAAACCAGTTGCTCCACGTCGACGTGCGATAAATCCAATGATAATACCTGCTGCTCCTAATAGTACAGGCATTACAAATAAGGAAATGATTGATAAAGCAAGAGCAAGCCAGCCTAAACCAGCACCACTCGCTACATTATCATTCGTATTGTTTCCTTGATTTTGATTGTTTGCTTCACGTTTTGTGGTTCCATAATTGATTGGAGCGGCAACTTCTGCTGCCGTTTCCTCATTGTAGCTTGAGTCAGCATTTGCACCTAAGTTTGGATCAACGTATTCAAAATCATCGTCTCGAATCTTTCTTACGTTAGTATCTTCTTTCGCCATGCTTATCCCTCGCTTTCCTTATGGGTAAGGAGCATTTTTAGTATGAGTTAAAGGAGCGAGAAATATAATTGTTAATCATTGACTTTAATACCAGTAGACTAGATTAAATCCTGCTCTTTTATATTAGATTCTACATTCTGGGCATGAACCATATATTTCAAATTTGTGACCTGATATATCATATCCAGATAAATTATCTTTCATTTTATCCATAGGACATGATTCGATTTCCTTTGTTTTACCACATTCCAAGCAAATAAAATGATGATGATGGTGACTTCCACCACAAGTAAACCTAAAATGCTTTTCACCTGAAAGCTCTGTCCATTCCAAGATGCCAAGCTCCACAAATAAAGAAAGATTTCTATAAATCGTATCAAAACTTAGTCCAGGATAGTTTTCCTTTAATTCGTCTAAAACATCCTTAGCTGTTAAATATTTATCAGATACGGAAAAGAGTTCAAGCATTTCCTGTCTCTTCCCTGTATGTTTAAACCCTTTGTCCTTCATTAACTGCATCGCTTCAGAAACATTCATGCTATTCTTCCTTTCCACCTTTTTTTCCAACTAATTGCGCCTAAAAGAATAATGATTGCAAGTACAACAATGGTTCCGCCTGGAGCTAAATCCAGATAGTATGAAAGCACCAATCCAAAAATGACAGCCAATTCTCCAAATACTACCGAGAGGATAATCGTTTGTTTAAAGCCCTTTGCAATTCGTATGGCTGCCGCAACAGGCAATGTCATTAAAGATGAGACTAATAAAATCCCAACAATCCTCATTGATGCAGCAATAACTAATGCTACGGTAACTATAAAGATAAAATGAATTGTTTTCGCATTGATCCCCGAAACAGCTGCATGCTCTTCATCAAATGATAACAAAAATAATTCTTTGTATAGAAAAGTAACAATAAAAATGACAAGCACAGAAATTGTCAGGATAGTCCATAAATCTGACCGACTAATCGCACTTACACTACCGAACAAATAATTGAATAAATCTGTGTTAAAGCCGTCTGCGAGTGAAATAAAAATAACACCTAAACCAATTCCACTGGATAAAATAATTGGAATTGCAAGTTCCTGATAATGCTTATAAACCGTTCTTAAACGCTCAATAAATAAAGAACCAACCACTGAAAATGTCATTCCCATGTAGATGGGATTGATAGGTCCGGCAAGCCCAAGCTTCTTTTCAAGTAAAAGGCTCGCAGCAATCCCTGCTAACGTCACGTGGCTTAAAGCATCCGCAATGAGTGACAGTCGTCTTACTACTATAAAAACACCAAGTAACGGTGCAATAAATCCAATTAGCAAACCACTTAGAAACGCATTTTGTAAGAATTCATATTGAAAAATATCTGAAAGCATTGTTTCACCTTCCATGACTATGTTCATGGGTAATTATTTGAAGTGAATGTCCATAAAATTGGGATAAGTCCTGATCTTGAACATGTTCAAACTCATCAGCACTTCCATGGAAATGAAGATGCTTATTTAAGCATGCAACATGTGACACTTTTTCCGAAATTGTCCCTACATCATGGGTAACTAATATCAATGTAATTCCCTTGTTTTTATTTATGTCCTCAAGCATATTGTAAAAAGTTTGAACAGTTTGGGCATCTACCCCGACAGTCGGTTCATCAAGGATAAGAAGATCTGGTTCACTGACAAGCGATCTTGCAATAAAAACGCGCTGTTGTTGTCCTCCAGAAAGCTCCCCAATGTTCCGATATAAAAACTTTTCCATTCCAACTGATTGGAGTGCATCCATGACTTTTTTTTTGTGTTCGTATTTGAAAAAATTGAATAATCCAAGCTTTGCGGTTAGGCCACTTGATACAACCTCAAATACCGTAGCCGGAAATCCCGAGTTAAAGCTATTTGCTTTTTGAGAAACAAAACCTATTTTTGGCCAGTCTTTAAATTTCGAAATTGGTGTGCCAAATAATTCAATTGACCCTTCTTGAAGTTTAACTAGTCCAAGGATGCTTTTTAACAGGGTGGTTTTACCAGATCCATTAGGACCGACAATAGCTAAGAAAGATCCTTGAGGGACAACTAGATTAATGTTTTCTAATACGGTTTGTTCCTCATATCGAAAAGAAAGATCCTTTATCTTTAATACCGAATTTGGATGTGTCAAGTTATCACCTTATCTATCGTTAATTTTTGCTCTTATTAAGAATCATTACGATTTATCCTTTATGAAGTATACAGGATGAATTTTATAAAGTAAAGAATTTGATTCTCGAATAAGATTTATGCACACACCTTTTCGTTGTGAAATACACTAACGAGAGGAAGGTGAAGATGATAACAATGAACATTTATCAACAAATCATTAATCAAAAATTAAAAACGTTAACACCTGATGACTTAATGAAATACGGGAAACAATATGATATATATGTATCCAAAGAACAAGCAACAAATGTATTAAAAATAATTCGAAAAAACAAGAATATTAATATCTTTAATCCAGATGAAAAAAATCAGTTATTAAGGGAAATTGCCCGTGTTACAAGTCCTGAGGTTGCAAGAAAACTCAACCAATTGTTTATAAAATTTACAAGTTAAAAAAAGCTGTCGATCGACAGCTTTTTTTTACTGATTAATTATTTTCTCGAGTAAACCTTCATCAAATGATTTTTCTCGAATCATTTCAATTTCGTACTTATATGGAGCCTTTTTATTGTTCTTGTCCTCACCTACATATGGTGTTTCAAGGATTTTAGGGACATTTTCTAGGGATGGATGATGAACAATATAATTGATTGCATTAAATCCAATTTTACCAAAACCAATATTTTCGTGACGGTCCTTTCTAGCCCCTATTTCGTTTTTGCTATCATTGATATGGAGGACTTTGATTCGTTCTAGACCTACTAATTTATCGAATTGTTCTAAGACTCCATCAAAATCATTCACAATATCATAGCCTGCATCATGAGTATGACAAGTGTCGAAGCAGACAGATAGCTTTTCATTATGTGTTACTCCATCAATAATTTGGGCAATTTCTTCAAATGACCTTCCACATTCAGAGCCTTTACCAGCCATTGTTTCTAATGCAATCTGTACTTTGTGATCCTTTGTCAGAACCTCATTTAAGCCCGCAATTATCTGCTTTATTCCCGCTTCAGCACCTGCTCCTACATGTGCTCCAGGATGAAGAACAATTTGATTTGCACCGAGCGCCTCTGTTCTTTCAATTTCAGAACGTAAAAAGTTAACACCTAGTTCATACGTTGCTGGGTTTGAAGTATTACCGATATTAATGATATATGGTGCATGAACAACAATTTCATCAATTCCATTTTCCTTCATATGAGCATGTCCTGCTTCTATGTTTAAATCCTCGATTTTTTTACGTCTTGTATTTTGGGGTGCTCCTGTATAAATCATAAATGTATTTGCACCGTATGATACGGCTTCTTCACTTGCTGCTAGGAGCATTTTTTTTCCACTCATTGATACATGTGAGCCAAGTTTTAGCATGCTATACCTCTCCTATCTCCCTACAAATTCATAAAAGTATATTACCATAGATCATGCTTATTTTCTCTTTAAGCGTTTTTGGCGCTTTTTAATTTTTTCCATTTCCTGATTCATTTTTTTCTTATAGCCTGGTTTCACCTTCTTAGGCTTTTTCACCTGACTCTGTGCAAGTTTATCAACTTCATCAACTTGCTTTTTTCTAGCCTTTCGTTTGTTTCTTTCGCCAATATTGACCCATTCATCGTTTTCAAGGTCCTTATTTACAAAAGTAACTCCCATTTTTTCAAGCCTTATGACTGCATCTTCATCCGCTGGCTCAAAAATGGTAGCTGCGATTCCTGAATAGCCTGCCCTTGCCGTTCTACCAACCCTATGAATGTAAAAATCAAGATCACTAGGTAGTTCATAATTGATGACATGGCTCACACCTTCAATGTCGATACCTCTTGCGGCTAAATCCGTCGCCACTACATATTGGAACTCTAATGAATTAATTTGCTTCATGACCTTTTTACGCTCTCTTGGTGGAAGGTCTCCATGGAGTCGTCCTACCTTCATCCCTTTTGCAATTAAACCATCCGCTACTTCGTCAGCCATTTTTTTCGTATTGGTAAAAATGATCGCTAAATATGGATTATAAACCTCTAACATGGATTTCAGAAGGTTAAGTTTATTTCGATGTCGTGATGGTATAAGAATATGTTCTACTTTAGCAGCAGTAGCCTGTTCAGGTGCAACATGAGTGTATCTAGGGTTCTCCATATATTTTTTTAGAAATGGCTTTAATTTCTCAGGAATGGTTGCAGAAAACACTAAAATTTGTAGGTCTTCGGCCATCCTTGCTGCAATTTGGTCGACGTCTTCAATGAAGCCCATATCAAGCATTAGATCAGCCTCATCGACCACAATTTGATTCGCTGTGTAAACTTGAAGAGCTTGTTCCTTAATTAAATCGTGAATCCTTCCAGGAGTTCCTACCACAATATGTGGTTGTGTTTTTAGTTTTTCGATGGCACGTGCTTTATCAGTCCCACCTACAAACAATTTTGCTGTAATTGGATTCTCACCACTAAATTTAATGATTTTTCCAATTTCATGATGTATTTGCGTTGCAAGCTCACGAGTAGGCGCAGTAATAACAGCCTGTACCTCCTGTCTTGCAGAATCAATATTATTAATAATTGGCAGTATGTACGCATGGGTTTTACCTGTACCTGTTTGTGATTGCCCAATCGCACTTTCGCCCCGCTGAATGCTCGGTATTAACCGTTCTTGAATTTCGGTCGGCTTTGTAAATTTAATCTCTTTTAATGCTTCAAGTATAAATGGCTGAAATTGAAAACGTTCAAAATCTTTTACTGTCATTACGATCCCTCATTTATATAAATATGAATTTGTTTTGCAAGGTTTGGGTTTTATTATATGTTTTCTCATAACCTAACAATTTATTATATAGGAAAGCTTGTCAAAATACCAATTGCGCCCATTTGAAGTAATAGGTAAACATTTAATTCACCCACCGCATATTCTAAAAATAAGGTATTATCACCCGATTCATTCTTCTACTTAACTTATGTAACCTGAAAGGAGGAGAAGTAAATGTTTTATCCACGACAACCAATGAATCAAATGAGACCAATGAGACAAATGAGGCCGCCATCCATGTTTCCACAGCAATATGGGTTTCGACCACCAGGAATGTATGGTGGTATGCAAGGTATGCAAGGACAAGGAAGATCCGGATTAGGTGGCATTTTGAAAAAATTAATCCCTGGAATGGGAAAGTCGAATCCCATGCAAGGAATGGGAGGTATGCCTGGTTTCTTTAATCCTTCACAAGGAATGAACCCTAGCACCCTTCAAAGTTTAGCAAATCCCTCTAACCTTAGTGCGATGATGGGAAATGTACAAAAAACGTTAAAAATGGCTGAATCTGTAGTTCCAATGGTTCAACAATATGGGCCATTAATGAAAAACATCCCCGCAATGATTAGGATGTATAGTGCAATTAAAAATGCAGGGAATGAACAGGAAGAAGAGAATGAGACTATTTCACTATCGGATGTGACTTCAGATAGTGAACAGTTTGAAAATGAAGAAGAAAAACCAAAAGCAAGTGGTACAGGTCAATCAGTTCCAAGGCTTTACATTTAAAAGACTTTGTATTATCCTTCATACTCAGATATAATAAATACGAGATTACGAGAGTACCAATAGGTATGAGCTATCCGATTTATTGACTGAGGAGGAGAAGAGCATGGAAGTAATCAAAATTGCTCCCCGTGGATATTGCTACGGTGTAGTAGATGCGATGGTAATTGCGAAAAATGCCGCTTTAGATAAAACATTACCAAGACCTATATATATACTAGGGATGATTGTTCACAATAAGCATGTAACTGATGCCTTTGAAGAAGAAGGAATTATTACGCTTGATGGAGCAAACCGTTTAGATATTTTAAATCAGGTTAAAGAAGGTACCGTTATTTTCACAGCACATGGCGTTTCACCAGAGGTGAAAAGATTAGCAAAAGAACGTGGTCTTGTTACACTTGATGCCACTTGCCCTGATGTAACAAGAACACATGATTTAATTAAGGAAAAAACAGCTGAAGACTACCATATTATTTATATTGGTAAGAAGGGCCACCCAGAGCCAGAAGGTGCATTGGGTGTAGCACCTAGTTTCGTTCATCTTGTTGAAACAGTTGAAGATGTTGAAAAACTAGAGCTGAATCATGAAAACCTTGTTGTGACCAACCAAACAACAATGAGTCAGTGGGACGTTCTTCATGTAATGGAAAAGGTTAAGGAAAAGTTTCCACATGCTGAAGTCCACAATGAAATTTGTTTAGCTACACAGGTTCGACAAGAAGCTGTTGCCCAGCAAGCAACTGTGGCTGACTTAACAATCGTAGTTGGAGATCCGAAGAGCAATAACTCAAACCGTCTTGCACAAGTTTCTGAAGAAATTGCAGGTACAAAAGCATATCGTGTTGCAGACGTAAGTGATATTCAACTTGAATGGCTTAAAGGTGTTGAGAAAGTAGCCGTTACAGCTGGCGCTTCCACCCCAACCCCAATTACAAAAGAGGTCATTAACTTTTTAGAGCAATTCGATCCTGAAAATGAGGAAACATGGGAACGAGCTCGAAAAGTTCCGCTCTATAAAGTGTTACCAAAGGTAAAAATAGCTAAAAAATAACCGATCAAAAGCGATTTTATATAAAGAAAAAGGTACCCCAGCAAAATTGGAGTACCTTTTTTTCATAGGAATTTAAATGGGTCTGTATTTAGTTCCGAAGTAATCACAGTAACCTCGAATTTCTTTTCTTTGAAACGTTCCGTTAGGATATTAGCTACCCCTTTTTTCATGACCTTTTCAACATTATGGCCTGGATCAACGATATTAAGGCCCATCATCATCGCATCATGAGCAACATGGTAATACATATCTCCGGTTACATACACGTCTGCTCCAGCTCTTTTAGCATGTGAAACATATTTATTTCCGTCTCCTCCAAGCACCGCAACCTTCTTCACTTTATCTGAAAGAGAACCCACTACACGAAGACCATTTACTTCTAATTTATCTTTAACATACAAGGCGAATTGCTCAAGTGTCATTTCCTGTTCGAGATAACCAACACGTCCAAGTCCAAGCACATTACCTTCATTTTCAAGGGGATAAATATCGAAAGCAACCTCCTCATATGGATGAGCGTTAAGCATAGCCGTAATCACCTTCTTTTGAAGGCTACTTGGGAAAACTGTCTCAATTTTGATTTCATCAACTACTTCTAATTTACCGACTTCACCTATATGTGGGTTTGTCCCTTGATGTGGTAAGAATGTTCCTGTACCAGGCGTATTGTACGTACAATGACTGTAATTTCCGATATAACCTGCACCAGCCGATCCTAATGCATCTCGTACTTCATCAGCAGACTCCCGAGGGACATAAACAGCGAGTTTTTTTAACGTTTCCTCGTAGGTTGGCGCAAGCAATTCAATATTTGTTAACCCCAATGCATCCGCAAGTAGGTCATTAACGCCACCGACAGCCACGTCTAAATTTGTATGTGCTGCATAAATCGCTATATTATGTAAAATACATTTTTCAATGATTCTTCCAGACGGTGTATCTGTTTGTACTGTTTTCAAGGGTCTAAAAATGGGTGGATGATGAGCAATAATCAAATCAACATCATTTGAAATAGCATCATCAACCACCTCTTCTAATACATCAAGTACAACCATGATTTTTTTTACTGGCTTGTTTAAAGTACCAACTTGAAGGCCGATTCTTTCCCGATCACCTTCGACGGCTAAGTGCTTTGGAGAAAATTGCTCAAATACTTGTATCACTTCAAAACCGTTAGGAATTTTGCTCATTGTAATACCTCCTTTACTATTTTTATTTTTTGCTTGAGCTCTTCTTTTCGTGTCTGATTTTCGGGTGTTTCTCCTGCTGTTTCAAGCTGTGATAAGATTTTTTCCCAATGTTTTAGTTCATGGGCCCATTTTTTTTCAAAAACTGAACTTTTTTCTTTTAATAAGAATGGCCCTAGTAAAAGTTCTTGTTCCTTATGCTGATATGGCTTAAGTGGGCTTCCTTTTTCGGCAACTAAAACTTCATAAATTTTTTTGTCTTCCTCTAGGATTTCTTCGGCGATTAGCTCCCAATTGTTTTCAATAAGCCATTCTCTAATTGTTGAAGCGCCAATATTAGGTTGTAGGATTAGTCTTTTTACGCCTGGCAGTTTGTTTTTGCCATTTTCAAGAATGGAGCGTATAAGCGAGCCACCCATTCCTGCTATGGTAATACATGTTACTTCATTTGGTTGGATGACTTCAAGTCCATCCCCTTTTCGTGCTTCAATTTTGGAATCAAGCTCACTTTTGGAAATTTGTTTTTTTGCAGATTGTAATGGTCCCTCTGCTACCTCTCCTGCTATTCCCCCAGTGATTAACCCATTTAAGTATGCATAGCATGGAAGATAGGCGTGATCAGACCCGATGTCTGCTAATATTGCCCCTTTTGGTATGTATGATGCGACTGTTTCAAGCCGCTTCGATAGCTTTTCTTCATTCATAATAACACCACATTTTTTTAATTTTTATTATACAAGATGTCAGTAGAAACTTCCATCTGACCAGGAAGGGCAGTAAAAAACCCTTTACATTTTATGCAAAGGGTTTTTTTATTATTTATTTTTGTTCAACTAACCAATTTGCGATTTCTTGTACTTGTGCAGGGTCTTTAACTAAGCCACCTGGCATCGCACCTCTACCATTAGTGATTACATCCTGAATCTCTTCTACGGAAAGATCAATACCTTTTAATGCAGGTGCATTACCTTGACCTGCTAAATCTTGACCATGGCAAGCTGCACATGTACTTTGGACAACTTCTTCTGGGGAAGCAGCTGCTGTTTCTGGAGCCTCTTCACCTTGGTTTGCCATTTCCTCCATGTTACCTAGTCCAACAAAGCCTAATAGGAACATAAGTCCAATACCGAAAACTGCAATCAGGGCAAATGGTATTAATGGATTCTTTTTCATTATTCTGACCTCCCTTACCTTATGTACATCAAAATAGATATAATTATTATTCTATACAAACACTCTCTATTTTACTTGAAAAATGATAGAAGTAAAAGACCTATTTGTACAAGAACTTATTTAACATAATATTGTAAAATTATTTTACACAAAAACGTCACAAATTTGTCATAAAAAAAATAAAAACCCCCTACCAATTGGCAAGGAGTTAAATCTGACATAACATTTTAGCATCCAATTGTACGTGCAATGACCATTCGTTGAATTTCAGATGTCCCCTCCCCGATTTCAAGAAGCTTTGCATCTCGCATAAATCTTTCAACATGATATTCTTTCATATAACCATAGCCACCGTGTATCTGGACAGCTTGATTTGTCACCTCCATACAAATTTCAGAGGCATAAAGCTTTGCCATTGAAGCTTCTTTTGAGAAATTTCTTCCTTGATCCTTCAACCATGCAGCTTTGTATACCATATTCCGTGCCAGTTCAATCTTCATCGCCATATCTGCTAATTTAAATTGAATAGCCTGGAAACTTGAAAGGGACTTACCAAATTGTTTGCGTTCTTTTGCATACGTTAGGGCCTTTTCATAAGCTGCTTGTGCAATTCCAACCGCCATTGCTCCAATACCGATTCTGCCGCCATCTAGCGTAATTAGAAACTGTCTGAAGCCTTCTCCTCGTTTTCCAAGCAGGTTTTCTTCAGGTACATGAACGTCCTCTAAAACTAACTCCGTCGTGTTTGAGGCATTGAGTCCCATTTTCTCGTAGTTATCAATAACCTTAAAGCCTTCTGCATTAGTTGGTACTATAATTGCGCTTATTTCTTTTTTAGCCCCATGACGGCCCGTTATCGCTGTGAGGGCTATATGCTTTGCGAAACTGGCATTTGTGATAAAGCATTTATTTCCATTAATGATAAAGTGATTATTTTCGAGAATGGCTTCTGTTTGGGTTCCACCTGCATCTGATCCAGCATTGGGTTCTGTTAATCCAAAGGCTCCCAAGGATTCTCCTGTGCAAATTGGAGTTAAGTATTTTAGTTTTTGTTCTTTTGTTCCAAATAAATGAAGGGGTGCACCACCAAGTGAGATATGTGCTGAATATGTAATTCCGGTAGACCCACAGGCACGACTTAGTTCTTCGACCACGATTGCAAAGCTAATTGTATCAGAATCTGCTCCACCATATTCTTCAGGAAACGGCAAGCCCATCATCCCTAATTCTCCAAGCTTTTGAAAAATTTCTTTTGGGAAACGTTTGTCTTTATCCCGTTTTTCAGCACCTGGAGCAACTTCTGCTTCGGAAAACTCTCTAATTGTTTTTTGAATCAATTTTTGCTCTGTCGTTAAATCGAAATTCATAATACCCCTCCCATTGTATGCGTTTTCATATCTATTATATCGGGAGTTGATGAATTTTCAAATAATTTAAATATTCAATAAAGTTACAACAGCAATCATACTAACGAGAACGCCGGCAATCAAAAAATACTTCTTCTTAGTGAACAACCCAACAAAAATCCAACCGATACAATTCAAAAGAATCATCCCGATTAAATAAAGTGCCTGTCCCTTAAAAATTAGTTCACTTAAATTCGCTGTTAAAAGCAAGGTAAAAAGGGCGAGTATAATTGAGCCAATATGAACAAAAAGTGGATTTGTTCTTTGACTAATTAGGCCTAAAATGCAGACAATTAAAAAAATAAAGTTTAATACCATTTGCAATATAGGCGATATTTCAGTAAAATAAGTGACAAGTAATAAAACTGGTAAAAGCAAACCAATTCCGATGATTGAAAGAAATGGTGTTTTCTTTGATGAAGTTGTTTCTTTTGTAGGCTCAATTCCTTCCCCCTCTGTATATAGCGAGAGTAGGAAATTACAATATGCCTCTGGCAGTAATTTATTTTTACGCCAATATAGGATTTCATTGATAATAATCTTTTTTCTTTCTTGATTCATGAAAGCGCTCACCTTACTTGAATAAAATCAAAGACTAAAAACATCACGCTTGAGTGGCAATGTCTTCGCAACCCACATCGAATGGGGCTAAAACTAAAAAAAATAGTTTACTTCAATTGTATGAAGTAAACTACGGAATGTAAATGAAATTTATTCTAAGAAATCCTTTAATCTCTTACTTCGGCTTGGGTGACGTAGCTTTCGTAGGGCTTTTGCTTCAATTTGTCGAATACGCTCACGAGTAACACCAAATACTTTACCAACCTCTTCGAGAGTACGAGTACGTCCATCGTCCAATCCAAAGCGTAGACGTAATACATTTTCTTCTCGATCTGTTAAGGTATCTAGAACATCTTCAAGCTGTTCTTTTAAAAGCTCGTATGCAGCATGCTCTGACGGAGAAGTTGCGTCTTGGTCTTCGATAAAGTCTCCAAGATGTGAGTCATCTTCTTCACCAATTGGTGTTTCTAATGATACAGGTTCTTGTGCAATTTTTAAGATTTCCCTTACCTTTTCTGGTGTTAGATCCATATCTTCTCCAATTTCTTCAGGTGTTGGTTCGCGCCCTAGGTCCTGGAGTAACTGACGTTGCACACGGATTAATTTATTAATTGTTTCTACCATATGAACGGGAATACGGATGGTTCTAGCTTGGTCTGCAATCGCACGTGTGATGGCTTGACGTATCCACCATGTTGCATACGTACTAAATTTGAAACCTTTGCGGTAATCAAATTTCTCAACAGCTTTAATAAGTCCCATATTACCTTCTTGGATTAAATCTAGGAACAACATCCCACGACCAACGTAACGCTTTGCAATACTTACTACAAGTCGTAAATTAGCTTCAGCGAGTCTACGTTTGGCCTCTTCATCACCTTGTTCAATTCGTTCAGCAAGTTGAATTTCATCATCAGCTGAAAGTAAATCAACACGGCCAATTTCTTTTAGGTACATACGTACCGGGTCATTTATTTTTACTCCTGGAGGAACACTTAGATCATTAAGATCAAACTCTTCTTCCTTGGATAGTTCTTGAATATTTGGATCATCTTCATTGTCATCATCAGCATCATGATCCCCGCTGTCACCTAATAATTCAATTCCCTGCTCTCCAAGGAACTCATAGTATTCATCAAGGTGGTCTGATTCAACTTCAAAACCAGACATACGCTCAGCGATTTCTTCATATGTCAATACACCGCGTTTTTTTCCTAGTGCTGTTAATTTTTCTTTGACTTGCTCTAATGTTAACTCTGTATCGACTTCTTTAGACTTTTCAGCCATTTGTTCCCCTCCTTCCAAACTTGTAAGACATAGAGGTTAGAAAACCTATTTGTTTAAATTAATGCTTTTTTCATTTGAATGATTTCATTTGCAATTGTAGCAGCCTTCAAATAATCCTTACTTCGTTCAGCCTCAAGTTGCTCAGATTCTTTTTCTTTTATCATTGACAATTTTTTGTGATTCAACACCTGTTTCACATAATCTGATAAAACAGATTCCGATACTTCCTCTTCAATTGACATCATTGCAATATCGGTGACAATCCTTTTTAAACTCTCATCATGAACCCTTGTTAGTAATGTGCTGATATCTGGTTCAAATCCTTCTTCATAAAATGCATAGAGGTACGTTACAATCGCTCGATGCTCTTCGATATTAAATTCGGCCTGAAGCTGATCTTGTATCTTTTCAGCAATATCCCGACTACGCAACATATAAGCAATTAAATATCGCTCTGCATTATGATAGGCTTTTAGTAAATGTTTTGATACGGTAGGTTTCGCTTTCGTATTATTTCTATTCGAAGAGAAATTATCCCTTTTTTTCCGTTCAGATTTATAATACTGAAGCTGTTGTGTTTTTAATGCATCAAGTGAAATAGAAAATTCACTTGATAATTGGCGCAAGTAATGGTCCCTTTCTACAGCCTTTTCTAAAGAGGAAATTTCTTTAATAACATCTTCTATATAACGGATGCGATCTCCTTCATCCTGAAGATTTTTTCCTTTTCTTAAGTACTGCATTTTAAATGCCATTAATGTAAGACTTGCCCCTATTACATCATTTTTAAACTTCTCTGCGCCATATTTTCTAATGTAGTCATCAGGGTCCATGCCATTTGGCATTGTTGCTACTCTTACATAACAACCCGCTTCACCTAGCATAGTAGAAGCTCGTAAAGCCGCATCTAAACCCGCATTGTCAGAGTCATAACAGATAACAACAGATTCCACATTCCGTCTTATTATTTTCACATGTTCATCCGTCAAGGATGTGCCCATCGTACCTATTGAATTTGGAACATCAGCTGTATCAGCTGCAATGACATCTGCAAACCCCTCAAAAAGAACCACTTGTTGGTGTTTTCGAATCGCAAGTCTTGCTTGATGGAAATTATAAAGGGTCTTGCTTTTATTAAAAATAATAGTTTCAGGACTGTTTAAATATTTTGGTTCCTGCCCCTTATCAAGCACCCTGCCAGAAAATGCAATGGTTTTACCTTGGTGATCCCATATCGGAAACATTATGCGGTTTCGAAATCTATCAAAGAATGTACCGGTATCCTCCTTTTTTACGAGCAGTCCGGCCCGTTCCATCAACTCTGGCCTAAAACCTCTTTTCTGGAGAAATTTCGTGGCAAAGTCCCACGAGTCGAGGGCATAGCCAATTTCAAACTTATCAATGATTTCTCTTGTGAAGCCCCTATTGGTTAAATAGTCTAGCGCTGGTTGACCTTCTTTTGTATTAAGTAATAGGTGATGATAGAATTTCTTTAATAATTCGTGTGCTTCTTGCATTTTTGATGTTTCATTGTTTTTATCAGAAACAGCAGTTGGCTGTTCATAATCTGACAAATCTATGTTCACTTTATTAGCGAGGTTTATAGCCGCCTCCGAGAAGGAATACCCTTCTAGGTCCATTAAAAAAGAAAATACATTTCCACCTGCTCCACACCCAAAACAATGAAAGATTTGTTTATCGGGAGATACAGAGAATGAAGGGGTATTTTCACCGTGAAATGGGCATAAGCCAAAATAATTTCTACCTTGCTTCTTCAATTGAACATATTCACTAACAACATCAACAATGTCAACAGAAATACGAATTTTTTCGATTGTTTCTTCGGGTATTCGATATCCCATGTATAACATCCCCAAGTACTAAATTATTCGATGTTTAGAGTTTAAATCCTGCAAGATTCGACAAACTTTTTTTAAAAATTTTAGTAAAATGTTGTCTGTCTTCGTCAGTAAAGGGTTTTGGTCCTTTTGAATATGAACCACTCCGTCTTTCTTTTGCAGATAAAAAGCGAAAATGGAGGATTTGTTCCATATCCTCTTCTTTAAACTCTTTGCCACGAGGTGATATAACATTTACACCTCTATTTACTAAAATACTCGCTAAGCCAGTATCCTGGGTAATGACGATGTCTTTTTTTATTGCATGATTCATAATATAGAGATCTGCTGCCTCTTTCTCAGCATCCACGTACACCCATTTACCACCCATTGGAGTCGACATAACATGGGCATACGACGCTACAAATACAACATTGATATTATATGTACCTGCTATGCTAAGTATTTCTTCTTTAACTGGACATGCATCAGCATCCACAAATATTTTATTCTTTTTTTCGTCATATTTCTCTATTCTACATCACTCCGAAGAATCCTTCTTTTCAAGAAAAAGATTAAAAATAAGTTCAACAATCTGTGATTGTCCAATCTTTAGGTGAGCAATTATGGACAGATTTTCTATCATTTTTGAAGGAAAAAGATTGGAAACAAGAAAAAAATGTCGAAAATTAATTCACCTATTCCATAATTTATCCTTGACAACCTTCAATATATAGTTTATTCTATCCAATCGAACTCTAAACCTAAAAATATGTATTTTTATCACAATTTTTTATTATAATATAAAATTCACTCAAGCGCCATAAAAAAACATATCTTTTTAGAGATATGTTTTTTACTGTATAAGTAGTCTTATGATTATTTTATTTTACGATTACTTATTTTATTTAAAATAATATTTGCTGTTTCTTCAACCGCTTTATTTGATACATCCACTACATCACAATTAATTTTATTCACGAGTGATTCAAAGTGGTCAAGTTCTTCTTTAATGCGATTAATATTTGCATAGATCGCTTGGTCATCTAAACCTAATGACTTTAATCTTTCACGTCTAATATGGTTTAGCTTCTCTGGGCTGATTTTTAGTCCAAAGCATTTATTCGGTGATACTTTAAAGAGCTCTTCCGGTGGATCGACTTCTGGTACGATTGGAACGTTTGCAACTTTATAGCGCTTATGGGCAAGATACTGAGATAAAGGCGTTTTGGACGTTCTTGAAACCCCGATTAAGACGATATCTGCACGTAAAATCCCTCTTGGGTCGCGACCGTCATCATACTTAACAGCAAATTCAATTGCCTCAATCTTTTTGAAATAATCCTCATCGAGTTTGCGTACAAGACCTGCTTCAAATCTTGGGTTACTTTCATAAAGGCCAGACATTTTCTCGATTAGTGGACCAAGGATATCGTTTACAATTACCCCTTCACGTGCAGCTTCGATCACAAGAAAATCTCGCAGTTCAGGAACAACAAGTGTGAACGCAATAATTGCATTATTAAGTTTGGCAAGTGCGACAACCTCTGCTAAAGTAGCTGTATCTTCTACATAAGGAATTCGTTTAATTTCTGTATGGGAGCCGTTAAATTGGCTAACTGCCGCTTTAACAACTAACTCAGCTGTTTCCCCAACTGAATCTGATACTACATATACAACGCGATTACTCATTTTAATTCTCCATCTCCTAACTTAAAAGATCAAATGCTCATTAAAGGATTTCATCACCAGCAAGTCCTACCAACGCTTTTGTCATATTGGTCTTAGTGATTCTGCCAATTACCTCTATACCCCGTTCAGATTGCTTAACAATTGGTAATGCATCGATTTGTTTTTCAATTAATTTATGAGCCACGTCAATTAAAAGATCATCTTTTTCACACATCGTGATATTTGGCATTCTTGTCATAATAATTGTAACCGGGACAGATTTTAAATCCTGATTTCCAAGGCTTGCCCGCAGTAGATCTTTTCGAGATAAAACTCCAACAAGAAGTGATGATTTATCCACTACAAACAATGTACCTACATCTTCTAAAAACATTGTCACAATTGCATCATAGACAGATATACTCTCATTTATCACAACTGGGATAGATTGGTAATCCATCACTTTAATTTTATTTATCCTATCCGCAAGTAATTGCAGCCCTGTTTTTCCCGTATAGAAATAGCCGACACGAGGCCTGGCTTCAAGATATCCTGCCATAGTTAAAATAGCGAGGTCCGGACGAAGGGTTGCCCTAGTCAAATTTAAACGTTCTGCAATAGCTTCACCAGTGATTGGCCCATTGTCTTTTACGATTTGTACGATTTGTTCTTGCCGCTTACTCAGTTCTATTGTACTCACCACCATTCCTAAAATCTATAGTATTTATTTTAAATATGTAAAATGTCAAAAGAGTTATACTAATTATTAATTATTATATACTAATTGCGTAATCGCGTATAGTAAATAGAAAAAGACTAGGAGCTAATTCTTCTGCTCCTAGTTTTTTAATTGTTTATCCCAAGTGCTTCTTTTTCGTGGTCATAAACGGGCACATTACGATTTTCACGTTCATGTTTATTTTACAATAATTACGTTCATGTCCCCAATTAGAAAAATAGTGTTAGCTAGTTCCACCATTTGTGCAAGTCGGTTTTTTCTTACTGCAGCATCATCTGCCATAACCATTGTATGTTCGAAGTATTGATCAATTAGCTCTCTCAATGAAGCTAATAAATGGAAAGCTTCCGCTACTTCATGGTTGTTTAGACTTTCAATTACTTTTGGTTTTACTTCAGTGAACTTCTCAAAGAGATTCTTTTCCTCTTTAGATTGGAAAAGGCTAGGATTAATTTCAGCTTCTTCGCCTTTTTTGGCGATGTTAACAACTCTACCTAATGACTCAATGGTTGTTTTAAAATCTTGGTGGTCCTTGTTATTCTCGAGCATTTCCGCCTTTTTAATAATAAGTCCAACATTTCCAATCTTTGTGCCAAGAACCGCATCAATAATATCATAGCGGATGTTTCTAGTATTTAGTTCATGTTTGATTCGTAATTTGAAGAAGTGAACAAGTTCTTTCTTAATTTCTTGTTTTTCAAGCTTCGCAACTTTGGCCTCAATAAACAGATCTAATACATCATCGATTATTTCTTCAAGGCCAATATTCCAACCTTTATCTAATAAGATTTGAACGACACCTGAAGCCATACGGCGTAATGCATATGGATCCTGTGAACCTGTTGGAATAATACCGATTGAGAAACATCCAACTATTGTATCCAATTTATCCGCTAAACTAACTAATGCGCCAATAGTCGAAGCAGGACTAGAATCGTCAGCATGTCTAGGCATGTAATGCTCGTTAATAGCTACCGCCACTTCCTCGTCTTCTCCACTTATTCGTGCATAACGTTCACCCATTACCCCTTGAAGCTCAGGAAATTCATACACCATATTGGTTACAAGATCAAATTTGCATATTTCTGCTGCTCTGTTTGCTTTTTGCTGTGTTTGGCTATCTATTTTAAGAAGTTCTGACACCCGCTTAGTGATATACTGAATTCTTCTAACCTTATCACCAATTGAACCAATTTCTTCTTGGTAAATTATTTTATCAAGCTTTTGAACTAAGTTATCAATTTTTAACTTTTGATCTTCTTTATAAAAGAAGTCTGCATCAGATAAACGTGCTCGTAAAACCTTCTCATTCCCTCTAGCAACTTTTTCAAGAAATTTATGATCACCATTACGAACTGCAACAAAGTAAGGGAGTAGAGCACCGCTTTTGTCCTTAACAGGGAAATAACGTTGGTGCTCTCTCATACTTGTAATTAACACTTCTACAGGTAAATTCAAAAATTCTTCCTCAAATTTTCCGAAAAAGGCAGTAGGATATTCAACAAGATTCGTTACTTCATTCAGTAAATCTTCGTCAATTGGAATCTCCCAATCGTTGTCTTCTTCAAGTATTTTAATTTGATTCGTAATGGCTTCTTTACGCTCAAGATAATCTACAATCACATATTGAGACATCAGTACTTTTTCATAGTCTCTAGGAGATGCGATCTCAATTTCTTGACCTAAGAAACGATGGCCCCAGGTTTTATTACCTGATGTTACATTTGTAATCGTGATTGGAATAATTTCATCTCCAAACAAAGCGACAATCCATTTAATTGGACGGACATAGCGAAGGTCTTGATCGCCCCAACGCATATTTTTAGGGAATGAAAGATGTACGATAACATCCTCAAGTTCACCTAATATTTCTTTTGTGTCTTTCCCTTTAATAAATTTATTGATATGTGCATATTCCACACCATTTATTTCTTTAAAAAAGATATCCTCAACTGAAGCACCCTGTCCTCTTGTGAACCCCATTGCAGCTTTTGTCCAATTTCCATCTTGGTCTAGGGCAATTTTTTTGGCAGGACCTTTTGCTTCAAGTTCAACATCCTTTTGTTTGTCAGAAACGTCCCGAACAAGAACCGCTAGTCTTCTAGGAGAAGAAAAACGTTCTACTTGCTCAAATGAAATATTATGTTCAAGCAGCCAATTTGTAACCTTATCAGATAGCTGATTCATAGAATCTGTTACAAAGCGTGCTGGCATTTCCTCTAATCCAATTTCAATCAATAAATCTCGATTACTCATTACGATCGTCTCCTTTTGCCTTCAGCATTGGGAAGCCTAATTTTTCCCGCTCTTCATAAAACGTTTTAGCTACCTTACGGGCTAAATTACGAACTCTGCCGATATATCCAGTTCTTTCTGTAACTGAGATAGCTCCCCTTGCATCTAATTGGTTAAAGGTGTGAGAACATTTTAAAACATAGTCATATGCTGGGTGAACGAGTCCTTCATCCATTTGACGGTGCGCTTCCTTTTCATAAATGCTAAATAGGTTAAATAGCATTTCTGTATCTGATGTTTCAAACGTATACTTTGAATGTTCGTACTCAGGCTGATGGAAGATATCTCGAACTGTAAATCCTTTTGTCCATTCAAGATCAAAGACATTTTCTTTATCTTGTATATATGAAGCTAAACGTTCAATTCCATATGTAATCTCAACAGATACTGGCTTACATTCAATACCTCCAACTTGTTGGAAATATGTAAATTGAGTAACTTCCATTCCATCAAGCCAAACTTCCCAACCAAGACCTGCTGCGCCTAGAGTGGGTGCTTCCCAGTTGTCTTCAACGAAGCGGATATCATGTTCTAATGGATTAATTCCTAATGCACGTAAGGAATCTAAATATAGTTCCTGAATATTATCAGGTGACGGTTTCATGATCACTTGAAATTGATGGTGTTGGTATAAACGGTTTGGGTTCTCTCCGTAACGGCCATCAACTGGGCGTCTTGAAGGTTCAACATATGCCACATTCCACGGCTCAGGGCCAAGGCTTCTTAGGAATGTGTATGGGCTCATTGTTCCAGCACCTTTTTCAACGTCATAGGCCTGCATAAGAATGCAACCTTGATCTGACCAATGCTTCTGTAAGGTTAATATCATTTCTTGAATATTCATTAATCTTGCACCTCCAAAATAATAAAGCGGAGCGCCTTGCTCAGAAACGAGGAAACTGGCCGACTAGAATCGCCACGTCCTGAGGCAACGTCGGCACTAGCACATCCTGTGCGTCGGAGACTCCGACAAAGAGGCGCTTTTTGCCTCTGCAGGAGGAGTCTAAGTTTCTCGAGTTTCTAGGCGCTGCAGCTAGATTGAAAAAACTATTTAAAATAAAATAAAAAACTCCCCTCCTCTATGCCTAATTGTAGACATAGGGACGAGAGTTTACCCGCGGTTCCACCCTATTTGCAAATAACTCTATTATGAGTTATTGCCTCTTTCAAGCGATACACTCTGGAACGCCTTCCTTATCTGTTCATACCCTAGCTTCCACCATCCTAGGTTCGCTTTTATGAACGGGGATAAGTACTACTTTCCTTCACCGTGCAAATATTTTTAGATGAGGTTCAAAAAGTAGCCAAATGATAAGACTTCGAATCTCTGCGTCATTCGGCCTCTCCGGTCCTCACGTATTAAGAGCATACGCTGCGGTCCTCAAGGCACTCTTTCCTTGACCTTCTCGCTTCTGATTCGTCAACTTTTTGAACTCTTATTTTATTTGAACTATATTCCAAATTCACTGCGATGTCAAGTAGACCACGTTAGGTTAGACGTAAATTTTCAAGTTGGTCTAGGAATCGTTTAGACTTTAGATACAAGCCTGAATATTCCTCGTAATACATGTCAATGACAATCTTCAATTCTTTCTTCGTTTCGTCTTTTACGGCAATTTTTCCTAATCGGTTTAAATCAAAATAATAAAATAAGCGCAACAATCGAATTGTTGCTTGCGATACTTTCAGATGATAGGGTTCTTTTTCATAACAACGGTGGCAAAGTAGCCCACCCTCTCTTATCGAAAAGGCAAATTCACCCTCTGTACTGTTACAGTTTGTACATTCATTAAGTCGAGGATACAATCCAAGCAGTGGCAGCATTTTAAGCTCATATATATACAAAAGAATATCAGGATCATATCCCTCATTTAAGTAATTTAGTGTTTGATACAACGTTTCAAATAAAAATGGGTTTGATCTCTTATCTTCTGTGCATTTATCGGTTAACTCGACTACATATGATGCATATGCCGTTAAGAAAATATCTTCCCGAATGCTTCGGAAGGTTGAAATCGTTTCACCTTGTTGTAAAACGCCTAAACCTGACGTCTTTTGAACTAAAAACTGTCCATATGTAAAAACCTGGGTAATAGCTGCAAGGCGACTACTAGGTTTCTTTGCGCCTCTTGCCATTACCCCTATTTTCCCCCATTCACGGGTATACAAAGTTACGATTTTATTTGTTTCACCATAATCACTTGTTCTTATGATAATACCTTCGCATTTTTGTAGCACTACTGTCACCATCCATTGGCAACTAGGCAATCCAATTACCATTGTTTATTTGCGTCATACATTCTTATTTAAAGTTTAAGACGCTTTTTTAGGATGGTCAAGTAATTGGAAAATCTATTTCTGCTAGCTCCTCACTTTGTGCCTCGGGTCTCTCTGTCTTCTCTTGTTCCAATTCCTTAAAAAGAAGATACGTATCAACATTACCTGTTTGACTAAACACCTTCCAGGTAAAATCTAACATAGTAACCCCACCTTTCTGTAATTTAAACACTAGCAAAGACTATTCCAATTTCATTCACTTGTAAGAATATCTTGACCGAAAATCCTAAAAAACATGTTACATAAATTTTGCTAATCCGTGTATTTTTTTGGAATTTACGTATACTTAGACTTTAATATTCATCTTCTCTAAAGCCGTAATCTCGAAGTTGAGAACTTTTGTTACGCCAGTCCTTTTGAACCTTTACCCAAAGCTCTAGAAAAACTTTTGAACCAAGCAATGCCTCAATATCTGCTCTTGCTCGTTTCCCAACTTCTTTTAGCATACTACCTTGCTTTCCGATTACAATTCCTTTTTGCGAATTACGTTCGACAATAATAGTAGCGCCAACGTAGACAGTATTTCCACTTTCTCTTCTTTCGAGTGAATCCATTACAACTGCGATTGAATGTGGAATTTCCTCTCTTGTTAGGTGAAGCACTTTTTCACGAATCAACTCGGTAATAATAAATCGTTCAGGATGGTCAGTTACCTGATCAGCAGGATAGTATTGAGGTCCCTCTGGTAAATAAACTTTGATCTGTTCAACTAATCTAGGGGTATTCGTTCCCTGGAGTGCTGAAATTGGAACAATTTCCTTAAATGGATAAAGTCCTTTGTACTTCTCGATTAACTCCAATAATTTGTCAGGATGTATTTGGTCTATCTTATTAACAACGAGAAAAACTGGTGTCTGAATATTTTTTAGACGTTCAATAATGAACTCGTCCCCACGACCATATCCTTCTTCCGCATTGATCATAAATAAAACTAGATCAACTTCCTTGAGTGTGTTCTGAGCGACTTTCATCATAAAATCTCCAAGCTTATGCTTTGGCTTATGAATACCAGGCGTGTCAATAAAAATAATTTGAGAATTTTCTTCTGTATAAACACCTTGAACTTTATTTCGTGTCGTTTGTGGTTTATCACTCATTATAGCGATTTTTTGCCCGATAACATGATTTAAAAAAGTGGATTTCCCAACATTTGGTCGTCCTATAATTGAAACAAAACCTGATTTATAATTATTCTTAGTTTCCATGTAAATCCTCCGGTGTAAATGCTCCTGGTAGCAGTTCATCAATTGTTATCTCTTGTACGTCACCTTTAAGATTGGATAAGAATACCTTAGTATCAGGTCCACAAAGCTCCGAAATCACTTGACGACATGAGCCACAAGGCGGTACTGGTCGTTCTGTATCTGCAACTACAGCAATTGCTGCAAACTCTTTATCTCCTTCAGAAACAGCCTTGAATAGCGCTGTTCTCTCTGCACAGTTTGTTACACTGTATGCTGCATTTTCGATATTACAGCCATGGTAGACTTTACCATCCTTTGTTAATATAGCAGCCCCTACTTTAAACTTTGAATATGGAACATATGCTAGTTCTCTTGCTTTTTTCGCTTCGTTGATTAGTTCCTCTGTTTTCACTAATTCTTCTTCCTTTCTGCGCATCTAAGTACGGCAGTGTATTTTCATTTTACATAAAAAAGTTCACGAAATCATCGTTTATGTTTCATTTGTTACATAATTGTAAGAATTTTCTCTATATTAAGTTGTATAGATACGGTAGAAAAATGATTAATCCAACTATAATGGCTATTATCGCATATATTAATACAGCTCCAGCCGCAATATCTTTAGCCTTTTTAGCTAAGGGATGATACTCATCCGTGACTAAATCTACCACTTTTTCAATTGCAGTATTCAGCATTTCAATTGAAAACATTCCGCCGAATAAAAGGAGAACAATCAGCCATTCTACCTTTGTAATATGAAACAAGAAACCACAAAAAATAACGATAACCGAGAAAAAAAAATGAATTTGCAGATTTCGTTCTGAAAAAAATGCTTCTCGTAAGCCTTGTAAAGCATACGAAAAGCTATAGATTAAGCGTGACCATCTATTCTTTTGTTTATCTTTCAAGACCATACGCCTCTAAAATTTCTTTTTGTCTTAAAAACATTTTTTCCTCATCCTCTTTTGTCATATGGTCATAGCCAAGTAAATGCAAGAAACCATGGACAGCAAGGAAACCTAATTCCCTTGCAAAAGAATGACCATAATCTTCGGCCTGTTCCTTTGCTCTCGGAATTGAGATGATAATGTCCCCTAATACCTTTGGTATGTCTTCACCAATAATCGTTATTTCCCCTTCACCCATTTCTTCCATAGCAAATGAAATGACATCAGTCGGTTGATCTTTGTCACGATATTCTCGGTTTATTTCTTTAATCCGTTCATTATCAACAAACGTAACGGAGACCTCAGTTCCTTCACTGACTCCTTCTTTATCAGCAGCCAAGAATAATAGTTCTTGAACTAATGTACATTCTTCCTCTTTTACTTCACCAATTTCATCATTAAAATCAATTTCTAGTCTCATGCTTCCTTCACCTTCTGTTTTGTGGTCTCGGTAGGGTACTCAATTCTTGAATGGAAAATCCCTTTTAGTGATTCACAAAGTGTTTTCGCAACTACATCAAGTTCTTTCAGTGTTATATCGCATTCATCAAATTGTCCATCCTGTAAGCGGTCTGCAATGATGCTATTTACTAATGATTCAATCTTATGTGGAGTAGGAGTTGAAAGCGACCTCACAGCTGCTTCAACACTATCTGCAATCCCAATCACCGCTGCCTCTTTTGTTTTTGCTTTAGGACCCACATATCTGAAATCTGATTCTAGGATATCTCGTTCACTTTGTTGTTTTGCTTTATGGAAAAAATACTTTAACAGTGTTGTACCATGGTGCTGTTCTGCTATATCCACGATTTCCTTTGGCATCTTAAATTTCCTCAAAGTTTCTGCCCCGTCTGTAGCGTGTGCTGTAATAATTGTTTTGCTAAGCTGTGGTGCAATCTTATCATGCGGATTTTCAATATTCATCTGATTCTCAATAAAGAAATGCGGTCGTTTTGTTTTTCCTATATCATGATAATACGATGACACTCTAGCTAATAAACCATTTGCCCCGATTGCTTCACAGGCTGATTCTGATAAATTTGCAACCATAACGCTATGATGATAGGTACCTGGAGCTTCCGTCAAAATTTTCCGCAGTAACGGGTGATTTGGGTTTGATAACTCGATTAATTTCATGGTTGATAAAATATTAAATCCAGCTTCAAAGAATGGTAATAGACCTATAGTTAATACAGCAGCAATTATTCCAGATAAGACTGCCATAATAATCGAAGAGCCATAGTCTAGACTTGAATAACTACCGTTTTGTAATAACATAATTGAAAATATAACTAAAATATTGATTAAAGCTACAAAGAGTCCAGCTTGGAGAATTTTCGCCCTACGATTATGCTTACTTAAGAAAAGCACCCCAGCCAAGCTACCAAACAGGAAGTAGATTCCCGCTGAGAAATTAAGCGTACCCGTCACACCTTCATTAAAGATAAGGCTTCCACAAACAGCGAAAACCATGCTTGAAAGTATCGCAACTTTTTCATTAATTAATAGCTTTATTAGCATTGCCCCCATTGCCACCGGAACAATATATCCTATATCAGAATAATCGATTTGTTGGAATAAACTAATACCCTTCATTAATAGAATGGTAATAGTAAAGATAATCGCAAAAATTAATAAATAGATATTCCGATGCCGATCAGTTGGAATCATCTCATTATGAAAATGATAAATAATCCCGGTTATAATCAATAGAATAATCAACAACAGGCCGATGAATGGCTGTATAGGGTTATTTGTGCTAGTCATACCAAGTAGCTCTAACTGGCGATATATATCCCTAGTGATTAAATGTCCTTCTTCAACAATAATTTGACCTTGCAGTATTTTAACTGGCTCAACTGCTTCAATCGCTTGCTGACGCTTTTCTTCCGTAGCTTCAACATCATAATAGACATTTTGCACAACTGCAAAACGCGCCATTTCACGCATTGGTTCTCGAAGAGCTGTATCGACACTTGAATAACGTAGTTCCTCAACTACTTTATTTTTTGCATTCTCAACTTCAGAAGCTGGAATTCTAGTGTTCATCACATTATTAACAGCTGTGATAACTGCATCCTTTGTGCGTGATAATTGATTGGGACTTGCTGTTAATAAAGCTGTAAGAACATCGTTTTGAATCCGATCAGTTAAATCCTGTGGAAGTTTGGTTTTTAAAATTTGTAACCTTTCAGAAGCTGTTAGCTGCTTTGGTTCTTCTCCTCGATCATCCTCCGATAGGCTTTCCCATTCTTTGACCTTTGAGTTGTATATATCCAATGCTTCATTGTTCGTTTCATCAATTGAATCAAAAATAGAAATGACTAGGTCAACTTGATTGTCTGCATAATCTGATTTGAGAGTGAAAACATCTTCAACCTCTTTTGCAGCTGCATCCTGTTTTGTTTTTGTGGCAACCTTATCTTCAATTGTCAAAGGAGAACGAATTGTTTGTTCAGACGGTTTTAAAGCTTCGATTTGTAAAACTTCCGGTTTCACATTGCTAAACATGACTAAAAACATAATCCCCGCAAGGAGGATGTATATCAAAATATGTAGGGATTGATAGCTTTTTAAAATGGACAACTTATTTTGCAGCTTATTCGGTTTCCTCATCTCTCGAACCTCCTTTAACCTGATTTTACCAGTTTCTTTAATGGTAAAAAAGACCCATTTCGCATGGGTCTTGTCATGATTGTCCAGCTTCAGCCTTTTCATAAGCTTCAATAATACGAGCTACAAGGGGATGACGTACTACATCAGACTGTTCTAAGAAGATAAATGCAGAACCATATACATCCTTCAGTATATGCATTACTTCGTGTAATCCAGACTTTACCCCTCTAGGTAAATCGATTTGCGAAATATCCCCAGTAATGACCATTTTAGAGCCAAAACCAAGTCGTGTCAAAAACATCTTCATTTGGGCTAATGTTGTGTTTTGCGCTTCGTCTAAAATGACAAAAGCATCATCAAGAGTACGCCCTCTCATATAAGCTAATGGGGCAATTTCAATTGTTCCTCTTTCTATTAATCGTTCCGTATGCTCTGCTCCAAGTACATCGTGTAATCCATCATATAAAGGTCGTAAATATGGATCAACTTTTTCTTTTAGGTCTCCAGGTAAAAATCCTAAGCTTTCACCAGCTTCTACAGCAGGGCGAGTTAGAATAATTCGTTTGACCTGTCCATTTTTCAGTGCACTTACGGCCATTACTACGGCTAAATAAGTTTTTCCTGTACCTGCTGGTCCGATTCCGAAAACTAAATCATGCTGTTTGATAGCAGCTACATATTGGCGTTGTCCATGTGTTTTTACACGAATTGATTTTCCTTTTGCAGTTTTTGTGATTTCTTCATCATATAATTCTTCAAATGAATCCAAATTACCATTCTTCGCCATTTGAATACAATAAATGACATCACGTTCACTTACACGTATTCCTTTTCGAATGACACCAAGAAGCTTTTCAATAATTTCTTCTACAAGCTGTACACTTGTTGGATTTCCTGAAACATTAAGTGCCTCGCCTCTTGTTATAATTGAAACGTTTAATTCCTCCTCAATCCTTTTAAGGTGGAGGTCATTGTTTCCAAACAGCACAAGTGCTTCGTTTGGATTTTCAAGTTGATGTTTACTCATTACTAAATCTTCTGACATCCTTTAGTCTCCTTGAACTAATGGTATCGTAGTTACGATATTCTCAATAACATTATATTTTATTTCCAATTTTACTTTACCATTGTTAATGGATTGACGCAAAACTTTTTCTTCAATAATTTCAGCATCACTATCCAAATCTTGTTCTAAAGTGTTCCTTCCGATTTTTTTGGCCTCTTCAATAGCCTCATTTTTCGGATACTCTAAGGTAATATTTTCACTTTCTCTTATCGTTTCTTTTTCATATGCAACCGGAAGTTCCCAGTTGAAAAATTTTATATTCCTTTTATCCAATTCTGTTTGATACTCCTTATATTCAACTTTACCATATCCCCAAATAGGGATACGTAAATTTGCTATCGAGATATAATGCTTTTGTATATTTTCCCCTGTTAGAACATTTAATTTCGTGGTAATTTCTTTCTCCACCTTAACCTTGTACCAAGTCTCGCCATAAATCTTCCCACGAGCAGGTACATAGACTTCTTCTCCTTCTTTTCCAATTTTGCCCGAAACTAAGATATCTCCCTTTTTAACAAGATCATTTACTGCTTTAACTGGTTTTCCTTCCTCGACGATTAGTTTTTTGATAATAGCTGTCTTATTTGCAACAAGATCTCTTGGGCTGTACTGTTCTGGCGGATCAGGTTGGTTCTTTTCAACAACCTCAAAATGATAGGTCGTCCCATTTAACTCCACACCAATCCAAGTAATATCGTTAATCGCTTCTTCTAGATGCCTTTGTAAGGACTCATTATCCTCAATAAAAAATTGAAGCTTCCCTTTTTCAACTCCGAGTTTCTTCAGTTCTTTAATAATTAAATGCTCTGTTTCTGGCTTGGCACCTTCTACTTTTATGCCCCACACCATATTCGATAACAAAGTAACAATGATAAGAAATAAAAAAGCTCCAATTAGAAATCCACTATTGTATATCGCCTTTTGAACGAGAAAAGGCAATCCTTTTTTTCCAATAAAGCGAAGCTTACAATCATTTTTACGGACAACCTGTCGAATTTTTTTTATATCCTTTAAATACATAGAGAAGCTCAGGGCATGGGTTCCTGGCTTCTTTACATCCCACACGACAATTCCTTGTCTTACACATTCATTTATGAATCTCTCTGTACCTTTTCCAGTAATAACAGCTTTGACGCTCCCGCTAAAAAAGTGCATCCAATGATTTTTCATGCTTATCCCCCTACTGATTCAATGATTCAATTCTCAATATATTGCACATGTTCAATTTTTCCTTCGAGCATTATTTCCTCAGGTAAAATTGTTTTAATCACAAATGCATTTCCCTTTATCAGAAGTTGTCCTTGTTTCAGTAATAGCCGTACCTCTTTATCTGAAAAGGTTAATAATCCTCGATGATTTTCTATGTAAATATGTAATTGTCCAATCATGGTTATTCTTGGAAGATCCATCATGACGTCAGCAGGAAGTTCCATCTTGTTTGTAATCCAACTTCTCATTCGTTGACTTAGGTTTTTAGGCATAACAAAGAACCCCCTTTCATCTCATGTTTATGAGTGAAAAGGGGTTCTTAGTACATTTTTTAAAATCCATAAACGGACACTTAGCGACGGATTTGATATGGTCTTTTTGCTCTAGGCGGACCCAGAATTTCAGACCAAATAATACCTTCTACAACCTTGTTTTTCGAGTAGGTTTTCGCAGGACTCGTTTCTCTTGAAGCAGTTGGTTTAATAACCGTTAGGACTGGTTCTTCTTCCTCAGTTATCGTTTCAGTATAGGTTCCCTGTTGTTGAAGCTCGAGATAACGATCATAAAACGTATTTGGAACTTGAGTATTGGGAATCTCTTCTGGTTCTAATTCAGCATCATATTTTGTTTCTACCTGATATTCATCTTTTTCAGGTTTACGTTCTTGGTCAAACGGATTAAACTGTTTTGGCATTGGTACTGGGGTTGTAGGTTCTGACTCCCCACTGTTAAATCGCTTAAACGTATTAAAAACAAATCCAATGATAATGATTAGAATCCAAGCATTTCCCATTACAAAATTAATCAAGTCTTGCAAAGGTGATTCCACAATGTAAACCTCCCTTCAAATTTTGAGGTTTAATTATTATTTATCTTCATCCTCTGGATGTGTGCTTTTACCAATTGAATTTCTCATATCAGTATCAGCCATGATATTTTTAAGGTTCGTATAATCGAGTACCCCTAGGTTACCTGAGCGCAATGCTTCGGCCATAGCAAGAGGTACTTCAGCTTCAGCTTCCACAACCTTCGCTTTCATTTCTTCTACGCGAGCGCGCATTTCTTGTTCACTTGCAACTGCCATCGCGCGACGTTCTTCAGCTTTCGCTTGAGCAATTTTCTTATCTGCTTCGGCCTGGTCTGTTTGAAGCACAGCACCAATGTTTTTACCAATATCAATATCAGCAATATCAATGGAAAGGATTTCGAATGCAGTACCTGCGTCAAGTCCTTTTGCAAGTACGGTTTGAGAAATCATATCTGGATTTTCGAGTACTTTTTTATGGTCTTTTTGTGAACCAATTGTACTAACGATACCTTCACCTACACGGGCAATAACAGTTTCTTCTCCTGCACCCCCGACTAGGCGGTCAATGTTCGCACGTACAGTAATACGCGCTTTCGCTTTTACTTCAATACCATCCATTGCCACACCAGAGATAAATGGGGTTTCAATAACCTTTGGATTAACACTCATTTGAACGGCCTCTAACACGTCACGACCCGCTAAATCGATTGCAGCTGCCCTTTCGAAGGTTAATTCAATGTTCGCACGTTGTGCAGCGATTAAGGCGTTTACGACGCGGTCAACATTACCACCCGCCAAATAGTGACTCTCCAGTTGGTTTGTATTAAGATTTAGTCCCGCTTTTTGAGCCTTAATTAACGGGATAATAACACGGTTTGGAATAACCCGACGTAGCCTCATCCCAATTAATGTAAAGATACTTACACGAACACCTGCCGCAAGTGCAGAAATCCATAGTGCAACTGGCACAAATGTAAATAGTATAGCTAATAAAATAATACCAAGTGCAACTAATATTAGAATTGTAATCATACCTGTTGGCATTCTAATTTTCCTCCTAGAATAAGTTTATTTATCAATATCAGTAACTTCTCGAACGACAATTCGAGAACCTTCTGTTTTGATCACTTCAATTTTTGTGTTTTTCTCAATGTAATTCCCTTGTGAGACAACATCTAGTCTTTCTTCGTCAATGATTGCTGTACCGGAAGGTCTTAAGGTTGTTAAAGAAATTCCTTGTTTTCCAATTAAATCTTCCCGATTCTTATTTGATACATACCCGCTTTCAGTGTTCGTAGAATCGAAGAGAATAATCTTTTTGAAGGCGTGTAATTTCTTACCGAATACTTTAACTAAAATAATTGAAACGATGACAGTAGCTACTAAAGCAACTAATAGTGAAACACCAATAACCATAACACTACTTCCTGCCAAGAAAAAGCTTGTTAAAATTGCTCCTAAACCTATCAAGCCTATGATCCCCCCAGGCAATATAAACTCTAATAAAACTAAGACAATTCCTATTACAAAAAGGATAATGGACTCCATTCCAGCTAGTCCTGCTACTAAATGTCCATAGAAAAAGAGTAGTAGTGATGATATTCCCATTATTCCTGGAATACCAAATCCCGGTGAGTAAAGTTCAACTACTAAACCTAAGCTTCCAATTGTTAATAAGATTGAAACAACAATCGGATTCGTAATAAAGCGTGCAATCTTTTCCGCAAGGCTAAGTTCAGCTTCCTCAACAGCAGCTTTTTCGTAGCCAATTGCCTTTAGTAAGTCTGCTCTATTCTTTACAACACCTTCAGCATATCCAACCTCTAGAGCCTGATTTGCAGTTAATGTGAGAAATTTTCCTTTTTCAGCACCTAGTTCTGGCAGGTCTATCTCTTTGTCCGCCATTGCTAATGCGTAAATCGGATTGCGACCATTGTTTTCGGCAGCGCCTTTCATCGCTGAAAGCCAATATGAAACAGCTTTTTCATCTGCTGTATTCCCAGCCTGGTCGATTATTCCTGCTGCCCCCATTCTTCCATTCTCAGACATATAAATCTCATTGGCGTTTAAGGCGATAAATGCACCTGCAGAAATGGCATCGTTATTTACAAATGCAACTGTAGGAATTGTTGATTCCTGAATTCGTTTTCCGATTTGAGTTGCAGCATCAACGGCCCCACCAGGAGTATTTATCTCGAGAATGATGACATCCGCTCCTTTTTCCTCGGCATCTGTAATCGTACGATCAATAAAAGCATGTAAGCCTTTTTCAACCGTTTCTTCTAACGGAATGATGTAAACTACCTGATCTGTTGCACTAAAGCTTTTATTAGGCGTTAGTGTAAGGAGCAAAGGTAGAAGAATAATGGATAGATACAAAAATATTCTCAATTTTTTCAAGGCGTTCCCCCCTTTCTATTCATTTTTACGACTTGATAGTATGTAATACGATTGAGATGTAAGTGAGGTTTCAATAATTTGTGTGTTTCATACAATATTTTTGTTGGTATTTCTTGGATTTATGTATGTGTTGATATGAAGTATTATGATTAGCGAAACAAGCGATTTAATTTCCCTCATATAGAAAAACACCTTACACAATGTAAGGTGCTTTGTTTAAGATAGTTGCTGTTGAACAAGTTTGTTAATGAGACTGCCATCAGCCTTCCCTTTTACTTTTGGCATAATTGCAGCCATCACTTTGCCCATTTCAGCCTTTGAAGAAGCATTGACCTCTTGTACTGTTTCTTTCACAATCTCAACAAGTTCCTCTTCGGATAATTGTTTTGGAAGGTATACCTCTAATATCTCAATTTCAGTTTGAATTTTATTAACAAGATCTTCACGACCAGCGTTACTAAATTCGCGGAGGGAATCTTTTCGTTGTTTTAATTCACGAGTAAGAACAGTTAGTTCTGCGTCTTCTGATAGCTCGTTGGAACCAAGCTTAATGCCTTCATTTTGAAGAGCAGCCTTTACCATTCGAATAACAGATAGCCTATCTTTGTCTTTATTCTTCATCGCTGTTTTCATATCATTATTTAAACGCTCGAGAAGACTCATAAAACTACACCCTCTTTTAGAATTTACGCTTTCTAGCAGCTTCAGATTTCTTCTTACGCTTTACGCTAGGCTTTTCATAGAATTCGCGCTTTCTAGCTTCTTGAATAGTACCTGATTTAGATACAGTACGTTTGAAGCGGCGAAGAGCATCTTCAAGCGATTCGTTTTTACGAACGACCGTTTTTGACATTCTAATTCCCTCCCTCCGAAAACAACCACTAACATCTAATTAAGACACATGTTCCATTGGTTCTCTTAGTGTCGATAGCTAAATATCGTCTAAAAAATAAACATGTACTTTGCAATTATAATATATGCATGTTTTTTGGTCAACTATTTATCATAATTGAACACTAGAAAGCAGTTCATATTCAGTAGTTTTGATTAAGTTTTATACTGTTATTCCTACTAAATCCTTACTTTTTTACAGTTTGTAACTTATATCAAAAAATTTAACAAGTAAAAAGATAAATAAGTCGAAGTAGTCATTTTCAAGCAGCCTTGTCCATACAATGTGATAGGGGTGAAGATGCATGATTGAACTTATTTCGTTATTCGCTGTATTTATAGCCATTTTTTTATTTGGTATGACTGTTATGAGGACAGGCCTGTATAATTTGACAGGAGATAAATTAAGGGTATGGCTAATTCGTTTTACAAATAATCCAATAAAAGGTTTATTAACTGGGATGATCATTACAGCAATTGTCCACAGCAGTTCTGCTGTTATGGTTCTTGTTGTTGGGTTAATAGCGACTGGATATTTAACTTTTAAACAATCGATTGGAATTATTCTTGGAACAAATATAGGCACGACATTTACTGCAGAAATGATCACTATTGATCTATTTGAATGGATAGTCCCTATATTAATCATAGGATTTCTATGTTTATTTGTTCGAAATCAGCAGGTTTTTAGCTTTGGTGCCTTTTTATTTGGGTTAGGATGCATGTTTGTGGCAATGAATGGATTCGAACAACTCGCAAGACCTATCGGCGATTTCCCTTCGATTTATACTTTTTTTCAAAATACAAATCAAAGTAATCTTTTTGGTGTAGGGGTTGGAACCATATTAACTTCAATTATTCAATCAAGTACAGCTACAACTGGAATTATTATGGGTTTTATGAATGAACAGCTATTAACTTTAAATGCAGGGATCGCCGTCTTACTTGGTGCGAATATAGGGACTTGTATTACTGCATATATTGCAAGTATTGGAAGTAAGCATGAAGCAAAATTAGCGGCATATGCTCATATTTGGGTGAACGTAATCGGGGTAGCGTTATTCTTCCCTTTTATTAATGTACTTGGTCAAATCGCCATGTTACTCACATCACATCCTGATGTACAAATCGCACACGTTAGTTTGATCTTTAATGTCCTCAGTTCACTACTGTTTTTACCATTTGCAGGAGTCCTAACTGATTTTATAACGAAAGTGCATAGAACTGCATAAAAAAGCTGGCCATTTGGCCAGCTAAATTTCTTTTTTAGTAATCTGAAGAACCAGTTAATCCATTAACGATAGCGACTCCAGCACTCGCACCAATTCTCGTTGCCCCAGCATCAATCATATCTTGAGTTCCCTTTACATCACGAACGCCACCAGATGCTTTTACTCCAATATCTGGACCTACTGTTTTACGCATTAAGCGAATATCTTCCACAGTGGCACCACCTGTTGAGAATCCAGTGGATGTTTTAACAAAATCAGCTCCAGCTTTAACGGAGAGTTCACAAGCTCTTACTTTTTCCTCATCAGTTAGCAAGGATGTCTCGATAATAACTTTAGTAAGCGCCTTTCCTTTTGCTGCTTCAACAACCATACGAATGTCTTTTTCAACTAATTCGTCATTTTTATCCTTAAGAGCACCGATATTGATTACCATATCCACTTCAGTAGCTCCTTTTTCAATTGCATCCTTTGTTTCAAATGCCTTAGTTTCAGAAGTACTAGCTCCTAATGGAAAACCAATAACCGTACAAACCTTTACATCTGAACCATTTAACAATGTTGCTGCCGTTTCTACCCATGTTGGATTTACACAAACAGACATAAACCCATATTCTTTTGCTTCTGCACAAAGGGTTTCAATTTGCGCTTTCGTTGTATCCGCTTTTAATGCTGTATGATCAATCATTTTTGCAATATTCGTCATTATGTATTACTCCCTTCAATTTCAGTTGTACGTACCTCTAACATCATATCATTGTTGCAACAGCTTGACTAGCACTTCTCTGTCATATTATGCGATAAAAAAAAGAAGCTAATCCAATGATTAACTTCATTACGTTTCTCTGGTTCTTATGCGGTTGTTCTTTGTTCTTGTTCAACCGTTAGTTCATCTTCGACTTTTACAAATTTACCTTCGTTATATGGGTAACCGGCTTTTGTAATTTTCACTTTTACGATTTTTCCAATCATATCTTCAGTGGCATCGAACTTTACTTTTAAATAGTTGTCGGTATATCCGATATATAGACCACTTGTCGGGTCGTCTTTGTCGATTTCCTCTGGAATTACCTCTAATACTTCACCTTCGTAATTAGACGCATACTCCTTCGCTAATTGGTCAGATAATGAAATTAATCGGTGTACACGCTCATTTTTCACTTCTTCATCAATTTGGTCTTCCATTCTAGCTGCTGGTGTTCCAGTACGCTTTGAATATGGGAAAACGTGTAATTCAGAGAATTTATGTTCGTTAATAAAGTTATAGGTTTCCATAAATTCTTCTTCCGTTTCCCCAGGGAAACCAACAATAACATCTGATGTAATAGCTAATCCTGGTAATGCCTGACGCAACTTTGTAAGACGTTCAGCAAAGAACTCCATTGTGTATTTACGTCTCATACGCTTTAACACGGTATTTGAACCTGATTGTAAAGGAACATGTAGATGCCTTACCACTTTTTGGGATTTATCTAGCACTTCAATAATTTCATCTGTAATTTGACTAGCTTCGATGGAAGAGATACGAATTCTCTTAAGACCTATTACCTTTGATTCTAGGTCTCGTAAAAGAGCTGCCAGATTGTAATCTTTCATATCTTCTCCATATCCACCTGTGTGGATTCCAGTTAAAACAATTTCTTTATAGCCTGCATTCACAAGCTGTTGTGCTTGTTTGATTACCTCTTGTGGATCACGAGAGCGCATTAAACCACGTGCCCACGGAATGATACAGAACGTACAGAAATTGTTACAACCTTCTTGGATTTTTAATGAAGCACGGGTACGGTCAGTAAATGAAGGTACATCAAGTTCTTCATACACACGTGTTTTCATTATATTACCGACACCATTTATCGGTTGTCGTTCTTCTTTGTATTGCTCGATATATTCAAGCATCTTCTTACGATCCTGTGTACCAACGACAATATCAACGCCAGGAATCGCCATGATTTCCGCTGGTGATGTTTGTGCATAACAGCCTGTAACACAAATAACTGCATCAGGATTCTTACGGATTGCTCTACGAATGACCTGTCTACTCTTTTTGTCCCCCGTATTTGTAACAGTACAAGTGTTAATTACATATACATCTGCAGTACTTTCAAACTCAGTACGCTCATAGCCAGACTCTTTAAAAAGCTGCCATATGGCTTCTGTTTCATAATGATTTACTTTACATCCTAATGTATGGAATGCAACTAATGACATGATTGTCACCTCGCCAATTCAAAATGATATGATATAGCTGATAAAACAAATAATGGTGCTGTTTCGGTACGTAAAATTCTTGGTCCAAAGCTGCAGGAAATAAACTCATTTTCGATTAATGAAGAAACCTCTTTTTCGGTTAGACCTCCTTCAGGCCCGATCACAACAAAAAGAGATTCGCCATTTTTCATTTTTGAAAAAACACGTGCTAGATTAGAGCTTTCACCGCGCTTTGCATCCTCTTCATAAGCCACTACCTTATAAGTATAAGATTGACTAAAGGACAAAAGGTCTCGAAATGATAATGGTTTGTTTACGTTGGGAACCATTGCGCGATGGGATTGCTCAGCTGCTTCCTTTGCAATTTTCGCCCACCGTTCTACCTTTTTTTGTCCTTTTTTTTCATCCCATTTGACAATTGAACGTGCCGCAACAAAAGGGACAAACTCAGATGCCCCAAGCTCCGTCCCTTTTTGGATTACATATTCAAGCTTATCCCCTTTTGGTAGTCCGCTTGCAATACATACCTTAATGGGGAGCTCATTCGAGTTCTCTACCCATTCTACAACATTTGCCAAAACTGTATCATTGGTAATTTCAGTAATTGCACAAATAGCTACTCTACCATTATAACAACAAAAAATAGAGTCTCCAACTGACATTCTCATAACTCGTGTTATATGGTGTACATCTTCACCTGTAATTGTGGCTTGTGTTTCGCTTATATGATCGACGAAATATCTTTGCATCTATTTTTCCACCACCTGCAAATAACCCTTATTCGCTTTTCTTTCTAGCAATCATCGATACCCAGTCTTCCATAACGAGTACTTCCTCGATCTCGAAGCCAGATGCTAAAAGACTGTCCTTTACTTCTTGTTTTTTCGTATTAATAATCCCAGAAACGATGAATGCTCCATTCGGTTTTAGGATTTTTGCTGCATCATCTGTGAAACGGACAATAATTTCAGCTAGGATATTCGCTACAATGAGATCCACAGGTCCCTCAATATCATCAAGTAGATTATTTTGAGACACTGTAACTTTATCATGGACCTTGTTTAATTTAATATTTAATTTTGCACTTTCAACTGCAACTATGTCTAAATCAAGTGCTTTGACAGAACCTGCACCAAGCATTGCTGCTGCAATACTTAACACACCAGATCCAGTCCCGACATCGATGATTGTATCTCCGTTCTTAACGGTTCGTTCTAATGCTTGAATACTCATCACAGTAGTTGGATGTGTACCCGTTCCGAAAGCCATGCCTGGATCTAATTCAATTATTAATTCATCACTATGAACAGGCTCGTACATTTCCCAAGTAGGCACAATTGTAAATTTCTCAGAGATTTTCACAGGATGATAATACTTCTTCCACGCTGTAGCCCATTCTTCCTCATGTACTTCACTAATGGTGACTTTATTATGACCCAAGTCAATATCAAAAAGCAAAAGGTTGTTAATTGCTACTTTTATCTCTTCAACCGTTTCACCTAAAAAGCTATTTACTGGGAGGTATGCCTTAACGATAACTCCTTCTTCAGGATAGTCATCAGGATTGAGTTGGTAGATCTCACCAAACACATTTTCACGTTCTTTTGTTAAGTCAAATGGATCCTCAATGACAACTCCACTTGCACCTGCTTCATGAAGTATATTTGATACCGGCTCCACCGCCTCTTGTGTAGTGTGAATACTAATTTCAGACCATTTCATTACTACCAACTCCAATCCATTTGTTAAAAAGTTGCTTTACCTTTTTGTATCATTCGCCTTTAAAAGCACGTTTTACTTTCGCGAAAAAATTATCATGTTGTTCATCCGGAGCTTCATTACCGCTTATTTCCGTAAATTCACGAAGCAATTGTTTTTGCTTTTCAGACAGCTTTGTTGGGGTAATAACCCGAACTCGAATATGTTGGTCTCCTTGACCATATCCACGGACATTTGGCACACCCTTGCCTCGAAGGCGGAATTTTGTTCCAGTCTGAGTACCAGCAGGTATCTTTAGCTTTACCTTCCCATGAAGAGTAGGCACTTCAATTTCATCACCTAATGCAGCTTGTGCATAGGTTAGTGGCATTTCACAGAAAATATCATCTCCGTCACGCTCGAAAAATTCATGAGATCGAACATGGAACACAACGTATAAATCCCCTGGAGGTCCACCATTTACACCTGGTTCACCTTGACCGGATACGCGAAGCTGTTGACCGTCATCAATACCAGCAGGGATTTTCACATGAATTTTCTTGCGTTTTTTCACCTTACCAGCTCCACTACATGTAGAACATTTATCCTTAATGAATTTACCTGTTCCACTACAGTGGTGACAGACACGTCTGTTTACAATTCTTCCGAATGCTGTGTTTTGTTCAACATTGATTTGACCCGAACCTCCACAGTGTGAACATTCTTGTGGGGTTGTTCCAGGCTTTGCACCTGACCCATGACAGGTTGAACATTCTTCCTCTCTCGGAATTTCAATGTCTGTTTCCTTACCAAAAACAGCCTCTTCAAACTTAAGTGTCATTGTGTATTGTAAATCTGCCCCTTGACGTGGTGCATTGGGGTCTCTTCTTCTAGTTCCGCCACCAAAAATTGAGCTGAAGATATCTTCGAAACCAAAGCCACCACCAAAATCCGCACCTCCACCAAAACCACCAAAGCCTTGATTTGGATCTGCATGGCCAAATTGGTCATAGTGAGCACGTTTGTTATCGTCTGTTAAGGCATCGTAAGCCTCTGTAATTTCCTTAAATTTATCTGCAGCATCTGCTTCTTTATTGATATCGGGGTGATATTTTTTTGATAATTTTCGATATGCTTTTTTAATTTCGTCTTTACTTGCATTTTTCGAAACCCCGAGTACCTCATAATAATCTCTTTTACTCATTGAATCCACTCCCGCATCATTCACATAAAGAATATTGTATCATTTAATTTTATGAAAAGGCAATAATACTTGTTTTAAGCATTAAGTTCAAAATTGTCTAACTTTTAAAAGTAACCACTTTAAACAAAAAAAGCCAAAGCCAAGACAGGCCTGACTTCGACTTTTTTTGCATTTAATTCTTTATTTTTAATTATTTATCATCATTTACTTCTTCGTATTCTGCATCTACTACATCGTCGTCTTTCTTGCCTTGAGCTGCACCTTCTGCTCCTTGTGCACCTTGAGCTTGTTGCTGAGCTTGCTCATATAGTTTCACAGAAAGCTGTTGAACGATTTCTTGTAGAGCATCTTTCTTCGCTCTGATTTCTTCAAGATCGTTTTTCTCAATTGCTTGTTTTAAAGCGTCTTTAGCTTCGTTAGCTTTTTCAACTTCCGCAGCATCAACTTTTCCTTCTAAGTCTTTAAGTGTTTTTTCAGTTGTAAACACTAATTGATCTGCTTCATTGCGAAGTTCAACTTCCTCTTTACGCTTTTTGTCGGCTTCAGCATTTTCTTCAGCCTCACGTACCATACGTTCAACTTCATCGTCAGATAAGCCTGAAGATGATTGAATTGTAATAGCTTGCTCTTTATTTGTACCAAGGTCTTTTGCACGTACATTTACGATACCGTTCTTATCGATATCAAATGTTACTTCAATTTGTGGCACTCCACGTGGTGCTGGTGGAATATCAGTTAATTGGAAACGGCCCAATGTTTTGTTATCGGCAGCCATTTGACGCTCACCTTGAAGTACATGGATGTCAACAGCTGTTTGATTGTCTGCAGCAGTTGAGAAAGTTTGAGACTTACTAGTTGGGATTGTTGTATTACGATCGATTAAACGAGTAAATACACCACCCATTGTTTCAATACCTAGAGATAAAGGTGTTACGTCGAGTAGAACAACGTCCTTAACGTCACCAGTTAATACTCCACCTTGAATTGCTGCACCTAAAGCAACTACCTCATCTGGGTTAACACCTTTATGTGGTTCCTTACCAGTTTCTTTCTTGATTGCTTCTTGAACAGCTGGAATACGAGTTGAGCCACCAACAAGGATGACCTTGTCAATTTCACTAGCTGAAAGACCAGCATCCTGAAGCGCGCGTCGAGTTGGTCCCATTGTGCGCTCAACAAGTCCTGCTGAAATCTCATCAAATTTCGCACGGGTTAAGTTTACTTCTAAGTGAAGTGGTCCTGCTTCTCCTGCAGTGATAAATGGAAGAGAGATTTGTGTAGAAGTTACACCGGATAAATCCTTCTTCGCTTTTTCAGCAGCATCTTTTAAACGTTGTAACGCCATTTTATCTTTTGAAAGATCAATTCCATTTTCCTTTTTGAATTGGTCTACTAAATAATCGATAATTACTTGGTCAAAGTCATCTCCACCAAGACGATTGTCACCCGCAGTTGACTTAACTTCGAATACTCCGTCACCAAGTTCTAAGATAGATACGTCGAATGTACCACCACCAAGGTCATATACAAGAATTGTTTGATCTTCTTCTGTTTTATCTAAACCATATGCAAGAGCAGCAGCAGTTGGCTCGTTAATAATACGTTCAACTTCAAGACCAGCAATTCGACCTGCATCCTTAGTTGCTTGACGTTCAGCGTCATTAAAATATGCTGGAACTGTAATAACTGCTTTTGTTACCTTTTCTCCTAGGTATTCTTCTGCATAAGACTTAAAGTATTGAAGTAGAATCGCAGATACTTCTTGTGGAGTATATTGCTTACCTTCTATTTCAGTCTTGTAATCTGTTCCCATGTGACGTTTGATTGACATAATTGTGTTAGGATTTGTGATTGCTTGACGTTTTGCCACTTCACCAACTTGTCTTTCCCCATTTTTAAAAGAAACAACAGATGGTGTTGTGCGGTTACCTTCTGGGTTCGGAATAACTTTTGGTTCTCCACCCTCCATAACAGCAACACATGAGTTTGTTGTACCTAAATCTATACCAATGATTTTACTCATAAAAAAACCTCCTAATTGAATAAAACTTAGAACTTATTCATTCACCTTCACCATTGAAGGTCGTAACACTCTATCTTTAAGTTTGTATCCTTTTTGGAACTCTTCTAGAACCACATTTGATTCCGTATCAGGCTCACTCACCTGCATAACGGCTTGATGCACATTCGGATCAAATTGTGTTCCCACTGCTTCGATTGCTTCTACCCCTTCTTTTTTCAGGGCATCTATAATGCTTCGGTACACCATTTCTACACCTTGCATAATAGATTTTGCTTGATCATTCGTTGCTTCTATTTGAAGTGCTCTCTCAAAGTTATCAAGAGCCGGTAACAAATCCGTTACAAGACTTTGTGATCTATATGTAGCAGCTGTTTCTTGATCTAAGCGTGCACGTCTCTTAAAGTTTTCGAAATCGGCAACCTGGCGTAAAATGCGACTTTCTGCCTCCTCTAACTTAGCTTCAAGTTCTGCAATTTTTTCATTGGCTTTCGAAAGTTCGGCTTGCACATTATCTTCTTGTTCTTCTACTAATTCTGCTTCAGCCTGTTCAATCGTTTCTACCACATCATTATCTACGTTAGCTTCTTCTAGTTCAATTTCTTCTTTTATTACTTCATTCTCGTTAGCCAATACACTCACCTCCCTTAAAGTGAAGTCCCTATCATCATAGTAACTAGTATATGTACTAGAGGGTAATACCACCCTCTACTAAATATAGCCACGGCTATTCGTTTTGATACAGTTTTGTCAGCACCTTAGAAAAATCATGACTGATATGCTGCAACAATGTAATAACACGTGAATATTCCATTCTGGTCGGGCCCAAAATCGCGATGGACCCTAGGTGCTCATCCCCAACCGAATAAGTTGCAGTTATTAGGCTACAATCATTCATTGCGATATTATTGTTTTCATGACCGATTTTGATATTGATTCCCGCTTTATCTGTTCGTAACAATCGAGAAAATTCGTGTTCACTTTCAATCATGGTTAATAAAGAACGAATTTTTTCAATGTCATGAAATTCTGGTTGACTTAACATTTTTGTTTTTCCACCAATAAACACTTTTTCCTCGGTTGATAGTGTAAGTGTTTTGTCTAAAACATTGATAACACTATCGTAGTTACGAATATTTGTTTTTAACAAAGAAGCAACTTCTTTATAAATTTTGTTTTTTAAATCAGTCAGTGGAACACCAACAAGTCGCTCATTTAGGATGTTTACCATTTTTTCAATATCGCTAGGGTCGATGGACTCTGGAAATGAAATTGTTCGATTTTCCACATGTCCATTATCTGTAACGATAATTGCAACAGCTGTTTCATTGTTAATTGGAACAATTTGCAGCCTTTTTACTTTATTTTCTTTAAAGGCGGGACCTAAAACAATTGAAGTATAGTTTGTTAGATCTGATAAAATCTGTGCAGATTTTTGAACGATTTTTTCAAGCTCGTAAATCTTCTCTGCAAAAATTGACTTTATCTCATGCTTTTCCTTTAAAGTTAATCGACTCGGAGATAATAAATGATCCACATAGTATCGATAGCCTTGTTCAGATGGGACTCTACCAGATGAGCTATGAGTTTTCTCAATAAATCCTAGGTCTTCTAGATCTGCCATCTCATTGCGAATAGTTGCTGAGCTAAACACAATCCCATCCTTTTTCGACAATGTTCTTGACCCTACTGGCTGTGCAGATCTAATAAAGTCATCAATTATTACTTGAAGAATCAATAGTTGACGATCTGTTAGCAAGGAACATCACCTCTGTTAGCACTCCTAATCCGCGAGTGCTAATTCTATAATTAAATTACCAAATACGAGTGCCATTGTCAACGATTTAAACTCCTTCTTTATCTACAGCAAAAACGCTTGAAAAACTTCATTTCCAAGAAACTTTCCAGCTTGTGTTAACCGAATATAATCATCTTTTTCTTCTAACAAACCTTTTTCTTTTTGTTCTTTAATTTGTTCCGCAAAAACATCAAAAATACTGATTGAAAATTTTTCCGAAAAATGAGAGGTCGAAACTCCTTTTGTTTTACGTAAACCTAAAAACAGCTCTTCTTCCATTTTTTCTTGTTTTGTTACTTCATGCGTTTCGACATACGGAAAGCTATGTTCGTCTATGGCTTGCATATATTTTTTTATTGGACCGGCATTTGAAATTCTTCTTCCCGCCACATAACTATGGGCGCCTGCACCAATTCCATAGTATTCTTCATTGTTCCAATACGTTAGATTATGGCGGCTTTCATAGCTATCCTTTGAGAAATTACTAATTTCATATTGATGGAAACCATGCTTTTCCATTTCAGCCATTAAGATTTCATACATTCTTGCTTCATTTTCCTGATTTGGCAGATTCAGCTTCCCTTTTCTCATCAAATTATAGAACACTGTTTTTGGTTCAATAATGAGGGAGTATGCTGATACATGCTCTACATCGAGTGAAAAGGCTAAGTTAAGTGATTCTTGAAAACTTTCTATCGTTTGTTGGGGTAAAGCGTACATTAAATCAATACTAATGTTTTTAAAACCAACATGTTTCGCCAGTTCAATTGTGTGAAAAACATCTTCACGACGATGTGTTCTACCAATCGCTTTGAGGAGCTCATCATCGAAGGTTTGTACTCCAAAACTGATTCGATTGACACCTGAATCAAGCAATACTTTTAATTTATCCTCTGTAAGATCACCAGGGTTTGCTTCAAAGGTGAATTCGATTGTATTGCTTTGGGGCTTTAAATATTGATTGATACTCGTTAGGAATGTCTCTAACTGGTTTGCGGAAAGAACGGTTGGCGTCCCCCCACCAACGAAGATGGATTTGAGTGTCGAAGGCGGATGAGCCTCGACCGTATTTTTCATTTCAGTATCCATGTATTGAAGATATTCATCAACGGGTTGTCCTTTTAGAAATACTTTATTGAAATCACAATAGTGACAAATTTGTTCACAAAAGGGGATGTGAAGGTATGCTGCTTGTACCAAAAAATCACTTCTTTCTATAAGCGGATGTCGCGATTAGTAGAATAAAGAAAACCGCAGAAAAGTCTGCGGCCTCTTACTTTATATGTCTAGTTCCAGGCGCCATCGGCTCTCTGGTCTAAGCCAATCGCTTCGGAAGGTAAAAGGTACCTTCTGTCAGCGCTTGTCTTATGCTTGTCACCTAAGGCTGCGCACCTTGCACTTTTCTTATTTATCATCCATTTTCAATACTGCCATGAATGCCTCTTGAGGTACTTCGACTGAGCCGACTTGCTTCATACGTTTCTTACCTTCTTTTTGTTTTTCAAGAAGCTTACGTTTACGGGAAATGTCCCCACCGTAACATTTTGCTAATACATTTTTACGCATTGCTTTAATAGTTGAACGAGCGATAATCTTTTGACCCACCGCTGCTTGAATAGGTACTTCAAAATGCTGTCTTGGAATTAATTCCTTTAGCTTTTCTACAATCACTTTTCCACGTTCATATGCTGAATCCTTGTGGACGATGAAGGACAACGCATCTACTTTTTCAGCATTTAATAAAATATCCATCTTCACAAGCTTTGAAGGCTTGTAACCTATTAATTCATAGTCAAATGACGCATAACCTTTTGTGCTTGATTTTAATTGGTCAAAGAAATCATAAACAATTTCTGCAAGTGGAATTTCATAGACGATACTTACTCGTCTTTCATCTAGATACTGCATATCAATGAAGATACCACGTTTGCCTTGGCATAACTCCATAACAGCACCGACATAATCATTTGGAACCATCATGGTTGCTTTTACGTAAGGCTCTTCAATTCTGTCAATTTTCTGTGGATCCGGCATTGCTGCTGGGTTATCAATTCGTACGTCTGTACCATCCGTTAGAAACACATCGTAAATAACGCTTGGTGCTGTGGTAATTAAGTCGATTTTAAATTCTCTTTCGATTCTTTCTTGAATGATTTCCATATGCAATAGACCTAAAAATCCACATCGGAAGCCAAAGCCTAATGCCTGAGAAGTCTCTGGTTCGAATTGAAGGGCTGCATCATTTAATTCAAGTTTTTCTAATGCTTCACGTAAATCATTATATTTAGCTGTATCGATTGGATATAAACCACAGTACACCATAGGATTTAAGCGTCTATATCCTGGTAGAGGCTCAGTAGCACCGTTTTTCGCGTTCGTAATCGTATCACCCACACGTGTATCCCCTACATTTTTGATTGCTGCTGTTAAAAATCCAACGTCCCCAACAGTTAATTCTTCCTGAAGTGTTGCGCGAGGGGTAAATACGCCCGCTTCAATCACTTCAAACTCCTTACCTGTTGCCATCATTTTTATTTTATCACCTGGTCTAACTTTACCTTCTATGACACGAATGTAAGCAACTACACCACGGTAAGGGTCATATAAAGAGTCAAAAATAAGAGCTTTTAGAGGTGCCTCAGGGTCACCCTGCGGTGCAGGGACTTTTTCAACAACCTGCTCTAATATCTCTTCAATTCCAATACCCGCTTTCGCAGAGGCTAAAACAGCTTCTGACGCATCAAGTCCAATAACATCTTCAATTTCTTGTCTAACGCGCTCTGGGTCCGCACTTGGTAGGTCGATCTTATTAATTACCGGTAATATTTCTAAGTCATTGTCTAAAGCGAGGTACACATTTGCTAGTGTTTGTGCCTCAATCCCCTGTGCTGCATCGACAACGAGTACTGCACCCTCACATGCCGCTAAACTCCGTGAAACTTCATATGTAAAGTCAACATGTCCTGGGGTGTCAATAAGATGGAAAATATATTCCTCACCATCTTTTGCCTTGTATTTTAATTGTACCGCGTTTAATTTAATCGTTATGCCACGTTCTCTTTCTAGGTCCATGGAATCTAGCAATTGTTCTTTCATTTCACGATGGGTTAACGCATTTGTTTTTTCAAGTATGCGGTCAGCCAAAGTTGATTTACCATGGTCTATATGAGCAATAATTGAAAAATTTCGAATTCTAGATTGTCTATTACGTCTCTCTTCTTGGTTCATTAAAAATCCTCCTGTATGGAACAACTACACTAGATTAGATTATACAGAACTATTTTGTCACATTCAATTACGAAAAAAAACGACTATAAAACAAAGAGAGCTTGCTTTTTATTTCATAGCATGCTCTCTTCTATATTTTATCTAGTAAATTTCCAATTCCATTTCCAATAGCAATCATGATTTTTTCAAAAATAGCACTGATTCCATTCCCTAGTTTTTCACCAATACTGGAAAAAAAGTTGAATGATTCAACATTTTCAAGTTGTTTTTGTTTTTCTTCTAGGTCATGGCTTGTGACCTTTCTGCCTAAGACAGATGCTTCAACTTCACCGTTATTGTCAGTAATATGAAAGGCGCCTTGAAGGGAGGGGTCATTATAGCCCCTCATTTTCTTCATCCCTTCATTTGCTTGTTGCATGCCGATCAACACGCCCAGAAGAAGCACGGTTACTATTAAAAAACATTTCATCATGAACTTCACCATTGGAATTACTCCCTTTATTGCCTATTCTTTATTCGTTTCATTCGCATTCACTTTTTCAGCCTGCCAGTAGTACTCTGCTAAGACATCGGCTACGGCTGCTGCGGTTCGGCGGAGTTCTTCGAAATTATTATCGACACCACCAAATTCAATTAACATGGCATTTCCTGATTTATCTTGGTTATATACTCCATTATTGCCAACTCCACCTTGTTTAAAAATACCTCGATTTAAACCTGGGTATTTTTTTTCAAATATCTCATGGAGCGAATTGGCAAGCTCAAGATTTTTAGCAATGTTTGGATTGTCTGATCCCACGATAAATGCTATTTTTGCATAGGACTTTCCGTTAATTGTCACTGTGGTTTTTTCTTTTCTATGTGCATCCCGGTGAATATCAATGAAGTAATTTAATTCCTTATTACTTGCCATAGCGCTAGCCATAATCTCGCCAGAAGCTTTATATGATTGATACCAATTGTATCCTTTTCCTTTTATATACTGATCCATATTTGTCTTATCAATATCTGTACCAATTCCTCTTGCCTCTAATTCTTGCTGAAGCATTTCTCCTACTTTGGTTACATTCACTTCAGGATGTCTTGCATTATTCGCATTATTTGTATCCACGCCTTTTAAATGTGGGAAGTAGGCTTCTGATGAATGGGTGTGATATATATAGGCAACTTTTTTCTCGCCGGTTGTCATCGTTGGTGGTGGCACAGGTTTAGTAGGCTTTTCTGCCTGTTCAACATTTTGGGTAGCCACTTTTCTTTCATCAAGTAAAACATCTAATGGTGGCGGAGACTCTATCGGCATATTCGTATAGTTGGTGCCTTCACCTGCTACAATTATCTTCCCGTCAAATATCGAGAACCCTGGGAGCTCCCTGCCTAAGAAGCTCCGTGGGTCATCTAATGTAAGGTTTGTCGCTGCTTTAAAAACAGCTCCTAAATAGTCCGGTTTCGTAGTAGATTCAGGTAAGCCTTGAACGAAATAATGATTTTCATACCCTAATAAATGAACAAGTGCTTCCCCTGAGAGATTTGTTGCGACATTACTTATAGACGAAGAACTTATTCTAAATTCTGGTTTAAGAGAGACAATCGCTCCCGTAATCGTAAACAATAAAATAAAGCTGAATATGAGGAATAGAATCCCTTTTACAACGCTGGTTCCTTGAATTGAGATCATCATTCCTTGAGACCGAAAACCCTTCATATTCTACCTCCTCAATGGTTTGTCTATCATATTGATATGAGCAAACAAGAGTTAGTAGAACCGAAATGATAGAATCTATTCAATTTTATTAATGAGTATACGAACCTGAATTATCTTGGCCAATCTCACCATGCAATGCAGTATTAAGGCCACCCGCTATCACATTTGCCATGTCTTCAATGAAGACGTCGACCTCTTTTGGTGTAACCATTAAGTTATGACCAAGAGGGGACAACACTTCATGAATTAATTTCCTTTTCTCATCTTCTGGTAGAGTTCCGACAATTCCCAAGAAGGTATTTCGTTCTTGCTCACCAGGCAAGTCATCGTCTGTTAATACTTTTTTCTCTCCAAAAGTCATACCTGCAGGAATTAGAGAACGTGAAGGCTTATCCCCTTCTTTAAGCTCTCTACCAAAATGCTTTAAAATAAAATCAAACGCATCACTTGTAATAGAAACAGCATCAACAACTGTTGGAATTCCAATTGCGATTACGGGAATACCCAAGGAATCCTTACTTAGTTCTTTGCGTTTATTTCCAACCCCAGAACCCGGATGAATACCCGTATCCGATATTTGAATCGTTGAATTCACCCGCTCGACAGAACGTGCCGCCAATGCGTCGATGGCAATAATGAAATCTGGCTTTGATTTTTCAATGACTCCGTATATGATGTCACTTGTTTCGATTCCTGTTAATCCCATCACCCCTGGTGCAATTGCACTTACAGAACGAAAACCATCCTGCACATTTTCAGGCTGCAGCTCAAAGAGATGTCTTGTAATGACTAGGTTTTCAACTGCCAACGGCCCTAGCGCATCTGGTGTTACATTCCAGTTTCCTAAACCAACAACTAGGCAGCTAGCATCTTTTCCGATATTAAGTTTAGATAAAAAATGATTAAATTCCTTTGCGAATACTTCTTGCACCTTTTGCTGGAGTTCTGAATCCTTTTGGCGTATACCCTGAACTTCTAGTGTTAAATAATTACCTTTTTTCTTTCCGATTGCATTAGCGCCTTCCTCGGTAATTTCGACTGTGGAGATGGTAATTCCATCCTCTTGTCTCTCTTTTATGATGACACCTTCAATTTCTGATACAGGCTGTTGATCTTCTTTTAGTGTTTTATTTCGTTCCTCGACTGCCATTGCGCTTGCTTCTAGCGCTAAGTCAGTACGAACAGAGTATTTTGTTAAGTCTAGTTGTTCTCCCATTCCAATGACCTCCAATTTTTACATAGTATCTATAGCTTTACCTGTTAAAATGTGGTTCATGCAATTTTTATCAAGTAGGAAATAGATTGGTATTGCATTCTCACAGCCAATTTGATAGAATAACTTTTGTTGTAACATCAGAGTATCAATGAATGTATTAAGAGATCATTAAGCGAAGGAAAACTTTATAAGAGAAGGTTTTCGTTAATTTTCGTAGATGATTGCATGTTAGATCATCTTGATATTCGCAGGAGGTGAAAGTATGCCAAATATTAAATCAGCTATCAAACGTGTAAAAACAAGTGATGAAAGCCGTGCTCATAATGCAACTGTTAAGTCTGCAATGCGTACTGCTGTAAAAAACTTCGAAGCTTCAGTTGCTAACAATGACGTTGAAAACGCAAAAGCAGCTTTTCTTACTGCTTCAAGCAAGCTTGACAAAGCGGCTCGTAAAGGTCTTATCCATAAAAATGTTGCTGACCGTCAAAAATCTCGTCTAGCAAAAAAACTTAACGGGGTTAACGCATAATAAATAAACGACTCGATTTGAGTCGTTTTTTTTTGCGTTCTTTTTTACTTACCTAACTTCATAATAAACAATTCCAAAATTAATTTTTTATCCATTTTTCCGTTTTTCATTTCATAGTCAGCTTCAGCAAGCTGGCTCAAAATTCCCAGTAGCTCTTCCTGTGTAAATAAATTTGCTTGTCCACCCGCAAGCTTGACCCGAAACGGATGAACTTTAAGATTTCCAGCAATCTGTTGTTGTCCGTAGCCTTGTCTAGAAAGCTCCTTTACCTGAAAAATCAATCTAAACTGTGTAGCAAGCAAAGATAATATTTTGATGGGCTCTTCATTATTTTGCAGAAGGTCATAAAATATTCTTAGTGCCTCATCGAGTTTCCTGTTAACTACCTTATCAATTAACGAAAAAATATTTTGCTCCAAAGACCTGGGTACGAGCAATTTCACGGTTTCCTCTGTTATCTCTCCATTTCCCCCTAAATATAAACACATTTTATCGATTTCTTGAGTTATATTCATAAGATTTGTCCCTGCCACATGTAATAGCTCCTGAATCGCAGAGGTTGAAATAGTAACCTGATACTGGTTTGTTCTTTCATTTATCCAGCTATGTAAATCCTTTTCAGATAATGTATTAACAGTCAGCACTTCGGCATTTTTCTTTAACTGTTTAACAATTTTCTTCCGTTCATCTAACTTTTCATACGGAGCCGTAATGACAAGAATCGTAAAAGGAGCAGGCTCTTTTAAATATTGTTCAAGTACCGTTACATTATGCTCAACTTTTTCCTTACTCTTTTCAGCTGTTAAAAAGTGTGGATTTTGTAAAATAACCAGGCGTCTTTCTCCCATAAAAGGAAGGGTCTCAGCATCAGCCAAGGCAATTTCAACGGGAGTTTCCTCTAAATCAAAAATAGATAGGTTAAAATCTTTTTCTTCCTCTTCAATGCTATGTTTGATCAGTAACTCCTTTGTTTCCTTTATTAAGAAGGTTTCTGAACCATGTAATAAATAGACAGGTGAAAATTGCCTTTTCTTAATTTTTTTCCAAAGCTCTAAATTCATACATATTCCTCTCCACTTTAAGCCTTCAATTCTTATCTAATCGTATCGGTAAAACACAAATTTTTCAACCTTCATAAAAATTCAAAGGGAATTGGTTTTAGCCAATTCCCTATCTATAGAAACATTACCAAACAAGCCCCGGGTATCTTGTCGAGTAATGATTATTTGTAAGCTGACCATTGCTGTGATGTTTTTCTTATGTACTATTAGGATTTACATTGTTTTTTGAACTATTTGTGACAAGTGTTGTTAATAAAGGAAGAGTATCGGATAATAGGGGAAAAAGGGTTCTACCTTTTTTGGCTTTGTTTTATTTACCTGAGGTTTTTAACTTTTGATTTGTAAAACAAAACCAACTTTTTAAAGGAATTATAGATTTTTTTGACTAGTTAGGCTATACTATAACTGTTTAGGAGGGGTTAGGCGTGAACGAATTTGAAAAGAATATAAAAAACACACGAAATGACGTTATCGATGCTGGAGTAGCTTTCGTTGTATCATTTGGCTTCTTCGCTACAATTTTCATTATCGCAACTTTAATTAAAGTTATCGGAGCTTAATACCGACAGAATACATACTGTCAAAACCAAGACTGCCCGTATATGGCAGTCTTTTTTCGTTCCTTGCCTTTACTGTATCTTATGGAATTGTGGTAATAAAGGTTCCTGATTTTTTAAAAAAACGGTATTGTATAGCCCCATTTGTGTCCGTTCTATATACCTTTACTTTTTCTTGTTCTAATCGATTAATCACATCTGGATGTGGATGATTAAACCGATTATTTACACCCACAGGAATTAGGGCAATTTTGGGATTTAAGTGTTGGATAAAGCTCTCCGTAGACGATGTCTTACTTCCATGATGACCCACCTTTAAAACATCTATCCTCATGTTTTTATATGTATGGATAAGATCTAGCTCTACGTCTTTTTCGATATCACCTGTAAATAACCAACTTAGCCCACCAAGACTCGTAAGAATAACGATTGAATTATCATTTTCCACCATTTCATTTCCTTTTGGCGCAAGGGTATAAAATGTATTTCCTCCTTCCTGCCATTTTTGTCCCCGTTCAACTAAATGTATGGGAACCCCTTCTTTAGTAGCTATTTTCTTCAACTCTGTTTCTTGTTCAGTATCTTTCTTGTTTTTACCTAAGACGATTTCGTTAATCCTCATTTTTTCAACAATTTCCTTCGCACCACCGATATGATCTTGATCACCGTGGGTAATGATTAGCTTATCTAAACTTCGTATCCCTTTGGATTTTAAGAATGGAATGACAATATCTGCAGTCGAGAACTCTTTCCTTCTTTGTCGCCATTGCTCTTGATCAAACTGAATGTTTCCACCTGTATCAATGAGATACGTTCCTTTTCGATATGGTAGCTCAATAAATATACTATCGCCTTGCCCAACATCAAGCATGGTAATTTCACCATATGGATTTAGATAGGGCAATAGCATATGAAAAATTAAGACTAAAATCGGGGCAAGAAGCGCTCTTTGCATCAAGGCTTTTCTCTTCTCCCAACAAATTAAAAAGTATAGAATAGATGCACAATACAGGATCATTAAAATTAACCCAGGTTTACCTGGTGTTAATAAAGTGAAATTGAATTGTGATGCCCAAACTGTCACTTGATTTAAAATTTCGAGCATCCACGAAAGTATCACAGCAAAAATTTTGCCAATCGGATTAAATATACTCAGCAACAATACAGTGAGTAAGGCAAATGGTAAAATCACAACTGAATATAATGGGACATAAAGCATATTTAGAGGTAAGCTCAATAACGAGAACTCATAAAAGTGGAAGAGTAAAACTGGCATTGAAGTAATTTGCGATAACAATGAAACGACAAATAAAGAAGCAATCGTTGTTGGATAGTATTTAAAAATGGCTCTTGAAGAAAGGATTAAGGTTGCACTAACTAAAAAGGACAATTGAAAACCAATATTTACGATATAGTACGGATTAAACAGCAGCATGGTCATGCAGGCAAAACTAATAACATCAAGGATACTGCCTTTTTTCCACCACATCATGCTTGCTAATAGAAGCATACTCATTAAAACTGAGCGGGTGACTGAGGGGGAGCCTCCGGCAATGAAAATATATGCTGGTAGTAAGCATAACAGTGAAATTGCGGTTATTTCACGTGTCATGCCGAAACGAATACATAAAAAATAAAACATCCCAGTCATAAGACTTACATGAAGTCCTGATATTGCCAATAAATGTATCAATCCTAATGATTGATAAGAATTTTCTATTTCACTTGCGATATTTGTTCGTTCCCCATATATCAACGCCTGAATAATCCCTGCAGTTGAGCCATCAAAATAAGAATCAATATATCGGATACCAGCATCTCTTATATTTAGCAGTAAGTGATATACCGACCACTTTTCGTTTGAAAAACATTTTTCTGTCTTCATTTCATCCGCTTCAAAGATCCAATGGATTTTTTGTGTATACAAATATTGTTTATAGTTAAAGGAATTGGGATTTCGTGCGACTTGGGGTTCTTTTAAACTTCCATTAAAAGTACAGACTAACCCTATACGAACAGCAGAGCTTAGTTGCTTTTTCTCGATTTCCGTTTGAATGTAATAAACTAACAGCAGTTTTTCATCCCTTGAAGTATTTACGAGGACGGATAGCTTGTCACCATTAATATCTGGTGCTTCAACTATTTCCGCTTCAATCCTTTCTGTGGTAGGATTCAATTTTGTATGATTGTTGGAGTCGATGATGGTAAAAATAAACATAAAAGTAAATAGAGTAAAAATACTGAGGATAACGAGAGTGAAATGGTGGCGGAATATGATAAATACTAATAAGAGTAATGTGAGGATTATACTTAACCACGAAAAAGATGTATAGGGGACTAGTATTCCAAATATTGCAAAGGATGCAAGAAAAACAAGCTTTCCTTTTACATAGTCCCCATACTTATTTATCAAACTAACCAATATTTGAAAATAATGCAGCAGTTTTCTCATGCAATTTCTCTATTTCTCTATCATCCGCACCTGACTCTGTTAATCTTTCTATTAAATCATTAACAAATGCTAATTTCTCCTTTGATTTTAAGTCAATCACCATTTCTTGAAGAGGAACCTTCTCAATTCTTACATTTGATTTCTGAAGTAATTCTATTGCATAAGGATGATTTTTATAATCTTCCGCGTAATAGACAACCTTAATCCCTGCTTGGATAATTGCTTTTGTGCATTGGAGGCATGGAAAATGAGTAACATAGATTTCCGCATTTTCTGTAGGGACTCCAAATTTGGCACATTGCAGTAATGCATTAATTTCGGCGTGAACGGTTCTTATACAGTGATTTTCGACTACATAACACCCTTCATCTGAACAGTGTGTACCGCCAGACACGGAGCCATTATAGCCCCCTGCAATAATTCGCTTATCTCGTACAATTGTTGCCCCAACTGTTAGTCGAGTACATGTACTTCTTAATGCAAGTAAATGGCTTTGTGCCATAAAATATTGATCCCATTCTATTCGATTCAAAACTTCCCCCATCCCTTCAACAAAATCTTACAATTATTTTATCGGTTATTTGTACAAACAGTCAAATCAAATACGCCCTTGGCGTATTTGCGCCCAGATTTTTTCGAACTTGTTCGAAAAACTTCCTCTAAAAATCTGTGGCATCCGCCGGAGGCAAATTAACTTAGTTCAGCTCTTGCTGAATTAAGTTAATTTAATTTAAGCTCGTCTTTTATTTTCTCAAAGGATTTTTCCCCAATTCCGCTAACTTCCATCAGGTCCTCAAGTTGTTTAAACGGTCCATTTTCTTCACGGAATGCAATAATCGCTGCCGCTTTAGATGGGCCAATTCCTGATAACGTTTCAAAATCTGCCTGTGTTCCCTTATTTAATGAAATCTTTCCATCGCTTTTCGGGGACAAACTGTTCTCCATTTCGACATCCTCACCAATGCGTGGAACATAAATAACCATTTCATCCTCCACTCGCTGTGCTAAATTCACTTGCTTAATGTTTGCATCTTCAGTAAATCCCCCTGCCATCTCTATAACGTCCTTAATCCTCATCCCATTCTCAGCCTCAAATACATCCTCATTATGTACCGCACCCTTAATATCAACAAGAATTACCTTAGTCTCTTCCTCTGCAACGGGCTCATCCTCAACGTTCGGTTCCAGGAACAAATCCTCTTCTACCTCATAAGGTTCTGCTTTTGTTCCATGATCAAAAATATTGTAAAAGACAATAAAGATAACTAGACAAATTCCACAACTAATAAAAATTAACTTAATCTTTTTTTCTTTAAAATTCATGGTTTGGTCTCCTTTGTTTTTATACTTTAATTAAAATCATTCATAATTTTATACGGGAAAACATATTGTTTTAGGAGAATAGTCTGTAAAGGAGGGACGAACTTGAATATAGGGTTTATTGGTACAGGAAATATGGGGAAAATTTTAATAGAGTCCTTTGTAGATTCTCTTGCTGTTCCGCCTTCAAAATTAACGATAACAAATCGTACGATTGAAAAAGCAATAGCCATAAAAAACTCCTTGCCAGATATCACAGTTGTAGCGGCAAATGAAGATGTTGTAAAAGGCTCTGATTTAATTTTCATTTGTGTAAAGCCTTTGGAAATTCACCCCCTTTTACACCAATTATCTCCTTGCCTAACGAGTAATAAATGTATCGTTTCGATTACGAGTCCGATTTCTGTTGAACAGCTCGAATCAATTGTAAATTGTCAGGTCGCACGTATTATTCCAAGTATTACAAATCGCGCACTAACAGGCGTTTCCTTATTTACTCTTGGAAGTAGCATAAGCAGCAGATTTAAGGATTATTTAGAATTTCTATTTGAGCAAATTTCTGCTCCGGTTCACATAAATAACGACATTACAAGAGTCGCTTCTGATATTGTAAGCTGTGGTCCTGCGTTTTTTACTTATCTTGTGAGAAAGTTTATAAATGCAGCAGTGAAGGAAACAAAAATTACAGAGGAGCAGGCAACAATATTAGCTAGTGAAATGATTGTCGGAATGGGGAAATTGCTTGAAAAGGAATTCTATACGTTACCCACTCTCCAGGAAAAAGTATGTGTAAAAGGTGGTGTCACTTGGGAAGGGATTAAGGCAATGGAAGAAAATATAGGTGAGTTATTTGAAGAACTATTTAAGAGTACCCATCGAAAATTTGATGAGGACATTTACGAAGTGAATAAACAATTTAACGAGACTCCATCTCGATAAATATACCATGTTACTTCCTAAATAGGAACTCATTTTTTCACGACAAAAAAAGAGGGCAGACATCGTCTGACCCTCTATTTTTTTGCGGTAAATAATATCCGTTCAGAAGTCTCCTGAACTGGATTACTAAAATCAGCAAGCACATCAACAACTTTAAAACCAATTTCCTCAAGCCAATTTTGAAACGTTTGAATCGGAAAGGTTCGCTGTTCATGAAATTCGTCAAATCTCGTATAATCATCATTATGTTCATTTTTCACAAAAAACGATAATTCATGCTCTACACTGTGAGGATGTTCCCCCCCAAAACAATTCCAAATAAAACTAACCTCTTCATCACTGCTCACAAATGGCCCATCCATAAAAATGGAATCCATTTTATAAACGGAATGAACATCAAACAATAAAAGCCCATCGTGTTTCAAAAGCCTGAACACATTTTGAAAGGTTTTTTGCACATCTTTTTCTGTACGTAGATAATTAAGTGAATCACAGAAAATGACAATCATATCAAATGGGTCTAACCCCGAGATTTCCACCATATCCTGTTGGTAAAACTCAACCCTCACTCCAGCTTCCATTGCTTTGTTATTCGCTACTGCCAGCATGTCTTCAGAGAGATCTACCCCTACAACCTCATACCCCTCTTTTGCAAGTCGAATAGCAATTTCACCTGTTCCGCAGCCTAGATCAAGAACACGTAAAGGACGGTTTTTATTAACATGTGAAACTCTCTCTTTAAAAAACGATATCCATTGCTCATAATCCACATCACGCATTAGTTCATCGTAGATATAGGCAAATTCTCCATAGCTCATAAACTTAGCACGTCTTCTACTGTTTCAGTAGGCGCATCTCCCCAAAGCCGTTCTAAATTATAGTAGGTACGCTCGTCTTTATGGAATACGTGAGCAATTACATCTCCTAGATCAACAAGAACCCATCTTGCTTCGTCAAAGCCCTCGAGACGTTTAATTTGAATACCATTTTCATCCGCTTTGTCTTTAATTTCACGTGCAATTGCTTGAACTTGTTTTTCAGAATTTCCGTGGCAGATTAAAAAATAATCAGCAACAAGGGATAGCCCCTTCATATTTAATGCTACAATATTTTCAGCACGCTTATCGTCAGCAGCTTGAACTGCAAATGTTAAAATGTCTCTTTCATTCACCCTAGGATTCCCCCTTTTTATTTAAGATTAATGCATTGTATGTTTGCAAAGTATCGGGATAAATTGCTTGATTTTTTTTTACCAAAAACATGATGGTGTTTCTTAATGAATAGATGAGGGCTGTGTCTAAATCCTGTTTTGCGATTTCTCTAACTTCCTCTACACCAGGAAAATGTCGACCTGGCTCTATGTAATCTGCGACAAAAATAACCTTTTCAAGCAGAGTCATTTTTTCACGTCCAGATGTATGGAAGCGGATTGCATCAAGGATTTCTTCATCATGAATCCCTACCTCTGTCTTAACAAGATAGGCTCCAACCGGTGCATGCCAAAGTTCTGTATTATGAATTAATAAATCGTTTGGCATATGTTGGTCGATGATGATCTGCTTCATCTCTTCCTTTGATCTAAATTTCGCATAGTCATGGAATATGGCAGCCGTTTCGGCCTTTTTCACATCAGCATTATATCGGTTGGCCAATTCAATTGCTGTCTCCGTAACACCAAGTGTATGCTGATAACGGTGCTCCGTTAACTGTTCTTTAACAAGCTCAAGGGCCCTATCACGTTCCATATAAATGCTTCTCCTCTATATAGTTTCGTACTTTTTCAGGAACTAAATACATTGTATTTCTATTTTCCCTCAGTCTTTTTCTTATCATTGAAGAAGAGATATCTAATTGAGGAACATCTACTTCAACGATTGGATATTGAGTCGGAAAAGAATACCCTGGTCTTTTCACCCCAACAAACGTAATCAAATCCATGAGTTCATCAATTTTATGCCAATGTGGCAAATATTCAACCATGTCCCCACCAATGATAAAATAAAACTTTGTATCACGATATTGTTCACGTAACAATAGGATTGTGTCATATGTAAATGAGGGTCCTTCTCTATCCAGTTCAATTAACTGTAACTTGAATTTTGGTTGGCCTGAAATGGCTAGAGAGAGCATTTCAACCCGCTCCTCATCGGTCACATAACTTTTCCGTTCTTTGTGTGGAGGTATACGATTGGGCATAAACCAAATCTCCGAAAGATCTAGCTGCGTTAATACCTCTGATGCAATGAACAAATGACCAATATGGGGCGGATCAAATGTACCACCTATGATTCCGATATGGTTCATTTTCTCCCTCCTTTTCAGTTGGATGCTTACTTGTTAGCCTTTGGTAGCTCCAATTGCTTGTTTTCTTTAGACTGTTTGTACAGCACAATTGTATTTCCAATGATTTGAACCAGTTCAGCTTTTGCACCTTTGCTCAGCTCTTGCGCTACCGTTTCACGGTCATCCTCGCAGTTTTGAAGGACACTTACCTTTAATAGTTCACGAGCTTCTAGCGCATCGCTGATTTGTTTAATCATGTTGTCATTTACCCCACCCTTTCCAACCTGAAAGATCGGATCTAAATGATGGGCTTTGGATCGCAAAAATCGTTTTTGTTTACCTGTTAGCATGTTTTACCTCCTAATTGCTTTGTAACTAGTCTTTCCATTCTATCCGTATCTGGAAATATTCCTGTCCATTTTTCGAATGCTAAAGCACCCTGATAAACAAACATTCCAATTCCATTTTGCGTAATTGCACCACGTTCTCCAGCTTCACGCAAGAGCTTAGTTTCAAATGGATTATAAATGATATCACTTACGATTGTTTTTGGAGCCAAATTCTCCAGTCTAAGCGGCATGTCATCAACCTTGGGATGCATACCAACCGAAGTTGTATTGATAATGACTTTATATTTACCTAGATCACTCTCTGCATCCGCAAAAGCGAGTGAATGTGAGTCAACCTCGAATTTGCAATCATCAATAATGGCTTTTGCTCGGTCAACCGTACGATTTACAATATCAATTCTTTTCACACCCAATGCTGCTAATGAGATAAATATCCCTCTAGCTGCACCACCAGCTCCTATTATCAATACATTCGAAGAACGCAATTCCTCATTACTGATGACACGATTTAACGAACGGATAAATCCATTTCCGTCCGTGTTATAACCTACTAATTTCCCATTTTCATTTACAATCGTATTCACTGCACCGATATTCTTAGTAACCTCTTCAATTTCATCTAAATAGTCGATTACTTCTAATTTATGTGGAATTGTAACATTAATGCCCGATACCCCAAGTGCCCTTATTCCTTCAATTGCAGCTTTCACCTGGCCTTGTTCCACATGAAAAGCATGGTATCTTGCATAAAGCTTATAGTGTTCAAAAATATCATTGTGCATCATCGGTGACATCGAATGTGAAATGGGACTTCCAATTACCCCATATACTTTTTCCATTTCCTCACCCATTACCATTCATTTTACTACTGTCTCTTTTTAGATTAATGATTTTCTGATCATAACCCCAACGCCCTTTGGAACATGAGCTACTACCTTCGTATGTGGTTCATTAATCGTTACCCAACCCAATCCAGAGAAAACAATATCTGTTTTCGCTTCTTTGATCATGAATTCATGGGCAACCAGTGGTGGAAAATCATTTAATTCATTTTGGCCAGGAGGCTGCAAGAGCTCACCCTGATGTTTTTCATATAGTTCGTCAGCATTTTCAAGTTTTGTACGATGGATATTAAGCAAATTTGAGAAATGACAAACGAAAGACTGTCTGCCACCACTTACAAAATCAAACCTTGCTAAACCACCAAAAAACAAAGTTTGTCCTTCATTTAACTGAAAGACCTTCGGTTTAATTTCTTTCTTAGGTGTAATAACTTTTAAGTCTTGTTTTGATACAAAGTGTGCCATTTGATGGTGATTGATTATTCCTGGAGTATCAAATAAGGAATGCTCCTCATCAAGAGGAATATCAATAATATCTAATGTTGTACCTGGGAAGTGAGAAGTAGTAATGATGTCCTCCTTCTCTCCGCTAAATTCCTTAATCAGACGATTGATGAATGTGGACTTTCCGACATTCGTACACCCTACTACATATACATCTTTTCCTGAGCGGTAGTGCTCAATTGCTTCAGCTACCTCCTTGATGCCTGTACCTTTTTCTGCACTAATTAAAAAGACATCTACCGGTTTTAAGCCAAGTTCTCGAGATGATTCTTTCATCCAATTTACTAGTTTTTTTGGTTTTACCGATTTCGGTAGCAAATCTACTTTATTACCGACTAATAGTATATTATTGTTCCCCACAAATCGGTGAAGACCTGGTAACCAGCTGCCGTTAAAGTCGAATATATCAACAATTTTTACGATTAATGCATTGGTAGAGCCGATCCCGTGTAAGATTTTCAAAAAGTCATCATCCGTTAAAGAAACATCTTGTACTTCATTATAATGCTTTAATTTAAAGCATCGTTGGCATATGACTTTATCCTTTTCTAAAGCAGATGCTGGTGCATATCCTAATTTTGTTTCGTCAGCTGTTTGGATTTCTACTCCACAGCCAATACAGCTAATTTTTTCTTGTTCCACTCTATTTAATCCTCCCAATAAAGCATTCCACGACGCTTCATCCAAGTTAATATTCTTCTTTCGACTAGGCGGTTAAATTTTGTAAAAAAACCGTCTGTTTGGGCAACTGGAACAACTAGAATCGTATGCAAGCCACTCCGATTCCCACCGAAGACATCTGTTAGAAGTTGATCACCGATTACAACAACTTCATCCTTTTGTAGACCCATTTCCTTTACTGCGCGCTTAAAAGCACGTACCAATGGTTTTCTCGCCTCAAAAATAAATGGAATACCTAGTGGATCTGCAAATTCTTTTACTCGTTTTTCATTATTATTTGAGACAATTGTTACGGTAATACCTTGCTCCTTAATCTCCTTAAACCATTCAACAAGTTCTGGAGTTGCACTTGGGCGATCCCATTCTACCAAAGTATTATCTAAATCGGTAATGACACCTTTGATGCCTAGTTCTTTTAATTTGCTTGGTGAAACCTCAAAAACTGATTTCACATGTTCATTTGGTAAAAAAACATTTAACAATTTGTTTACACCTCTCTCGGACTACCCTTTTTATACCCATCCTATCATAACGAATTAATATGATTTCCACAAAGCAAAAAGATGACAAAACGCATGATAATATTACATTTTTTATACAAAAAATAAAAAGTTTTCGACAAAAGTCAGTAAATTTCAACACCTGTGGATAATCTTATGCACATTTTACACAGCGATATACATAGATTTCCATATTTTATAAACAAAATACCCACAGGTTATCCACCATTTCCTGTGGATAACAGAACGGTTGTTCTATTATTTTTTTCATGATAGAGTTAATTTAACAACTAAGAATAACATAATAGTATATGCAACATGAGATACATTAGAACATCTTACACGTAAATAATTTAGGAGGTGAATGGCCAACTATTGGCAGTATGATATGAAAAAATTATCAGATGACTTGTTAGTTGAATCTTATTTTAAAGCAATAAAATTAAAGCTAAGTCCTGATTTTATTCACCTTATTGAAACTGAAATAATGCGCAGATCATTGGGACATAAAATTAGAAATATATCATAATTCATTTATTTAAAGAGCCAATTAGTGGCTCTTTTTTTCTTTATCATTCATTACCCCTAAAACTTCACCTACTTTAATATCTGTCGAGGCATTCATTTCAGGGCTAAGCATAAAACTGTCTTTTTCAAATAACAATATGACGGTTGAGCCAAATGAAAAGTAAGCAATTTCTTCCCCTTTTTCCACAGTATCACTTGTATATGTAGTTTCTATACTATTTACAAACATTGCACCAACCTTTACCATCGCAACATATGAATCATTGCCCTTTATTTCTGTGATTTTTCTAAAGTTCTTGGATAAAGGATCTCTACCATATTTTAACCCTAGTCGATTAACTGGATACGATTTCCGACCTAATTCCCATTGCTTTGTTACGACCCCAGAAATTGGACTGTGAATTCGATGATAGTGGCTTGGGCTTAAATAAAGAATAAGGAAGGTACCACCTATGTATTTTGAAAGCGACTCTTCATCTCCAAGCATTTCCGCAACGTGGTAGTGCTTACCCTTTACAATCATTTCTTTTGAAGCGGTAATAATCCCCGTTTCTTCAATGACAGCATCAACAGGACTAATCACCGTATTTTCGGTTTGATCGATTTGCCTACTTTCTTTTCTAAGCCGTCTTATAAAAAGGTCATGTAAGGTTGAGAACTCAGTCAAGTTTTTTTCCATTTCTGCTTGGTTAATCTTGTATATTTTCGCGTAACTCGGAATAAGTATAGCACTAACTCTTGATTGTGAAAATTTTTTTAAAATCGCCGATGAAAAACGATGATTTGTTAATTCTATAAAAAAGCGATAAAGCCATTTTTGCAAACCCAATTCCTCCTAGGATATAACAATTCTCTTTACAAAAGCAAAATAGAACGAATAAAATAAGATTAATAAAGTGATACTATACTATTTTATTGATTTTTGGTCCTTTTTACAAAGACTTTTCCAAGAAAGGAGTGATGAGATGTTTTTATTAGAATATTTAGATTCAACTTTTAAAAAGCTTAAAGCACACACAGCTAATATTCTTACTTTAATTAACTTAAGCTTAGGTGGTTTTTCAATATTATTTATTCTTAAAAACGAATTAAATTTAGGATTATTGTTGATCTTTTTAGCTGCTCTTGCTGATCGATTTGATGGAATGGTAGCAAGAAAATTTCAAATTGAATCTGAGCTTGGAAAACAGCTTGACTCGATGTGTGATATTATTTCATTTGGAGTCGCACCTGCACTTTTATTATACCAAGGAATTATTCATGAATTCGGAGCACCTGGAATGTTTTTCACCGTTTTTTATATCGGATGCGGGGCATTTCGTTTAGCAAAATTCAATATTAGCGACAATAAAGGCTTCTTCGTTGGCTTACCAATTACAGCTGCAGGCTGTCTTTTGACATTAAGCTTCTTAGCAATCCCTTATGTTTCTCCTCAATTTTTTATTTACCTCATGATTATTCTGTCCTTCCTGATGGTTGGTACATTTAAATTAAGGAAAGTTTAATTCAAATTCAAAAACACCTATCCACTTTTAACAGCAGATAGGTGTTTTTTCTTACTTTGTTAGTTCTAAAAATTCCTCAACATCTTTTATAGAGAGTTTTACTGCCTTTTCCCAGAAGTCGCGCTTTGTTAAATCAACACCTAGGTGTTTTGCAGCAAGATCTTCTACTTTCATGCTTGCTGTATCCTTTAACAGTGCAATGTACTTCTCTTCGTAATCTGTTCCCTCTTCTAATGCTTTCGCGTAAATACCTAAAGAGAATAAATAACCAAATGTATATGGGAAGTTATAAAAAGGTACTCCCGTAATATAGAAATGCATTTTTGACGCCCAGAATTGTGGATGATATTCCTCTAATGCTCCACAGTATGCTTCCTTCTGCGCTTCAAGCATGAGTTCATTAAGACGTTCCGTGCTTACAATTCCTTGTTTACGCTCCTCATAAAATCTAGTTTCAAATAGGAAACGAGCATGAATATTCATATAAAATGCAACACTTCGTTGAATTTTGTCCTCTAGAAGTGCGAGCTTTTCATCTTCTGATTTTGCATTCTTTACTGATGCATCAGCGACAATCATTTCTGCGAACGTGGATGCAGTTTCTGCAACGTTCATAGCATAACTACGGTTTAACGTGTGAACCCCTGCCATTGCATGCTGATGGAATGCATGGCCAAGCTCATGGGCAAGCGTTGATACATTAGATGGAGTTCCTGAGAACGTCATAAAGATTCTAGATTGATTGCTCTCAGGGAAGCTCGTACAGAATCCGCCTGGTCGCTTACCAGGACGATCTTCAGCCTCGATCCAGCTATCTTCAAATGCTTTTTGGGTAAATTCAGTAAGCTCAGTGCCAAACTTACTAAATTGTTCTAAAATAAATTCCGCACCTTCTTGATAGGACACCCTAGTTTCAGTTTGCCCAACGGGTGCATCCAGATCATACCAACTAAGTTTATTTAGACCTAATACCTTTGCTTTACGGTTCAAATACTCCACAAATGGAGCTTTGTATTCCGTAATGACAGACCACATGGTTTCAAGCGTTTCCTTAGACATTCTGTTTATATCCAGCGGTTCTCGAAGAACATTTTCCCAACCTCGTGCTTTATATACATTTAAACGGAACCCACCAAGATGATTCAGCGATTCACCAATATAATCTGAATGTTCAGCCCAGGCTTTTTCCCATTGCTCAAACATCGTTTTACGAACATTACGGTCAGAGCTTGAAAATTTGTTAAATGCTTGTCCAACAGAAAGTTGTTTTTCCTCACCATTTTCCTCAAATGGAACTTTGATGTTTCCAACTACCATATTATAAAGCTGTCCCCATGCATGATAGCCATCAACACCTAAAGCATTAATTAGGTTTTCTTGCTCAAGAGATAGCTTTTCTTTTGCTCTCGCTCTTCTTTCTTCTAATACATACGATAGCTCATTTAATGGTTCCTCTGATAAAAGGTTAGTCCAAACAGATTCCTCTACTGCAACTAGCTTTTGATCAAAAGCAGTAAGGACGGATTGAAGTTGTGCACTTAACTGTGTTGTTTTTCCTTGTAAAAGAGTAGCTCCACGATCTGTAGTATCCTGTGCTGTCAAACAGCTAACAAAGGCACCTGCTTGGCGAAGCTTTTTAAAAGAAGATTGGAAAGCATTTAGTATGTTTAATAATTCGCCTTTATCTTTTTCATTTGTTGGTACTTGAAAAGCGTCAACTAAAGCATTGAATTCTGAAAGTTCCTTATGTAGCGCTTCCAAGAAGGAGTGAAATGCAGCTGAACTGCTCCCTCCTTCAAAAAATACGTCTAAATCCCATTTTTGTTCATATGTACTGGTACTCAAATTATTTCCCCCTTCTTAATTATTTAGACTCTCTAAATAATTTATATGATTCATTATAAAGGGAGTTTTATAAAATTTCTATCATTTCGTGAAGTTTTTACCTTTTCTTAAGCTTTTTGATCTCTCTGAATTAAAATATACCTTTAGTGGCAAACTTAGGAAAAACCCGGAGTTGTTTGTAATGAAGAAGAAATTAATTCAAAACTATATAGATAAGTTTAAAAACGCTAATCTAGACCCCGAACAATATCCGGAAGAATCAGCGGAAGAAGAAATACAATTAAAAAAGCAAAAAATTGACCTAGATCTTCAGAGAAACATTTCCATTTTGAAGGAATTATATACAATACCTGAGAACAATGATGTAAAGATTCATAACTTTTCAATCGGCGGATTAAATAAAGAAGCTGCAATATTGTTTATTTCAACCATTACTGATGTGGACATGATTAATGGACATATACTTGATCCGTTGCTAAAAAATGAAGATCAATCAAAGGAAATCCAAAACCTTATTGAAGTCCAATCCTTTTCAAAGGCACAACAAATACAGGATGTTGTCAACAGTGCAAATCAAGGAAACTCGATATTACTAATTGATGGTGAGCAATTTGCATTTGTCTTCGGAACTTCTAATTTTCAAAGTAGGTCCGTTGAAAAAGCCGAAAACGAAGTAGTAATTAAGGGCCCAAAAGAAGCATTTAACGAAAAGGTAGATACAAATATTTCACTGATTCGAAAAAAAATTAGAAGTGAAAACTTAGTGGTTGAGCAAACCACTATATCTAAACGTTCTCATAATGAACTGTATATTCTATATATCAAGGATCTTGCAAACGAAAAAATGATCAAAAATATTAAAGAAAGAGTAAGTGCTTTGGATGTAGATGCAATCCAAAACCTTTCTCTATTAGAACAATATATTGAAGAAAGGCCGAAATCAATATTCCCTAGTCTTTTGTATACTGAAAGACCTGATCGTACTTCATCCTTCTTAGAAGACGGATATATAGCCTTATTAATGAATAACTCACCTGCAGCATTAATATTACCAGCAACATTTTGGTCTTTTATTCATAACCCTGAAGATCATTATTTACGGTTTATTTATGGGAATTTTATACGAATAATGCGGGTATTTGCCTTATTTATTACCCTTTTTGGATCTGCAATTTATGTTTCAGTTACCAATTATCACTCAGAAATGGTTCCAACCGACCTTTTATTAGCTATTTCTGCCACACGCGAAAAGGTTCCCTTTCCATCTCTAATTGAAATTATTATGATGGAAATTGCATTTGAGTTAATTAGGGAGGCCGGACTTCGAGTCCCTAACCCGATCGGGCCAACAATTGGTATTGTTGGAGCTCTAATATTAGGTCAAGCAGCTGTACAGGCGAATATTGTCAGTCCGATTGTCGTAATTGTTGTAGCATTAGGCGGATTATGTTCCTTTACAATTAGTGATGTTAGTATGAATTTTGCCATAAGAATCGTTCGTTTTGCGTTTATTTTATCAGCAGGTTTTTTTGGAATTTATGGTATGACTGCCATGTTTACCATAGGATTGTTTTACATGGTGTCCATTAAAACGTTTGGTGTTCCTTATTTATCACCAATGTCGCCTAAATATAAGTCTTCTGAAGATACTATCATTCGAAAAATACTCAAAAATGAAAGATTACGTCCTGGCTATCTAAAACCAAAGGACATCACTAAAAAGGCAGAGGAATAGAAAATGGAGCAATCTAGAGGGAAAATCGGAATAAGAGAATATGTGGCTATTTTACTCCTAACTGTGGGTGTAAAGTTATCAGATGATACACCGGCGATTTTTGCTGATTTCCTAAAGAACGCAATATGGATGGCACCCATCCTAATTGGAATATTATCGATTATACCGATTTATTTCACGATAAAGGTTATTACAGCTTACAAGAATAAAAATTTACATGATGTAATCCTTCATTTATTTGGAAGATATATTGGCAATTTCTTATCATGTATACTAGTTCTCTCAGGTTTCTTGGCGCTTACTTTTGATTCAGCCATGTATATTGATATTATTGGTACGATGTATTTTACTGAAACACCAATATTAATTATTTACATTGTATTTATGTTTGTTTGTGCTTATGGAGCTAAAAAAGGACTTGAACATATTGGCTCCGTTTCTTGGTTAGTTCTTTTCTATATCAAATTCACACTATTAATTGCATTTATCTTAGCATTAAGGGAGAGTAGAATACCCCATATATTCCCGATTTTTGGTCCTGGTTATTGGGAAGTAGTAAAAAGGAGTACTTCCCATGTTTCCATTTTTGCAGAATTCTTTTTTATCGGTTTAATTGCTCCCTATATTGCATCTGTAAAAGCATTTAAAAAAGGAACATGGATCGCTCTAGTTATACTCGTTATTGAGATGACCATTTCATTTCTTGTGTATTTACTCGTCTTCGACTTTGAAGGTTTAAAATTTCTGGATTATCCATATCAAGAGTTAATTCGCCTGATTAGGCTTGGATTTTTAACAAACATCGAAACCTTTTTCTTTCCATTTTGGATTATTGCCTCATTTATTCGATTCTCATTCTATTTATATCTAATTTCAATATTTTTGGGAGGCATTTTTAATATTAAGAAGTTTGAGTATCTGGCTCCAATAATTGCGACGATTACTGTTATTTTTGGAGTTGCCCCTGAAGCGCCAACCTTTACAGTCTTTTCAATAAGAGAAATTATATTAAATATTATGAGCCCAATTTTTGTGTTAGTTCCTTGTCTTATGTGGATACTCGCGAAAGTAAGAGGGGATTTGAAGCATGAAAAAACGAAACAAAATAATTAGACTCATATTCGTATTTTCTACATTATTAATATTAGTTGGTTGCTGGGATATAGAGGAAATTGACCAAAGAGCCTATGTACTAGGTATAGGTTTAGACAAATCCGAAACGGAAGGTTTTTTAAAAATTACGTATTTAATTTCAAATCCGGAAACAGGTTCAACACAACAAGGTGGTGGTGGAAATGAACCCACCCATGAAATTATCACTTTCACTTCCTCAAGTTTTATTGAATCTCAAAATATCGCTAACGCAGTAATAGCAAAGGCTATTACATACGACATTTTGGACTTTTATGTTGTTTCAGAAGAACTTGCGAAAGATGCAAAATTTGTTCGTTGGATTTATGATGCAACTAAAGATCGTGAGATTAGACGTGATACGAAAATCATCGTAACGAAGGAAGATGCAAGTACATTTATTAGCAAAAACAAACCGAAATTAGAAACTAGAAGGCATGAATACTTTGAAGTAATCTTTAAAAATGCAACTGAAATTGGCTTAGTGCCTAATTCGGAAATACATAATTTTTTTAGAATAACCGAAGGGGATGCAGAACTATTTACTACTGCTTATGCAACAACAGAGTTAGATGAGGATACAGCTAATAAAAATATTGATGAAGAATTAATTGCTGGAAAAATGAAGGTGACTGGAAATACGAATCCTGCACAATTTCTTGGCTCAGCCGTCTTTAAAGAAGGACGAATGGTTGGAAAATTAACCGTGCAAGAGACACGAATTTCTAAACTGTTAAACAAATGGAGGGATAAACCAAGCTTTTTAGTTTCTATGCCTGATCCCTTTTTGAAAGAGTTTTTTATTACTGCACGATTTTCACAGCTAAAAGCACCACAAATTAATATTGATGTATCGAAGAAGGCGCCCAAGATCATGGTAAAAGTCCCAATTCAAGCTGAGATTTTGACAGATCACAGTATGGTCAATTATGCAGAAGATGAAGAGAAAAGAAATGAATTGAAAGAACATATCATTAGAGGCTTCGAAACAAGAATAAGTGATCTTGTTAAACGAAGCCAAGAGGAGTTTAAAGCAGATCTATTTGGTTTTTCTCTTACAGCAAGAAAACAATTCTTAACCATACCAGAGTGGGAGAACTACGATTGGATGAAATCTTATCCTGAAGCAGATATTAGGGTCAGTGTCGATATCACATTTGGAGAATTTGGGCGACAATCTGAATTACCAACATACGAAAGGATAAGGGACTAACGTATGACCGCAATAACATATTTGTTGTTGATAATCATGTTTCTCTATACAATCATGTTTTCCGTTTCCCTCTGGAAGGATAAAAACAAATCAGGTTCCATTGTTGTATTTGGATTAGCTATAATCATAGCTATTGGACCTTTTTTTACAATCTTTAAATAAATTAAATTTATTGTTAGGGCTGTTGGTGTATAAAAGATCGTCTTTTGTACTATCATCAGCTTTTTTACATTGGACAGACACAAGGAAGCAACTTACTACATAACATTAAGTAATGGGCAAACGCCTAGGGTAGTAGTGTAATGGATATGCATACATACACTACGATATATGTGGAGGTGAGCGAATGTCTGGACTTTTAGCAGCATTAGGCTATTTTGTAAAAGAATTATTATTTTTAGTATCTTATGTAAAAAATAATGCTTTTCCTCAACCGTTATCATCTTCTGATGAGAAGAAATACTTACAATTGTTGGCCGAGGGAAATGAACATGCTCGGAATGTGTTAATTGAACATAATCTACGGTTAGTCGCTCATATAGTAAAAAAATTCGAAAACACAGGTGAGGACACAGAGGATCTCATTTCAATTGGGACTATCGGTTTGATTAAGGCCATCGAAAGCTATTCACAAGGAAAAGGGACAAAACTTGCTACGTATGCAGCAAGATGTATTGAAAATGAAATTTTAATGCATTTGCGTGCTCTAAAAAAGACAAAAAAGGATGTTTCTCTTCATGATCCAATTGGCCAGGATAAAGAAGGAAATGAAATTAGTCTAATTGATGTGTTGAAATCTGAAACGGAAGATGTGATTGAAACCATCCAATTAAATATGGAGCTTGAGAAGATCAAAGAATACATTGATGTCCTCGATGACCGGGAAAAGGAAGTAATTGTGGGCAGGTTCGGACTTGATTTAAAGAAGGAAAAAACACAGCGTGAAATTGCAAAAGAGCTTGGTATCTCAAGAAGCTATGTCTCACGGATTGAAAAGCGTGCATTAATGAAAATGTTCCATGAATTTTATCGAGCAGAAAAAGAAAAAAGAAGGACATAAAAATAGGGTGGTCTGCTAGATATGCAGTCCACCCTTTTCTTATCTAATTATCCTATAACTCTACACTTACCTCTGTTCCAATAATAATGGCAATAACAGCTGTAATAACAAGCCCCATAACGATCATAAACATATAAATCATCCTCCATAAAGAGATGTATTTCTTACTTTTACTTTATCACTTACGAACTGTGTAAACGTTATCCACTTTTGAACATTGTGTTAAAGAAATTTGACAAAATTAAGACGGAAGGAGCGCCTAGCATGGCGCTCCTTTCAATTTATTATTTATTTTTCTTTGAAAATAAAATGGTAAAAATCAGTACATGTACCGAAAGCATCGGAAACTCCTCCTATGATTTTTAGTACGTTAGGTGGAATCTTTCTCCACAAATAACCAAGCTATAATCGGACAATTTCTCATTAACATTTTCATCATTCCCCTTTCCAATTTTTATTTTTGTTGATTAGAATAAGCGCATCATTGAATATTGGCGTTCCTTCATTTCTTCCATATGTTTATTAACTTTTTCTTCATGTACATATTCTTCGATTGACTTTTGACGTTTTGAAATTGAGATCGTTAAGAAAAATAGATTGATGGTCATTATTTACTCACCTCCTTTGTTTGTTAGCTATACATCTTAAAATTCGTGTAGGAAAAATTGGCACCAAAAAGCCACAGGCATACGAGTCCTGTGGCGTTAAAGGCATAATAAAGCCACAGGCGTACTATTCCACCTGTGGCATGATTAACGTATCAAATAAAATTAAAAATTAATCACCGGTTTGGTCGAATAGATTGTTTCATATGAAGTTGTGATATTTGTAGCAATAGCATTTAATTTAATCATTTTATTCGACCTCCTTTTATCATTAATTTTTCCTACTGTGGTAATTATAACCAATTAAGGTACACATGTAAACACTTTTTTGCAAAAAAATTCCTTCACCAAAAATTTAGGTGAAGGACTATTAATCTTCGAGTTGTTTTTTATATTTAATCACTAAAATAAAAAATGTAAATGACAAGCTTAAGAGAATGAGTGTAGAACCCATCATTGTATATAGTTGAAACGGAGAACGTCCCTCCGGAATGATAACACCGATATATAAAAATACACTTAAAACAAGAAGGATATATCCGAAGTTTGTGTAGTCTGTGACTTTAGTACGCAGGTTTTTCACTTGTTTATTTTGTTCCATCATGTCTCACCTACCAAATTATTAAACTTCTACCCTATAATATCATAGCTTGATAGGTTGTTAAGAATGTAAATTTTAGCAGTTTAATTCCCCCAAAAAAACCTCTAACCCTTAAATGAGCCAGAGGTTTACTTCTTATTGTAAGCTTTGTTCGAGGTCTTCGATTAAGTCTTCAACATCTTCTAATCCAACAGAGATCCGTACTAGCCCATCTCCAATGCCTAATTCTGCACGGCGATCTGCTGGAATGGAGGCGTGGGTCATTTTAGCTGGCACAGAAATTAAGCTTTCGACTGCCCCTAAACTTTCCGCTAAGGTAAAGTATTTAACTTTCCTTAATAGCTTATCTGCATTTTCTTCACTGCCAACATCAAAGGATACCATACCACCAAATCCTTTTGCTTGTTCTTTCGCAATGGCGTGATTTGGATGTGATTCAATCCCAGGATAGTATACCTTTTTAACTGCTGGATGGTTTTGAAGGAACTCGACTATTTTATTCGTATTTTCCTCATGCTCTTCCATCCGTACTCCAAGTGTACGTATCCCACGAATTAACAACCAGGAGTCCTGAGGACCAAGTACACCACCCGTTGAGTTTTGAACAAAATGCAATTCTTCACCTAGCTTAGCGGAGTTAACAACCGCAAGACCAGCTACTACATCACTATGACCACCAATATACTTGGTAGCACTGTGTAAGACAATATCAGCACCTAGAGCTATTGGTGTTTGCCAATATGGCGTGCTAAACGTGTTATCAACGATAGTTAAAAGGTTATGTTTCTTTGCAATTTCTGAAGCACCTTTAATATCGGTAATTTTTAATAAAGGATTTGTCGGAGATTCGATGTAAATTGCTTTTGTATTTTCACGAATCTCACCCTCAATATTGTCTAGATTGCTTGTATCAACAAAGGTTGAATCAATACCTAGTCGATTAAGAACCTTTGTCATTATGCGATATGTACCGCCGTACACATCGTCTGTTAAAATGACATGGTCTCCGCTGTTAAATAACATCATTACGGCTGTGATTGCAGCCATACCTGAGCCAAATGCAAAGCCTCTTTCTCCACCTTCAATGTCCTTGATTAATTCTTCTAGTGCATGTCTGGTTGGATTTCCGGTTCGTGAATATTCAAAGCCTTTATGGCCTCCGATACCTTCTTGTTTATAAGTGCTAACCTGATAGATAGGCGTATTAACCGCACCTGTCTGTGGATCCTCGCCAACTCCTCCATGAATAAGCATTGTTTTACGTTTCATTCTTAAATCCCACCTTGATATATTTTTTTACTTAAATAGCGTTCACTACTGTCAGGAAAAATGACTAGAATATGTGATCCTGGCTGTGCTTTTTCTGACTCTAAAAGAGCGGCATGAAGGGCTGCCCCTGAAGAACTGCCGACAAGAAGCCCCTCCGTACGTGCTATTTCTTTCACACGACGGAAAGCATCCTCATCTGATACCGTATGAATCGAGTCAAAATAGGATGTATCCATATATCCTGGAAGAAATTCCATTCCAATACCTTCTGTTTTATGTGGACCTGATTCACCGCCATTTAGGATCGATCCCTCTGGTTCAACGATAACGGTCTTTATGGACTTTTTCTTTTCCTTTAAATATTTAGCAGTCCCCATAAAAGTACCACCTGTACCTGCTCCCGCTAAAAATATATCTAATTGTCCTTCAAGCTGTTCCCAGATCTCGGGTCCAATTGTTTTATAGTAGGTTTCAGGGTTCGCAGGGTTAGCGAATTGCTGTGGACAATAGGAATTTGGAATTTCATTAAGAAGCTCTTTTGCCTTTTCAATGGCACCTTTCATACCTGCCTCTGTTGGAGTATTGACGATAGTTGCTCCTAACGCCTTCATCAATTCTTGTTTTTCAACTGAGAACTTTTCAGGAACACAAAGAATCACATTTACATTACGGTTGATTGCAGCAAGTGCAAGTCCAATCCCAGTATTGCCGGCAGTAGGCTCAATGATCGTTCCTCCTTCAGTTATCTGACCTGTAGCAAAAGCTTCTTGAAGAAGTTCAACTCCTAAACGATCTTTTATACTTCCGCCTGGATTAAAGAATTCGAGCTTTGCAAAAAGACGAACACCATTAGATAATGGAAATTTCGTAATCTCTACGATCGGGGTATTTCCGATAAGCCCGTGAACATTTTGATACACTTGCATTTTAGATTCACTCCGTTTACAAAGACTTATTAATTTGTTCTACCATTTTTTCAACTACGTCTGATGAATGTGCTGCTGCAGTTTGTAGGAATTGTTCAAACGATACATCAGATTCTTTACCTGCGATATCTGATAAGGCACGGATAACTACAAATGGTACTTTAAATTGATGACAAACTTGCGCTACAGCCGCTGCTTCCATTTCTACAGCATATAAATCACCGAATTTTTGACTTACAAATGATACTCGCTCTGGATCATTCATGAAGGAGTCACCTGTTGCAATTAATCCAGTCACAACCTGTATATCTGTGATTCCTTCGGCGCTTTTTTCGGCTAATTCTATTAGCTTTTCATCCGCTTTAAATGCTGCTGGCAATCCAGGAACTTGCCCATATTCATAGTTAAATGCAGTTACATCCACATCATGATGTCTTACTTCTGAAGAAATGACGATATCGCCTACATTTAGCGTTTTTAAATGACCGCCTGCAGAGCCTGTATTTACAACATAATTTGGTTTAAATTGCTGTAATAAAATAGTTGTAGATATGGCTGCATTCACTTTTCCAATTCCTGATTTTAATAAAATAACATCATACCCATTCAGCGTCCCAGTATAAAAAACACTTTCGGCAACTGTGGTTTCCTGTCTATTTTCAATTTTATCTCTTAAAATTCCTACTTCTTCATCCATTGCTCCGATAATTGCTATCTTCATAAGTACGTATCACCTTTCGTTTTTACTGTTTCGTTGCCTCCATGACCCAAACAAAATGATTAAAACGTGTGAATTCAACAGTAAAGCCATTTTGCTTTGCAATTTCACGTAATACAGGAATGGTTGTGTAATATTCCGTTTCTAAATCTTTTGCAAGGTTATGAAAGCCATTTTGTTTTGCGGAATGAATCGTCATTGTATATTCTTGTTTATTCTCAAACATTGTATCCGCAAACACTATTTTACCACCTTTTTCAAGCAAGTTGCTATATTGTGAAATAGCTTGGTTTTTCTCGGTGTCAGTTAAGTGGTGAAATGCATACGTACTTACAATGGTATCAATTTGGGCAGTTGGCTTATTGAAAACGATAAAATCTCCATCTTCTATTGTAAAATTAAAGTAATGAAGCTTTTCTAAGGCGATTTCCCGCATAGGCTTTGATGGTTCCACTCCATACACTTTCTTATTATTGTTAAGTAATTTTTGAGTGAGATTTCCTGTGCCCACACCAAACTCCAAAACAGCGTGGCCAGATTTTTGTACAACATCATTTAAGATGTCATCATATCGTGAAAACACTTCTTTATATTCCACATCATGACCGGTTACAGTTGAATCATAGGAATCTGCCCAACCTTCAAAAACATCTAAAAATTCTCGCCCCATTTTTCTCACTCTCCACAATTATATATTATTCCTATAAGTATACTATGAATTAAACAATGAATTGTTCTAAATTTAACATATTATACTGCTATTATCAATTATTAGATGAAAAGACGGCACAAAAAAACGCAGGAATATCCTGCGCTATAATTAATCTTCATCCTCATCCTCATCTGGTTCGTTTTCGTCTTCATCTGGTTCTGAGGTTTTATAGTTTTTATATGTTTCACTGTCATTTTCTTTTAATTCTTCAACTTTTGTTGGTTTCCAGCCTTCGTTAGGAACCCATTCTAAATATACTTTAAGAACTTGTTTTGTTGTTTTTGATGAAACAGTAGCAGTGATCGAATTTCCACCATTTCTGCCAAGCCACCACACAACCATAGCTGAGCGGTCAAAACCGGTGGCGTAGCTTGTAGCCATTTCCATTTCGATGCGGTCAACTGAATCGGTTTCAAAATTCGTTGTATGTGGTTCTGCTTGCTCAGTACCGATTGGCTTCCATGCCGGATTGACGATTGTTTTCACAATATTTGATTCAGGAGCACCTTCTGTAATCACTTCAGATTCATCAGATTCTGTAGTTTTTTCCTCTTCATTTCCTTCAGGCGTATCTTTTTTTGTCTCTTCTTTCGTTTGTTCATTCGTTTCGCCTGAAGTTTCTTCTGCTTCATTCTCTTTGTTATCTGAAGGATCTGAAGCAACTTTTCCATTATCATTTGCCGGTTGGTTTGTCTGTTTGGAAGCTACAGAATCATCTATATTTTTATCGCCAAAAATTAACTTTCCTCCAAAAAAGACAATCATAACAACCACAAGGACGATTAAAATATTTAAAATTCGATTTACCTTTTTTCTTTTCGCTCTTCTTCCAGATCGAGGCCCTTCATTCAATTTGTCTAACTCATACCCCATATTATAGTACCTCCTAAAAACGACTATTAATCAGTAAACTATCTTCTTATTCTAGCATGTGTGAAAGAAAGGTTGAAGACATTTCTTTATCAGTCGCTTTGTTTGGTACCTTTTTCCTGTTCCAGTTGATATATACCTTGTACGATTTCATAAAAAACAGTATTCGCTACAGACTTTGCTCCTGGCTGTTCTAAATCGACGACGACAAGCGCGTACTTTGGTTTTTCAAATGGAAAATAACCCGCAAACCATTTGTTTACAAGGACTGCATCTCCTTGTTTTTTTCCTGTCTCAGCTGTACCTGATTTTCCGGCCACTGTATATGGAAGTTGTGCGAACCTTTGTCCCGTTCCGGATGTAACCACACCCCTTAATAATTCCTGAAGCCTACTTGCCGTGTAAGGAGCAATCTTCGGTCCATCCATATCCTGTTTGGAGAATGAGAATAGGGTTGTCCCGTTTTTATATAATACATCACTAACAGTACGAACCTCCTTTTTGGAACCGCCACGAGCAATAGTTGCCATCATATTTGCAATCCCCAATGGAGTTACCCTAACATCCTTTTGTCCAATGGCTGTTTGCGCCACTGCTTTCGCTACTTTTTTATCGCGTTCATCCGTCCAAATTCGACCATTGTATTCATTTGGCAGCTGCTTAAAATCTTGAAAACGAAATACATCCCCATTCCATCCAACTGGGCCAAGTAAACCAAGCATTTCAGAATATTGTTCAATCACGTTTTGGTCTTTTTGTATTAATTCTTGGGCTAGCTTAGCAAAGGTAAAATTACAGCTTTTTGCAAAACTATCATGAAAATTCAGCATACCATGTGGATATTCGGCTTGCCCCTCCCCATACAAATCTTGGTCACAATTGAACATACGATCGTTTGAGATTTGTTGATTTTCGATTGTAGCAGCGGCAATGACTGTCTTAAACACAGAACCAGGGAATTGTGGCATAATCATTTGATTTTCAGCAGAGCCATCCCTAAATGGGTTTGATGAATTTATATCTGGTTTACTTACCATAGCAAGTAAATCATTAGATTCAACGTCAAGAAGGACAATTCCACCTTTTTTCAAATCATGCTTATCAAGTATCTCTTCTGTCATCTGCTGGAGGTCTCGATCAAGTGTTGTTTGAATAGCAACTGGATAATACGGATTTGCAGGTGCAGTGTACTTTACATCAATGCCGAATAAGGGTCCTCCATCGCCTGCTACATGATATAAAAGCTTCGCCTCTCCTTCTGGTAATAGGAATTCATCAAACGTAGATTGTAAACCAGTGATTCCTAGCTTTGTATTTTTCGGTAAATAGTTTTTCTCTGGATAACGATTTTCGAACAACTCTCTGTTTTCCCGGATTAAGCCGATTAAGTGCTCGGCGATTTCACTATCGAGTTCATATTGACGATGGACAGCAAATACACCAGGAATTTGGAGATTATTGATTTTATTCATTTGCGTTTCCGTTAATTCTATGGGTCTATCTCCACCTACAATAACTGGCTTTTTCGCTTCCAAAATTTCATCATTTAGTTTTGAAGCAGGAATATTTACGATATCCGCCACTTCTTCAGCTGGCCATTCAACGTTTTTTAAAAAAGGAAACAACACTAGTGTTGGATAATATTCATGAGTTAGCGCCTTTTTATTTCGGTCAATAAATCTACCCCGGCCTTGGTCTATAACAAGTTCTTGGGTTCGTTGCGATACACTCGCTTCAATTAAATTCACATCTCTATCCGTAAATGATTCTGTACTTACTAGCTGTAATTGTATAAGCCTGCCGATTAATCCAGCTAAGCCTAACAGAATTAGTACCAGAATTAGTAATGCTCGTCTTTTAATAACCATAGAAAAACACCTCGTCTACAGTTTCGACGAGGTGTCACACTATTTATACATATTAAAATGTTATAAAAAGACCTGATGCAATGTCGATATTAGTCAATCTTAGTGATTTCGACAAGCATTTCTCCACCTGGAGTTTGAACAGTTACCTTATCACCAACATGTTTGCCTAAAAGGCTTTTTGCAATTGGAGAGTCATTTGAAATTTTCCCTTCAAATGGGTCTGCTTCTGCACTTCCTACAATTGTATATGTTTCTTCTTCACCATCTGGAAGTTCAATAAACGTCACTGATTTTCCTAGTGAGACACGACCAGCACTGTCAGCATCTTCTTCAATGATCTTTGCATTACGAATCATATTTTCAATTGTTGTAATACGTCCTTCAACAAATGCTTGTTCATCTTTCGCAGAGTCATACTCTGAGTTCTCTGAAAGGTCCCCAAAGCTTCTTGCAATTTTAATGCGCTCAACTACTTCTTTGCGCTTAACTGTCTTTAAATGCTCTAATTCCTGCTCTAATTTTTGCTTTCCTTCTAATGTCATAGGAAATACTTTCTCTACCATAATCCCTTCACTCCTTGTAGTCGTTACAATCCCCCTGTGATTGCTTTTAAGTTAAAATATGTAGTACGAATTTTTTTCTTTACTGTATGTAGGGAAAGGAATGGTAGAAAATTACCACCACTCCTTTCCTTATTGATTGTACTATCATAACACCTTTTTCTCTGTTATGTTATTACAAAATGACATTTTGTTCAAGAATTGTTTGAATTTTTGTTACCATTAAGTCTATTGCAACGTGATTTTGTCCACCTTCGGGGATAATGATATCTGCATATCGTTTCGTTGGTTCAACGAATTGATTATGCATCGGACGAACCACTGTTTCATACTGTTCGATAACAGATTCTAACGTACGTCCACGGTCTTTTATGTCACGTAGCATTCTTCGGATGATGCGGATATCGGCATCCGTGTCAACATATAGCTTAATATCCATCAAATCGCGTAATCTTGCATCCTCAAGAACAAGAATTCCTTCTAAAATAATGACATCTTTAGGTTCAACATTGATCACTTCAGAAGACCTTGTATGAAATTTATAGTCATAAACTGGTTTTCTTATACCTTTATATTCAAGAAGATTTTTAATATGCTCAATGAGTAAATCATTATCAAAAGCCAGTGGATGATCATAATTTGTATTTAATCTATCTTCAAAAGGTATATCACTTTGATCTTTATAATAGGAATCCTGCTCAATCATCATGATTGAATGGCCTCTAAAATGCTCATAAATGGCTTTTGAAACACTTGTCTTACCAGATCCTGAGCCCCCAGCAATGCCAATGACAATTGGCTTTCTGCTCATCTTACTTCCCCTTTCGCATCATGTTGTTTGGATAAACAGGCTTGTCCACTTTAAACGAAACAATTTGCAATGGATGTTTCGCAGCTTCTATTTCGTTTCCGTCCTCATCCCAAATCGTCTCAACTGTTTGTGTGAAGTTGTCAATTTCAGGGCCGAAAAATTCAACCTGGTCTCCCTTTTTAAAGTAATTGCGTTGTTGTAACGTTACAATTCCTGATTCCTTTTCATAGTCTAACACGAGACCTGCAAAATCATAAGTTGTTTTTTTACTATGTGTACCATACATTTGCTCTGATACACCAGGAACCCCTTCAAAGAAGGCAGGAGCTGTCTCACGATTTGCACACTTATCGAGTTCTTTAAGCCACTCTTTATCTATGACGAAATTATCTGGATCAGCACTATACGCATCGATCACTTTACGGTAAACACTTACTACTGTTGCTATATAGTGAATTGACTTCATTCGTCCTTCAATTTTCAAGCTATCAATTCCTAATTCAATCATGCGTGGAATCGATTCGATAAGCTTTAAGTCTTTTGGACTCATTGCAAATGGAGCATCATTTTCACCAAATAGGGCTACTTCATTTTCATTTTCGTCCATTTTAAATAATTCATAATCCCATCGACATGATTGACAACAACCACCACGATTCGAATCACGTGCTGTCATATGATTACTTAATGTACAACGTCCAGAATAGGCAATACACATCGCACCATGAACAAAAGTTTCGATCTCAATATCGACCTTTTCCTTCATTTCTTTAATTTCTTCGGCACTTGTTTCACGTGCTAAAACAACACGTTCTAAGCCTTCTTCCTTCCAAAATTGAACAGCCTTCCAGTTAGAAAGTGATTGCTGTGTACTTAAGTGTACTTCCATTTTTGGAGCCACTCGCTTGCATGTTTCAATAATAAGTGGATCTGCTACGATAATTCCAGATACTCCGGCATTTTCTAGTCCGATTAAGTATTCATCTAATCCATCTATATTTTCATTATGAGCAAATATATTTGTCGTAACATAGATTTTCGCACCATATTTTTTTGCAAATTCCACACCTTCTGCGATTTCTTCTAGTGTAAAATTATCAGCATTTGAACGCAGTCCGTATTCTTGACCACCGATAAAAACAGCATCCGCACCATAATGAACAGCAATTTTTAGTTTTTCAAGGTTACCTGCTGGAGCAAGCAATTCAGGCTTTTTAACAATTACACGTTTGCCGTCTACTATCTTTGAAATAGGTTCTTTTACAACTGCTGTCATACATATTCCTCCTTTATCACTTATTAGTAAACCGTTTCTTTAAAATAGAAACCTGTATCTAGTGGGCGATTAATTGGTTGAAGTTCTTCAAGTTTTGTTAATAGGTCATCCTTAATATCTTCATACTCATCACGATTTTCGACACATAAGTCAATTGCTTTTCGATAGATTTTTGTAACCTCAATCAGATACTCATTTGATTTTAAAATCCCCTCGATTTTAAAGCTATCTATACCAGCATCAATCATTTCTTCCAATTCATCGACAATACACACATCATTTGGGCTCATGATATGAGTGCCATTTTCGTCTTCAAAAATAGGATATTTATTACCACGCTCTTCATCGAATAGAAACATATCTTTTTCTTTTTTACGATTTTCAATTTCCATTACATTGCCTTGATATTCGAAATAGTTTCCAACTAATGAACGTTTCGATTGGAACATACACATCATTCCATGTATTTGAACTTCAATTTCAACTTCTGCATTTTCCTTTATTTCAACAATTGCATCCATATTTAACTCACGAGCAAGAATCGCACGCTTTGCGCCTTTTCTGCCCCAGTAATTGCATGTATACCAATTTGTCGCTGTTGTTTCAGTATTCCAGTGAAGTTTCATTTCTGGTGCTACCTCTTTTACAGTCATCAGTACCGCAGGGTCACCAAAAACAATCGCATCAACATTACTATCACGTAGAAACGCTACATAGTCTCCTAACTCAGGGACCTTTTCATTATGAAAAAGGGCATTCATTGCAACATATATTTTTGCGTCATGTGCATGAGCAACCTCAACCGCTTTTACAATTTCCTCGCGGTTAAATTCACCAGCAAGACGCAAACCATATCTTTGTTCACCTATAATAAAAGCTGTAGCACCAGCATTAATTAATGGTTCAATATCTTCTACACATGTAGGAGTCACCAGTAACTCTGGTTTCTTCATTCCGTTACACCTCTTCTTTTACTTAATGCAACCCCATCCCCAACAGGTAAGATAGTAGTCAGATAATCTGGGTGTGCGAGGAGCCATTCATTGTACGATTTAATTTTTGTTACGAGATTTCTTATTCTTTTACTCTCAATTTGTTCCTCTGCAACAAGCCCTTTAAATAGTACATTATCCGTAACAATTAAACCATCCTTTGAAAGGCATTTTTCATAGATGTCAAAAAAATGTCGATATTGCCCTTTAGCAGCATCGATAAAGATGCAATCAAATTCACCATGTTTCTTTACTTCTTCAGCTGCTTCAAGAGCATCACCGAAAATCACTTCAATTTGTGAGCCTGTCCCTGTTCGCTCGATATTTTCAAGGGCTTTTTCGTATCTTTCTTGATCTCTTTCAATTGTGACAATCTTCGTATTTGGAAGTGCCTGAGCCATCCGAATAGCAGAATAGCCAATCGCTGTTCCAATTTCTAATATTTGCTTAGGCTCGGATATACGCAATATTTGAAGCATTGTTTCAATGCCTACTAGTTCCATAATTGGTACATTGTTTTCTTTTGCATAATGTTCAATTTCTTGAATGTTTTCGTCTCTTTTGGGAAATAGAGCTTCTAGATAATTGGTTATTTTGCTTGATAACAAGAAAAAAACCTCCATTTCAGTATGGTGGTATTGGTTAAAAAGTGCAGTAATTTTGCTTTTTTATTTTTGTATGATAATAATTTCAACTTATTTTACCATAAAGAAAAAGGGAACGCCATATTGGGTTCCCTAGTTACTTATTGTTGATTAGTTATATACTGTGCTTTTTTAGCATTATGCTCGTCCAATGTCTTGGAGTAATACACTTCTCCTGTTGGAGCAGCTAAGAAATATAGATAATCCGTCTCTGCAGGGTTTAAAGCCGCTGATAAGGATGATTCACCTGCATTTGCAATCGGTCCAGGTGTTAAACCTTGGTTTTTATATGTGTTGTATGGCGAATTCACTTCAAGATGATCATATAGAACACGTTTTTTATGTTCTCCTAATGCATAAAGAACAGTAGGGTCGGTTTGAAGTGGCATTCCATTATCTAGACGATTATAAAATACGCTAGAAATTTGTTCACGATCTGTTTGTGCCGTGGCCTCTTCTTCTATTAACGACGCCATGGTTAATAGTTTATGAGTAGAATCAATATAGTTGTTCCCTTCCATTAGCCCTACGTATTTTACTAGGATTTTATCAGTTTGCTCTAGCATTGTTTCGACAATGGATTCTATTGAAGGCTTTTTCTCATAGAATGGATAGGTTGCTGGGAATAAATAACCTTCAAGTGGATGTTTAATATCCTTATTTAAAATTTCTTCCGATAATGTATTCGGAAACCTGCTAATCAAGTCTTTAATATAGGTAGGGTCGTCTACCTTTTCCATGATTTCTTCCTTAGTATAGCCTGTTTGCTCCGCAATAATTATTGCTATTTCTTCAAGTTGTTTTCCTTCTGGTATCACTAGTTTAAAAGCTGGTTCTCCCATAAGGATTCCTGATTTCAGACTTTCAATGATTTGATCAAAGTTCATAGATTGATTAAATGTATATTCTCCAGCCTGAAAACCAGATACATTTTTAAATTTCGTGTAGTAACGAAAAACTTTTGCATGTTTTACAATATCATTTTCTTCAAGAATTCTTGCAATCGCTGTTGGCGACGAACCAATTGGTATAGTTACTTCGATTGGTTCTTTATTTGTAGGGTCAACAGGCTCAAGTGCTGATTTTATATATAAATAGCCTCCGCCAATTATTCCAGATAAAACTACTAATATAACGATAAATACGATAAACACAATTTTACGGATTGTTTTGGCTTCTCTATGCCGTTCTTGCAAATTCTTTTTATATAAATCCTTTTTCGATTCGTTATCAGACATATATCGAAAATCCTCCCCTCACTCGAATTATTATACTACATTTTTTTATCTAATTCGTCAATTTTAGGGAGAATTCACTATATTTTTGCAGTTTTTTCTAAAAATTTTGTGCTTTTTTATTTATCTATTTAATTTTGTAAGCCATAAGTTGGAGAAAAAGAAAAAACAGCCCGCGGCTGTTTTTATTCTTCTCCTTCTTCATCAAGGAATGTATTTAGCATTTCTTCGACAAGGTCCCATTCTTCTTCAGTTTCGATTGGTTTAAGTTCACCATCTTCTCCGTCTTCAGAAGGGCTAAAGCTTGAAGCGTGAATTTCGATATCTTCCTCATCTTCATTCTCATCACTTACAGGATAGTAAAGGACGTATGACTTTCCAAATTCTTCTGATTCGAATGTAAATAATACCTCACAAAGAATTTCATTTCCTTGCTCGTCAATTACTGTTATTTGCTTTTCACCATGTTCCATGTTAATCCACCTCATTAATTTTTACTATCTAGATACCCCTGGAGGATCATGACTGCAGCCATTTTATCGATGACTTGCTTTCGCTTTTTTCGACTTACATCCGCTGATAATAGGACTCGTTCAGCTGCTACTGTTGAGAGACGCTCGTCCCACAATTCAACAGGCAAACCGAATTTCTCCTGTACCATATCAGCATAATATTGACTGGCTTCACCACGTGGTCCAATAGTTCCATTCATATTCTTAGGTAAACCAATTACGACAGATTCTACTTCATATTCCTTGATAATTTCACCAAGTCTTTCTAAGCCAAACTGCTGTCGTTCTTCATTTATCTTGATTGTTTCAATACCTTGAGCAGTCCAGCCCATTTCATCACTGACGGCGACACCGACTGTTTTTGAGCCGACGTCCAAACCGAGAATCCTCATTCGTTTTACCCCTCACGATGGATCTTTAAATACGACTTCACTAACTCCTCGATTATTTCATCTCGTTCAAGCTTTCGGATGATATTCCTTGCATCATTATGACGTGGAATGTATGCAGGATCTCCGGATAACAAGTACCCTACAATTTGATTAATTGGATTGTATCCTTTTTCTTGAAGAGCATCATAAACATTGAATAATACTTCATTAACATTGGTTTCAACTGGTTCCTCTGGAAAGTTGAATTTCATCGTTTTATCAAATGAGCTCAAGTTTTGCACCTCACTCTTTAGATTCTGGTGTCCGCATCCGTACATGTAAATCTTACCACTCATTGTACACTAATCACAACTAAATAGAAACAAGAAGTGACAATTTGTAGCATTCCTTTAGACAGAATGATACAAATTGACATCTTTTAGATATTTTTTACCCATTCTTCTACATATTGTAATGCAGATTCAAGCTGTTCTGGATTTTTACCACCCGCTTGCGCCATATCAGGACGGCCACCGCCGCCGCCGCCACAACGAGTTGCTACTTCCTTAATTAATTTTCCTGCATGGAAACCTTTATCAATCAAGTCTTTTGTTACACCAGCCGTTAAGTTTACCTTGTCTTCGTTAACAGAACCTAAGACAATTACTGCTGAGCCAAGCTTCTGCTTTAAGTCATCAACCATTGCACGAAGATTATTCATATCTTGGGCATTTACCTTACTATATAAAACAGTTGCCCCATTAATTTCTTTCGCTTTTTCAACAAGGCTACCAGCTTCTATATTGCCAAGTTTCGCTGAAAGTGATTCATTTTCACGTTGTAAATTACGAATTTCATGTTGTAATGCTTCAATGCGACTTGGAACTTCTGCCGGCTTTGTTTTTAAAAGGTTAGCAACTTCCTGCAGCATTTTAACTTGATCATTAATTACATGGTATGCCGCTTCACCAGTTACAGCTTCAATACGACGAGTACCTGCGCCTATTCCGGACTCAGAAACTATCTTGAATAACCCAATAGTTGATGTATTTGGTACATGACATCCACCACATAGCTCTAAACTATAGTTACCAACTTGAACAACACGAACGATGTTGCCATATTTTTCACCGAAAAGGGCCATTGCTCCCATCTCTTTTGCCTCAGCTAGCGATTTATAGTCAATATTAACCGGGATGCTGCTCCAAACTTTTTCGTTCACAATCGCTTCAATTTGCTCAATCTCGTCTTGTTTAATTTGACCAAAATGAGAGAAGTCAAAACGTAAACGATTTGATGTTACCAGTGAACCCGCTTGGTTTACGTGTGCACCGAGCACATCTTTTAATGCTTGATGTAATAAGTGAGTTGCCGTGTGGTTTTTAATAACCCCCGCACGATTCTCTTGGTCAACCTTCGCATGAAGCTTGTCACCTTTTGTTAAACTTCCTTGTTCAACAACTACTCGATGAAGGTTTTGTCCATTAGGCGCTTTTTGAACGTCTTTTACAACTAGTTTTGTATTTTCGTTTTCAATTGTACCTTCATCAGCGATTTGTCCACCGCTCTCAGCATAGAAAGGTGTTTTGTCTAAAATAAGCTGAATTTCGTCACCTTCGTTTGCGCTTTCTACTAATTCACCGTCTTTTACAATTACAAGAACAATTGAATCAGCCTCAAGTTCATCATAGCCAACGAACGTACTCTCAACTTTAATTTCACCAAGAACCCCGCTTTGGACCTGCATGGAATCAACATCTTGACGAGCAGATCTTGCTCTTTCACGTTGATTTTCCATTTCACGCTCAAAGCCATCGTGGTCGACTTTCATACCTTCTTCTTCAGCGTATTCCTCTGTTAGTTCAACAGGGAAACCATACGTATCATATAAGCGGAATACATCTGCACCTGGAATAGTGTCACTGCCTTTTGCTTTTTCCTTTTGAATAACAGTTGATAGGATTGCTAGTCCATCATGTAAAGTTTCGTGGAAGCGTTCCTCTTCCGTTTTCACGACTTTCTGAATAAATTCAGTCTTCTCTTTCACTTCCGGATAAAAATCAACCATAATCTCCCCTACAACTGGGACGAGTTCATACATGAATGGACGGTTGATTGAGATTTGTTTAGCATATCGTACAGCGCGTCTTAATAGACGTCTAAGAACATAGCCACGCCCTTCATTGGAAGGAAGCGCTCCATCTCCTACTGCAAATGTAACTGTACGGATGTGGTCAGCAATAACCTTAAATGCTTCATCCTTTTCTTTTGCTTGACGATATTTTTCACCTGAAATGGATTCAGTTGCCTCAATAATCGGCATAAAAAGATCTGTGTCAAAGTTTGTAGGCACGTTTTGAATAACAGAGCACATTCTTTCTAGACCCATTCCTGTATCAATATTCTTTTTAGGAAGTGGCGTATAAGAACCATCTGGGTTATGGTTAAATTGCGAGAACACAAGGTTCCATATTTCTAGATAACGTTCATTTTCTCCACCTGGATATAATTCTGGATCGTTCGGGTCATTTCCAAATTCCTCGCCCCGATCAAAGAAGATTTCTGTATTTGGACCACTTGGACCTTCACCAATATCCCAGAAGTTTCCTTCTAGACGAATGATTCGCTCCTCAGGAATTCCAATCTTTTTATTCCAAAGCTCAAATGCTTCATCATCTTCAGGATGGATCGTAACAGAAAGCTTCTCTGGGTCAAAACCAATCCACTCTTTACTTGTTAAGAATTCCCATGCCCATTCAATTGATTCTTCTTTAAAATAATCACCAATGGAGAAATTTCCTAGCATTTCAAAGAAAGTATGGTGGCGTGCTGTTTTTCCTACATTTTCAATATCATTTGTACGAATTGATTTTTGTGCATTACAAATTCTTGGATTCTGAGGGATTACACGTCCATCAAAATATTTTTTTAAAGTAGCAACACCACTATTGATCCATAGTAAGGACGGATCTTCATGTGGAACTAAGGAAGCACTTGGTTCTATTGCATGCCCCTTAGATTGGAAAAAATCCAAAAACATTTGGCGAACTTGAGCTGATGTTAATTGTTTCATTTCATTACCTCCAATATCATTTTAGACATAAAAAAATACTCTCATCCCCTAAAAAACAGGGACGAGAGTATGCTCGCGGTACCACCCTGATTACGGACACAAAGAAATAGTGCCCATCACCTTCGTATATTGATAACGGTATTCACCGGTAGGTTTACCTACACTCAGGAGTAGCTTTCTGTTACCCTTCATCCGAAATTCCTCTCAGCCTTGGAAATTTCTCTCTGGTTTGATGGTACTGTAACATACTGATTCCTTCATAGTTTTCACTAATCGTGATTTAATTGTCACATTATGTATTACCTAGTTCTTGTCAATTATATTCAAGTCAAAAATGTTTGTCAACGCCGGCGTTCAATGTGTTATTGTTCCTTACGAGCGACTGTAAAATGCTGTTTCGCGTGAACGATAGACACCTTTAATATGGCAACAACCGGAACAGCAACAATAAGGCCCACCACTCCTCCAACTTCTCCTCCTACTAATAACGCCGCTATAATTACAATCGGATGCAAGCGTAAGCTTTTTCCGACAATAATTGGTGAAAGCAGATTTCCTTCAATAAACTGAAGGCCAAACACAACAAAAACAACGATAATTAGCATTTTGATTGAAATTGTTGCAGCAATAATGGCGGCAGGTATCGCACCAATAATCGGACCGAAGTATGGGATGATATTCGTTATGCCCACTATGCTTCCAAATAATAAGGGATATTTCATACCTGAAATCCAAAACGCGACTGAGGCTGTTGTTCCAACAAGCAAACAAACAATTAACTGTCCTCTAATATAATTCCCCAATGACTCATCAACATCTCGAAAAAAAAGCTGACCTGCTTTTCTAAGTTTTCGAGGCGTTATATACCAAAGTGCTTTCATCATTTGGTCGTGGTCCTTTAACAAATAAAAAACGATGAATGGAATAATGGCAATGATGAAAATTGAATTAAGCAATGCTTTCAAAAATTCAATTGTCCTTGAAAGCAGATAATCTACATAATTTTCTAAGGAATTAAGCAAATCATCAAGCTGTGCGTGAACAAGAGCAGGAAGCTGTGAACTTCCTGATTCAATTTCTATTAACCAGACTCTGTAGGTCTTACTGAATTCAGGGAAGCTCTCAGCAAGGTCCTTGAGTTGTGCAAGAATCACCGGAATCCCTTTGTATATAGCAAAACCAATTCCACCGAAAAAAAACAAATATATCAGTAATATCGCTAGTGCTCTCGGTACACCACGATTGCTGATTTTTTCGATTATAGGATGCAGTAAGTAAGCGATAAAAATAGAAACAACAAAAGGAACTAGAAATGTTTTTAAGAGTAACACAATCGGGAGCCAGACTGGAGCCAATTTTAAGAAAATATAGATTGTCAAAAATGCTAGTAATAATAGTGATATTCTAAAGATCCATTTGATTCTATTTTCACTCATCTCATTCACTCCCTTGTTAGTAGTTTTTGGAGTCTATGCGGTTTTATACAGGTCGAGAATGCAACAGAAAATATTGTAAAAATACAAATTGTTTTGTAAAATATTGCTGAAAGGATGTGGTAAATTGGTTAAAGTTATTAAACCACGTGGTGAGAATATTGAACTAGAGTTACTACGCTCTATACGAGTTCATAAGAAACTAGCAGAAGAAGATGAAAACAATTTTGTATCCCTCGAAAAAGGCTGGCTAGGTGAAAAACAGTTTGACCAGTTGCTTTTAGGCCTCACAAATGAAAGCCTCATATTAAACGACCTACTCCTTAAAGTGAACAACACCCTATTCCAAATCGATTCCCTGCTTATCACACAAAAGAAAATATTCATCTTTGAAGTAAAAAACTACGAAGGAGACTATTACATCAAAGATGGCCGCTTGCACATAATTAATGGAAAAGAAATCAAAAATCCCCTCATCCAAATCTCTCGTAGCGAATCATTATTTCGGCAACTCCTCCAAGAACTGAGGTTTAATGTACCAGTTGAATCTCAAGTAATATTCATAAACCCAGAATTTTATTTATATGAGGCACCGGTTAGTGGCCCCTTTGTATTTCATGCGCAACTTGGTCGATTTTTGAAAAAAATAGATGCAGGTGCGACTTCTAGGGTTTCTGGGGGGCATATAGAATTAGCTAAAAAATTGGCTTCTTTGCATATAACGAAGAATCCCTATTCGAGGCTGCCAGATTACACATATGAGGAGTTAGAGAAGGGGATTGTTTGTAAGTGTGGGTGCTTGGATTATGAAGATACAAATAGACAAACTTTGGTCTGTAAAAAATGTGGATTTGTAGAGGACAAAGAATCAGCGGTACTTAGGAGTGTAGAGGAGTTTAGGTTCCTTTTTCCTGAAAAACGGATAACTGTGGATGTTATTTATAATTGGTGTAAGGTTATCAGGTCAAAAAAAACAATACAAAAAATACTATCCAAGAATTTTGATTTGATATCATTTGGTAGAGGCTCATATTATATGGATAAAAGGAAGTAAAGATCTCTGAGTAATTTTTGAGTGGGTATTTAAGGAGATGGCTTTTATTAAAACTTATACCTGGTACAGTGATTCCTAGTTTTATCCAGTTGTGAATCTCTTTCTCTTCTTCACTGGTTCGCTAATTCCTAATTTTATCCAGATGCGG
>NZ_NSEA01000003.1:0-313024 GCF_002734285.1 Fredinandcohnia onubensis | reverse complement strand
TCTTTCTCTTCTTTGCTGGTTCGCTAATTCCTAATTTTATCCAGGTGCGTGCCTCTTTCTCTTCTTTGCTGGTTCGCTAATTCCTAATTTTATCCAGGTGCGTACCTCTTTCTCTTCTTTGCTGGTTCGATAACTCCTGACTTTTTCCAGTTTCGATCCACTTTCTCTTGTTTTTAGGGATAATACCTCCAAACCAATACAAAAAACCCCACGACCGTGGGGTTTTTCCATTTTCATCACATTTTAAAACATTTTCGTAATGCGTTTGCGCATTTTTTTCATGTTGCGGGCAGACATTACATCTGTTCTTTGCATAATTCCGTATGCCGCAGCACCTAGACCCATAGTGATTAGAGAAGTCATTGCTTTATTCATATCCTCTTCACTCCTTGTTTAGGATTACATACTGATCCTTCTGTCGTCTTCAGCAAACAGATCATCCAACGAACTGAGTGTGCCATCTTCCTCTACCTGATGTGTGAATATTTGTCCTTTGTTTACAGATAGTTCGATAAAACATCCCCAGCAGTAATATTGGTTGACACCAATTTTACCGATATCTTTACTTTTACAGTTTGGGCACTTCACAGGGTACACCTCACATCATGGAATTCCTAATTTATAGATACGACGATGACATCTTCACCGATTTTTAAAGGCTCGTTGGTTTTGATTACCTTTTTTCCTTCTGTTATATCAGCAAAAAAGCCATCCGTTACTTCATACCCTATAATAGTGCCCACTTCTTCTGTAAAATATACATCTTCAAGTAAGCCTAATTTTTGACCTTCTGAGGACAAAAGTGGCTTTCGGAATAATCCATGATGGGTATGCAAAAAATACGTGGGTGTATCGGCTTCATTGTCAAGAAGCTCCAATAGCGTTCTGTCCGAAACCATGACACCATCATCTCCAATGGAGGAGATGCTTTCGATAGGGACTACTCGATCTCGTTCAAATAGTCCTTTTCCTTTCATAATCAGGGCATTCACCTTGCCATTTGATGTGATACAAAGATCTGAAACTCGGCCGAGTTCTTCGGCAGACTTTTCATCATAGACCGGTAAATCCTTGAGTAGTGAGAACGTCCGCAAAGATAATCGCCACCTCTCCGAACATTACTTATCATTCACTTTCAGGTAAGGTGTCATACTGCACAAGAGTTTCCAAAAGAAAAAAGCTGGTATCCCCAGCTTTTTCGCAACTTACTTATACTGGTATCCCCAGCTTTTATTCAACTTCCATATAATCGTATGGAGTAATTCCCTCCATGCCAATATTTGGGTCGGTTTGGAAAATAACCTCTTGATATGTCTTTGCCTCTTCAGGTATTGCTACAGGAACTGGAGCTTCCACCATTGCACCAAAAGTTGTTTTCAATTTTTCGCATAAGGTTGTTTGACGGTTTGTATCGTTTGCACGCTGAACACCTTGCCTTAATGCGTCTTCTTCCCCACATAGGATCAGGAAATTTTTAGCTCTTGTTATGGCTGTGTAAATTAAATTACGACGTAGCATACGATAATATCCTTTAACAATCGGTAAAATGACGATTGGGAATTCACTACCCTGTGATTTGTGAATGGAACAGCAATAGGCGTGTGTGATTTGGTTTAAGTCCTGTTTTGTATATGTGACTTCATTGCCTTCAAAATTAATAACAACCATGTCCTGTTTTTCTGTGTTTTCTTTTGCATAAAAGATTGACTCAATTTCACCAATATCGCCATTAAACACATTATTCTCAGGCTGATTGACGAGTTGAAGCACCTTGTCACCGCGCCGGTAAACAATATCACCATATTTCAATTCTCGCTTACCGTGAACGGGCGGGTTAAAAAGTTCCTGCAGCATCACATTTAAACTGTCAATCCCAGCAGGACCGCGATACATTGGTGCCAAAACCTGAATATCCTTAATGGAAAAGCCTTTCTTTTTTGCATTATCCGAAACCTGCTTAACCACTTCAAGTACCTGATTCTGGTAGCACTTTAAAAAAGAGCGATCCTTTTTAGGTGAGGAAATATCAGGTGGTAGAGCGCCTTTTTTAATATCATGAGCCAACTCAATAATTGACGAACCTTCAGATTGTCGATAGATATCAGTCAATCGTACGGTTGGTACTACTTCAGATGCCAATAAATCCTTTAACACCTGGCCAGGACCAACAGAAGGCAACTGGTCTTCATCCCCTACTAGCACTACTTGGATATGCTCCGGTAGTGATTTAAACAACTGATGTGCGATCCAAATATCGACCATTGAAACTTCATCAACTATTAACAGCTTGCCGTTTATCGGATTATCCTCGTCATGACTAAATCCCTCGACTCCATTCCATCCTAGCAGTCGATGGATGGTGACGGCAGGAAGACCTGTTGATTCGGTCATCCGTTTTGCGGCGCGCCCTGTTGGTGCCACTAATAAAACTGGGAAAGGATTTTCAGAATTATAATCTTTTGGGTCTAAGGAGCAGCCGTGCAGTTCTCCGTATAATTCAACGATCCCCTTAATAACGGTAGTTTTCCCTGTACCTGGACCACCTGTTAAAAGGAGCATTGGAGACATGAGCGCTTTTTGGATTGCATCTTTTTGCGAAGGTGCGTACTGGACATTGATTCTTTCCTCTAACTCACCAAGTGCTAGCAAAAATTCAGACTCCGGGAATAGATTTTCGTATTCTGTCTGTTCCATTACTCGTTTTATATTTGTAATTAATCCTTTTTCAGAAAAATAAAGGGTAGGTAAGTAAACCCTGTCTTCTTCAATCACAAGCTTGCTTTCTTCGGTTAAACTTATTATTTCCTTAGAAATATCTGTTGCAATGATTTCTTCACGGCTACTTTGTTCCAATAATTGCTGAACACGAATGATCAAATCCTCAACTGAAAGGTAAACGTGTCCGTCTTGTAAAGAATCTTGTTCAAGTATGTATAAGCAACCAGCCTTGATTCGGTCTGGGTGATTTCCAGAAATCCCAAGCTGGCGTCCCAATTCATCTGCTCTACCGAAACCAATACCTTCAATATCCTCGACTAACTTGTACGGACTATGTTGAAGAATTTCAAGTGTTTGCTCTTTATAGACTTGATAAATCCTCATGGAAAGCTGAGGACCAAATCCATATTGAGAGAGGCCAATCATGATTTGCTCAAGACCTTGGTGTTCTTGTAGTGTTTCATAAATCTCTTTGGCCTTGTCTGCTGGAAGTTTATCAACCTCCTGCAAGACATCTGGGTTTGCGATGATTTTTGAAATGGCTCCTTCACCAAGTTTCTCTACAATTTTTTCTGCTGTCTTTTTCCCAATCCCTTTAAAAAGATCACTTGAAAGGTATTGTACGATTCCTTGTTTCGTATGTGGGATCTCTTTTTGAAATTGTTCAACATGAAATTGAATGCCAAACCGTGGATGCTCCTTTAAGCGACCAAAAAAGATGTATGTTTCATTTTCATGAATTCGAGGGAAATACCCTGTTACAACTGCTTCTTTTTCATTATAGTCTTCATTTGTTTCTTGAAGTCTAATGCGAACGACAGAATATAAATTTTGCTCATTATGAAAGATCGTCACTAAATGAGTACCCTTCATAAATTTTCGTTGTTCATCAAATAAATCTAAAGACTCCTGTTGTTCCATTAAGTATTCCCTCCCCTCATTTATTCACTTAATGCTTCACTTACAATCTTTTTCCCGTTTGCTGCAAGCATATGGTCAGGTTGAATTTCTAGGGCTTTTTCAAACATTTCGAGTGCTTTTTCATAATCATTCTTAAAACCAGCATAGGCTACACCTAGATTGTAATAAGCATCTGAGTGATTAGGTTCTAATTCAATTACAGTATGAAACGTTTTGATTGCTTCGTCAATTACTGATTCACCCGCTAGGCAGAGGCCATATTGAAATAATGCATCTACATCATTTTCGTTTAATTCAACTGCACGCTTCATATATGGCAGTGCTAATTTTGGCTGGCCTAGCTGAATCAATGTCATGCCTAACATAAAATATGTATCGCTATTTTCCAGACCTGCTTTTAGAGCTTTTTCAAACATATCCTTTGCTTTTAAGAAATCTTCTTGGTTGTATAGGAGGTTACCGATTCCGTAATAAGCAGTTCCCGCGCCTTCGTCAAGCTCAAGTGCTTTCGTAAAAAAAGCAATCGCTCTTTCAGGGTCGCCCACAGCTGCTAAAAGATTGCCAAAGTTAATATAGTAAACCGGCTCTTTAGGGTTTTCTTCAATAGCCTGTGAAAAGCATTTCGCTGCATCTTCGTACTTTCCTTCTTGCATATATTCAATGCCTTGTTTATTTAAATCCAATGATATTCAACTCCAGAATCGACTTTTTTTGCACTCATATTATAACATAGGAAAACCCCAACCCTAAATATAGAGTTGAGGTTTCTTCATCCAACATATGTTAGACGTTCACCATTTTTAAAGACTTTATCAATTGTTGCACCACCGAGACATTCGTCACCATTATAGAAAACAACTGCTTGTCCTGGTGTTACCGCACGAATTGGCTCATCAAAAATGACTTTTACTGTATTATCGTCCACTTTTTTAACCGTTACTGCATTATCCGGTTGACGATAACGGAATTTAGCTGTGCATTTTACTTCCTCTTCAGGTTCCATATCCGAAACCCAGCTAACATTTGTAGCTAAAATGGAATCAGAATATAGAAACTCATTGTGGAAACCTTGGTCAACATAAAGAATATTTTTCTTAAGGTCTTTTCCAACTGCAAACCACGGTTCTCCGCTTCCGCCAATACCAAGGCCATGACGTTGACCAATCGTATAATACATTAAGCCATCATGCTTCCCTTTTACTTCACCTGAAAAAGTCACCATATCTCCTTTTTGCGCAGGTAAATAATTGCTTAAGAATTCTTTAAAGTTACGTTCTCCGATAAAACAAATCCCAGTGCTATCTTTCTTAGTAGCAGTCGCAAGGTTTGCTTCTTTTGCAAGCTCTCGCACCTTTGACTTTTCAATATTTCCGATTGGGAACATAACCTTTGAAAGCTGCTCTTGAGTAAGTTGATTTAAGAAATAAGTTTGGTCCTTATTCTCATCTACCCCACGGAGCATCTTGTATTCACCATCTCTGAATTCGACACGAGCGTAGTGTCCAGTTGCAAGATAATCCGCACCAAGGGTTAAAGCATGCTCTAAAAAGGCTTTAAATTTGATTTCTTTATTACACATCACATCTGGATTTGGTGTTCTACCTGCTTTATACTCGTCCAAAAAGTAGGTGAAAACTTTATCCCAATATTGCTTTTCGAAATTGACTGCGTAGTAAGGAATGCCAATCTGGTTACAGACACGAATTACGTCTTCATAATCCTCAGTGGCAGTACATACCCCATTTTCATCGGTATCATCCCAGTTTTTCATGAATATCCCAATTACATCGTAGCCCTGTTCTTTTAATAAAAGGGCTGCAACTGATGAGTCTACTCCACCAGACATCCCTACTACAACTCGGGTATCTTTAGGGTCTTTCATATTTCCACCTCCTATTTCGTTAATCGTGAAACGATTATTGCTGTTTCTAATGCTGCTGTTTTTATATCTTCAATTGTATTTCCAATACCGAAGCTAAAACGGATAGAAGAAGCGATTCGGTCCGAATCCTTTCCAAACATCGCAACCAACACATGTGAAGGGTCAATTGACCCAGCTGTACATGCTGACCCACTTGAAGCGGCTATTCCTGCTAAATCTAGGTTAACAAGCATAGACTCGACATTTGTACCAGGAAAATAGATATTTAACACATGTGGTAAAGACATATTTAAATCACCATTTACTTCAAACGAGATATCTTGTTCTTTTAAAATAGAAACAAAAGCCTGTTTGAAATCTTGGTATAGCGCATTTTTTTCGCTTATTGTTTTCTTCGCCAACTGTGCAGCAGTTTGCAATCCAACAATCCCCGCTACGTTTTCCGTTCCTGCACGACGTTTCTTTTCTTGTTCTCCTCCAAATAGAAGAGGAGCTAACTTTCTTCCCTCTCTCATAAATAAAAATCCGGTTCCCTTAGGGCCATTTATTTTATGAGCTGAAACGGAAAGTAAGTCAATTTTATATTGATTCACATCTATATCAACCAATCCATATGCTTGGACGGCATCTGTGTGAAATACTGCCTGATGATCCTGAAGAAGCTCGCCAATTTCCTTAATCGGTTGTACGGCTCCTACTTCATTATTGCCAAACATGATTGTTACAAGGATAGTCTCCGTAGTTAGTGCAGCTTCAACGTCTTTGACAGAAACGAGTCCAGCCTCATTCACTGGTAAATACGTAACTGTAAACCCTTGTTTCTCTAGATGTTCACAAGTATGAAGTACAGCATGATGTTCAATAGCAGACGTAATGATGTGTTTGCCTTTTTCTTGCATCTTCATAGCAGTTCCAATGATCGCTAAATTGTCTGCCTCAGTACCACCGCTTGTAAAGACAATCTCATTTGGTTTTGCATTGATTGTGCCGGCAATGGTTTGTCTTGCTTCATCAACTGCATGTCGACTTTTTCGTCCAAAAAAATGAATGCTAGACGGATTTCCAAAAGCCTCTGTCATAAAGGGAAGCATACTCTCCACAACATCAGGGTGCATGGGCGATGTAGCTGCATGATCTAAATAAATATGCTGCATCAAATCAGCCCTCCTTTTTTAAAAAAGTAACGTTATTATGACATGTTTTTCTTAAATGTAAAACATATATGCATCGTTTCCATCGCTATGGCTTGCGAGGTCTTCGAGTGTAGTACTGTCTAGTACTTCTTTTACAGCATCTCGAATTCGTATCCATAATTCCCGTTTTGCTGGTTCTTCATCCTCTAAAACTTCTACAGGGCTAATTGGTCCCTCTAGAACGAGGATGACATCTCCTGCTGTAATTTTTGTAGGTTCATCACCTAATACATAGCCTCCATAAGCTCCTCGAATACTTTTTACCAATCCTGCATTACGTAAAGGTGAGATTAATTGTTCGAGATAATGTTCCGAAAGCTCGTGTTTTGCTGCAATTGATTTGAGAGAGAGCGGTCCTTTTCCATGATTTTTTGCAAGTTCAATCATGATTGTGAGACCATATCTTCCTTTTGTTGATATTTTCATTCACTTTCACCTCTAATTACTAAAATGATTCACTTCGACTATTGGTGTCTTTGCCAATTTCTGTTTTAATGCATCATGCATTCGTTGACATTGTGGCAACGCAAACCCTGCGATATAGCCTATACCTACACAATATATTAAAGTTCCGATAAAAACAGGTCCTCCCAACAACCAACCAATCGTTAGTACAATAATTTCCATTCCTGTACGAATATATTGCACTTTCCAATTAGAAAGTTGGGTTAGTGCTAACATCAGACTGTCTCTTGGACCTGCACCAACACTCGCTGATATATAAATTCCCATTCCATATCCGTTAATAAGAAGTCCCATCAACAGCATGATTAATTTCCCGATAAAAGTTTCTGGTGTTACAAGGAACGGAGCCATCATGAACATATCGATGAAAATACCTACTGATATCATATTTAAAAAAGCACCAATTTGAGGCAGTCGCTTTAATAATAATGAGGATAGGAACAAAACAAAAAAGCCGACAATGATCGACCATGAGCCAATAGTAAGACCAATTTGTTTAAATAGGCCGATATGCAAAACATCCCAGGGTGATGCCCCAAGCTCTGCTTTGATTATCATGACTATCCCCAAAGACATAATTAACATCCCAATAAAAAAAGTAGACCACTTCAAAATGTGGCGGCTAAAGCTAATCTGTGCTCGCATTTTCCTCACTCCATCTTTTGTGTCTCCCACTGTTGCATAAGTTTTCTCTATTTGCTATTTCATTTCGTCTAAACTCACGACATTATATCATAAATTGCATTGTATTTGTATTTTATCGGGTCGAAACGTATGATAAAGTTGATGTATAGATATTAAAATTATTAGGAACTTGTTGGATAAGGGGATGAATCTTTTGCTTTTTGAATCACTTATCGAAGCACCTTTATCGTACCGAATGCGCCCCAAGCATATTGAAGAAATTCTTGGGCAAAAGCATATTATTGGTAAGGATACAGCTTTATATAAAATGATTATGAATGGACATGTTCCTTCCATCTTACTTTATGGGGAACCTGGAATTGGAAAAACTTCCATTGCAACTGCGATTGCAGGTACGGTTGATATGCCCTTTATCTCAATTAATGCAACAACGGCTGGGAAAAAGGATATAGAGGATGCAGTTTCAACTGCAAAAGCGGAAGGTAAATTAATTCTTTTCATTGATGAAGTCCATCGTTTTAACAAAGCGCAGCAAGATTATTTACTTCCACATGTTGAAAGAGGCTTGATATCATTAATCGGGGCAACAACTGAAAACCCGTTCCATGATGTCAACCCTGCGATTCGGAGCAGGTGTGGGCAGATTAAAGAACTTCGACCATTAACAAAAGAAAATATTAAAGAATTAATACTGCGTGCATTAGCTGATTCAGAACGTGGACTTGGCGATTTTCAAATTTCGATTTCAGAAGAAGCAATTGATCTCATTTCATCATCCACAAAAGGAGATGCACGTTCTGCGATGAATGTGTTAGAGGATGTTGTCATGGCCTCAAGAGCTAGAGACAGTGAAGAGGTTGAAGTTGACATAGAGCTTGTTAAGGAATGTGTAGAAAACAAGGGGTTTTCTCATGATAAAGATGGGGATCTACACTATTCATTGCTCTCTTGCCTTCAAAAAAGTATTCGGGGTAGTGATGTAAATGCGGCTTTACATTATTTAGCTAGACTAATTGAAGGTGGAGATTTAGTTTCTATATGCAGACGTCTTACCGTAATTGCCTACGAAGATATTTCAATTGCTGCACCTGAGGTTGGGGCTCATACGGTTGCTGCATGCCAGGCTGTAGAACGATTAGGACTGCCTGAGGCACGTATTCCACTAGCAAATGTCGTGATTGAACAGTGTTTATCACCCAAAACAAATAGTGCTTATAAATCGCTAGATAAGGCGATTGAAGATATTCGAAAGGGAAATATCGGAGAGATTCCAGATCACCTAAGGGATGCCCATTACAGCGGTGCAAAAGAATTAGGTCATGGAATTGGTTATAAATATCCACATGACTATCCTAATGGATGGGTTAAGCAGCAATACTTACCAGACCTATTAAAGAACAGAAAATACTTTAAGCCAAAACAAAATGGACAAGAAAAATATTTTGCTAAAGTATATGATCGGCTTGAGCAATTACAAAAAGAGGGGGAGAAATAGACTAGACTATTTCTTCCCCTTTTTTATTAAGCAGCAACGTCACGTTTCGTAAAGACAAACCACGTTAGTGCATTAAATACGACAAAATAAATAATTAACATGATCACTGAAAATGTCATCGTCATTCCTTCGACTATAACATATCCGGTTAGATATTGAGATAGATCTGTATTTGCAAATAGGATATATTTTGCCCAATCAAACTTTGTGGCCAAAAGGGCTGTTACATTTACGCCTGCAAACATTAAAAAGATTGCTAAACCAATTGCTAGACCACTATTTCTAAAAATAGTAGAAATCATAAATGCAAATGTTGACATCATGATTAAATTAATTGATTTTAATCCAAAGATCCCGAGAATATGTGAAACCATATGAACTTCATGTACTGCCCCATCTCTATATACGAGGTGTGGCGTGGAGCCTCCGATACCAAAGAAGATACTTCCTACTAAAAATGAAACTGCAAATAGTAAGACTAAAGAAAATAACGCAAACAAAATGGTAGCTAAATATTTTGACAGAAGAATCTTTGCTCTTGATACAGGTCGTATTAATAATAATTTAATGGTTCCCCATGTAAATTCAGAGGCAACACTACTAGCACCAACAACTATGGTAAACAATGTAATTAATGAAACAATTTCTGCAGCAACCGTCATAAAATTCCATGTAGACCTAGTTTCCATTGGAGCAATATCATGTTCGAGTCGATATTCATTAATCGCTAATTCTCTTTCTGAAATATCCTTAACCATATCAGGTAAGTCTTCATTCGCTAAATCTGTCTTATACACTTCATTCTGTTGTTGTAAGTTTTGCTTCCATTGTTCATCAACAGAATCTGAAGCTGTGGAATTCATTACAACTCCCACGACTAAGGCTACAGCTATCAGTATTACAAGCATAGTCCAAGTAGAAATGCGACGGTAAATTTTCATATTTTCATTTTGTATCAGTTTCACGATATTAGCCAATTCTGCTACCTCCTGTTACTTCTAAGAATCGGTCCTCTAATGATTTGGAAAGCTGTGTGATTCCAAACACCTGAATCTCATTTTTTACAAGACTAGCATTAATTTGCGGAATCATCTCATGTTCAATGTAGAGTTCTATACCCTTTTCGGTTTGAATCACTTCAAGGGCTGGGTATTCAGCTGATAGAATGGATCGTGTTTTTTCTACATCAGCCACTTGAAAATGAACTCTAATGCTTGTTTCTTCGTTCATAAATTCAGTGACTTTTTGTACACCCACTAATCTACCATCTTGTATGATTCCAATTCGATCACACATCATTTCCATTTCAGAGAGCAAGTGACTGGAAACAATTACGGCTAATCCTTCTTCCCTAGCAAGCTTTCGAATATAATCACGAACTTCACGAATTCCAGCAGGATCTAATCCATTTGTCGGTTCGTCTAAAATCAAAATCGAAGGACTGTGCAATAATGCTTGAGCAATACCTAAGCGCTGCCGCATCCCTAAGGAATAGGTTTTAACCTTCTCATTAATTCTTTTTTCAAGGCCAACAAGCTTTGTTACCTCAAGAATTCTTTCTTTTGATACACCGTTTACCATCCGTGCATAGTGAACCAGATTTTGATATCCCGTCAAAAACTTATACATTTCCGGGTTTTCAACAATACCGCCAATATGTCTTACAGCTTCTTCAAAATTCTTCGCAACATTTGTTCCTTTTATCACGACTTCACCATCAGTGATGGACATAAGCCCTACAAGCATTCGAATCGTAGTCGTTTTACCAGCACCGTTTGGCCCTAAAAAGCCGAACACTTCACCTGGATAAACATCAAAGGAAATTCCTTTAATGATTTCTTTTTTACCAATTGTCTTTTTTACATTTTTCAATTGTAAAACTGGTTGCACATTTTTTCCCCCTATCAGTTTGTGAGATTCACTCGTAGAATCTCGTTCGCCGTTTTCCGGATTATGCGACAATACTACTTACGTATTATAGATGAAAAAGTTCCCATTTTTTTAGGTTATGAGAGAAATTAACAATACTTTTACATTTTGATACAGTCCCTGTACTGCTAATGTTGTATTTTCTTTTTTGATAAAACTACTAATGTATAAAACAAATATAACGTGGTCATGCTAGATATAAAGAAAAAGTCTATTATTTTAAGTAATTGGGAGTTGGTTATATGAAAGTAAGACAAGACGCATGGTCACATGAAGATGATTTATTATTAGCTGAAACAGTATTACGCTACATTCGTGAGGGCGGAACTCAATTGGCTGCTTTTGACGAAGTAGGCGATAAATTAAACCGTACTTCAGCGGCATGTGGGTTTAGATGGAATGCGGAAGTCCGTAATAATTATGAACAAGCAATTGCTATTGCGAAAAAGCAGCGTAAAGAAAGAAAACGAGCATTAGAAAGAATGAACAAAGATAAAGGAACAACTCAAGAAAAAACAGTGAGTCAGGATTCATTTGTAGAAGAAACACCTGTACCTGTTTATATCGAAGAGGTTTCTGCAGAATTAATCCCTTCAACTAAATCAATCACAAATTCAATCACGCTTGAAGATTGTATTTCATTCTTATCTTCATTACGTCATAATGATCTTCTTTCGAATCAGTTGGAGATGGAAAATAATCGTTTGCGTCGTGAAAATGAATCATTGAAGCAACAAACTAAAGAGCTTGAGAAGAGACTTGATAAGTTATCTGACCAACAGACTATCATTCAAGAAGACTACCAAGCACTTGTACAAATTATGGACCGTGCAAGACGCTTAGTGATGTTTGAAGATACAGAGGACCGTAACTCCCCAACATTTCGAATGGATAAAAACGGGAATCTTGAGCAATTAGCAAAATAAAAATAACGTGGCCAACGAGGCCACGTTTTTTTATGAGTCCTTAACTCTAGTTATTTTGATGTCCTTTAGCAATTCACGAACAACATAGCTTGCCATTATTAGTCCACAAGCGGATGGTACAAACGCATTTGAGGATGGAGGCATTTTTGCTTTACGGATTTTAGCATTCTCATCGGTGATTTCCTTACGAACATCTTCACGGATAACGATTGGGCTTTCATCTGAGAACACAACAGGAATCCCTTTACGAATTCCTTCTTTTCTTAATTTTGTACGAATTACCTTTGCAATTGGATCGGTATGAGTTTTTGAAATATCTGCAATCATAAAACGAGTTGGATCCATCTTATTTGCTGCACCCATGCTTGAGATGATAGGAATATTACGTTGCAAACATTCCTTCATAAGATGAATTTTATACATAATCGTATCTGAGGCATCAACCACAAAGTCCAGGTTATAGCTAAAAAATTCTTCGTAAGTTTCTTCTGTATAAAACATTTTAAGAGCGATTACTTCACATTCAGGATTAATATCTGCGATACGCTCCTTCATTACGTCTACCTTTGACTGACCAATTGTAGAAAGTAATGCAGGTAACTGACGGTTAATATTTGTGATATCCACATTGTCCTTATCAACGAGGATTAAACGTCCAACACCAGAGCGTGCTAGCGCCTCTACTGAGAAAGAACCAACGCCACCCACTCCAAGGACAGCTACTGTACTGTTTTTAAGGATATCAACCCCGCGCTTGCCTACTGCTAGTTCATTTCGTGAAAATTGGTGTAACATATCTTCAACTCCATTGGGTATCAAATTCAATGTCATATTTTTTTATTTTTACCAGAACTAGAATATAACATACTTTCGACACATTTCAAGTATTTCTATGTGAATTTATGTATTTTAAACATAAAAACATAAAAAACCCCTGTTTACACAATGTAAACAGGGGTTTGTTCTTGTATAAGGTATCCTTAGAAGTCCCAATCGTGCCGTCGATGCCTTAGTTTTGAACCCGCTCACCGCAGGTGGGCACCCTGTTTCGACTTTTGTAAGTCCTCTTTTCAAGTAAAGATGAGGCATTTACGCAAGTACGAAAACTCCGGGCTCCCGTATAATCTATTGTTCGGTCAAAACAATAGGTTATACGACAAACACATCAGGACTTCTAACTTTAAAGGATGTTCAAAAAGTGCGGTGAATATGACGCATCGAATTTCCGCGTTGCCTTGCTTCTCCGGTCCTCACGTATTAACTGCATACGCTCCGGTCCTCAAAGCTGCGTCGCCTTGAAATTTCGACGCACAGGACGTGCTAGTGTCGACAATGCCACAGGACGTGGCGTTTTTGTCGACGCGGTCCTCTTCATCCTCCTTTTGAACTTTATTCATGTCAACATATTAACACACCAATTTCGTCTTTACAAGTTGACCAAAAAGGGTTTTGTTCGCTATTTTCGAACATTTAACGACAAATACAAGTCATTTAATTGCGCTTTGCTAACTTCACCAGGAGCGTCTGTTAAAAGATCACTTGCACTTGCAGTTTTAGGGAATGCAATGGTATCACGTAAGTTTGTTCTACCTGCTAGAAGCATGACTAGTCGGTCTAAACCTAGTGCAATACCACCATGTGGTGGTGTACCATATTCAAATGCTTCTAAAAGGAATCCGAACTGTTCTCTTGCTTCCTCATCTGTAAATCCTAAAACATTGAACATTTTTTCTTGGATATCACGTTCGAAAATACGGAGTGAACCTCCACCTAATTCATAACCATTTAATACAAGGTCATATGCCTGTGCCTTGACTTCCCATGGCTTGCTTTCTAGAAGCTCAATATCCTCTCTAGCTGGCATCGTAAATGGATGATGAGCTGCGTAATAGCGACCATCTTCCTCATCAAATTCTAAAAGTGGCCAGTCAGTTACCCAAAGGAAATTAAACTTAGATGCATCGATTAAATCAAGCTCTTTCCCAAGTTTTAAGCGTAGTGCTCCAAGTGCATCAGCAACTACATTTGGTTTATCTGCTACAAAGAATAGCAAGTCTCCCGCTGTAGCCTCTAAAACAGCTCTTAATGCTTTTTGCTCTTCTGCATCAAAGAACTTTGCGATTGGACCTTTTAACTCATCTTCTTCAACCTTTAACCATGCAAGCCCTTTTGCACCGTAACGATTTACATATTCAGTAAGGCCGTCAATGTCTTTACGAGTATATTTATCCGCAGCACCTTTTGCATTGATTGCTTTTACTTGTCCACCAGTCGCTACTGCATTGCTGAACACTTTAAATCCGCTATCCTTTACAACTTCAGAAAGATTAATTAATTCCATTTCAAAGCGCGTATCAGGTTTGTCTGAGCCGTATCGGTTCATTGCATCTTCATACGTTAATCGAGGCAATGGAAGTTCGATGTCCATTCCTTTTACGTCCTTCATTAATTTCTTCATCATTTGCTCTGTCATAGCAATGATATCCTCTTGACTCATGAAGGACGTTTCAATATCGATTTGTGTAAATTCTGGCTGTCTGTCTGCACGTAAGTCTTCATCTCTAAAACAACGTGCAATTTGGTAATAACGATCAAATCCACCCACCATCAATAGTTGTTTAAAAATTTGTGGTGATTGTGGAAGTGCGTAAAACTCACCTGGGTGGACACGGCTTGGTACAAGATAATCACGGGCACCCTCTGGTGTACTCTTTGTTAAAATAGGTGTTTCGATATCTAAGAATCCCTCGCCATCTAGATACTCACGAATGGATTTTGTAACATTGTGACGCATTTGGAACGTTTCAAACATAGCAGGTCTACGAAGATCCAAATAACGATATTTCAAACGTAAATCTTCTGAAACCTCTGTACGATCTTCAATCATAAATGGAGGTGTTTTTGCTTCATTTATGATATTGATTTCAGAAACCTTGATTTCGATTTTTCCAGTCGTAATATTGTTGTTTACTGTTGCTTCATCACGAGCTACAACAATACCTTCTACACTTAGTACATATTCACTTCTTACCGTTTCAGCAATTTCTAATGCTTCCTTAGATTCTTCAGGATTGAATACAATTTGAACAATTCCGCTTCTGTCTCTTAGGTCGATAAAAATAAGTCCACCTAGGTCTCTGCGTCTTTGAACCCAGCCCTTTAGTGTTACTTTTTCGCCAATTGCTTGTTCGGTTATTTCACCACAATAATACGTTCTTCCAGACATGTTTCCCACTCCTAATGACTTTTTTCAAGTATATATGATATAAATTGCTCAAGTTGGACTTCTTCTTGATGACCAGACTCCATGTTTTTCACATTAATAACTTTTCTTTCTAATTCTTCATCGCCTAAAATGGCGACAAATTTGGCTTGTAATCTGTCAGCTGCTTTGAATTGGCCTTTTACTTTTTTATTTAAATAGTCCTTTTCTGCAACTAATCCAGCTTTTCTAAGTTCATTAACGAGGAACACAGATTTAGCTGATGCTGCCTCTCCGATTGCAGCAACATAGCAATCAATTCTCTCTTCAACTGGTAGTTCAATACCTTCTGCATTCAGAGCGGCTAAAAGTCTTTCAATACTTAATGCAAAGCCGATACCTGGCGTTTCAGGTCCACCAAGGCTTTCAACTAAACCATTGTAGCGTCCTCCACCACAAAGAGTCGTAATGGCTCCAAAGCCCTCTGCATCACTCATAATCTCAAATGCAGTGTGATTATAGTAATCCAAACCTCTTACAAGTCCAGAATCAACTTCGAAATCAATGTCTAAATCTGTTAGGTAAGACTTTACCTTATTGAAATATTCTCTTGATTCGTCATTTAAATATTCCAAAATCGATGGTGCCGTGTGCATTAATTCATGGTCCCTGTCCTTTTTACAATCTAGGATACGCATTGGATTTTTCTCAAGCCTAGATTTACAGTCTGAGCAAAACTCTTCAATTCTAGGTGAAAAATGTGCGATTAGGGCATCGCGGTGTGCGCTTCTACTAGATTTATCACCAAGGCTATTAATGACAAGCTTTAGCTTTTTCAATCCAAGTGATTTGTAGATTTCCATTGCAAGTGCGATGACTTCTGCATCAATGCTTGGATCATTGCTTCCTAATGCTTCAACACCAAATTGGACAAACTGACGGAAACGGCCTGCTTGTGGTCGCTCATATCGGAACATAGGGCCGCAGTAGTAAAGCTTGGTTGGCTGTGATGGGTTACCATACATTTTGTTTTCTACATATGAGCGAACAACAGCTGCAGTGCCTTCAGGTCGAAGGGTTAGACTTCGTTCTCCACGATCTTCAAAGGTGTACATTTCTTTTGTTACGATGTCGGTGGTTTCACCTACACTTCGTAAGAAAAGTTCCGTATGTTCAAATATTGGTGTCCTTATTTCCTTATAATTAAATCTTTTGCATATATCTCGAGCCATCTCCTCGATATATTGCCATTTTTCCACATTACCTGGAAGGATGTCTTGCGTTCCTCTAGGGATATTAACCATTTATTTACTCCTCCTTACTCAAAGAAAAGATATGTATTTACACATCTGGGATAACAAACAAAACAAAAAAGCTCCCATCCCTACAATTTCTTGTAGGGACGAGAGCTTGTAGTTCCCGTGGTGCCACCCTAGTTAAAACTTCGATTAACTCAACAATAGTTGGTCTTTTAGAAGTTTTCACTCGATCAGTTAACGCCTGAAACGTTCAACTCCTAGTAGAGCAAATTGCTTTTTCAGAGAGAAACCTAAGAGGTGTTCGTTCAATAAGTCATCATGTAGGAATGCTTGCAGCCTATGACATTCCCTCTCTATTCATGTGTAGTCCTATTTACTTTTCCCCATCACTGGTTCATATTATCATATTTTTTGTAGAATTTTATATTATCATACGTATGAACTCGGTTCATGTCAAGTTTATGCTTCGATTTTTTTATTTTTTTAGAACAAAAAGGTTATTTTAGGAACGATGTAATTGCTTTTTTAAGTTCCGTACGTCTTTAACTGAAACACCAAATTCACTAGCTAATTCCACATAGGTTGATGATTGTTCCTTCTGAATAAAATCGTGGAAATCAACCCCGAATAGATTTCCTCCTGTATTTTGAACATTGTTACTTTTTTCGCTAAATCTCATCCTTTTCGCCCCTTTTTCGTGGTAAGATATTACGTATCATTCCCTTTTTTAAGAATTTATTTCTTTTAAACAGGAATTTTTTTATTTTTAGCGAATCTTTATAAAGCTATGCTTTTTACTCAAGGAGGCTTTTACGTGTTACACAAGATTTTTAAAATAGGACTAGCATTCCTACTCGCGATTATTTTTTCAGTTACAACTAACCCTGGAAATCTTACAAAAGCTGAACAAATCGCAATTATTGACACCACTGTACTAAACGTGAGAGATGGCCCCGGACTCTCCTACTCAAGAACGGCACAGGTCAAACAAGGAGAGAAATTCACAATTATCGAAAGAAAAAATGATTGGGTTAAGCTACAGCTTTCTGCTGGAAAAACAGGATGGGTTGCTTCTTGGCTTATTAAAGAAACACAGACTAATTCTACCCAAACCGGTACTTCGTCCACCGTTGTTTCAACTGTAGATGGACTTAGATTTCGCAGCGGTCCAGGAACAAGCTTCCAAGTAATCGGGTCGTTAAACAAGGGAAATGAAGCTGGGTTTATTGAAGCAAATGATAATTGGTCAAAAATTTCGTATAAAGGACATATTGGCTGGGTTTCCTCACAATTTTTAACAACGAAGCAAACATCTGGTCCTACAAATTCAACACCAAATTCGAGTTCAGGTACATCTAAGAAAACAGCAACTGTTACAGCTTCAATCTTAAATGTACGCGATAAACCCAATTTGCAAGGAAGAATTGTAGGGAAGTTAAAACAAAATGCTACTGTTACGATTACAAATGAAAGAGAAAGCTGGTTAGAAATTAAATTCGGCAGCAGCTCTGCTTGGATACATAGAGATTTTGTAGCAGGCATTTCTTCAACAGAAGAAAAACCATCTCAGCCTGCTGCACCACCACAAAGTCCAACAAATCAAGGAAAAATCGGCAAAGTTACAGCTTCTAGCTTAAATGTACGAGATAGTGGCTCCCTTTCCGGGAGAGTTATTGGCAGTTTGAAGCAGGGGAATAGAGTCACTATTCAAGAAGAAGTAAATAATTGGAGCCATATTACGTTGCCAAATGGTAGTAAAGGATGGGTTGCTAGTTGGTATCTTGACGTTCAGATGGATACACCAAGTGAAACCCCAAACAACGCGAAATCAACTGTAAAAATCCTTTATAACGGAACAAACATTCGTTCTGGATCGTCTACTTCAACTTCAGTGGTTGCGCGTGCGAATGAAGGCGATTCGTTCGCAATGGTAGCAAAGGAAGGTGACTGGTATAAAATCAACCTTCCGGGGAATAAAATTGGATATGTTGCAGGTTGGCTTGTTTCTGTTAGTGGAACAGTCCAAATTGTAGAACGACCTGGTGTTAATCAATATTTAAAGGGAAAAACCATTGTGATTGATCCTGGTCATGGCGGGAATGATAGTGGAGCTATTGGAGTAAGTGGTACATATGAGAAAACTCTAAATTTGCGTACAGCAAGAATGGTCTTTGATAAATTAAGTGCATCAGGTGCAAATGTAGTTCTGACACGCAATAGCGACAATTATGTCAGTCTTCGATCAAGAGTGAGTATTTCACATTATCGAAGTGCCGATGCTTTTGTCAGTATCCATTATGATAGCATTTTTGACCGAAATGTTCGTGGAGTTACATCCTATTATTATAAAAACATTGATGTTGGACTCGCTTCTAACATTCAAGCAGAGATAGTCAAGAATACAGGTTTTAAAAACAGAGAGCATCGCCTAGGTAATTATCAAGTTTTACGTGAAAACCGTAACCCTTCTGTTCTATTAGAATTAGGATTTCTTAGTAATCCGACTGAAGAATATACGGTTAATACGAATACGTTCCAAGAAAATGTTTCAAACGGAGTCTATTATGGACTTGCTCAATATTTTAAGGCAAAATAACATTCTAACAAAAATGCCTCAAAAGCAAATCGCTTTTGAGGCATTAATTATTTACTCTCAATAATTAAAGTGACAGGCCCAACATTTGTAAATTGAACATCCATCATTGCTCCAAATGAACCTGTTTCAACATGTACACCTTTTTCGCGGATTTCAGCATTAAAAAGATCATACATTTTTTCCGCAAATTCGGGTTTAGCAGCGTCCATAAAGTTTGGTCGCCTTCCTTTTCGGCAATCCCCGTATAACGTAAATTGAGATACTGAAAGAATATCTCCTTTAACATCAAGCAGTGATTGATTCATTTTCCCTTCATCATCTTCAAAAATACGAAGGTTCACAATCTTGTCTGCTACATATTTAATATCTTCCAAGGTATCGGAATGTGTGATTCCGACTAAAAGCATTAAACCATTTTTGATGGCTCCGACTTCTTCATTTTGAACAATAACACGTGCGCCTTTTGCACGTTGTACAACAACTTTCATGACAACTTATCTCCTAACTCATAACACGTCGAACTGAATAAATATCACGAATTTGCTTAATCCGTTCTACAACTTTATGAAGATGACTTACATTTTGTATGGATATAGACATATTTATTGTAGCTACTTTATTTCGGTCGGATCTTCCAGAAACAGATGAGATATTCGTCTTTGTTTCATTTACAGCTTGAAGAACCTCATTTAATAATCCACGACGATCAAATCCATTTATCTCAATTTCAACATTAAATTCTTTACGATCATTTAGATTACTTTCCCATTCAACCTCAATGAGTCGTTGTTGCGCATCCTCGGTATGAACATTCTGGCAGTCTGCGCGATGTACGGATACACCTCTGCCTTTTGTTATGAATCCAACAATTTCATCCCCTGGTACTGGATTACAGCATTTTGACAGGCGGATTAGTAAATTATCAATTCCCTGAACCTGTACGCCCGAATCACGTCTTTTCGAACGAGATGATACTTGTTTGACCTCTGATACCGTTTCAATAACTTGTTCTAGGTCGCGCTGCTTTCTAAGTTTATCAGTCAAACGATTTGCAATTTGGGCTGCCGTAATGCCATTATACCCAATCGCTGCATACATATCATCTTCATTTGAAAAATTAAATTTCTCAGCAACTCTTTTAATATTATCAGGGGTTAAAATATCCTTCACTTCAAATTCAAGATTGCGAATTTCTTTTTCAACAAGCTCTTTCCCTTTTTCAATATTTTCTTCACGGCGCTGCTTTTTGAAGAACTGACGAATTTTATTTTTCGCTTGGGATGTTTGGGCGAGCTTAATCCAGTCCTGGCTTGGCCCATAGGAATGCTTTGAAGTTAGTATCTCAATGATGTCCCCTGTCTTCAATTGATAATCCAAGGTCACCATTTTTCCATTTATTTTGGCACCGATCGTTTTATTACCAATTTCCGAGTGAATGCGATATGCAAAATCAATTGGAACAGAACCAGTTGGTAATTCTATAACATCGCCTTTTGGTGTAAAGACGAAAACCATGTCAGAAAACAAATCAATCTTTAAGGATTCCATAAATTCTTCGGCATTTGACGCATCATTTTGCCACTCTAAAATTTCACGGAACCATGTTAATTTTTCTTCAAAAGATGATTGTGTATTTACCTGTTTACCCTCTTTATATGCCCAATGCGCTGCAATCCCGAATTCGGCAATTTGGTGCATCTCAACTGTTCGAATTTGGACCTCAAGTGGGTCACCCTTCGGACCAATCACTGTAGTGTGTAAGGATTGATACATATTTGGCTTAGGCATTGCAATATAATCTTTGAATCTTCCTGGCATTGGCTTCCAACAAGTATGGATGATTCCTAAGACTGCATAACAATCTTTAATGCTATTTACGACGATTCGAACTGCAAGTAGATCATAAATTTCATTAAATTGTTTATTTTGAAGAACCATTTTCCGATAAATGCTATAGATATGTTTTGGTCGACCAGAAATATCAGCTTTGATCGAAACCTCATCAACATGCTCTTTTACATCATTGATGACTTCCTCAAGATACTCCTCACGTTCCGCTCGTTTCTTTTTCATCAGGTTGACAATCCGGTAGTATTGCTGTGGATTTAAATATCGTAAGGCTGTATCTTCAAGCTCCCATTTAATTTTAGATATCCCAAGTCGATGTGCTAATGGAGCAAAAATTTCAAGCGTCTCATTGGAAATTCTACGCTGTTTTTCTGGTGGGAGATGCTTTAAAGTACGCATGTTGTGCAAACGGTCTGCTAGCTTGATTAAAATAACACGAATGTCCTGAGCCATTGCAACAAACATTTTACGATGATTTTCAGCCTGTTGTTCTTCCTGAGATTTGTATTTAATTTTTCCTAACTTTGTGACTCCATCGACAAGCATTGCAACTTCTGGAGTAAATGCATCACTAATTTCTTGAAGCGTTACATTCGTGTCTTCCACTACATCATGTAGAAAACCACCCGCAATTGTTGAAGGATCCATCTCAAGATCAACTAAAATACCAGCGACTTGTACGGGGTGGATGATGTACGGTTCACCAGATTTGCGAAACTGCTCCCGATGAGCTAACTCTGCAAATTTATAAGCTCGTTCAATAAACTCGAGATCCTTATTATTCAAATATTTTTTTGCCTTTTCTATCACTTGCTCAGGAGTTAAGACCTGTTCGTTTGCCATGGATTTTATCACCTTTTTATAAATTAAAGATTCAAGATATCCTCTTGAATCATTTTTAGAATATAGAATTAAAAAGATTATTGTTTCTATTATCTTGAAAATCTTGAAAGATGTAAAGGGAAATAACATAAATATCGCCTATTAAGTCTAAAAATTCTTTACCTAAGGGATATAGAAAGGAATCTATTAAAAAAAGCACTCAAAACTGAGCGCTTCTCATCTATACCTTAATACTGCATAAGTGTTAATACATCATAACCATCAAGCTTGTCACGACCATCTAGGTAAGTGAGTTCGATAAGGAAAGCAATTCCTGCAACAATACCACCAAGCTGTTCCACAAGATTAATTGTTGCTTCAATTGTTCCACCAGTAGCTAGTAAGTCATCTGTGATTAATACACGTTGACCCGGTTTAATTGCATCTTTATGGATTGTTAAAACATCTTTCCCGTACTCAAGACCATAATCCACTTTAATTACATCTCTTGGTAGTTTTCCTTCTTTTCTAACAGGAGCAAATCCTACACCATGTGAGTATGCGACTGGACAACCAATAATGAAGCCACGAGCCTCTGGTCCAACAACAAGGTCAATTTTTTTTTCCCTAGCATATTTCACGATCTGGTCTGTAGCATATTTATACGCTTCACCATCATTCATTAAAGGAGTAATATCCTTAAATTTAATGCCTGGCTTTGGATAATCGTCCACAATTTCAATATACTTTTTTAAATCCATTACTTAATTGCCTCCTCAAGCGAATGCGAACCTTTATTTATTGCATCAAACCATTGCTTTAATTGTTGATATGATGAATACAATAATTGCTTTTCCAATTCAATTCGTTTTGTTTTTAATTGGTATGTTCTCGATTCAGTCAAATCCCTTTTCTTAGCTTGATTTGATAATGAAATAAATCCATTGTCTATTTTAACAAAATCTAATTCAAAAAACACCTGTGACATAAAATCAATTGTTTCCGTCGACCATCCTCTATATTTTGCTAACTCATGAGCATAGCGATTCATATCAAACGGACCTTTTTTTGCCAGAAATGCATAAAACCATTTAAAATGCTCCCGAGTCGGGATTGTGCTGAAAAAATGATCCTGCTCATGAAAAAATAATGTGTAAATCCGATTCGGAAAACCAGTATCAAATAGTACTTTAATCATTTCATCTTCTTCTGGCAAGTCAAGAAGAACAACATTCTTTGATTCAAACTGTAGCTCTGTTGCCTCTTCAATCGATGAAATTACCATTACGTCGTGATTAGATAGACGAAGTTTTTGAACAGTTTCCTGATCAAATGAAACTAATTGGAGTTTATCATCTTTGATTTTTTCTAGGTAGGATAAAAAATCACGCATTCCGCGAATATCAAATAATTGCCACTCATGAACAGCTATATCCTGTAACATGATCTGTGGCTTTCTATTATTATTCCATTCATTAATAGATAATTCTCCTATAACGGAAACCTTCGATAAAGGTGAAATTCCGTCAACAGTATGTCCTAACCCAAAGCCAACTCCATCTAGAGCTATTTGGTCTTCCTGAAGGACAATTTTCAAATGACTTTGATCAGAGCCAATTCTTCGAAGCGAATTGATTTCAACATCATTGATTTGCACCTTGGGTTTTGGGTTTCCCATTCCAAATGGTGCTAATTTGTTCAACTCTAGAATTGTTTCGATCGAAACATCCTGTATACTGCAAACAGCATCTACAGTTGTGATAGGTTGAAAGTCTTCTGGCGTTAAGACCTCATTTGCAATTGTATTAAGACGATTTCTTAAGTCTGCCACATCTTCCACTTTTAGTGTCATTCCGGCTGCCATTGGATGTCCACCAAAATGCGGTAAAATATCACGACATGTTGATAGACTTTCATACAGATTAAAGCCTTCAATACTTCTTGCGGAGCCTTTTGCAAGACCTTTATCTGAATCAATGCTTAAGACAATTGTTGGCCGATAGAAGCGGTCAACTAATCTAGAAGCAACAATTCCAATCACCCCAGGGTTCCAACCTTCCCTTGCAATGACTAATACTGAATTTGAAGATGGTGGAAAATTTTCCTCTACCTCTTGAATGGCTTCTTGAGTCATTTGATTGACTAATTGTTGCCTTTCTTTGTTCAGTTCATCGATTTCATCGGCAATATACGCTGCTTCTTCTATATCATTTGTCAATAATAAATCAACTGCAGGATCAGCAGATTGCAATCGACCTACTGCATTTATTCGCGGACCGATTGCAAATCCAACTGTTTCTTCAGATATATCATTGGATTCGATCTTCGCTTTTTTTAATAATGCTCTTAAACCTGGCCGCTTGGTATTTTGTAACGCCCTTATTCCCTTTTTTGCAAGGAGTCGATTTTCCCCTGTTAAAGGAACTAAATCGGCAATTGTTCCAATAACGGCTACATCTAATAGATCTGTAGGGACTTCCCCACGTAAAGCATGAGCTACTTTAAAAGCAACCCCAACTCCTGCCAATTCCTTAAACGGATACTGGCTATCCGGCTTTCTCGGATGGATAATCGCTGTTGCAACGGGTAACTCAGGACCAACCTCGTGGTGATCCGTAATGATTAAGTCAATGCCTAATTCTTTTGCAACCTTTGCTTCATGAAGCGCAGAAATACCTGTATCTACAGTAATAATAAGTGAGATTCCTTCCGATTTTGCCCAACGAAAAGCTGTTTCATTTGGGCCATAACCTTCGGTGAATCGATTTGGAATATAAAATTCAACATTTGCACCTTTTTCTTTTAAAGCAGTAACCATTACGGTCGTACTGCTCACACCGTCCGCATCATAATCACCAAAAACTAAAATCTGTTCCTCATTTTTAATGGCCGTATTAATTCGGTCAATGGCCGTATCCATTTGGTCCAGTAAAAATGGATCGTGGAACTCAAGTAAATCTGGTTCTAAAAATTCACGTGCTTCTTGGACAGTTGTAAGTCCTCTATTCACTAGTAGGGATGCTACTAGAGGTGTAACTTGCAGTTCTTTTACTAGTAGATTTGCGTTTGTCTGGTTGTAATCATTTACTTTCCAACGAGTCTTAGATTGTAACAAAAGTTTCACCCCTTAACCATACTATTATATCGAAGCTTTGGGCGTGTTACAACGATTGACATTTTTTATATAATAGGTTCTAATTTTCAGTCATCATCGGAGTATGGATTGATATGGATAAAAACGTTATGTACTTCTGCATATTCCATCAGTTTTGCTTTTACCATTTTCCCAACCTTATGTCCATCTTCAACAGTCATGTAGGGATCGACAGAAATTTTCAAATCTACAATAACATAATGCCCATGCTCACGGGCATGAAGTTCCGTAATTTTTTTAACTTCCGGAACGGACAGAACCAATTCTCTAAATTCAGTTGTATCTTCATCATGTAACACATGATCTAATGTATTATGTATGGCTTCCGTTCCAAATTCCCAGGCCATTTTGACAATTAAAACAGCAACAACTAATCCCGCAACCGGGTCTCCATAAACAAGCCAATCAATTCCCAAATAGCCACCCAGAATAGCCCCAACTATACCCACAAGCGTAGCAATGGAAGCAAAGACATCAGAACGGTCATCATATGCATTAATTATTAGTGCATCACTCTTAATTTTTTTTCCGAGATGATATTTATATCGAAACATGATTTCTTTAATGATGATGGAGAATAAAACAGCATAAATAGCCATCGTCTTTGGAACAGCGATAGGCTTAAAAAATGCCTCAATTGATGCTTTTCCGATTTCAAATCCGACGAGCGCTAGTAATACAGCAACAATGATGGCAGAAACAGACTCAGCTTTACCATGACCATATGGATGATCTTCATCTGGTGGTCTTTTGGCTGCGCGAACTCCAACGAAAACGGCGACAGACCCTGCCACATCTGAAGCCGAATGGACCGCATCTGCAATAAGCGCGCGACTATTGGATTGTACCCCAATCACCCATTTTATAATAGCTAGAATGATATTCCCCACAACACCGATAATAATGGCTTTTTCTGCTTGTTTAAAACGATCGTTCTCCTTCAAAAATCCTCATCCTCCCCATGTAAGTTTGAGAACAAAAATGCGCTTTTGTCTTTTGCGCATACGCATGCTTTTTAGTGTATCCAAATTTAAAGAGAAAATAAAAAGTCGTGAAAAATCACGACTTTTTACTGTTATATTATACCTGTGGTTCTGTTTCTGTCTGTGCTGGACGCTTTTTAGTAATTTGCTTCGTCTTCCATACTAACCATAGCTGTGCTGCAATGAAGATAGATGAATACATACCAGCAACTAAACCAATTGTTAAGGCGAAAGAGAAATTAGTAATAGCTTGTCCACCTAATAATAATAATGCAACACTTGTGAAGATAACGGTTATAGCAGTATTAACGGAACGCCCTAATGTTTGTCTTAATCCATTGTTTACTATACTTGCAAGATCTTCATATGTTTTAACACGCTTTTTCTTCTTATAAAGTTCACGAATTCTATCGAACGTAACAATTGTATCATTAATAGAGTAACCAATAATGGTTAATATAGCAGCGATAAATGTTACATCTACTTCAAGACGTGTGATACTAAAGATAACAATCATAAAGAGAGCATCGTGGAATAGCGCAACAATTGCAGCAAGCCCCATTAACCACTCAAAGCGGAATGCAACATAGATAATAATACCAGCCATCGCAATTAAGCTTGCTATAAAGGCGTTTCTAGCCAATTCTTTTCCAACTGTTGGAGAGACTGTACTAACGTTAGGATCTGCCCCGTACAGGCCATGGAAATGAGCTTTTACTTCGTTTACTTTATCCTTAGATAGCTCATCAGCAAAACGTGCAACGCCAATGTCATTATTATCTCCTGATATCACGATTTCCTTGGCCTCTAGATCAAGCTTACTAAGTTCATCTGTGAATTCCTCTTGAGAAATTGGATGGTCAGCAAGCACCTCCATACGGGTACCAGCAACAAAATCAATACCAAGATTAAGCCTGAAGATTACCAATATTGCTATTCCTACGATAACCATTATACCAGATGCCATAAAGAATTTATTTTTATGTTTCGCAAAATCGAAACGATCAAATCGAGTTGGGTAACTTCCTTCCTCATCGGCATCAGCTAAGTTTCGAATGTCGCTTTGTTTAACACCAAACCAGCTAGGTTTCTTATTTAAAAATTTGCTATTTACCCAAAGTCCAAGTAATAATCTGCTTCCATATACAGCCGTTACAAAACTTAGCAAGATACTTACGATTAACATGGTTGCAAAGCCTTTTACAGCACTTGTCCCAAAAATAAATAGAACAACACCAGCTAAAAGAGTAGTAATATTTGCATCAAATATTGTTAGGAAGGAGTTTTTACTTCCTGTACGATACGCAGATAAAATTGACTTTCCTGACTTAATTTCTTCCTTAATTCTCTCATAGGTAATTATATTTGCATCCACGGCCATACCTACTCCAAGGATTAAGGCTGCAATACCAGGTAGAGTAAGTACCGCATTCATCCAATCAAATACTAGTAGGTTTAAATAAACAAAGATACTTAATGTAATAGCAGCTATAAGGCCAGGGAAACGATAAAAAACAAGCATGAATAATAGCACTAAGAAAATACCAATTGCCCCTGCAAAAACGGTTTTCTCTAAAGCTTGCTCACCAAATTTTGCTCCAACGGATGTTGAATAAATTTCTTCCAAATCAACAGGAAGTGCCCCTGCATTTAACAAAGAAGCAAGTTCTTTAGCCGATTCAACTGTAAAGCTGCCTCCTTCTATTGAAACCGTCTTTCTGTTGAATACTTCATTAACAGATGCCGCAGAAAGGTACTTTGGATTTGGCTTCTTACTTTCAGCCTCAAAAGAATCCACACCTTCTTCAAAGTCTAACCAAATAACCATCAAATTGTTCGGAGCTTGGTCAAGTACATTCTGTGTAGCATTTTTTAAATCATCTGAATTTTTAACTGTTAGAGAAACGGCTGGTTTACCCATTTGGTCGAATGCCTGACTAGCGCCATTTTGCGCCAATTGAGAGCCGTCAAGTAATACGTTGTCATTAACATCCCTGAAGGTTAGCTTTGCTTGTGTTGAAAGCATTTCACGAACTTTTTGCTGGTCTTCTACACCGGCTAATTGCACTCGGATTCTATCCTTACCTTCAATTTGAATATTTGGCTCATTAACACCAAGTACGTCTACACGATTTGTTAACGCATTTACTGTACTTACTAAAGCTTCTCTATCAATTACGTCGCCTTCTTTAGCTGGTTTTACCTCATAAAGGATTTCAAAACCACCTTGAAGATCGAGTCCTAATTTAATATTTTTTGCGGTATCTGTACCAGTTACTCCGATTAAGGCACCAAAGAGAAGTACCAATACAAAAAACACCACGATGCGGCCTTTTTTAACCATAAGTATGTATATCCTCCTTTATCTTGCTTAAAAAACATAGTCTGTCCTTTAAGCCCTCCATCACAATTATGAAACAACGCGATTTTGATGTCAATTACAGCTTTTGTGAATGTTAATGCCACATCTAAAAATGATTTATGGTTCTACGACTTATAGTAATTTTTCCAAAGCCTGTTTTCCTTCACCTTCAAACCAATTCGGTGCTTTAAAAGCTTCTACCGTTGCATAGTTCATATAATCTCCAACTTTTACTCCGAGAATATCACTGACAATTTGGTGCAACTGCTTTTCTTCTTTTTCTTTTCTCCATGTTTTTTTTTTCATAAACTCCCACAGTTCTTCCTCTTTAACGCTGTCGTATCCGTACAGTCCGAATTCTTCCAGCTTGCTCTTTAAAAATGGACGAACTGTTTCACGATACTTGTCATACATGTGACTCTCTGATTGACTCACTCATCATCTCTCCCATTTTTCAACTAACTTACGATACTTGTCATGCTTGGCCACCTACTAAGCATATAGTTAATTGTAAATGATATCACCTTTTTTGAGAAGGTAGGGAAATTGAATTGTCAAAGCAAACATTCCTTAAAGGTACGTTAATTTTAATTATTGCAGGTCTCATTACAAGAATATTGGGATTTATTAATAGAATTGTTGTCGCGCGTCTTATTGGTGAAGAGGGTGTGGGGCTCTATATGATGGCAATCCCTACATTTGTCCTCACCATCACATTAACCCAGATGGGACTTCCAGTTGCAATATCGAAATTAGTAGCAGAAGCAGAGGCACAGGGTGATAAGAGAAAAATCAAAAAAATCTTGGTTGTTTCCCTATCCATTACTGGGACATTAAGTATTATCTTTACACCTATGATGATCTTTCTTGCACCATTATTATCGGAGACGCTTCTTACGGATGCAAGAACGTATTATCCTTTATTAGCGATATCACCGATTGTCCCTATTGTGGCGATTTCATCTGTTCTCCGTGGCTATTTCCAAGGTCGTCAAAATATGAAGCCACCTGCCTATTCACAGGTAATTGAACAAGTCGTCAGAATTACCTTAGTGTATGTGTTTACGAAGGCCTTTTTACCGATGGGGATTGAATACGCTGCAGCAGGTGCAATGCTTTCGGCCGTTGTGGGAGAATTAATGTCACTCATTTATTTATTCTTTATGTTCAAACTAAAAAAACGGATTCGCATCCGTCAGAACTTTTTTAAATCAGCTAAACACGGAAAAGAAACATTCAATGATTTGACACGAATTGCGGTTCCAACATTAGGCAGTAGAATGATTGGGTCGATTTCTTGGTTTTTTGAACCGATTGTCGTTGCCCAAAGTTTAGCAATTGCCGGTGTCGTTACTCATCTCGCGACAAGACAATACGGGGAGTTAACAGGCTTTGCATTACCGCTACTTATGCTTCCATCGTTTATTACGACTTCACTTTCAACAGCACTTGTGCCTTCTATAAGTGAAGCAGCAGCAAAAAAGCAAACATTATTAATTGAATATCGCCTCAAACAGGCGTTACGATTATCTCTTGTTTCTGGTGGGTTAGCAATTGTTGTTTTATATGTGTTTGCTTCCCCAGTAATGGAGCTGATGTATGGGAATAGTAATTCAGCTATTTATATAAAAGTAATGGCTCCGTTTTTTATCTTTTATTACTTCCAAGGTCCTCTTCAAGCTACCTTGCAGGCTCTTGATTTAGCCAAAGCCGCAATGATCAATAGCTTTATCGGAAATTTTATAAAAACGGGCGCGATTTTTATCCTTGCAACGAGACCTTCCCTTGGGATTATGGGAGCAGCTCTTGCTATTGTCATTGGAATGATGCTTGTCACTTTGCTACATTTTTCAACGATTGTAAAAGTGATCTCTTATAGTTTTTATGTTAAGGATTATATAAAGAGTGGTATAACCATGGTTCTATCAGGCATAGGGGGGCATTACTTTTATCAATTCTGCTTAACCGATGGTTCCCTTGCTATAAGAACACTTGCAGCGATTGGTGTTACATCATTGATTTATGTTGTTCTATTATTTGTTTTTAAGCTTTTGACAAAAGAGGAAGTAAAGAGGATTCCTTTTATTGGACCAAAGCTAGCAACACTTTTGTAATTACTAAACCAAAAGGTAACCGACCACGGTTACCTTTTTTCATCCATTATATCTACATGTAGTTTTCCGTGATGATAATTACAGATAGAAATTTTTTTAATATCACTATAACCTAACTTCTTCAACTCAGACCGGAGCCAAAATTCTGTCTTATTAATTTGTTTTAAATGCTCCACTTGTATGTCCCCATCAAGAACGACTGGTAAATCAATTGTATAATCTGAGAAATCGGAAGGTTGATCCTTACTTTTTTCTAACACGGACAATTCTCCTGATGATTCAAGTATAGCAAATTCCACATCAGCTAAATTTTTTATGTTTTTTTCACGAAGTTGCATCATAAGATCATCATGATTATAACGCTGCTGCCTCATGGCATGTTCATCAACTTTACCCCTATTCACAATCACTGTTGGACGTCCATCGATAAGTTCTCTAAGTTTTTTACTTTTTAACGATAGTAGGGCTAGTAAGTATTGGATCCCCATCAGCAAAACCATCGGTATGAGCGAATGGAGAATTGGGTCTTTTGTACTCTCGATACCGATAACGGCCATCTCTGCAATCATCATAAAAACTACTAAATCGATAAGACTAAGTTCACCAATTTCTCGTTTACCCATTAACCGAAAAATCGTTAACAGGATAATATAAAGAAAAATAGTCCTCCCCACAAGGATGAGGTATTCTTCCAACGAAAGCCCCCCTCTCTAATGGAATCTAATAAAAGAAACACATACTGCAACTTAGTGTGTACAAATTCTCTTAAAACATAATTCGAATTTTTTCCTTTGGTTTTACTGGACAAGAAAAGTTTGTACTTTTTATTCTAATTCATTGTGGTAGTGAATATGCTCGTACTAAGGGTTATCCGTATATATTTGAGGGGGAGAGAATCGATATGAGGAAAATGGGAGTTGCAATGGTTTATGGTGTAGTAGCAATTTTTTTAATTGTTATTGTATCTAGTTTACTTATCTCACTATTACTTCGATTTACTTCACTTCAGGAATCTTCAATGTCCTGGGTGATTTTAGGGGCTTCCTTCCTTGCTCTTTTCATCGGTGGTTTTGTGTCAGGTGGAAAAGGAAAGGAAAAAGGTTGGCTAATTGGTGGAGGCACAGGTATTTTATATTCTATTATTGTATTTATTGTTCAATTTTTAGGATATGATGCTACATTCACAACGGAGCAAACTATGTATCATGTTGGGTTTTTAGCAGCTGCTGTAATTGGTGGAATTTTCGGGGTGAATATGACAACTCCATCAAGAAGAGATGCTTAATAGAAAAAAACAAAAAAAGAGCGCCCGAGACGCTCTTTTTTTTATGAAAAATTAGTCCTTGATGACATCACGTACTGCTTGTCTGTCATATGTAAGATTTGCATTTCCAGATTTAATAATAATCTTGTTTTCGTCGATTGCATCAACTGTTCCGTGTAAACCGCCTACAGTTACAACTTTATCCCCTTTTTGAAGGTTAGATTGCATGTTAAGAGTAGCTTTTTGACGCTTTTGTTGTGGACGAATTAACAAGAAATAGAAAATCGCAAACATTAGAATCAACGGACCAACTGTTCCTAAAATACCTTCCATTCATTTCACCTCCCGACTCTATCTTTTTTTCATTTTTTCTTTAGTTAGAAGTTTTTCGCGTTCGGCTTATTGAAACCATATCGCTCAAAAAATTCTTCGCGGAAGTCTCCAAGACGATCTTCACGGATCGCTTGACGGACTTGCTCCATTAATTTTAACAGAAAATGAAGATTATGATAAGTAGTAAGTCTTATTCCGAATGTTTCACTTGTTTTTATTAAGTGTCTAATATAGGCACGGCTATAATTTTTGCATGTATAGCAATCACAATTTTCGTCCAACGGTCCAAAATCACGTGCATACTCCGCGTTTTTAACTACTAATCTTCCTTCGCTTGTCATAAGCGTTCCATTTCGAGCAATTCTAGTAGGTAGTACACAGTCAAACATATCAATGCCACGTATCGCTCCATCAATCAAGGAATCCGGTGAACCAACACCCATTAAATATCTAGGCTTATTTGTTGGTAAGAGTGGTGTTGTAAACTCGAGTACTCGGTTCATTACGTCTTTTGGCTCACCAACAGATAAGCCACCTACAGCATAGCCCGGGAAGTCTAGAGATACTAAATCTTTTGCACTTAGTTTACGAAGTTCCTCGTATTCTCCTCCCTGAACAATGCCAAATAGTCCCTGGTCTTGTGGACGAGAATGTGCCTGTATGCATCTTTCAGCCCAACGACTAGTACGTTCAACAGATTTCTTCATATATTCAAAGCTAGCTGGATATGGTGGACACTCATCAAATGCCATCATAATATCTGAGCCAAGTGCATTTTGTATCTCCATTGCCTTTTCTGGAGACAAAAATAGCTTATCTCCATTTAAATGATTACGGAAATGAACTCCTTCTTCCTTAATTTCTCTAAATTCACTTAAACTAAATACCTGGAATCCTCCTGAATCAGTAAGAATAGCTCGATCCCAGTTCATGAATTTATGCAGGCCACCTGCTTCTTTGATGATTTCATGGCCTGGTCTTAACCAAAGATGATAGGTATTGCTTAAAATAATACCAGCACCCATCTCCTTAAGGTCTTCTGGTGACATTGTCTTTACGGTTGCAAGTGTTCCCACTGGCATGAATGCAGGTGTTTCAAAAGAACCGTGCGGGGTATGTACAATTCCTAGTCTCGCACCTGTTTGCTTACAGGTCTTAATATGTTCGTATCTTATTGCTGTCACTTATATGTCTCCTTTATCGTGGGTGAATATATAACTCACCATCCGAAATATCTAATTTGCAATGTGTCTTATTTAATTAGCATGGCGTCCCCAAAGCTAAAGAATCGGTACCGTTCTTTTACTGCTTCGTTATACGCATGGAGGATATTCTCACGTCCAGCCAGTGCACTAACAAGCATGATCAATGTTGATTTTGGAAGATGGAAGTTTGTTATAAGACCATCTATTGCCTCATATTGATATCCAGGGTATATAAATATATTCGTCCAACCGCTAGATTCTACGAATTTGCCATTATTTTTCACAATCGTTTCAAGGGTTCTAGTTGAGGTAGTTCCTACAGAAATAATTTTCCCACCATTTGCTTTTACCCCATTTAGTAAATTAGCAGTTTCCTCTGTCATTTGATAAAATTCAGAATGCATATCATGATCTTCAATTGTGTCTGCACTTACGGGACGAAATGTTCCTAACCCAACATGCAAGGTAATAAAGGCTGTATGTACTCCCTGGTCACGGATTTGCTGTAAAAGCTCTTCTGTAAAATGCAGGCCAGCTGTAGGTGCTGCTGCTGAACCACGATGCTTTGCATACACAGTTTGATATCGTTCTTTGTCATCCAATTGCTCATGAATATAAGGGGGCAGTGGCATCTCACCTAAGGCTTCTAAAACCTCATAAAAAATACCTTCATAATGAAAGCTCAACATTCTTCCACCATGATCACCAATTGCCGTACACGTTGCTTTTAATCGTCCGTCACCAAAGGTTAATACAGTACCTTCTTTCACACGTTTTGCAGGCTTAACAAGTGTCTCCCAACTATCACCGTCTTTTTGTTTTAAAAGTAGGACTTCTACTTTTGCACCTGTGTCCTCTTTTACTCCATACAGTCTTGCTGGCAACACGCGTGTATCGTTTAGGACTAGGCAATCTCCTTTATTTAGATAGGATAGGATTGAACGAAAATGAGTATGGGTGATTGCCCCTGTCTCTTTGTCTACTACCATTAAGCGCGAAGACTCTCGATCTTCCAACGGAGTTTGTGCGATTAATTCCTCTGGTAACTCAAAATCAAATAAATCTACTTTCATATTTCCACCTAATTTCTACTAACTTTCTAACGAAACTTACCAAATACGTAAAAAATTAATGATAATACAATACTAATTACAATAGATGTAACGATTGGAAAATAAAATGTGGTATTCCCTTTTTTCACGACAATATCCCCAGGTAGTTTTCCTATAAAATGCATAATAAACCCGACTACTAATAGTAGAATTCCCATTATCATTAGCATTTTACCCATTTTAACTTTATTCACTCCTTATAAGGTATTGGAACGAAGGCATCTATTTGTAAGTCAATTTTCGTGTAGGAAAAAACTTAATTGAATAAAGTTAAAAAGCCTCCGGCGGATGCCACGATTTTTCAAAGGTAATTTTTCGAGCGAACTCGAAAAAAATCGGGCGCATATACGCCAAGGCGTATATGATTAGGTCATTACTCCTTTGGAACCTCAATTTGAAAATGTCGATATACCAGTTCTGTTACAATACGACCACGTGGGGTTCGTTGCAAGAAACCAATTTGCAGAAGGTAAGGCTCATAAACATCTTCAATTGTATGTGCTTCCTCGCCAATCGTTGCTGCAATTGTCTCAAGACCAACTGGACCACCACGAAACTTCTCAATGATCCCTCTAAGTAATTTATGGTCAATATGATCAAGTCCTAAACGGTCTACTTGTAGCAATTCTAAGGCTGAATCTGCCATTTGTGTAGTTATTGTACCATTACCGCGTACCTGTGCGAAGTCCCTTACTCGCCTTAGTAAACGGTTCGCAATTCTTGGTGTCCCTCTTGATCGTCTTGCTATTTCGTGTGCCGCTTGTCCATCAATTTCTACATCCAACAATTCCGCTGTTCTTGTTACGATATCAGCTAATTGATTTTCAGTGTAATATTCAAGTCGACTAAGTACCCCAAATCGATCCCTAAGAGGTGCTGATAATGATCCAGCACGTGTTGTCGCTCCAACTAAAGTAAAGGGTGGTAAGTCGAGTCGAACAGAACGTGCTCCCGCTCCCTTTCCAATCACGATATCCAAACAGAAATCCTCCATCGCAGGATATAAAACCTCCTCGATGGACCTTTGGAGACGATGAATTTCGTCAATAAAAAGGACATCACCTGGTTCAAGTGCTGTCAATATAGCCGCTAAATCCCCCGGCCTTTCAATTGCAGGCCCTGAGGTTGTCCGAATATTTACGCCCATTTCATTTGCAATAATCGTAGCTAGAGTTGTTTTCCCAAGTCCTGGAGGCCCATATAATAATACATGGTCCAGGGTTTCTTGTCTCATTTTAGCTGCTTCAATAAAAATCGATAAATTTGATTTCACCTTTTCTTGACCAATATATTGAGCTAAGGTTTGTGGTCTGAGGCTTTGCTCGATTGCTGACTCTTCGTAATTGGCACTTCCTGAAACGATTCTGTCCTCCATTCAAGCATCCTCCTTATTTTAATAGCTTTTGTAAAGCCTTTTTAATATATTGATCAGTTGAGAGCTTTTCTTTTCTTAGCTCTGGCAAAACTTTATTGATTTCTCTTTCCGCATAACCTAACACTTTAAGGGCTTCAACTGCTTCATCAATTTCTGTGTGACTTGTATTGTCCACAAACTCATGATCTTCACTAAACAAATCGGGATGGAGTGTTGGCATAAGGTCATGGAGCTTTCCTTTAAGATCTAGTATTATTTGTCGAGCTGTCTTTTTACCTACACCTGGAAACTTTACAAGGAATTTCTCGTCCTCGTTTTCAATTGCACGAATGACTTGTTCCGGTTCCCCCGAAGCCAAAATCGCGAGTCCTCCCTTTGGACCAATCCCTGTAACATTTAGGAGTTTCAAAAATAAAGCACGCTCCTCACGTGTCTTAAAGCCATAAAGTGCTAATATATCTTCTCTTACATGCTGATATGTATAAACAATTTCCTTATTCTCTCTTTTAAAAATAAACGGATTTGGTGTAAGGATTTGGTAGCCTACCCCATTATTTTCGATAACGATATATTCCGGATTTATGTAGTCAACCGTCCCTTTAATAAATTCAATCAAACTTATTCTCTCCCCTACTTTGCTGTACCCCATTTTATCATATTCGTCAAAAAAAGACTAAAAATAAAAGAGAGACTAGAAGGAGTCTAGTCTCTTGAAAAATGTTATATATTAAGGGGAGGATGTATAGGTTTTATAGGTTTCAATGACATTAATGTACTCATCTTTTGTTCCTATTTTGATTCCTTTTTTCAGTAAATCATGTTGGTAGCTTTCAAGCTTCTCAACATCAATCTGAAAGAATGATTGGATAACCTTTTCCGATTCATCTGGTTTTCCATTAAAAATAGATAAAATTCCATCTTCCGTTATACCAAAATAGCCATTTGTTTTAAGCAAAGGTGAAATATCGTCTATTCGTTGTTGAAAAACAACCTGAGTATCATCTTGATGGACTAGGTTCCAATCCTCATATTGTGCCCAAAAATCTTCCATAGATAAGATTGTTTCTTTTATTATTTCTTCACTTACCTCGCCGTCTACATAAACACGTTCAAGAATTACAGTGATTTCTAATGGACCGGTTACCTCTTGAACAGAATCATTGTTTTCTTCTTTCAACTCGGCACCAATTCCTGAAAAGCTAGGTAATATAAAAACAACCGCTAGACAAACGATTACTTTTACAATCTTTTTCATTTTGGCATCACCTCTTACAATTAGTTGCCAACTCTTTTTTATACTTGTATATGACCGTCCTACACATATTAGTTTGACCATTATTAACAAGAATATCCAATGTTTTTTGAAAAAATTTCCCATAAAAAAAGGATGTCCCTAAGGACACCCACATTAAATTACATTAACCCCTATTATTGTTTGTGAATGGCTCACTAATAGCATCGCCAATGTTGTCAAAAAGGTCTTTTATGTCAGCATCAATTGTTTCACGTCTATTCCCGTTACGAATATCATTATCGATATCACGTACTCGTGAAAAAGTGCCTTCATCTGTCACAACATTGATATTTCGTTTACCAGCTAATGGCTGTACCGCTCTTTCTACAGCGTCTTGGACATTATTACGATTTGTATTATCGTTCGTATCAACAGCAACTAAGACGTTATCGTCTGTTACGATGACACGAGCATCGTCAACGTTTTTAACCTTTGAAGCACGTTCAGAAATTTTACGAACTAAGTTTCCATTGTCATTATAATATCCATATGTTTGTACTCTATGGTTATTGTCATTCAGATGGCTGTGATAGTTTTGATCGGCATGTCCATGGCCATTTTCATACATTGTATTTGGGTTACCATCATTAAAAGGGTTAATTGTTCGACCGTTACGGTTATTCATGATACCATTTCGACGTTGTTCCTCGCGATAGTTCATGATCCCGGGACGATTTTTTCTTGTTTTATCATTGTTATTTACCATACCGGTATTGTTATTGTCATTTCTGTTGTTCATGATGCGAGTGCGCTTGTTATTGTCATTTCTATTGTTCATGATGCCGGTACGGTCATTCCTGTTATTCCCATTGCGATCCATAATTTCTGTTAATGGACCATCATTATCACGAAGACGGTTTCCATTTCCATCTTCATTATTTCGATTATTTTCATTCGAGTAATAACCGATTGGTCTAGCATTATCATTATAATCCTTATTTGGACCTGCCCCTTGATTATCGGTATTACAAGCCGTTAGACCACCAAGTAATAATGCTGCAGTCGAAACTGTATAGAGTATTTTCCTCAATACAATAACCCCCTTTGACCTTTTGAACATATCTATATGTTCATCATTAGGTTGGCTTATCCAAAGAGGGATTATTTCTGTTAGTTTTTTGCAGGTTGTTTAAATCTTGGACAGTCAAGTCCGTTTTTTATTTTTCCCCTTTTTAGAATGTACTTTTTAAACAAATACTAAAAAAATACAAGGACGAATGTATGATTTATTCGCCCTTCATTATATGTTTTATATTAATCGTCTAAGTCATCGTCAACATCTGGCATGTTAAACATTGGGTTAAACGGCATTTGCTGATTTGGATTCATTCCAAACGGTGCACTCTGATATCCTGGGAATCCACCACCTTGGAACTGAGGTTGAAATGGTGGTTGGAATTGTCCTTGAAATCCTGGTTGCATTGGGTAGCCTTGTTGCGGGAATTGTCCTGCAAATGGAGGCTTCGGTCCACCACAGCCACAATCTTTTTTATTATAAAATTGTGATGGCATCATTTGCGGATTCATTGGTCCCGCAAAACCTGGTCCAGGATTGTTAGCCATCGCTGGACTTACAGCTTGTGGTCCAACTTGCATTGGCATATTAGGTCCAAATCCAGCAGGTCCTGGGAAACCTCCATTAAATCCATAACCAGGCATTACCGGAGTAACTGGTACACACGGTCCCATTGGTAACGGTGGTGCCTGCATTGGTGCCATTTGTGGCATTTGTTGCATTTCAGGCACATCTTCAAATTCATCTTCTACACCTGCGACCATTTGTGGCATTTGTGCTTGCATAATATTGAAATTGTTAATATCGATTTCAAATGGATATTGCGGTGGCATTTGTACTGGCGCCATTTGTACCGGAGCGATTTCTTCTTTTACTTCCTCTTTTACCCCTTCTGTTCGAGGGAATCCTCCCATCGGATTAAAAGGCCCTTGTTGTGGTGGGAATCCTCCCTGAAACCCTGGTACATAATTAAAACCGTACCCAGGCATAACTGGCGTAATTGGCACACAATTATTAAACATAGCTGGCTGTTGTAACGGCATCTGTGGCATTTGCTGCATTTGTGGCATTTGCGGCATTTGTGGCATTTGCGGCATTTCGGCTTCAAAATCTTCTTCTAGTTCAAAATCTTCTTCCGGTGCCATCATCCCAGGTAAAACATTGGTTGGTGGTGTAGGAATTTGCGGCATCCCCAGCCCCATCAGATTAAAGTTATTGATATCAATTTCTAGTGGCTGATATTGTGGCATTTGCGGCATTACTGGCATCTGTGGTGGTGCAACTGGCATCTGCGGCATTACTGGCATTTGTGGCATTTGCGGCATTTGAGGAATATATGGCCCTGTCTCAACACCCTTTACTTCCTCCTCAACCTCTGGTAGCTCCTCTTCAAAATCGATTACTGGAAATGGTTGTGGTGCGATTTCAGCAAACGGATGCTGAATTTGTTCCTCTTTCGGTGCTACATTAATTTGAGCTTCTTTTTTAGCTCCACCAATTTGGGCTTCTTTTTTTACATGAACAGTTCCGGTTGGCACCTTAATTTTCATACCAGGCATAATCATATCAGGATTACTTAACTGAGTATTGACAGCTTTTAGTTCTTGGAAGTCGACCCCATATTTTTTCGAAATTTCCCATAAGGTGTCGCCTTTTTGAACGATATGGATCTTCACGCGATTTTCCCCTCCTATACATAAGTCAATACATACTATGTCAAAATAGGCAAATTGCCACTATTTCTCATCACAACTTATGCATAGGCTTCACAAATTATGTACAGCATGAGGGTTGGTCAAGCATAAAAAGTATATAAAAAAAGAGACTCGACTAAATGTCGAGTCTAAATTCGATAATATGGATAACTACCTAATACAGTCACTCCACTCCCTAAAGCTTCTAATTCTGCAATTGCACTTGGGATTAAAATTTCATCCATTCTTTGTTCAATATCAATTAAAAATAAATAATTACCAAGACCAGTTTTCATAGGCCTTGATTCGATTTTAGACAAATTTAACTTTCTCCAGGCAAAAACGGACAATACCTGATGTAATGCCCCGGCCTGGTCGGAAGGCAATGTAACCATCAAGGTTGTTTTTTCTCCTGTATTTTCCATAACTAGATCTAAATCTAACATCTCTTTATGTAAGACAACAAAGCGCGTATGATTATTATCAAAATCATGTATATCATGTTTTACAATTGTTAATCCATATTCCTTTGCCGCAAATGAGTTTGCAATAGCGGCATGATTCTGCTCTGGATGCTCACTTACAAATTTAGCGGCTGCACCTGTTGAACTTGTTTCAATGGGCTGTATATTTGGAAAATGTTTATATAAAAATTTATGGCATTGTGCGATTGCATGAGGGTGTGAATAGATGCCTTGTACATCTTCCCAATTATTTGTATTGTTGGGATGCACCATTAAATGCTGTTTGATTGGAATGATCACTTCACCAATAATTTTAAGTTGTTTTACATGAATTAGATAATCAATTGTTAAATTAACCGTTCCTTCAATCGTATTTTCAATTGGAACGACAGCCACATCCACTTCCCCGTTCTCTACTGCATCAATACATGCAGGGATTGTTCGATATGGTTTGTTTTCCTTACCAGGAAACAATGCCGCAACCGCTTGTGCTGTGAATGTAGCATTCGGTCCTAAAAACCCTACATTTGTAATGTTCATCGTTCTTCCCCCTATGCTCCTGTTCCAAGAATTTCAACTTTATCAACAAATTCAAGTTTACGAAGTCTAGTTAGGAGGTCAGTTACTTCACCATGCATGCCTGATGTGTTTAATGAGAGTGTTACATTCGCTTTTCCCCTAAGCGGAATTGTTTGGTGGATTGTTAACACATTACAACCAGTATCTGCTACAGTTCTTAACAATTGAGAAAGGGTACCAGACCGGTCCTCTAGATGAAAAAACAATGAAATGATTTTTTCCTTAACAGTCGTATGAAAAGGGAAGACAGTGTCTTTATATTTGTAATAAGCACTTCTACTTAAGTCCACTTTCTGTGTTGCTTCTGCAATAGATTGTGCTTCTCCACTGTCTAATAGTTCCTTTGCATCCAATGTTTTACGAACTGCTTCTGGAAGTACATCCTCACGAACAAGATAGAATTTGCCATCCATGTAAGCTACTCCCCCCTACTTCCCTTCTTATGAACACGTTATTTTATTCTATAAATTCAAATTCATATTCAAGTAATTTTACGATATCCCCGTGTTTTGCACCTTTTTCACGCAATGCGTCGTCGATTCCCATTCCTCGCAATTGGCGAGCGAATCGTTTTACAGACTCATCTCTTGAAAAATCAGTCATCTTAAAGAGTTTTTCGACTCGTTCTCCAGAAATCACAAATGAGCCGTCACTTTCACGCGAAATAACAAAATCCACTTCTTCTTTTTCGTGACGATACATCACGCGGTGATTGCTCGTATCTTCCTCGACCTCAAGTGGAAATTCTGGGGTCGTTTCAAGTAGATCTGCAATCGTGAATAATAAGTCGCGGAGACCTTGTCTCGTTATTGCCGAAATTGGAAAAATTTTCACATCATCCTGGAGCTTCTCTTTAAATGTTTTTAAATTTTCTTCAGCTTCAGGTATATCCATTTTATTTGCGACCACCACTTGTGGACGTTCAGTTAAACGAAGATTGTACTCCTTTAATTCTTGATTAATGGTGACATAATCTTCGTAAGGATCGCGTCCTTCCATTGCTGACATATCAATTACATGAACAATGACTCTTGTTCGTTCAATATGTCTTAAAAATTGATGTCCAAGCCCGATGCCTTGGTGAGCCCCTTCAATTAAACCAGGAAGGTCAGCCATCACAAAACTGCGTCCATCCTCTGTTTCAACAACGCCCAAGTTTGGTACAATCGTTGTAAAATGGTACTCTGCAATTTTTGGTTTTGCTGCAGAAACAACGGATAATAGAGTAGACTTTCCGACACTTGGAAAACCAACAAGACCAACATCAGCTAAAACTTTAAGTTCAAGTCTTATATAACGTTCCTGTCCTGGTTCACCATTTTCAGCAATTTCTGGTGCTGGATTGGCTGGTGTTGCAAATCGAGAATTTCCTCTTCCACCACGACCACCTTTAGCAATGACCGCTCTTTGGCCATGCTGTGTTAAATCTGCAATAACCACACCTGTATCATCATCTGTTACGACTGTGCCAGGAGGGACCTTTACAACCATCGGCTCTGCGTTTTTTCCGTGCTGATTCTTTGACATTCCGTGTTCCCCACGTTTTGCCTTAAAATGGCGCTGGTATCGGAAGTCCATCAAGGTTCTTAAACCTTCTTCAACCTCAAAAATGACGTCCGCGCCTTTTCCACCATCTCCACCAGCAGGACCGCCCATTGGAACGTATTTCTCACGACGATAAGCAACCATCCCGTTACCACCGTCTCCACCTTTTACATACACTTTGACTTGATCAACAAACATCTCTTACCTCCGGTTATTTATGCACCTAAATTTTCATGCAATATGTATTGTTATACTTACTTCTTCATTATGTACTTTATACTCTGTAATTTGCGGGAATTGATCTGATTGGCTTATCGTAGTTAACCAATTTGTTAGGTATTCCCTATCTTTTAGTATTCCACTAAAATCAAAAAAGAATCGAGTTTCTTCTAATGAACAGTCTATAGTGAGGGATAAATGATTTTCTCCCATATCATCTACCGCTTCTTCCAGTATGGCAAAAAATTGCGAACACCATTCTGTTAGTTTCAAATCGTAGTTTGATAAATTTCGAATATCACCGACAACATCATAGTCCAATTGATATTTATGAGGCTCCCAATTTAGGGTCATAATAAGTGCAGCAAAGTTTGGAATTTGTAAATTTGTAAGATGTGTTTCATTTTGAGCATCTATAACAATTTCTTCAATTATCGTTTTAACCCGATCAATTTTATTTAGTGAGATGTTCCCTTTGATTAGCTGAATTTTATTTAACCAATCGTGACGTGTATGTTTTAAAACTTCAATCGTACTCCAATTTTTATTCATGTCATTTCCCCTAAATTTCAATGTGTCAAAAGACAACATTTAGATTTCGAATCTTGTCTAAAAATTATATCAAACCTTGAAAAATAACACTACATTCTACAATCAGGATTCTTCAATAAAAAATAAAACTCTAACCTTAAGGTTAGAGTTTTATACGATTACGCTTCTTGCGCAGCTGGGTATACACTTACTTGTTTGCGGTCACGGCCTACACGCTCAAATTTAACAACTCCGTCAACTTTTGCGAATAGAGTGTCGTCACCACCACGGCCAACGTTTACTCCTGGGTAAATTTTAGTACCACGTTGACGGTATAAAATTGATCCACCAGTTACGAATTGACCGTCAGCACGTTTTGCACCAAGTCGTTTCGAGATTGAATCACGACCGTTTTTAGTACTACCTACCCCTTTTTTAGAAGCGAAGAATTGAAGGTCTAATCTTACGAACATTATTGTCCACCTCCTATTAATGAAGTTTTTTTATGATTGAATTTTCATATATTGTCCATAATCAAGTTCAATCGTCTGTAAGGATACAAGCATTCCCTCTAGAAGAAGCTGCACCTTTTCCCTCGTTGTCTCATCCTCGAGTTGAGGAATTTGACAGCGGAGGAATCCATTTTTTTCTTGCTCCAATATCGGCTCTACTTTACATAGAGCATATATTGAATTAATAGCACCAAAAGCAACGGCTGAGGCACCTGCACAAACGATATCCTTTCCAGGAACATCATATTCGGCATGTCCACTCATTGTAAACGAGTCGATTCTACCAGAACTATTACGATTAATAGTTATTTTTATCATGATAGAAAGCCTTATGCGTTGATTTTTTCGATTGTAACTTTAGTGTAAGGTTGACGATGACCTTGTTTTTTACGGTAGTTCTTTTTAGCCTTGTATTTGAAAACAATGATCTTCTTAGCGCGACCTTGCTTTTCAACTTTAGCTGTAACAGTTGCACCTTCAACAGTTGGGCTACCAACTTTTACGTTTTCGCCACCTACGAATAAAACCTTGTCAAAAGTAACTGTTCCACCTTGTTCTACGTCAAGCTTTTCAACATAGATTTCTTGGCCTTCTTGAACTTTGATTTGCTTACCGCCAGTTTCAATAATTGCGTACATATTTGCACCTCCTAATAGTATGACTAAGACTCGCCAATACACAGGCGCTCCATTGATGGAAACTTAACTACCTGGAATGAGCGGTTGTAGCAGTGGGTGCTACAAACAATAACATGAAAATATTATCATAAAGACAAGTTGGAGTCAATCATTTCTTAAATTAGAATCGATTATTAAGCCTTTCTTTCACTTCATCGATGGTTCCTATATGTCTAATGAAATATTCATGTCGTGGGGAAACCATTTCAGTAATATAAATATGAAAAGACAAGGCTTCTTCCAAACGTTTCTTATGATTAGTGTTTTCTCCGAGCAGGACTTGTTTTACTTCTGCGGTTGTTTCAATCCAAATAGCGTCGTGGTCCATGCCTTGATATTCCCATAACTCACGCTCTAGTTTGAAAGCAATCGTTTCTGCAGAATCTACCCGTCCTGTACCTGAACAAGTAGGACAACTCGTCTGCAATATTCCTGAGAGATCTTGACGTGTTTTCTTTCGGGTTAGCTCAAGAATACCTAGAGAAGTAAAGCCATGAATAGTCATTCGATTTCGATCCTCCTTCGCTACAGAGCGTAAGGATTGGATGACTTTTTGGCGTTCATCATTATACTTCATATCAATAAAATCAACCAAGACAATACCACTAATATCTCTAAGCCTTAATTGGGAAGCAATTTCTTTTGCTGCTGCGATATTTGTTTTAAACACCGTATCTCGCAAATTTTCTTTTCCTTGAAACTTTCCAGTATTTACATCGATTATAGTTAAAGCCTCTGTCTGCTCAATTAATAAGTAAGCCCCATTATCTAGCCATACAATATGTTTAAGTGCTTTTTCAATATCCCGCTCAATACCGTAAAAAGAAAAAATGTTTTCTTTTCCTCGAAAAAAAGAGACTTTTTCTTCGCCTAATAGGTCCTTTATTTGTTTATATTCTTGCGCTTCATCAATTACAATTTCCTTAATTTGTTCAAGCTGATGCTCAAATAAAATTTTATCAACAAGATTATTGGCATCAAATAAAAGACTTGGAGGCTTAAGTTGTTTTTGCTTTTCAAATATAGAATTGAAGCGGCTTCTTTGAAATTTAAGCTCCTTTAGAATGATTGATTCATCCTGATTTTCACAAGCAGTCCGGATAATGAGACCTTCTGATTTTTCAAGATATGTTTTTCCAAAATTACGCCATCTATCTCTTTCTTCTTCCTCTTTCATTTTCCTCGAGACAGCTACATAATTCCCAAATGGCGAATAGACAAGGGAAGTTCCAGGAAACTCAATTAGTCCAGTTAGTTTGGGACCTTTCCGCTCTGTCCCTTCTTTCGTAACTTGAACAATGATTTCCTCACCTTGTCTAACAAAATGAGCTATACTTTTATCTTTTTCACTAGGGGGCGAAAGATGGTAGGAAGCAAGCTGCTCTCGCCCGATATAGCCGTTTCTGCCTATACCAATATCAACAAAGGCCGCTTGCATACCTGGTAGGACGTCAATCACTCGCCCCTTATATAAATTTCCAACGATTTCTTTATGTTTGGGTTGTTGGATATTCAATTCTAGAACTTTATGATCCTCTACTACAGCTACTCGTTTTTCACTTGTTTTAACATTTATAATAATTGTCTTCAAACTCTTAATCCTCGCTTTAACAATCATATGCGCCTTGGCGTATTTGCCGCCCGATTTTTTTCGACCTTGCTCGAAAAATTTCCGCTAAAAAATCGAGGCATCTGCCGGAGGCTGTAACTTAATTCAGTAGAAGTGGTGAACTTCTGCTGAATATTAGTTACATCTTTCCTTTAATGTACCTCATTTGGAAATGTCAATACAAGTAGAGAAGCTCACCGACAGGTTGAGTAATCTTTTTATCATTAAAATAGGCATATAGTAGCTCATTTTCATCAAGCGGCTGTTGGTTTTCTCCGTCCTTTCTAATGACAATGGGGTGTTTACAACCTCGTTGGAACATCGAAAGAACAGAATATACCATTTCTGTTTCGTCCACTACGAGTGGCTTCAATTTCGTAAAGGTGTCCTGCTTACCGTAGTAGCGTTCCAGTAAGAATCTCATGAAGACATAATGCCTCTTTCTCCATTCCATAATAATTGAAAAGAATAGGAAGGATAAAATTACCCATAGATTTAGATTGTTCGGGCTATAGAGTAACATTCCAATTAAAATGAGCCCAGCTATCAAGCAAGATACAAAAAGCATCCGTTTATGTGCCTCAAAAAAAGAATGCTTATAAGAAAAAAACAAATAAAGCAGTTTTCCTCCATCTAATGGCCAAATCGGAAGAAGGTTAAAGATAAGAATCACTAAGTTATGATATAGAAAAAGATCAAATGTTTTTGGGGAGATGACTGAACCCAAAAACAAGCAATATGCAACAGCCACTAACCAAATGTGTTGTAGGGGCCCTGCTAATATCACGAGGAGTTCTTCCTTCAAGGGACGATTTCCGTGTTCATCCATCTCTGCCACTCCACCAAATGGCAGGAGCTGAATTTTTTTAATTCTCCATGAAAAAAAATGGGCACATGCAGCATGTCCCATTTCGTGGACCAATATGATTAAAAACAGCATCAATAGCTCTCTAAAATGTGCAGTAACAACTGCAATTGCAACGATAAGCCAGAGTAGTGGATGTATTTCTATTTTTCTTAGAAGTTTTACGTAATTATTCAAATTTTATCACCTGTATCGGGTCAATAAATGTTTCACCTTGCTTTATTGCAAAATAATACGTACCTTTGTTCTCCCCTTTTGGGTCTTGTACCTTCCCTACCTCTTGTCCTGTTTCTACATAATCATATAGTTTTACATCTACTGATCCTAGATTTCCATACCAAGTTTCAGTTCCATCACTATGCTGGATAACAACTGTTTTGCCTAGATCACCTTTAACTGCAACTTCCGTCACATTTCCTGCATTCATTGCTTCTACTACTTTGCTGTCCGTTTCAACCATAATCCCTTGACCATTCGCCTCAAAGGTTTCAGTCACTGTTCCAGCTGCAGGAAGGGCATATTTACCAGGTTCTGATGTATCAACCTGCCCTTTGTTTTGATTAATAGGAAGTAAAGCAAGTGGACTGCCAAATGTATCTTTATACCATTCGGTTACTGCCGCAAATTGAAATTCAGTTTCCATTGTACTAGATACAAAATGCCGGACTTTTTCAAAATTTGGTGACTGATTTTTAAATATAATTCCAATTGACAACACGAGGATTGCTGACAGAAGTACCTTAAATAAAAAAACTTCTTTTCGAAAGAGTGGATGGCCTCCATCTCCAGGTCCACCCCCATCGAAAGAGGCGTAAGTACTGCCTCCAAATCGTTCCTCATCATTTGCTAAAAAGGGAGGAACTGTCTTATGTGGATTAGTGGGGCTCGGGTATCTGGAACGCTTTCTCTTCGCAATCCGTCTTCTAATTTCATTCGCTCGATTACTCATATATTCACATCATCCCTTGTCCATATTATTTGTACAAGTTTATGATTGAAGGACGTCAGTTATGACAATTTGAAACACTTGTAATCAAATGATCTATCTTTCATTTAATTATCATCGAAAAAGAAGGATGCGATTTCTCTGCATCCTCCTCTCCCTTTAAAAAACTATTTATTCTTTCCTGGTTTGTCAGGTTTACCTGGCTTTCCTGGTTTTCCCGGCTTACCTTTTCCTGGCTTGCCATCATCTTCTTGTACATTGATAAACAGCTTACCAGTTGCTACTTGTCGTGCCTCGTTTCCAAATTCATCCCTTACAATAACCTCAATTTCAGCACCTTCGGCTACAACGCTTGAAATTGCTGTCCAATACCCTTCGTATACACCCGGTGATACCTCTTGTATTGGAAGTTCTGTAGCATTGCTAAGATCAGCTTTAGCGTTCGTTAAAGGTAAGCGAATCGCATAGGTTGCATTTAATCCAGGTTCAGTTGTGAATTCAATCTTCACACTTTCACCTGATTTCAAATGTACATCCTCAGTAGGTTTAAGGTCAGCTATAGTAATTTCACCGAATTTAGCCGTCAACGTAACTTGATTAGTAGTTGTATTACCTGCTTTATCAGTAGCAACGACCTCGATATTATTTTCGCCATTTTCAACTAAAATGCGTTTTGAGAAACTACCGTCTGTAATCGTTGCATTCTCTCCGTTTACTGTCACAGATTCAATATTCTCATCCTGTACATTACCTGTTACAGTTACCGTTTCTTTATTTGTCTTTGCACCATCTTCTGGGCTTGTGATTGCGAGTTCCGGAGATGTTTGATCAAGCACAACAACTACAGGTTCTGATGCATCGGTAATACCCGTGTCAGTTGATGCCTTAGCTGTTAGTGAATTCTCACCATCTTGCAATTCAACATCCACAGAGAAAGTACCTGCATCAGTTGTGTCCGTTGTCGCTACTTCTTCCTCATTGTTAAAGATATGAACAGTTGTTGTAGGGGCTGCCTTTCCTTCAACAGTAACAGTTGATTCGTTCGTGTAAGCTCCTGTAATTGGAGAAGTAATGGTCGGAGCCGTTACCTCATAATTAACTGTTGCACGAATCATGTAATTACCTTCAGCCTCTGGAGCTAATGACCAGGCTCCTCCAACAAACTGCCAGCTACGACCTGAATACTCCCCATCTTCATCGGTCCCAAGTCCTGGTGCATTTGGATTTGGATCTGCTTGAATGTATACCATGTAGAAGTCTCCTTCTACGATGATTCCTTCAGCTGCAAGGTCCACATTTGTCCATTCACCAGTTCGTAGAGCAGTTGCATCAATTGGCCCAGCAAGCTTTTTACCTGGCGCTCCATCTGTTCCAGTTGCATCCCATACTTCTACTTTGAAATCAGTTCCTCCTGGAGTTGGCCATGTTGTATCCCAGAAACGGAATTGTCCTCCTGTAACAAGAGCAGCATTTTGACCTTCATTTAATGACATTTTCACTGCCCAGCCGTTACCAGCATCATAGAAAGCACGTGCATTTTCTGCAGTTCCATCGTCATAACCAATTTCACCTGGATATCCAATGAATGGTCTTAATTCTATGTTTTGTGCCACTTCACCATTTCCTTCGAGAACAACTTCAAATGATTCACTATAATAGGAAGGTGCCATTACACGAACAGTATACGTACCTTCATATGCAGTAAGTGAATACTGACCATTTTCATCTGTCTCAACAGGACTAACATTTGCATCCTCTACGAGTAAGAGAGTTGCACCTGAAACAGGTTCACCTGTTGCCGCATTTGTAATCGTGCCTGTCACTGTTCCTTGTGCTTTCTCCTCTAAAACAAAGTTTGCTACTGCTTCACCATCTGCCTCGACTGTTACAGTTTGTTGTGCTGCATGATATCCGTAGCTTTCAGCAACTACTGTAAAATCACCTGTGCCGTGAATTAATTCATAAGCTCCGGTGGCTGGATTAGTTGTAACAGACCTGCCCGATTCTAATACACTCACTTGAGCATTTAAAGGTAAAGCTTGTGGGCTAGTTTCTTTAACATCTACTTCCTTGAAGTCGATGTAAGAACCTTCTGGCTGAATTTTTGCAGGATCAACTTTTTCTCCTTCTTTAAGAGAAACTGAGCTATCCCCTCTATCCGCGCTGTCACCCTTCGTAGGCTGTACTCCTAATTGGGCTTTACTTTGACCTGGCTGTTGCTCATTCGAAAGGCGTACATCATCAATGTACCAGCCATCACGTGTAACACTTCCATCCGTTGTTACATTGAAGCCAATATATACACGCTGTCCCGCATAATCTGATAAATCAATTTCTGCAGATTGCCATCCAGAAGATGTATCTGTGATACGTAGTAATTGTGTCCAATTTTCCATATCAGTAGATACAAATACATGGCCGTAATCCCAGTTACGTTCAAGATTAAACCAGTTCATGTATTGCAGGTATGCTGGACCTTCAGGTAGGTCAATTGGTGGCATCACAAGTGTCATATTTGCGCGGCTATTATATTGTCCAGCTAGATTTGTAGCATATACTTTTTCTCCAGAATGCGCACTATTTGGTCCACTTGTTGGAGCACCCCATTGCCAAGTATCCTCCGCACCATAAGAGAACCAACCTACAGGAGTAGATTCAAAGTCTTGGAAATAACCTACTGAAATACCCGGCTGTACAGTAACTTCATATTCATCAGTCGTTACGTCATTTTGACCAAAATCAACAACCTGCCATCGATATGAAACAGAAGGCTCTGCAATGTCTTCCCCTGGAATCACTGCTTCAAATGTTCCTTCATTGTACGTTCCTGATGTCTGAGTAGCTGTAACATTCACCCATTCACCATCTTGATTTTCATATTGAAGCACAACAGTTGTAATGCTTACATTGTCTTGTACTGAAATAGAAAGTGGTAATTCCATTCCTGCATAGGTTTCAGAAGGAGCTGCATGTTCAAACGTTGGAGCCTCTTCATCCACACCATCTTTTGCAACTTGACCTTTAATTTTCCCTAGTCCAGAAGCAACTGAAGATACAGCTAGATAGGCATTAGCCAAACCATAGCCATAACCAAAGTTAGGTGATTCTGGAAAAGTACCGTCAGTTAAAGGCGTTGCAGTTGAAGTAATAATCTCTTCAATTTGTTCAATCGTTAATGATGCATTTGCTTGTTTTAATAAAGCTACAATAGCAGAAATATGCGGACCTGCCATTGATGTTCCATTCCAGCCACCTTCATATCCACTACCAGGAACTGAAGAACGAATATTCACACCTGGAGCTGAAATATCTGGTTTAATATCTCCTTCATATGGTGAAGGACCTTGTAACGAGAAACCTGCCAAACGATCATTGATATCTGTAGCTCCTGTTGCAAACGATTCAGGATAGTTTGCTGGTGTAGCAATTGAGCCTGGGCCACCTGGATTAAATAAAGTTGTATTACCAGCAGAAAACTCTGGGAAAATATCGGCTGCTCTCCAGTTTTGCACCATTGGACGATACCATTCATCTAAACCAGGTCCTCCACCCCATGAATTGTTAACAACATCAGGAGCCATATCCGGATTACCACCAGGAGCGATAATCCATTCCCCTGCTTCTAATAAGTCAATATCGGACCCTCCAGCATCTGTAAATGCCTTAACTGCAATCCACTTAGCACCTGGAGCAACACCAATCTGATTTGCACCATTTGGCTCTGCGCCAACCATAGTCCCCGTAACATGTGTTCCGTGACCGAGATCATCATATGGAGTAGATTGACCAGCAGTTGCATCAAACCAGCTATACTGGTGGTTAGGATTGTTTGGATTAGCTGGATCATATCCACGATACTGCTCCATTAATGCTGGGTGATTCCATTGAACACCCGTATCAATGCTAGCGACAACCGTACCAGCTCCATCTATTCCCATCTCCCAAACCTGCGGAGCCCCAACACGATCAATATTCCATTCAATGTTTTGAGGGGTCGCTTTGGATTCAACTGCTACTGCAGACTTTTCTGTTACTGGAACATGCAATGTTCGTGTTTCATTAGGTAACACTTTTTCAACCTCAGGAAACGATGCAATTTTCTCCATAACATCTTTCGTTGCCGTAACAGCCATTCCGTTTACAATGAAGAAGGATTTAATATCCTTTGCATTTCCGGAAGCCTCTTCTTTTTGAAGATATGCCTTAACCTCACCCTGTGTTTCGATTGCTGTTGTACGTAGCTCTGAGACGATTGCGTTTCGTTTAATCGATTTTGTTTTAGCTACAGTAGATTTTTGGATACTAGCTTTTTTAGCTGCTTCATCTGCTACTTTTTTGGAATCAACTTGTTCCTTGAATTTCACAAGAAAAGTAACCATCTTCTCATCGGCGAATTGGTCTTGTAAGCTTTTAGAAATTTTACTAGAAGCCACATCCTTTTTATTTCCTAGAAAAGATGTCGAAGGTTCCTTTGCCTGAGCAAATGTTTGCGAAGCCATTACACTAGGTGCTAGTAATAACGCACACATTACGATACTTGCAACCTTTGTTAACCTACGTTTCCCTTTTTTCCTCATCAAGTTTCCTCCCTTTATTTTTTTACGATCTGAATTATTTCCTCCTTTCGATAGATTCCTATACTCCAATGTTACGGGGTCTTTTCCCATTTCTCTAAGATAGATACCGCGTATTCCCATCCGGAAATAACATTATGTAGAAGTACAGGTATGAATTAACCTTAGCTAAAAAAAGATGAAAAAAGTGTCGAAAAACGACTTATTTGTTTGAAGATTCAGAATTTGGTTAATTTGTATTATATGGAAAAAGACAAATAAGGAGTTTAGTACGAAGTAATATATATTCGTTTCACTATATATTTTTTGGGGGTTTTTCAAGAAAATAGGGACTTTGCTTTACCTTTGATAAAAAAAGATTACTAATTTATTCGTTAGGTAGAACGTCTCACTTGTAAAGAATTTCCAAATTATTTTCCAAAAATGATTATTTTCTCCTTCTTATTTTTTTGGAATTATTTAGGCGAATCAAAAACTGGTAATTTATCCCTTTGTATTTTAGTAACTCGATAGGTAGAGTCTCCTAATTTAGATTCTTAGATATGACGGGGAAGGACTAAATTCTCATAGCTTTAGTTAAATTTATAGTAGCAACACTTTAAGAAGATCTTTTTACAATAATAAAAAACCACCTTATTTTGTAAGGTGGTTTAACGTACTCCAAAGAATTTCTTTATCTTTGAGAACATCCCTTTAGGATCGTTTTCAAGAGATTGAAGTGGAATCGACTCTCCTAAAATTCTTCGCGCTATATTTCGATATGAGATGGCTGTTTTACTGCTTGAATTTAAGGCAATTGGCTCACCACTATTTGAAGCCTTAATGACTTCATCATCATCTGCGACAATTCCGATTAAGTCGATTGAGAGATGTGTCACAATTTCATCAATATCAAGCATCTCTCCCGATTTCATCATATGATTCCGAATCCGGTTTACGATGAGACGTGGTGGCTCGACATCCTCTTTTTCAAGTAAACCAATTATGCGGTCGGCGTCTCGAACTGCAGAAGTTTCTGGTGTTGTTACAACAATCGCTTTGTCAGCTCCAGCAATAGCATTTTGAAAGCCTTGTTCAATACCGGCAGGACAGTCGATGATAATATAATCAAAATCCTGTTTTAACTCCTCTACCAAATTCTTCATTTGGCTAGGTTCTACTGCGGTTTTATCACTTGTTTGGGCTGCTGGCAGTAAATAAAGATGGTCATCGAATCTTTTATCCTTAACTAAGGCTTGTTTAAGCTTACAACGCCCCTGAATAACGTCAACTAAGTCATAAATGATGCGATTTTCAAGACCCATAACAACATCTAGATTACGCAGGCCAATATCTGTATCTATTAAACATACTCGTTTCCCTAGCACAGCCAAGGAAGTGCCTACGTTAGCAGACGTGGTCGTCTTTCCGACTCCACCTTTTCCTGATGTAATAACTATAGCCTCTCCCACAGCTAGATTCCCCCTTCTAACCTTGTTAAATTAGGTCTTAAATGAGTTAACTGTTGCAATCTATCTACTACAATTGTCTCATTATCGTCCACATAGGCACATTCCATTAGATTGTTTTCTGTTTGAACAGCGTCTGGTGCTCTATTCATGATATCACCAATTCGAAGCTGTGTAGGTTTCATAACGGACGCAGTGATGATTGCATCTCTTCTTCCATTGAAACCGGCATGTGCAATTCCACGTAAAGTGCCTAAGATAAAAATATTTCCTCCAGCAATCACAGTAGCTCCAGGATTCACGTCACCGACTAGCATAAGATCTCCTTCAACCTTAAGAACTTGTCCAGAACGAATCACCTTAGCAACAGAAACGATTTCATGCTTCTTTCTCATCTCTTCTGCTTCTTGTTTAGTAATGACATTACTATCAATTAAATCTACGACTAAATGTTTTTTATTTCGAATAATCGACCTGATTTCTTCTTCTTGATCTTGTGATAAAAAGCGATTACCAATCTTTACTTTAACAGGAACAAACGGAACATCATCATTCCGCTTCTGATTCAAGGAAAGCTTAATCTCTAAGTCTTCGATCAGCTCTTTAAATGAACAAGAATCATCGAGATGCAACGTTAGTCCGTCTTTTGTCCCTTTTATTGTAACATACTGTTGTTTTTGTCCTTTCACGACGTTCACCTCAACGATAATATACTTCAACAAGAGACTCCATTTTTCCTGTTAATTATCAAATTTTTTTAAGAGATTCTATCAAATTCTACTTATTCTTCACTATGCAGCTTTCCTAGTAATTTCTTAAAGGGAAATGCAAACACTAGTATAAATATACTATTTATTAGTAACGTCGGTAAAATTCGGATTTGAAGGAATCGTTCTATTGAAATTGTTGTAGTACCGATTACCAAATTTACACCATATACACAAAATTCCAAAGCAAAGATTCCAATGAGGCTTAGAAGAGAGATGACAAAGATATTTGTTTGTAAAATTCGGCTTGCCCAGGAAATAAGATAGACCACAAGTGTGTATAAAAATAAATAAACTCCTAAAACTTCCGTGTAAACAATATCATAAAGTAAACCAAAGATAGCCCCATATAAAAGTCCAATTGGTTTATTAAAATAGACTGTAATAAAAGCAATCAGTAAAAATAAAAAACGAGGTACAAAGACATTTTCTTTGTGAAAAATATCTGCTGGCACTAAATCAACAAAGCTGCTCTCAAGTAAAAAAACAAAGGACAAAATAAGGGGAAGAACGAAACGCTTCACGATTCTTCCTCCTCCTCTTCCGGTACAATCATCGTTCTCTCGACAATGATAACATGATCGATTTCATAAAAATCAGCGGCCGGCCTGATATAAGCTGTCTTTGTTAATCCATAATCGTCCGGTACAATATCCATAACCTCACCAATATACAGTTCACTTGGGAAAATTCCACCTAGCCCGGAAGTAAGTACCTTTTGATCTTTTTCAATTTTAGAATCTGGCGTATTGATTTTAAATAGTAAAGCTTCTTTTTCTTCGTCATACCCCTCTATTAACCCCATAATCTTTGATTCCCCTTGAATGTAAGCAGAGATTCGATTAATCCGATTAGGAGAGCTCAAAAGCTGGATGGTAGAAGTAAAAGTGTTAGCATGCTTTACCTTTCCAATTAATCCTTTTGAGGTGATCACCGCCATGTCAACTTCCACACCATGTCGAGTCCCTCGATTTACTGTAATAATTTCATGCCATTGGTCAGGATTACGTCCTATTACAGTGGCCTGTATTTTATTAAAATGATCAAGTGATTCCGTTTTTTCCAGGACGTCACGTAATTTTCCATTTTCTTTTTCTAACTCCTGTACTTTTGCTTCTAATTGACCATAGGAATCAAGCTTTTCCTTTAAGAGTTTATTCTCTTCATATGTATTTTGAATATGATTTATATTATCAAAAAATCCCGCGATGGCTTGTGAGGGCTGATGAAAAACACTTTGAACCCAGCCAACTGAGTCTTTTATAAATTGCTCCGGCCATGATAATTTGTTACGCTCTTGTAAGGAAAATCCAATCAATGCCACTAGAACGATGATACAAACAAGTAAGATGATTAGTCGCTTATTGAGAAAAAATTGTGGCATGTGTTACACCCTCTAACTAAACTTTAAATTTCAACACATATAGTGGGGAAGAAAGATTCCCCACTATAAAGTTCCCCTATCGTAAATCCTTTGATTTCCCTTTAAATAAATGGATATGGTCAAGTGCCTTACCGGTACCGATAGCGACGCAATCTAATGGGTTTTCGGCGATAAGAACAGGCATACTTGTCTCTTCACTAATAACCTTATCCAAATTGCGTAAAAGAGCTCCCCCACCAGCTAGCACAATTCCACGGTCCATAATATCTGCTGCTAGTTCTGGTGGTGTCTTTTCAAGCGTGTTTTTAACAGCATCGACTATCGCGTACACTGTATCATGAAGTGCACCCGAAATTTCTTCTGCGGTAATTTCGATTGTTTTAGGTAAACCAGTTAATAAGTCTCTTCCGCGGATCTCCATGTTTTCTACACCTTCTGGAGCACCCGCTGATCCAATCTCAACCTTGATTGCTTCCGCCGTCCGATCACCAATCATAAGGTTGTAGGTCTTTCGTATATATTGAATAATTGCATCATCCATTTCATCACCAGCAATACGGATGGACTGGCTTGTAACAATACCACCTAAAGAAATAATTGCTACTTCTGTTGTACCACCACCGATATCAACGATCATACTGCCAGTTGGTTCCCATACAGGAAGGTTTGCGCCAATTGCAGCTGCAAATGGTTCTTCGATTGGATATGCATCCCTCGCACCAGCCTGACGTGTTGCGTCGATTACCGCGCGTTGTTCGACTGCTGTAATTCCGGATGGCACACAAACCATAATATATGGTTTTCTAGAAAAAAAGTTCTTTGTTTTAACCGCTTGGTTTATGTAATACTTCATCATTGTCGCGGTTGTTTCGTAGTCAGCAATGACACCGTCCTTCATCGGACGAAGCGCAACAACATTCCCAGGTGTACGCCCAATCATGTTTTTAGCATCATTTCCGACTGCAACAATCTGCTTTGTGTCTGTTTGCATGGCAACGACCGATGGCTCTCTCACTGCGATTCCTTTACCTTTAATGAAAACAAGTGTATTAGCCGTCCCTAAATCTATACCAAGGTCTCTTGTACCTATTCCAAACATATATGTATCTTCCTTTCTGATACGCGAATAAAGAGTAGTAATTTATTGTTAATCATGCGAAAAACTCATAACCAATATTATATCGTACAAAATTAAAAATTAATAGTCACACATAACCTTTTTCTTTCAGACTGACATATTTATGTTCACCAATGATTAAATGGTCCAATAGCTCTATACCAATTATCCTACCACATTCAACAAGCCGCTTCGTTACCTCAATATCCTCTCGGCTTGGAGCAGGGTCACCAGACGGATGATTATGAATGCAAATAATCGAAGCCGCTGACCTGCGAAAGGCCTCCTTATACACCTCACGAGGATGAACAATTGAGGCATTTAAACTTCCGATAAAAATCGTTTGGCGATGTATCACCTGGTTTTTTGTATTTAAGTACAGACAAACAAAATGTTCCTGAGTTAAAAAGCGCATGTCCTCCATCACATATTTTGCGCCATCTTCCGGAGACCTAATGACATAGCGATCTTCATATTGAAGTTTGCCAATTCTTCGACCAAGCTCAATAGCCGCCATAATTTGTACGGCTTTTGCTTGCCCAATCCCTTTAATCGAGGTGATTTCTTCAACAGATGCGTCCTGTAATAAACGTAGTCCTTCGAAATGATGTAATAAGCGGTTTGAAAGTTGGATAACGGATTCTTCCTTCGAACCTGTACGTAATAGAATGGCTAAAAGCTCATGGTTTGAAAGACTGTCGGGTCCATCGGTAACCAAACGTTCTCGAGGCCTTTCCGCTTGAGGGTAATCCCGAATCATAAGTGCAGATGTTTTCAAATAGGTTCCTCCTACCTTTACAAATAGATACTCGGACCCCACTCTCTTTATTAAACTGCAGACTATTATGTGTAATTATCGTACCATGAAAAGCAACGTATAGAGTTTTCTTTACGCAAACTTTACAAATTTTAGCATTGAAAACCTAGATCTCTTAATTCACGTAGGGTTCTTGATAAAGGCAATCCTACTACAGAAAAATAGTCCCCTTTAATATGTTTTACGAGTGCAGATCCAAGTCCTTGAATTCCATATGAACCTGCTTTATCCTTTGGTTCGCCTGAAGCAACATATGTCTCTATTTCCTCATCCGTTAGGTCCCAAAACGTTACTTCTGTTCTTTCGAAGAATATTTTTTGGGTGTCCTTAAAAAGGATCGCAACTCCTGTTACGACTTCATGTGTTTGATTTGAAAGTGTTTTTAAAACATCGATTGATTCCTGTTCGTTTTTAGGTTTACCTAAAAATTGGTTTTGAAACACAACAGCTGTATCCGCTGCAAGTATATAGGAATCAGGGAATTGCTCCAGGATCGCCTTTGCTTTATTTAAGGCAATGGTCATGGCTTTTTCTTCAGGAGTGAGTGTTTCGTCAATGGATTCATCAATATTACTGACGGAAACATCGAAGGAAAGTTTCACATTTCTAAGAAGTTCTTTTCGTCGTGGAGAACCAGAGGCTAAAACGAGGTGTTGCATGATTAATTCACCCTTTATCTTTATCAGAATGGAAGATACCTGTTTATCGTAACAAACAATGCCTGACTCTACAATTATGAAAAATTGAATTTTGTCGATATTTTATCGTTTGTAAAAAATTATCTATTTATGTAAAACCATACAAACTCAATCCATAAAGAAGGAAAGGAGTTCATTTCTCCTTTCCCAGTCCATTGTAAAATTTAATTTTGACTAACTTAGCTCAGAAACCCAAACGGTGTAGGCTTGGTACGCATTTAATAATGATTGCTGTGATTGCCATAATGATTTCTCGTCGCCACCATTTTTAAAGGATTGTAGCTGAGTAAAGGCAGACTCGATATACGCATTGAATTCTTTAAGCTGTGCATGTAAGTTGTCTTTTTTTATTTCCTTAACTGCCGTTATTTGTTTTGATAGATTCTCTAATTTTCCGTTATCAATCGCACCTGTACCGATGGCTTGGGATGATAGAGTTAATAACTCCTTATATACTGGTAGACTTAGTTTGATTGCCTCTGAGTCCATTTTTCCTGCATTTGAATAAGACCCGCCCGGCACCTCAAATGTTTTCGTAAAAAACTCTGGGAAGGCTTCTTCGTATTTGGCCTTAATACCCCCAACTGAGCCTTGTTCAGAGCCGATGCCAGCTATAACGTAGAAAGCACCATCCATTGCAACAGTAGTTGCAGCAAAACCTTTACCTTTGATATCACTCACTGTTGTATTTGCAGATTCAGCAGTTGAAAACTTACCACCTTGAACGATCCCAGTTGATAGAGTCTCTAAATCAATAGCAACCTGACTACTTGCAGGAGGGTCTTCTTGTTTCCCAGTTGGAGCAGGATTGCCGTTCGTAACTTGTGTTGTATTGTCGTTTTCTGCTGGCCCAGCATTCACATCTTCTACAACTTTTAAAATCATAAATCCAAATCCTGTGCCAAGAACAATGGCTAAAGCAATTGAAATCACAAATTGTTTTAAGGAAAATACTTGTATTCCTTTACTCTTTTTTGGTAAATAAGGAATTTTACTAGGACCATTGGTATGACGTAAATCTTCAATTGGAATCACAGGAATCTCTTTTTCCTTTGTCTTTTGATTCCTCAAGTTTTCATCTGGTAGAACCCAGCTAAAATCATCCTCTTCTTCCTCTTGTGCAGCTGCAACCTCCTCATTTTCAACTATAATAAGAGGTTTTTCCTTTTCGACAAATTCTGTTTTCTCTTTCTTTTCCTTCTGAACCTTTGGCTCCTTGCCATTAATTTTAATAGAAATCCGATTCTGCTTGTCCATTTTTTCACCACCCATTTAAGGAAACGCCTACTTTTTTTTCAATGCTACCATACCTATAAAAAAAAAGAACAAGACATTTGTCGTCTTGTTACTAGAGGTTTTCGTCAAATTGTTACAAATGATAACAATTGGTGGGTTTTCATAAGTCCATATAAAGTAAAAAAACCCACTAAATCGTGGGTTTATTGTTCAACGTTCATTGATAATTCTACAAAAACACTTGGACCCAAGTCTTGAGCCTTTATAATATCATCTACTGATAAATGAGTTCCAGCAGGTATTAAAACATTACCTTCATTGTCCAAAATGTCTTTTGTGACTACTTTACCATACAGAAGATCAACTTGTTTTAGGCGCAGTGCTTTTGCTTCTGCTTCTCCATGTTTATCTATTGATGCATTAATTTCATCAAATGGGCTCTGTTCTTCCGTAGATGATGCTGGTAAAACTTTTTCAATTAATTCTTCAGTTGTTTCATCTTGTGTCGATTCCTGTATTGGATTTTCTAAATACTCTACTGAATCGAGGAACTTAGATGATGCATCTTCTGCCACAATGATAATGTCTTTACCATATGTAAGAACAGAATCAGATGCAAGAGCTACCTCATTTCCAGAAACATTTAATAATGTTCCTAAAAGGTTTCCTGTTTCATCGTCAATATAATATTCAAGGACTTCCCCTAATAATTGTCCTTTTCTTGTCATAACTTTTGTATTCGTAATTTTGATTTTCTTATTTACAAGCGAATTCGCAATTGGGATTTCATTTAGATCGATAACAGAGCCTTCACTTTCAATTGTAACAGCATACTCACCAATTCCAACAACCCTTTTGAACGGAATAGCCTTCACACTTACTTGCCAATCTTCATGTTCAATAGTAAGAAAGTCCACTGAACCTTTTTCAGGATTTATCACTAAAGATTTTACCTTTCCAATTTCAATACCATCTATAATACTAATGATTGGTAGACCAACGATTTCAACACTCTTCTTCATTATATTCACCACACCTAGTTATTTTTTCATGCGTCTTTTTTCATTCATTTTACCATGCATTTAACTATTTAACGCCAATTTGACAATATTCTTCTAGCAGAAAGTCCATTTCCGTTGCAATTATCGGATACTTTGTAAATCTTTCTCTATAATCCGAAAGTAGGTTATACAATTTCTCATATTTTTCTTCTCTAAGATAATGTTCAATCAATAAGCTTATAAACGTATAACAATCTGTGTCACTCAATTGAGGGTGTAAATGCTTTATTACCATTTCTTCATATCGTTCAGAAGGCAATTGCTTTTGTAGTAGTCGTAACTGCGATACCATTGTTTGTAATACATCTTTTTGAAGTTGCTGTCTAGTTTCTGTATATTCGTTAGAGATATTTACTTCATCAATCATATCTGACGGCTCTTTTTCGTCTTCGATGATCATATCGGTTTGACGACTAATGTTATTTTCCATTAATGCATTTTCTTCCATTATTTCAACTTGCTTTAAAGAGGATATTTCCTCTATATCAGTTGATTGAATTGACTCATTATTTAATTCGTTCTTATCTCCAACATTCTCTTCTTCAAGTTTCTTTAAGGTATTGTTTTGTACATTATCTATCTCTTCTATTTCGTTAATTAATTCATCTAGAATTGAGAGGTTATTGTCATATAAAGATTCTGAATAGATGTCTTCAACCTCTGTAACTGCTATTTCCTCTAAAGTGATATCCTTAACGGAAGCTTCATTTTCATATTCTTCAGTCTGTAAATCATTATCTTCTACGATAATGTATGTTGGAGCACTTTCATTCATTTGTATAGGTAATTCTTCTAAACCAACGTCAGTAATAGAAGGTTCACTATCATAATCATTTATCTGTAATTCATTATCATCATCAACAGTTAATGTTGATGGTGTTCCGTCCTCTTGTATAGGCAAATTCTCTAAAGTTTCTATAGTACCTACATCTTCTATCTGTTCATACTCCATAAGAACAGATTGAGGATTCAATTTTTCGTTATCGGTCTGGGTCTTTAATTCAGCTACTAAATATTCATATTCATCTACATCACTGAGTGTAATTGCATGTTCTTCAGATTGATCATTATTTATTAATCCAAGGTCTTGATTCTTGTTTTCGGAATTAGTATTTTGATTTGTACGCTTCTCATTATTTTCTATAGGAGCTTTGTCATTGAAATGTATTACCTCTTCGAATTGATCTGTAACTTCAAATTTAATTACCTTTTCTGTTTGTTTTACTTTAGGCTGTTTCTTTTTAAACAAATTAATACCGTACCTCTTTTCAACTATAAATGATACTAAAAATAGTAACAAAACAATGATGATAACGGTTTTCCATAAAGAAAGAAATGATTCTAAGAGGATACTAAGAAGTCCGAAGACAAATGTAATTCCGAGAACCAGATATTTCCCTAATTTCGAAAGTCCTGTAGGCAATAAAAGTATCATTGGGATTACCAAAAAAACAGCAATTAGGGCAAAAATATATAGTTCCAACTTCTCACCTCTTTCAAAAGAGATTCTACATAATATAGTTCCATTCTACTAATTTAGACAAAATCAGACTCTATCATTGTATAATAAACTCGAATATTTTAAAAGAAGAGTATGAAAGGAATTCAAAGTAAGTTTTTACAACTTTTATCAAGTACTTTCTTCCTAGTAGAAAGGATCCTGTACATTCCATAAAAAAACGAGACAAATATTGTCCCGAAAACTCACTTATACACTATTCACTTGCTTTTTCTTTATCCTCATCTACTCCAATGGTTAACGGATTATTTTTGTTACTACGTTCAGGGAAGTTAACTTTTGGTGCATCTTTTGCAAACTCTGTGAAAATCGGCATATAGAAGGTTGAAATTGTAACTGTATAAACTAACGGAACAGGTTCATTTTCAACTATTGTCAACTCAGGTTGACCCGTAAAGTTAATGGAATCTACCTTTGTAATTCTTGTTTGATGCTCAACAACTGATAAGAATTTTTCAAGTTCATAATAGCTTGGAGATTCAACCGTTAATGAAACTGTAATTTGTTTTAATCCATTGATTAAGTCAGGATTCAACTCAATTATTGCAGGTTGTTCAGTCGATTCAGATGGTGCAGACTGTTGATTCTCTCCATTACTTTCATCAGTTTCAGGAGGATGATTGTCAGTACCAGGAGATGCAGTCGATTCTACTTTAGCAGAATCTTCAGTTGCTGTTTCACCATTTTGTTGAGCCCCTTGTTCAGCATCAGTTTCAGAAGCAATTGTTAATGGATTTTCACTGTAACTCATACTAATAATTTTACTTTCAGAAGTAGTTTCCGCCTTTTCCAATTCAAGTAGGAGCTGTTCTATTAAAGGAATGACCGGTATCTTTTTTTGTAATTCCGTTGAACTAATAACCGGTGCAGTAGAATTTTGTTTTTTGTCCAAGACGATGTCTAAAAGCTTTTGTTCTGTTTCTAAGCTAGTTTGTTTTTGATCTACACGTGTTTGAAGGGGGGTAACCATTACAAAATACCAGAGATATAACCCTCCACCAATAACAATAAGACTAAGAAACAAAACCAGAAGTTGCTTCTTGGTAAATCGGAGAGTCATGTTACTTTCCCTCCTTCTGTAATTTTTTTAGGGCATCCTTATTAACTTTCAGCTCAAACTGTGCTAAGTAACGGGGGATTGTAACCTCTGTTTCCTTTTTTCTACTTTCGGAAATCACTGTTTCTCTTGAAGTTATTTCTGAACTTTCTTCCTCAGAAGCGTCAGCGTCTTGTTGTTCATTTTGTCCTACAGTAGCTATTGCTGTTTCTGTAATTCCCTCTTCCATAGTTGGAGCCGTCGTCACCGAATGTAATTTTGTTTCAACAATATATTCTGATTCATTTAATGCAGCAAGATAATGTGCAATTTCAGGATTCGTATCAAATTGAACAACTAAAGATACAATCCCGTCCTCAACATAGGAAAAAGCTTGGATAAATCCACGTTCAGGTAATAAACTAGATAAATGATTTAGTAGTGGGACGGTCTCAACAAAGTATTCATTTGCCCAATTCACAGTCTTCTCTAGCTTTAATATATTTGTAGATTCTTGATCAGTTGAAAACTTCATTTCGACTGCGGCACGCTGTTCCTGAAGTGAAGTAATCTGTGAATTTAGTTGCTCTTCAGTTTCTACTGTATTCTTATAAATGGAATATACAGCAGTAGCTCCTCCTACCCCAACAAATAAGATTAGGACCACAATAAGAAAAATCGCTCTATTTTTATATTCTTTTCTGGGTAATAAATTAATTTCAACTAACATTTATTGCACCTCTTTAAGTGCTAAGCCCAAAGGAAGAAAATAACTAGCTGGCAACTTTTCTAATTCACCAATGGTAGTAACGGGTAATTCGTACCGGTCTTCTAACATGGAAACAAGAACTTGCAAATAAGGATGATCTCCACTAATAAATATGTTTGTAACCTGTTCTTTCCCGTGTGTAACTGTAAAATGATAGAAATTTAATACATGTTCAATTTCTTTTAATAATTCATCAACGATTACATCAACCTCATATTGTGTATTCGACCAGACCAACTTTGAAGTGGAGTTTGTTCGATTCGGTTGTATATCCCAATCTTCGACGGATGTATCCAAATCGAGATGTCTCATAAACAGTGGAATATGCTTATGAAATATACTTAAATTAAGTGATTGCAGGTCAAATTGAAGAAGAAGTGTGTGATTCTCACTCAATGTTTCATTACAAAAATCAAATAAACGATATAAGCATAATGGTGAGATATCAGCTGCAACAGGCTTTAATCCTACATCTTCTAAAAGCGATGCGTAGTCTCTTGATATCTCCTCAGGTGCAGCAATCATTAGAATTTCTTTTTTATCCTCTTCTTCTGACAGCTTATTAAAATCAATAATTGGTTCATCAAATGGTAGATGAATTGTCGATCCAAGTTCCAAGTATAGATAGCCATTAATTTCATCATCCTTAACTTCAATCGGGATGGATGTTTTTCTGATTACCACAAAGGAATCTGGAATGATAAAACGAACTTCTGCTTTCTTTAAGCCCCAGTCTGTAATGCATTCGTCTAAGATAAGGTGTAATGTATCTCTTTCAATAATTCTACCTTCCTGAATAATGCCTATAGGTAAATACCGTTCTCGAAAATCAGTAACAGTTAAAGGAGTTGAATTCTTTACGCCAATATAACGAATTACATGGTCTTTTATGATTATGTTTGCAATTTGCTTAGATGAAAATAGTGAAAAAGCCATTTTGAATTCCCCTTATTGAAGTAAATTACGAAACAATTAATTGGATATACCATCCTATAAAATCATTACCAAAAAAATACGCTACTAAAGTACCAACTACAATAGCTGGTCCAAACGGCATTGGCTTGCCTTTTTTTACTTTCCCGATAACCATTCCGAGCAAACCAAATAGAGTGCCAACAATGGTTGCAAAGAAGAAGGATAGTAGCACAAGCTTCCAGCCTAGTACAATTCCTAGGACTGCATAGAGCTTAATATCTCCTCCACCCATTCCACCTTTACTAACAACAGCTATTAGTAGAAGGAGAAGGAATCCAACCACACTACCAAGTAGCATGTCCCACCAGGGATCAAGAGGAACGATTATACGCTCAATTAGTAATAGTGGTGCAAAAAACAATAAAATTTTGTCAGGTATAATCATATAAGCAATGTCTGAAACGAAAACAATCATCAATAACGAAATCAATGTCCAAGCTACTATCAATTCCTTTGACCATCCCACCAGGAATGGCGAAATCGTAAAAAGAATTGCAGTTGCCATCTCAACTGAAGGATATATTGGAGAGATTTTGTTTCCACAGTTTCGACATGCTCCCTTTTGGAAGAGATAGGAGAGAACTGGGATAAGTTCTTTAGCAGTAAGCTGGTGATGACATTTTGGACATGCAGAACGAGGATGAATAATAGAATCACTTTTTGGAATACGAAGTCCCACTACGTTGTAGAAAGAACCTAGTAATAACCCAATTACAAATGTATAAATTAAAAAAATATATAACATTTTATCTATCCTTACTAATAAGTGCAGCCTCGAGGGCTACACTTATGTTATATTATCTACTTTTTTGTTACAGTTCCAATTCTGTCATCATTAGTTGTTTCAAAGAAATCTTCTAATTGCAAGTCTTTTTTAGTAATACCATTTGCTGTATATTCAGTACCATTAACTGACGCAACAAAATTTATTGTTTCTACTTTTCCATCAACGATTTTAACACTATATGATGTAAGTGATGTTTCATCATTTATAAAGGCCTCTAAGTCATTAACTGTTGTAGTAGTACCATCTGCTGCTTCACTTTTACTAAAGTCAAATGATGCATCATCAGGAACTCCCTGACTCGCTAACGCAAGATTTGATGACTCTAAAACTTGTAAAGCATCCGCCTTAACTGCATCTAACTTTGTATTGTTTATAACATTCCCAATAGCTGGCACTGCAATCGCTGCAATAATCCCTAAAATCACAATTACTGCAAGCAACTCAATCAAAGTCAAACCCTTTTGATTTTTTAAAACCTTCTTAAACATCTTTTCCCCTTCTTTCCACCTAATAGATTAATAGTTTTAGTTCAATAGTCCCGAAACTACTATCATTATACTGTATTTATTTGTAGTTTACACTACTTTTTTACCGTAAATTGTAACTATATGTCAAAATACCTGAAAATGTTATATTTGATTAAATATGTCAAACATAGGAACCATAATTGCTGTTACAATTGTTCCAACAATCCCAGCTAAAAATACGATCATTATCGGTTCTATTAAGGATTTCAGTTGGTCTGTTGTATTTTCAACATCTTCCTCATAGAAACTTGCAACCTTCCCTAGCATTTCATCTAGAGAACCAGTGTTTTCGCCAATTATAATCATCTGTGTAATGAGAGGCGGAAACGCCCAATGATTTTTCATTGGTTCGGTTAATGAGCGACCTTTTTCAAGTGAAATTCTTGATTCCTTGATTACCTTAGAAATGACTTCATTTTCTACAATCGTTTCTACTACTACAAGCGCCTGTAAAATCGGAACAGAACTACTCAAAAGTGAACTAAGCGTTCTCGTCATCCTTGCTAATGCTGCCTTTTGTAGTAACTTTCCAAAAAGAGGTATTCTCAACATCAGATAATCCCAATAATATTTCGTTTGCTCTTTCGATTGCATGAATAATATCCCTAAATAAACTGATATAAATACAAGGACAATAACCCACCAAAATGACTGCATAAATTCACTTGCACCTAGCACAAATTTTGTAATGGCAGGTAAATCTGCACCGAAATCCGAAAACATACTTACAAAGGTCGGAACAACTGATACTAATAAGAAAATAACAACAGCTACAGCAATCACACCTATAATTGCCGGATATGCCATTGCTGATTTTACCTTTTGTCTTAATTTATGCTGTTTTTCAAAATGCACAGCTAGTCGTTCAAGGGTTTCGTCTAACGTCCCCCCAACTTCTCCCACCTTGACCATATTAATAAATAAGGTTGAGAATATTTTTTTATGTTTTGCAGTTGCTGCTGATAGTGAATTTCCATCTCTTAAGTCTAGTTCGACCTCAACAAGTGCTCGTTTAAGAGCCTTACTGCTTGTTTGGCTTGCTAATATACTCATTGAATCAACTATTGTTATTCCTGCCTTAATTAATGTAGCAAACTGTCGCAAGAAAATGGTAAAGTCTCGAAGCTTTACAGGGTTTCCTAACGATATATCTTTAGTAAGTAGTGTTTCAGGTACCTCATCAATTTGAATGACGCGGATACCGGATTCACGAAGCTTTGAAACCGCCTCATGTTTAGACTTTGCAGAAATGCTACCTGACTTTTTACCCTTAGTATCTCTTCCTTGATATTTAAACCTTGCCATGTTTAATCAACCTTTTCTTGTATATATGGTTGGGCAACTTCCTTCGAAATAACACCAGAGTTAACCTTTTCAAGTAAATCACTTTCAAAGGTATGCATTCCTTCCACACGGCTAGTCTGCATGATATTTTTAATCTGATGGTTCTTTTCATTTCGTATTAAATTTGCTACAGCTGAATTATTAATAAGAATTTCTGTAACAGCCCTTCTACCAGACTTATCAATCGTTGGGAATAATCTTTGGGAAATTACTGAAACAAGCACAGATGCCAATTGTATCCGAATTTGTGCCTGCTGTGATACAGGAAACACATCAATAATCCGATCAATCGTTGATGGTGCACTTGATGTATGCAGGGTACCTAATACTAAATGCCCCGTTTCCGCTGCTGTTATTGCTGTTGAGATTGTCTCCAAGTCTCGCATTTCCCCTACTAGAATAACGTCCGGATCCTGCCGAAGTGCAGCACGTAATCCATTTGTGAAGTTTTTTGTATCAAAGCCAACCTCTCGTTGGTCAATAATGCTATTGCCGTGCTTATGCAAGTATTCAATTGGGTCTTCTAATGTTATAACATGCTTACTCATCGTTTGATTCATATGATGGATCATGGCTGCCATCGTTGATGATTTACCACTTCCAGTTGGTCCTGTCACTAGAACAAGACCATGGGGCTTTTCTGATACTTTTTTTAAGATTTGCGGTAAATACAAATCCTCAATTGTAGGAATATGTGAAGGAATCACACGAAAGGCCATGGCAATAACTGCACGTTGGCGATAGATATTCACACGGAATCGCGATACTGCAGGAATTCCATATGAAAAATCAAGCTCCCCTTTTTCAAGAAATATATCCCACAAATCCTCTGGAACAATGCTTTTTGCCATTTCTTCAATTATTGGAGGCTTCAATATTTCTTTTCCGTACCTTTTCAGGTTTCCATGTATTCGAAAAATAGGGGGTACCCCTGCGGTTATATGAATATCAGAAGCTTTTAATTCATGTGCTGAACGTAATATAAAATCAATTCTATCCTTCATTCCTCATCACATCCTAGTCAGCTATAGAAACTCTTAAAATTTCTTCTGTTGTTGTTATCCCTTGTCTTACCTTTAATAAACCATCATCAAGTAGGAAGATTGTTTTATTTTTCACTGCAATTTCTCTAAGTTTCGTTAAATTTTCACCATTCATAATAACCTTTCGCATTTCGTCATCAAGTTCAAGTAACTCATGAATGGCGACTCGACCTTTATAACCCGTCATATTGCACATACCGCAGCCCTTACCACGTATCACCTTATCAATTTTGATACCTCTTTTTGAGAAGATTTCTATTTCTCGCTTTGTAGGTTCATGTGCTACACTACAGTCCCTGCAGACACGGCGAACCAGTCTTTGTGCAACAACCCCCGTTAAGGAGGAAGCCACAAGAAACGGCTCTACTCCCATATCTATCAATCTTGTAATTGTACCTAATGAATCATTTGTATGAAGGGTACTTAATACAAGGTGCCCAGTTAACGATGCTCTAATAGCGACCTCGGCCGTTTCTTTGTCACGAATCTCCCCCACCATGATAATATTAGGGTCCTGACGTAATATTGCTCGAAGACCAGTCGCAAAGGTCATTCCAGTATTTGAATTCACCTGGATCTGATTAATTCCATCTAACTGATATTCAACCGGGTCCTCAATTGTAATGATATTAACATCCTCAGAGTTTAATTTGTTTAAAGCTGCATAGAGAGTTGATGATTTTCCTGACCCAGTTGGTCCTGTTATCAGAACAATACCTGTCGGGCGTTCAATTAAACTTGAGAAACGTTGTAAATTCACCTTATTAAAACCTAATTGATTCAAATCATTCAACGCATTACTTAAATCTAGTACACGCATTACAATCTTCTCACCATATACGGTTGGTAATGTGGAAACACGGAGGTCCACTGGATGGAAATCAAGATTTATTTTAATACGGCCGTCTTGTGGTATTCGACTCTCTGTAATGTCTAAATTACTCATTATTTTTATTCTTGCCGTTAAGATACCTTGCATGTTTTTGGGTAGTGAACGCTCAGTACGTAATAATCCGTCTACCCTATACCTTAGTAAAACTTTTGTTTCCTGCGGATCTAAATGAATATCACTCGCCCGCTGTTGAACAGCATTTTGGAGGATTTGATTTACTAGTTTTACTACAGGAGAATCAGTATTTGTGACACGTTCCTCTTCTATTTCCTCAACAGGATCAATTTCAATTTCAATCCCATCACCTAAGTCATAGAATTTTGTAATTGCCCTAACGATTTCATCTTTTGTTGCAATTGCAGTTTCGATTTGAAAGCCTGTTTTTAACCGTAGATCCTCAATTGCAAAAAAGTCCATTGGATCAACCATTGCAACAAATAGCTTGTCCCCTTCCCTTTTAAGAGGCATAAGTTTATAGCGTGACGCTAATTGTTTGGGAACAATTGAAGTTACACTAGGATCAATTGGGTACCGGAACAAGCTAACATGGGGTATCCCTAATTGAAACTCTAATACCTCTATTAACTGTTGTTCTGTTAAAAATCCTTTTTGTAACAATACATCCCCAATTTTTTGTGAATCCGTTTTATCCCTTAATGCTTCTTGAAGCTGTGTTTCCGTTATTAAGCCAGTCTCCACTAATAAGTCACCAATTTTTTTCCTAACCTTTTTCATGGGACATCACCCCTTTATTAGGATTTATTTTTCTGTAAATTCTTCATTCCAAAGAGACTCTTCTTCTACTACATCGTCATCGTTCAATTCTATTTCTTCCTGCTCCACTTCCACATTTCCCACGTTACTTTCGTCATTTATTGATTCTGGAACGGATGGAATAAGCTGAGAAATGTCGATTAAACCATGGACTTCTATACGATGTACGGGCCTATAATAATCCTCTGAAAGTTTAACTTTTTCGGGTTCTTTATCATTTACTTTACTTGTTCGATAGACAGTAATCATCTGTCCCTTTTTTCCATTTTCCTTAACTTCCACTTTTCCAGATTTAACCGTATCTGAATATTGTTTAATTGTTTTAGGATTATACACCGTTTCATCTTCCAAGCTAATTTTATATTCACCAGGAAGCTTTGCTCCAATTAATTGGAGATGTAATCCCTTTTCAATCCGAGAAAATTTCAACTTATATTGATAAGGATTAATATTATAAAAGATTAAATCCTTATTTCTTCCATACCTTGCCTCATATCCTAGTTTTGCATAAGTAGGAAGTTCACTGCTTATATGTCTCTCAATTATTTTAAAATTTGTTGGTAAAATTGCTTCATAGATTCCTGTTGCGATTATACTTAAAGTATCATCTGAAAATGTACTACCTTCAAGCTGGGACATAAATTTAGATAATGAAAAAGATTGTGCAGGTTCAATTTGAATTTCCCCTACTTCTTTTACCCATTTATAAATTCCCAAGTCGTCACTTATATTTAAAATCGTAGCTTCTGAAATGACTTCTGTTTCATCTACAATGATGTAGTTTACAAGACTAACCTCAATAGCCCCGGTGGATAGCTTACTGGCCTTCTCTTTGAGATCATTATATAAATCCTCTTGTTTAAAACTGTCTAATTTTTTTTGAGTAAGTGACTGGAGCGTATCTTCTAATCGTTGCTTATTAACTACAACTGGAAGTGGGTTCGATGAGCCACTGTTTGCTAACTTGACAACCTCTTCAATTGGAAATACAAACAATTCGTCTTTAACAATCTTTTCTTGGTCTCCGCCATTCATAATGATAACCTCTGCCGTATGATTCCATTTATTTATCTCAGTTTGAAGCCTCTGCTTCGCCTCATCCTTGGTAAGTCCAGACACATCTATCGGTCCTATCATCGTACCATCAGTGAATAATTCACCAGAAAAATAGGTTCGAAATGTACTTGCACCAACATGTGAAAACGTAAAAATAAATAAGAAGCATGCAATCATTAAAGTAAATAGTTTAACTTTAGTTTGGTATCCCAACATGTTTGCCCCTTTCTAACGGCATTATTAAATGGATTATGTAAAAATCTCCGATTCAAAAAATTTCAAATATTGTCAGTTGTCGATTTCCTATTGTAGCCATAAAATAATAGTGTCATAGATAATAATAAAATGAATTTAAAAATAAACAACTAATAAATGATTCATATTCACTAGTAAATAATACCTAATAAAAACTAATTAATAATCTACATTTTATATGAAAGTTCACACTATTAAAAGATAGATACCAATCGAAAACTGTCAAAAGATGAAATTTTTTCAAACATATATAAAATTTGTTTGAATATGTCGTATAATACTAGAAAGTAGTAAAAAAGTAGGTGAAATAGTGCAAAAGTTAGATAATCAAGGTTTTACATTAATCGAACTCCTTGCTTCGATTGTGATTATAACCATCATTCTAACCGTTTTTATGAGATTCTTTTCTCAAGCGGCTCTTTTTGCGAATGTGAATGAAGAATCGTTAACATCCTCGAATGATGCTAGAACTGTACTTACGTTAATACAAGAAAATGATCGAAAAAACTATATATTAAGAGATACATTAAATACACTAAAGCAGCCTGCAAATATTAATCTAACTGTTCCAATTACAGATGAAACCATTATTTCTATGCTTTTGTTTCCGTGGAAAGATAGTACAAGTTTAACAATTGAAGATAAAGAGTTGATAAAAAATACAGAATTAAATTTAAAAAACGGTCCTGATAATTTAATTGAGGTTGAAGTGAATATTAAATCATCGGTCGATTCTGCTAAAATCATTTCTACAACCTATGGTTTTTTAACAAATAGATATCAATATAATCTAAAAGATATACCTATCACAACAGATACTGGTACCTTCCATTTACGAACGCATGATTCACCAGAAGACATTTTTTCTCAGCCGAGTAATACTGCAATTGCTATTAAAATGAAAAATCTTGTTAGACCAGTTGGTTATTTAGCTAGTCAGACAGAGGGCGATCTTGCATTTATGGGGATAAATAACGATACTGATGAATTCTCTATTAATGCAACAGTAGAGTTTTCGTCTCAGCATCTTGACGGGGGATTTGGAATTTTAGTAGACGGAGTGTTGCAGCAACCTATACAACAATTTAAAGCTAACGAAAATGGCTATATGCTAGTTTTTAAACCTGGGAATAACCAGAGACTAGGTTCTGTTGACCTTTATTTACGTGAAAATGGCTTAAATAAATATGGTTTATCATCTCCTATAGAGACCATCCCTTTAACTAGTAACATGTTTGAAATCGGGAATGCAATATCACTACTAACAAAATTTGATGTTGAGATCACAGTTGAAAATTTGGATGGTAATTCTTCAACTAGAAGAAAGTACACAGTTGTATTAAAGCAAGGGGATACCATAATAACGAAACCTTTGGTTTTTGGAAAAGATACTCTTCATTATATTGATTTAAATAATATCTCAAATTATACAGCTAGCTCAAAATTCATTGGTATAAGACTCTGGAGCAACAGTACTGATGAAACTAAATTAAATACTCTTTCGATTTATAGATAAAGGGGATTATCATGTATAGAGAGTTCTTAAAACAAAACAAAGGAATCACATTAATTGAATTATTGGCATCTCTTGCAATCCTCACAATTTTTATAGCCCTGCTATCTGGGGTGCTTATAAATAGTATGAATTACTTTGACCTTAATAAAAAGAAAATTTCACTTAGTCAAGAAGCTAACCAAATCCTAGCGAACATTACAAATATTCATCAAGATACTGCTGAATATACACTAACAGCAATCAATTCAGGAACAGGCAATAAACAAATTAAAGTCAATGAAACTGTTATTAGCCACCCTGATTTAGATATTGAAATCCTTAATGCCGGACAAACAGATTATCAAGTTTTCCATAGTTCACTAGTTGTGGAAACAAGCAATCCGTTATTTATTGAAATAAAAATAACAGATACTGAAAACACTCAAAATAGCTTTACATTGAGAACCGTTATAAACAGATATTAAAGAGAGGTGAAATGGTATGAGTCTATTTAACCAAAAAGGGCAAACTTTAGTTGTTGTCCTATTAACCATTACCCTTATTTCTATTTTTGCATCAGTTATGACAGCACAAGCACTAAACGGATCTAAGCAGGTTGCACAAACAGAACATATGCAAAAAGCTACAGACGCTGCCGAAATGGGAATCGATTATTTTGTGGAGGATATTATTAAAAAAGTTGATTTCAGAAACAACACTTTGCATAAGAATCCTTGTGAATATATATTCGATGTGGTCACGACCCTTCCAGCTACCAATCCTTCATCCTCACAAATGATGGGTTCCGGTACTTCGTTTGTGCTAAGGGATTATCAATGTGAACAATCTAATAAAGTTTTTAGTTTTGTTAGTAAAGGAATATCAAACACTACTGAAAAGGAATTAAAAGTTTCTTTTCCGATTACCATAATACAAAACTTCCCAAACCCTCCTTCTGGATTAATAACATGTCAGAACGGTACAAATTCTCCTTGCGATTTTACGGACCATACAAAATTTAATAGCGGTGTTTACTTCCCTTCTGGTCTAGATATAAATAAAGTAAGAGGGAGTTCTACAACAGTTACAGCCTTGGATGATATATTTGTATATGGGAAAGTAAAACTAGTTGGGGAAAATAATCCGAATAATCCCTATGCCTGCCTTGAAAATAGTAATAGCCTGTGTAAAAATGGTCTAAGCGAATATGAACTATGGGTTAAAAAGGACCTTTACATTGACGGTGGAGCTGACATAGAAGGTAGTAATATTGTCGTTGAAAACCACGGTACGATATACGTAGGTAGGGACCTTCACATCAATTGGGGACTGGATGATGCAAACCATGGGGATATCATCGTAAAAAGGGATGCCTATTTCTATCAAAAAACGATACTAACTAAGCCGAATTCATTTGTTTGTGTCAAAGGTACTTTGTTTATGCCTGAAGGAAGCGATTTTAATTTAGTTAAACCCCTTGGTGGAAGAACGTGTGAGGATTTAAGAGAACTTAATGGAAGTAACAATAAAGGAATTTACGCGGATTACGTGAGTAGTTATTTTTCAAATGCCGAAGTAATCGTCAGAACTGATGAATTAGATGTCCGATATAACTAGAGGTAAAGCGGTCAACTTTTGTTGACCGCTTTTTTTCATTTTTTCTATAACTATTCTCTCTATTTTTCTGTTAGATACTGCCGAACCTCTGAAATAAAATATAATGAACCAGTGATTACTAGGACTGCATTCTTTTCCGCTGTTACTTTTTCTAAACCCGTTTTCACAGCATCCTTCCAGTTATCCACCGTTGTAATCGTTTCACCTTTCGAAGAATTTTCATATAGTTCTTTGGAGCTTGCTGCTCTCGGAAAGTCAAAGGTTGTAAATGTTAGATTATGAGCGACTGCTTCCAGTTGCCGTATCATCGTATCAAGTTTTTTATCATGTAATGCGCTAAAAATAATGTGGATTTGCTTCCCTTTTAGGTGTGCCTGGATTGTATCAACAAGACTTTTAATTCCTTCTGGATTATGAGCTCCATCTAGTATGACAAGGGGCTTTTTCGAAATCTCTTCAAAGCGACCAATCCATTTTGTTTTTTCCAATCCAGTAACAAGCTCATGTTCTTCTATTTGTACTATCCCGCTATTTTTTAAGATATTTATTGTCATTACTGCAAGACTAGCGTTTCTTACCTGATGGGTTCCCTTCATAGAAATGGTTAGATTAAGAAGGGTTTGATTATCTGCTTTTAGAGAAAATGATTCCCCATTATTGTGTTGGTGATCTAAAATAAAGAAATCCTGTCCCAATTGATACATTGGGCTATTTTCTTCCTTTGCCTTAGCATTAATAACTTCAATAGCTTCCGGTTGTTCAACTGCTGACACGACCGGAACATTTTGCTTGATGATACCCGCTTTTTCTCCGGTAATTTTTTCAATGCTATCCCCTAAAATGTTCATATGATCGAATCCAATACTCGTGATTATAGATACAAGTGGAGTTATCACATTTGTTGAGTCTAACTTGCCCCCTAGTCCAACCTCCATTATCACGAAATCTATATCCGTGTTTTGCCCGAAATAATAGAGAGCCATTGCTGTGATCACTTCAAATTCAGTTGGACCCCCAAGTTCCGTTCCTTCTAATTCATCTGCTAATGGTTTAATCACCTTTAAAAGGGAGACAATTTCTTCATTTGAAATAGGTTTTCCATTTACACTAATTCGTTCATTAAAGGTCTCAATATAAGGAGAAGTAAATGTTCCAACACTATATCCAGCTTCTTGTAACATATTGCGAATGTAGCTAACAGTTGAGCCTTTCCCGTTTGTTCCTGCAATATGAATCGTTTTTATTTTTTCTTCTGGATGACCGAGCCGTTCCATCATCCATTCCATTCGCGCAAGTCCTGGCTTCATACCAAGTCTTAACCTTCCATGAATCCATGACAAAGCGTCTTCGTACGTATGTATCATATGGGTTCCTCCATATATATTCATTCAACTTTAAAAATGAAGGAAAGACGAATCTATAGTAGATTCGCCTCTCATTCCTTTAGCCTCTTAATTCTGAAATGCGTTCACGAACTGTTTCGCGTTTTTCAAGATAATCTTTTTCTTTTGCCTGTTCCTCTTCAATTACCTTTTGAGGTGCTTTCTTCACAAAACCTTCATTGCTAAGTTTCTTCTGAACGCGTTCAACTTCTTTATCAAGTTTATCTAGTTCTTTTTCTAGACGCTTAATTTCTTCATCAATGTTGATCAGTCCTTCAAGTGGAAGGAATAATTCTGCTCCTGTTACTACTGAAGTCATAGCCTTGTCAGGAGAAGTAATTTCAGTTGCAAGTACAAGCTCACTAGGATTACAGAATTTTTCTAAGTAAGAACGATTCTTTTCTAATTGTGCAAGAACTGTTTCATCTTTCGCTTTGATATGAAGCTTGATTTGTTTGCTCATTGGTGTATTAACTTCTGCTCTGATGTTTCGAACAGAGCGGATAATATCGACCAATAGTCGCATTTCGCCTGCTGCTTGATCATCAGATAATTCACGATTCACCTCTGGCCATTTTGCTACAGTAATGGATTCGCCATGATGTGGCAAGTTTTGCCATATTTCCTCGGTAATAAACGGCATGAATGGGTGTAGCAATCTCATCGTGTTGTCTAAGACATATGCGAGAATCGATCTTGTTGTTTTCTTTGCTTGCTCATCTTCACCGTACAATGGTAGTTTCGCCATTTCAATATACCAATCACAGAATTCATCCCAAATAAAGTTATATAAAACTCTTCCAACTTCACCGAATTCATATTTATCAGCAAGCTTTGTTACTGATTCGATTGTTTCATTTAGGCGAGTTAAAATCCACTTATCCGCAACAGATTTTTCTCCACTAAAGTCAATGTCTTCGAACTTAAGGTCACCCATATTCATTAATGCAAAACGTGATGCATTCCAAATCTTATTGGCGAAGTTCCAGGTTGCTTCAACTTTTTCCATACTAAAGCGTAAATCTTGACCAGGTGAACTTCCAGTAGATAAGAAGTAACGTAATGAGTCGGCACCATATTGGGCGATTACATCCATTGGGTCTACACCATTTCCGAGTGACTTACTCATTTTACGACCTTCTGCATCACGTACCAGACCGTGAATCAGAACATCTTTAAATGGACGCTTTCCTGTAAATTCTAAACCTTGGAAAATCATTCTTGATACCCAGAAGAAGATAATATCATAGCCTGTTACAAGAGCATCTGTAGGGTAGTAGCGTTTAAAATCCGCTGCTTCCTTATCTGGCCAGCCCATTGTGGAGAATGGCCATAATGCAGAACTGAACCAAGTATCTAAAACATCATTGTCCTGTTCCCAATTTTCGATGTCACTTGGTGGCTCATGGTCAACATAAACCTCACCTGTTTCTTTATGGTACCATGCTGGAATTCGATGCCCCCACCACAATTGTCGTGAAATACACCAGTCTCGAATGTTTTCCATCCAGCGAAGATACGTTTTTTCGAAACGTTCTGGAACGAAATTTACTTTTTCCTCTTGTGATTGAAGCTTGATTGCCTCATCTGCTAATGGTTGCATTTTTACAAACCATTGTGTGGAAAGGTATGGCTCAACAACAGCCCCACTTCGTTCACTGTGACCTACTGAATGAAGATGTTCTTCAATTTTAAATAGAACGCCCTCTTTTTGAAGGTCTTTAACAATTTGTTTTCGGCATTCAAAGCGATCCATGCCTTGGTATTTACCTGCGTTTGAGTTCATGGTTCCATCTTCATTCATGACTAACACACGCTCAAGATTGTGACGATTCCCTACTTCAAAGTCATTTGGATCATGTGCAGGTGTAATTTTAACTGCACCAGAACCAAATTCCATATCTACATAATCATCAGCAACAATCGGAATTTCTCTTCCAACAATCGGCAGAATAACTGTTTTACCGATTAATTGCTTAAAGCGCTCATCTTCTGGGTGAACAGCAATTGCAGTATCACCCAGCATTGTTTCTGGTCGAGTCGTTGCAATCTCAATTACCCCGCTTCCATCTGCTAATGGATAACGCATATGGTAAAATGCACCCTGAACATCTTTGTAAATAACTTCGATGTCAGAAAGAGCTGTTTTTGTTGCTGGATCCCAGTTGATGATATATTCACCACGGTAAATTAGACCTTTTTTATATAGGGTAACGAATACTTCACGTACCGCTTTTGAAAGTCCTTCATCAAGAGTGAAACGTTCTCTGGAGTAATCAAGTCCAAGACCAAGTTTAGACCATTGTTCACGAATATGGCTCGCGTACTCTTCCTTCCACTTCCATGTCTCTTCTACAAATTTTTCACGGCCTAAATCATAGCGAGATTTTCCTTCTTCACGTAGTTTAGCCTCTACCTTTGCTTGGGTTGCGATACCAGCATGGTCCATTCCTGGTAACCATAAAACATCAAAGCCTTGCATTCGTTTAATACGAGTAAGTATATCCTGTAAGGTTGTATCCCACGCATGACCTAGATGTAACTTCCCTGTTACGTTTGGTGGTGGAATAACAATCGTATAAGGTTTTTTCTCAGCATCATCTTTTGCTTCAAAAAATTTACCTTCTAACCAATATTGATAACGTCCCGCTTCAATGGCTTGCGGATCATACTTAGTTGATAAAGTCGTTTCATTACCTTCCATTTGAGTTCCTCCTTCTGCTTGTAAACAATTTCAAATAAAAAACTCCATTCATCCTAATAAAAGGACGAATGGAGTCTATTCGCGGTACCACCTTTTTTCATAGATAAAAAACTAATCTATGCTCTCAAGAAAAGATAACGGCTTTTCACCGGCTTTTACTACTTCAGTTCATAAAAGCTACTTAAGGGCGACCTTCCATTGTAACGTTCCTAAGAAATCTCACAGCTAATGATTTCTCTCTCTGAAGGTGTTCTCAATGTACTCTTCCCTCTCATCGTATGTACTCATTATAGGTATGTAAGTTAAGTTCTTTAAAGAATTTTACTACTTCTTTTGATGAATTTCAATAGGTATTGTCAATAAGGTTAGCCAAGTTTTTTATACTTTATTCTCTTTGAGTTAATTTGTTACAAAATTTTCAATCTGAATTGACAGGAACTTTTCTGCTTTTCCAAGCATAGTTTAGTTATAGGATTTCTTTGAAGGGAGAGATAATGCATGAGAAGACGCCGTTTTAGAAAATACTCCTATCCTCATTGGCTGCGACAATGTAGAGATGTATGTCACCAATTTATCATCCCCATCACCATCGTTCAAGCTGTTCGAACAATATTTATACCAACCTCATTTGATGTGCTCTTTTTAGCCATCTTAATTTTACTTGCAGTTGCATTTCACCTCGACATGATATAAAGAATCCCATACTTTACTCCGTATGGGATTCTTCTTCTTCCTCTTGTTCTTTTCTTTTTTGTTCGGCTTCCAAAAGTTTGACTGATACAAATTCAATATTTTTAGTCAGCCAATAGGCTCGTTGTAAAACTTGGACATGCTCCCGCTCTGATTTCTTCTGATTATTATCAGTGTAATTTCGTACACATTTATAGATTGGCTCTGGGAAGGTTAAATGGCTTAGAAAGAGATAGAACTCCTCTTCGCGTAAAGGAAAACGGCTTTGATAAGATTCAAACCATTCAAGACAATCTGTACACAAAGTCGGAAAGGTCTTTAAAATTCGGAAATAGAGGCTTACTAAATCATTAGTAGGGTTTGCATATCCGGCCCTTTCAAAATTCGATAGATATCCCCTTCCGCTGTCATCATATAAAAAATGTGTATCTGAAAAATGATTAAGTGTTAATGCGGTACGGTACGTTTTTTCTTCTTTCATTAACTCATGCCATTTTTCAAGCTGTGATCTGGCAAATGAGGCTGCTAGACTTACTTCATAAAAATACGTACAGAATTGAAGCTCGAATGGAGACATATACCATTTTTGTTCGGCGGCTTCAACAAAACCTTCTAGAAACTGATTCCGTTCATCCCATTTCTTAATGATTGATTCATAATGCCCTGTAATCTCAGTTTCATCGTTCATTTGTAGCTTTCTTGCAGTTGTTAAGTGAATTCTTGCAATCTCTTTAAAAAAGGAATGATAATGTTCTCCACGGTGTGCAGTGGTCGTGGATTTTAACCAAGGCATTAGGTAGTGGAATTTATGGTTATGATAGACAAGGTATTTCCCCTCAATGGTTGAGTAAATAGGTACTGCCCTTGTATAGCCCTGTTGCAATAATTGTTGAAGGAAAGTAGGAAAGGAAGGGTTTATTTTGCTAGAAACAGATTTTAAAGCGAAAATTCCTTTGTTTGTCACAACTTTTGTCACTTTTCCGAGTTGTTCAAATGATAAGGGCTGTAGATTATATTTTTTTAAGATGGGCCCTATTTCTTTAGCATCGTTATTATCCATTGGGCCAATCACTCTCTTTCCTAACAGTTTTGGTCATTTGATTCATAAAGAAAACAGGGTGAGGTTTTCCTCACCCTATCGATGTTCTTAACTATTTGCTTGAACAGGGATGTATAAAAGCTGTCCTTCAGAGACGGAATCTGTATTTAGTGAGTTTACACGTACTAATTGTTGTACGGAGATATCATACCGTTCTGAAATCTTCTCTAACGAATCTCCGTGTTGAACAATACAAATTTTCATTGTGGTATGGTCATCTACTTCATCTCTACCAAAAATTTTGGTTAATAATAAATCATTTTCACTACGTTTTGAAGGCTCATCAGTCTTTTCTTCTCTTTGATCTTTCGCTGCTTCTTTTTCCTGAACAGCAGTTGAGCTTTTCTTATTCGGATTATCAGACCCAAAGGATAATTGATTATCATGTCTTGCCTTCACTTCGATTGAAGGAGTTAACACGGCATGAACCTCTTCTTCTTCAATCGCTTCGACAACTTCAACTTCCTCTTGTTCCTCATGTTCTTGATATACTTCTTTTCTAGCCTCTACCTCAAATGGAACAAATAAATCAGCATCCTCTTCCTCATCCTGCTGTTCACTTACAGCAATAACCTCTGCTTGTTCCTCTTTTTGTTCCTCTTCTTGAGCCTCTCTATGTAGCACCACTTCGTCTTTTTCTTGTAGCACTACCTCTACTTGCTCTTGTGGCTTTTCTTCTTCAACTTGTTCTGAAACCGCCTGAACTTCCACTTCCTCTTCTTCTTCAGGAGGAATACTTCTTACAAGCTCCAGTTCCTCTACTGCTTCTTGTTCTGCCACAACAGGGGCTTGCACCTCTTGTTTTACCGTCTCTTGAACAGCTTCCTCCTTAGGCGCCTGAGTAACACCCTGGATACCGCTAATTGCTAAATCGGCAATAATTTGTAAACAGCCACGCTTTGGAATTTCATAGTCAAACGTCTCAATTGAAACATATACATCATCGAGGCTTTGTACACGATCTTGTGGAATTGTAATATCGACTGGGAAACGATGGTTTAGTTCACTAATCCCATCTTCTCTTGTGATCACTTCATTCACAAGGCGAACCGACGCAAAATCGCGTTCTTCCTCCTCGGAATGGTTTTCATCTATACGATATTCACCTGTTAGTTGTAATGCACCGCGTATGGACACATATTGGTCATGCTCTTGAATCACAATATCTGGGTCAAGAGATATTGAGATGAGTTCTGAGACTTCCTGTCCCTTTTGAAACCAGACTGATTCCTCTACTGAAAATCGTAAGTTTTCAGACATAGCTACTCCTCCTTTCAGTCCTCTTCTATACAGATTTACTATGACATTACAATTTTTATGATAAATCATAAGCATTTATGATAATTTCCGTAAATAAAAAGACAGACTCAGTCGTTTACTGAGTCTGTCCAAATATTTTCCTTATCCTTTTAGTTTAGAAAATGCTTTTTCAGCTGCTTGAATCGTTTTTTCAATATCTTCAGCAGTATGTGCTGTAGATAAGAATAGTCCTTCAAATTGAGATGGTGGAAGGAATACTCCTTCATTCGCCATTTCACGATAATAGGTTGCAAAATACTCTAAATTAGATGTTTTTGCAACTTCATAGTTTATCACTTTTTCATTGGTGAAGAAGAACCCAATCATTGAACCCGCACGATTGATACAGTGTGGGATATCGTATTTCTCTGCTGCTTGAGTAAGCCCTTCTTCTAGTCGATCAGCTTTCTTTTTAAATTCAGTGTAGTCTTCTGGTTTCAGCTGAGATAAAGTCTCATAGCCTGCCGCCATTGCTAATGGATTACCAGAAAGGGTTCCCGCTTGATAGATTGGCCCAGCTGGTGCAATATTCTCCATAATTTCTGCGCGACCACCATATGCGCCTACAGGGAGTCCACCACCTATTACTTTACCAAGACAAGTGAGGTCAGGAGTGACACCAAAATATCCTTGTGCACAATTATAGTCCACACGGAATCCAGTCATTACCTCATCAAAAATAAGCAATGTTCCATTTTGTGTTGTAATCTCACGAAGTGCTTCAAGGAATCCTGGCTGTGGAGGAACAACCCCCATATTTCCTGCCACTGGTTCAACAATTACTCCTGCTATGTCTTCTCCAAACTGTTCAAACGCGTATTTCACAGCCTTTAAATCATTATAAGGAACAGTAATGGTATTTTTCGCTATTCCTTCAGGTACTCCTGGGCTGTCAGGTAAACCAAGTGTAGCTACACCTGAACCAGCTTTAATCAATAATGAATCACCGTGCCCATGGTAACAGCCTTCAAATTTTAAAATTTTACTGCGACCTGTATATCCTCTAGCTAATCGTAATGCACTCATTGTTGCCTCTGTACCGGAGTTAACCATCCGAATGATTTCAATTGATGGCACTCTTTCAATAACAAGCTTTGCAAGTTCGTTTTCTGCTAAAGTAGGTGCACCGAAGCTAGTTCCCATTTCTGTTGCTTTTTTAAGTGCTTCCACCACTTGATCATTCGCATGACCGTGGATAAGCGGTCCCCATGATAAAACGTAATCTATGTATTCATTTCCATCGATATCATATATTTTAGAGCCTTTCCCACGTTCCATGAAGATTGGATCCATATTTACCGATTTAAAAGCACGAACTGGGCTGTTTACTCCACCTGGCATAAGATGCACTGCATCTGCAAATGCTGCTTTTGACTTTTCATAACTTCTCATCTTCGTAACCCCTTTCCTTTTTTGGGGCCTGACCCCCGATGCGTTAATGCGTTAACACGGTGGGGGTCAGGCCCCTTAATAATGCTATTATTTATCTTGTAACCAGCGAGCAACATCTTTTGAATGATACGTAATGATTAGATCTGCACCTGCGCGTTTCATTCCTGTTAGCATTTCCATCACGATTTCTTTTTCATTTATCCAACCGTTTTGAGCTGCTGCTTTAATCATGGAGTATTCACCACTCACATTATAAGCTACCACTGGTGCATTAAAATTATTTTTAACGTCACGCACGATATCTAAGTAAGACAATGCTGGTTTTACAATAATGAAATCAGCACCCTCTTCAATATCAGATTCAGCTTCTCTTAATGCCTCTAGACGATTTGCATAATCCATTTGATACGTTTTACGATCACCGAAGGAAGGAGCACTCCCAGCTGCATCCCGGAATGGACCATAAAATGCAGATGAATATTTAACCGCGTAAGACATAATTGGAACATTTTCAAATCCTGCTTCATCTAAGCCGTGTCTAATCGCTGTCACAAAGCCATCCATCATATTAGATGGGGCAATTATATCCGCACCTGCTTTTGCCTGGCTTACAGCAGTTTTTGCTAATAATTCAAGGGAAGGATCATTTAAGACTTGTCCATTCTCTATTACACCACAATGCCCATGTGAAGTATATTCACAAAGACATGTATCCGCGATTACGACTAAGTCTGGGTGCTTTTCTTTTGTTAATTGAGTTGCCTTTTGGACAATTCCGTGATCATGAAATGCACCAGTACCCGTTTCATCTTTTTCATTTTCATTTGGTACACCAAATAAAATGACAGATTTAATTCCTAATTCTACGATTTCATTAAGCTCTTGCTCAAGTAAATCCAATGAAATATTATACACACCAGGCATAGAAGGAACTTCTACTTTTTTATTTTCCCCTTCGACAATAAACAAAGGGTAAATTAGATCATCTGTATGAAGATGAGTTTCACGTACTAACGCTCTTATATTTGCAGTTTGGCGTAATCTTCTATGTCTTGCAAATTGTAATTTTTCCATTTATTTTTCTCCTCCTTGCGCTTTTAAATAATCAATGATTTCCGTTAATAAATGATCAATGGTGTAATTCTTAGGACATATGTGTATTGGGATATGTAATTGTTTTGCACACTTTTTTGTTTCCGGTCCAATACAAGCAAATATCACATTTTTTGTCCATTGTTGCCACTCTATTTGTTCAACCATTTTATAAAATTGCTTCACAGTTGAAGGACTTGTAAAGGTTATAATATCAATTTGATTTTCTTTTAAAAGCGCTATTAAGCGCTCTTTTTCACGCGAATCGCCAATTGTCTCATAGACAATTAAATCAGTAGCTTCTGCCCCATACCTTGTCAGTTCGTCAACTAAATAAGAACGTGATAGATTTCCACGAGCAAGTAAAAAGCGAGCACCTTTTTTCACAAAAGGTTTTAAACTCTTAAATAAGCCTTCCGCGATAAACTCTTCCGGTACCAGCTCTGGTTCAAATCCCTTAGATAACAAAGCCTTTTCTGTCTTTGTACCAACGACAGCTATTTTAGGTAGAGGAAGATTAATTCCCACTTCCTCCACTACCTGATCATAAAAATCGAAAAAGAAATCTACACCATTCTTGCTCGTAAAAATCAACCAATCATATGACTCCAAATTGCTTATTGTATTCTTAATAAAAGTTGTATTTTTTGGCTTTTGAAACGTTAGTAATGGAAGTTCAATTGGCGTTCCGCCAGCTGCTGTAATTTTCATTGAGAATTCAGCAGCTTGCTTTTCACCTCTAGTATTTAAGATCATTTTCCCCAAAAGAGGTTGTTCGCCTTCCATTACTGGTTAAGCTCCTCTTTCACTTTGTCGATCAGCTCTTTAGCACCCAGATTTGTTAATTTATTTGCTGCTTCATGACCAACCTCGATTGGATTATTTCCGTAAACCTGTTCTTTGTAAATCGTATTTCCATCAGGAGAGCCCACTAAGGCAGTTAAAGCAATCTCTTTATCATCGGACATTGTTGCATATGCTGCAATTGGAATTTGGCAGCCGCCTTCCATTTTATCTAGGAATGCACGTTCAGCTGCAACCGTTTTTTCCGTATATTCATCATTTAATTTTGACAATGCCACTAAAAGTTCTGCATCATCTTCACGACATTCAATTGCTAATGCACCTTGACCGACTGCTGGTAAGCAAACTTCAGGGTCTACGAATTCGGATACAACATCGTCAGACCAGCCCATACGCTTTAAGCCAGCTGCTGCTAATACAATTGCATCGTAATCTTCGTTCTCAAGCTTAGCAAGTCTCGTATCAATATTTCCACGAATCCATTTAATTTCGATATCGTTTCTTTTTGCTAGAAGCTGTGCACTTCTTCTCAAGCTACTTGTACCCACGATAGCCCCACTTTGAAGCTTTTCAAAGGAAACACTTCCCTTGGATATGATGACATCACGGTGATCTTCACGTTTTGGCACACAACCAATAACTAGTCCTTCAGGTAGCACTGCAGGCATATCTTTCATACTGTGAACTGCCATATCAATTTCCTTATCAAATAAAGCTTGTTCAATTTCCTTAACAAAAAGGCCTTTACCTCCGACCTTTGATAAAGTAACATCAAGGATTTTATCCCCTTTTGTGACGATTTCCTTTACCTCAAACTCATATGGAACACCAAGGTTCTTAAGCTGCTGGATAACCCAGTTTGTTTGTGTAATAGCTAATTTACTTCTTCGAGACCCAACAATTATTTTTCTCATGAATGTACCTCCTGTCTATGTATACCAAAAGTGAAAACTAGATAAACTTCCAAATAAAAAGAAATTAACAAGTAAAAGTAAAAATGCTCCAATATTCCAATTGGCGATTGCTTTTCCTTGAAGCTTTTGTACAACTCTTTTATATAAGTACCATGCATAGATAACTAGAACAAAAAACGATCCTATTACCTTTGCATCGTAAAAATAAAAATTATCAACCTTAATATAGGCCCATAGTAAACCTAAAATGAGTGATAGTAAAAGCATAGGCACTCCAATGAGATTCAATACATAGGACATATGGTCTAGTTTTGATAAATCATCTAACCGAAGGAGTCGCTTTCCCCATTTTTTCTGTTTTAATAAATTATATTGAATCAAATATAGAATCGAAAAAACAAACGATAACGAAAAAGCTCCATATGAAAGAATCGCCATTGAAATATGAATCATAAGTAATTCGGAAATAAGCTGGCCTTCCACTGCACTTGAACCGTGCTGACCTGGAGCAAATGTGTGTAACGCCATTATGAAAAAACCTAATAAATTTGTAAAAAAAACAATGAAATCCACTCTCAAAAATTTGTTTAAAATTAAAGAGAGGGTGATCAGCACCCAGGCATAAAAATAGAGCCCCTCTACCATGGATAAAATCGGTAATCTACCTGTATTTAGCACTTTCGTTAATAGAAAAATCGATTGAATTACCCATACAAATGAAAGTAACCAGAAGGCAAACTTATTCACCCTCCGGTTATTATGAAGAAAGTCTATAAAATAAAGTAGGACACTCAAGGCATAGAGAATTACTGTGAACTCATGTAATCTCATTACATTCATCTCTACCATATCGATTTTCTCCTCATTATGACTGTAGAGAAGGCTGCTGTCTATTTGATGCTACCTTGTTCAAATTACTCTTAGCCATCTGTGTCCCTTGCTCAGAAACAACCGCTTCCTCAATATCGAAGATTTTCATAAATAATGAAAGTGATTCCTCTGCATTTGGTTTTGCAGCAAGTTCCTTTGCTTGTAGTATAGGGTCTTTTAATAGCTGATTAATGATACTCTTCGTGTGCTTATTTAATACTTTTCTCTCACGGTCAGTAAGATTGGGCATCTTGCGTTCAATACTTTCCATTGTTTCAGCTTGAATGGCTAATGCCTTATTGCGAAGAGCTGATATCACTGGAACTACACCTAAAGTATTTAACCAATTCTTGAATTCAACGATCTCTGATTCAATCATAAGCTCTATTTCTTCAGCCGCTACTTTACGCTCCTGAAGATTAGCTTCTACGATTCCTTCTAAATCATCGATGTCATATAAAAAGACACTTTCTAAATCTGCTAGTCCTGGGTCTAAATCCCTTGGTACAGCAATATCGACCATAAATAAAGGACGACCCTTTCTCATGCGCTCGACATCCTGCATCATCTCTTGTGTAATCACATAACCTTTAGCTCCAGTTGAACTAATCATGATATCAGCTTCAACTAAGGCACATTGAAGTTCCTCTATCGTTTTGGCTTCACCTTGAAATTTCTCGGCTAGGTTTTGTGCTTTCTCGAAAGTTCTATTCATAACTGTTACTTTACCCACGCCTGAACCGTGTAGGTTTTGTACAGCTAATTCACCCATTTTTCCGGCACCTAAGATAAGAACATTTTTATTCGTAAGGTCCCCAAAGATCTTTTTAGCTAGCTCTACAGCAGCATAACTTACAGAGACAGCGTTTGAGCCGATCTCAGTTTCCGAATGTGCGCGTTTAGCTAATGTAATGGACTGTTTAAATAAATGATTGAAAACAGTTCCTGATGTTCCTTTTTCCTGTGCTGATAAAAAGCTTGAACGTACTTGTCCAAGTATTTGTGTTTCACCAACAACCATTGAATTTAATCCACAAGTAACATGAAATAAGTGTTCAACTGCACCCTCATCTTCAAAGATACTTAAATATGGCGTAAATTCCTCTTTGTCGATACCAAACCATTGTGAAAGAAAATCTTTAATATAGTAGCGTCCTGTATGCAATTGGTCGACAACAGCATATATTTCTGTACGATTACAAGTTGAAACTATAATATTTTCAAGAATACTTTTTTTCCCTTTCAATTCCTTCATAGCTTGTGCAATGCTATCCGGATCAAAAGTTAATTTTTCACGTATTTCAACAGGGGCTGTTCTATAATTAAGTCCGACCATTAGTGTATGCATAATATCTCACCCCAACCTTTTAAATAATTGAACCTATTCGTCCAAAAAACTACTACTATTATACCATGTATGATGTGACGGATTGTCGAAAAATGTGTGAACAGTTTTTGACAACCTATGCTAAGATAAATTTATAATAAATAATAATTATAAAGGCATTTATATATGGTTTAATCATCTTGACTTCAATCGTTACATTAACAAAAAAATAGTGTCAAATCAAGTTAATAGCACGGGGGATCATATGAAAAAAAATAATATCTTTTCTGGCATCATCCTTTTAGGGATTGGTTGCTATCTCTTACTGCAACAACTGGGTATACCAGTATTTACTAACTTCTATTCTTGGCAAACACTCATCATCATTGTCGGGATTGCCTTTCTCGTACAAGCTTATGTTGAAAACAATCCAGGCAGTATCTTACCTGGAGTAATTCTGGTTGGATTTGGATTTCATTTTCACAGTCTCAACCAACTCAGCTTTTGGCCAAAACAGCCGGGTACCTTGCTTCTTATTGTTGGACTCGGAATGCTATTTACATATTTTAAAACGAAAAATGGATTAATCCCTAGTATTGTTCTATTATTTGTTTCATTATTGTTTCTAAACTATAGCCGATTTATGGGCTGGTTAAGCTTTTTTGAAGGTGGCTTTTCATTTATTTTGAACTATTGGCCCCTCCTTGTGATTGGAATCGGCTTTTATTTATTATTCATTAAGAAAAAGTAAATTATACCAAAACGCAAATTGCCCACGAAGAACCTTTTCTCGTGGGTTTTTTATGAAAAAAAATAGCATCTCAAAGTTTGTCTTTGAGATACGTAGCTTTCTCGTTAAAGAATAGAGTTCAGAAAGTCCTTCGTTCGTTGTTCTTTCGGTTTTTCAAATATATCCTTAGGCTTTCCGACTTCAACAATTTTTCCATCATGCATATAGATAACTCGATCAGCAACCTCTCTAGCAAATCCCATTTCATGTGTAACTACAACCATTGTCATTCCTTCATGTGCTAATTGTTTCATTGTATTTAGGACCTCTCCGACTAATTCCGGGTCAAGGGCAGATGTTGGTTCATCGAATAACATAATCTCTGGTTTCATTGCTAATGCTCGAGCAATTGCAACACGCTGCTTTTGTCCACCTGACAATTTTGACGGATACACATTCATTTTATCCGCCAATCCTACTTTTGCAAGAAGCTCCTTTGCCTGCTCAATGGCCTCTTGTTTTGGCATTTTTTTAACCTGTGTGGGCGCTTGTATCACATTCTGAAGAACTGTCATATGGGGAAATAGATTAAAATGTTGAAAAACCATACCAACTCTTTGACGTATTTCATTTAGGTTATGGCTAGTAGACTCTATTTTTTCATCATTTATGATGATTTCTCCACTCTCTTTTATTTCTAAAAAATTCAAACAACGTAGCAATGTACTTTTGCCAGATCCACTTGCTCCAATTAAACAAACAACCTCACTTTCTTGCACGTTCATGTTAATATTTTTTAACACATGTAAATCTCCAAATGATTTATTTAAGTCGACAACTTTTATCATATCCTTCTTTTGCAACTCATTTCACCTTCCCTTATTTATCGCTTGCGGCCAATTTTTTCTCGAGCATGCCAACTAAAATAGTAAATATCAAGACAAGAATTAAATAATAAATCGCAACGATAAGTAAATATGTCATATAATCAAAATTGTTAGAGCCCAATGTTGTTGATACATTAAAGAGTTCGTTTAAACCAATAAATGCGGCTAGTGAAGAGTCCTTCAATCCAATAATAAACTGATTTCCAAGGGGTGGTATTGCTCTTCGGAACGCTTGAGGAAGGATAATTCTTCGCATCGTCAAAATTCTGCTCATTCCTAATGATTGTCCCGCTTCCATTTGACCATTATCAATGGATTGAATGGCTCCTCTAAAAATTTCTGCAATATAGGCTCCATTATGGAATGCCAAACCTAGCGTTACGGACCAAAACATCGATATATCTAAAGCAGATAAACCAAAATAAAAGACAAAGATCTGAACGATTAAAGGGGTTCCTCTTACCAAATAAATATACAAATCTGCAATCTTGACGAGGATGGTTTTCCCTGAAATTTTTAAAAATGCAAAAAGCAAACCAATAAATACAGCGATGAAAATAGCTACAATTGTTACTTGTAATGTAAGAAGCATCCCTTTTAAAAACACAGGATACGAATCAATCAACTGTTCTATGATATGACTAAATTCAGGCAATTACCTTCAACTCCTTATTCAAAAGTACTTATTAGAAAAAGAAACGAATGCGTAAGAAAGTCACATTCGTTTCTAAGATGACACCTATTCTTCTAGATTCGTTGTGATATCTTCTTTAAAGTATTTTTCACTAATCTTCTTTAGGGTTCCGTCTTCTCTTAATTTATCAAGTGCTTCATTTATTTTTTTCAATAGCTCTTCATTGTCCTTCGCCACTGCTACGGCCTGCTCACTTAAACCGAGAATATCTTTTCCTTCAATTTCGATACCGTTCCCAATTGCTTCTTTTCCTGTTAAAAAGTCAGTAATAACCGCATCATGCTTTCCGATTGCTAAAGCTTCCAATGCTGTAACATCACTGTCGTATTGAACGACGTTGTCAGTTACTTCTTGAGCTGTTTTTGCATAAGTGGAACCTTTTGAAACAGCAATTTCCAAGCCTTTTAGATCATCTAGGCTTACTACATCACTATCAGGTCTTACGAAGATCTGAGGTCCTGAATAGTAATAAGGTGTTGAAAAATTAACATGCTCTGCACGTTCATCTGTAATCGTGTGACTTGCAACAGCAGCATCAAAACGTCCTGTTTTCACACCCTCTACAATACTGTTAAATTTAAACCTTTTTTGATCTGGTTCTAAACCTAACTCTTTTGCAATCGCTTCTGCTACTTCAATATCGAAGCCAGTCATAACACCCTCTCCATCTGTTACACTAAAAGGATTGTATTCTCCAGATGAAGCAAACGTAAATTTTCCGTCCTCAACTAATTTCATCCCAGTTGAAGATGACTTTTCACTTCCACAAGCACTCAACACACCAACAGTCAAAATCAGAACTAAAAAAGAAACGAGTCTCCTTTTCACTTTTGTTTCCCCCTTTTTTTCACTATAATAGCTACAAAATTCGCCTAGTAAAGAGTACCTAACATTTCTTCTATCTTATTAGGCCAATCCCTTGCTTATAACCGAATCGGTAAAATCGCCTTTATATCTCCCCATTTCTTCATAATTTCCTTCGTTTCGCCAAGCTTGGTTTTAACTCAAAAAAAACAGCTAAGCATATGCTTTAGCTGTTTTCATCTTTCATATATGATTGTAGGACGGCCCAGGCCTGTTCTTTTCCTAAACCTGTTTCTGATGAGAACTTGATGATATGGTCACCAGGCTCAAGTTCTAATGTTTCACGAACGACCTTTAGATGTTTATCCCATTTTCCTTTTGGAATTTTATCTGCCTTTGTTGCAATGACGACAACAGGTAATTCGTAATGCTTCGCAAAGTCATACATTAGCACATCATCGTTGGTTGGAGGGTGACGTAAATCAACAATCAAAACAACTGCTTTAAGCTGTTCACGTGTTGTTAAATACTTCTCAATCATTTTCCCCCATGCCGCTCTTTCTGTTTTTGAAACCTTTGCATACCCGTATCCTGGAACATCCACAAAGTGTAATAATTCATTAATCAGGTAAAAATTTAAGGTTTGCGTCTTTCCAGGCTTTGATGATGTACGTGCCAAAGCTTTACGATTAATCATTTTATTAATAAACGAAGATTTTCCAACATTCGAACGTCCGGCCAGCGCAAATTCAGGTAGATCTGCTTCTGGGTATTGTTCCGGCTTTACAGCACTTATAACGATTTCTGCACTTGTAACTTTCATTTTTTCTCCTCTAATAACGCATGTTTTAATACTTCATCTAAATGTGAAACCGGAATAAATTCGACATCTTCTCTAACACTGTCAGGGATGTCCTCTAGGTCCTTTTCATTTTCCTTTGGAAATAAAATCTTCGTTAAACCGGCACGATGGGCACTTAATGATTTTTCTTTTAAACCACCTATTGGGAGAACACGGCCTCTTAAGGTAATTTCACCAGTCATCCCAACTTCCTTGCGAACAGCTCTGCCAGTTAAAGCAGAAATAAGTGCCGTCGCGATTGTAATCCCAGCTGAAGGACCATCCTTTGGAACGGCACCTTCTGGAACGTGAATATGGATGTCATTTTTTTCATTAAAATCCGGATCGATTTTTAATTCTTGTGCTTTTGATCGAATATAACTAAAAGCAGCTTGAGCAGACTCCTTCATTACATCTCCTAGCTTACCAGTGAGGACAAGCTTTCCTTTACCAGGTGCTAGCGAAACTTCGATTGAAAGGGTGTCTCCGCCAAAAGCTGTATACGCAAGTCCAGTAGCAACTCCAACCTGGTCTTCGAGTTCTGCTTGGCCATAACGGAATATCGGCTTCCCTAAGAATTCAACTACATTTTTATCGGTAATGACAACGCGTTTCTTTTCACCAGAAACGATAATCTTAGCCACCTTACGACAAATTTTCGCTATTTGACGCTCAAGACTACGGACTCCCGCTTCTCTTGTATAATGACGAATAATATTTAAAAGAGCATCTTCTCTTATTTGCAATTTACCCTTTGTTAAACCATGCTCTTCAAGTTGTTTTGGCAATAAATGATCTTTCGCGATATGAACTTTTTCAAGCTCTGTATAACCAGCGATTGTGATAATCTCCATTCGGTCACGAAGTGGTCCTGGAATGGTTGCTAAGTTATTAGCAGTAGCAATGAACATGACCTTCGATAAATCATAAGGCTCTTCAATAAAATGATCACTGAAGTTAAAGTTCTGTTCAGGATCCAATACTTCAAGCATTGCTGCAGAAGGATCACCTCTAAAATCATTGGACATTTTATCAATTTCATCTAATAAAAAGACTGGATTGATTGTGCCTGCCTTTTTCATTCCTTGGATAATACGTCCTGGCATTGCACCTACATATGTTCTACGGTGCCCCCTGATTTCAGATTCATCACGAACACCACCAAGTGAAATTCGCACAAAATTTCTACCAAGTGATTTTGCCACTGATTTTGCTAACGATGTTTTACCAACTCCTGGAGGTCCTGCTAAACATAGAATCGGCCCTTTTAAAGAGTTTGTTAATTGTTGAACAGCTAAATATTCAAGTACTCTTTCTTTTACCTTATCGAGCCCAAAATGGTCTTTTTCAAGGATTTCCTCTGCATGGTGAATATCCAGTCGATCTTCCGTTGCATTTGTCCACGGCAACGACAACAGCCATTCAATATAGTTCCGGATCACAGCACTTTCTGCGGACGTTTGTGGGATTTTCTCGTAACGGTCAAGTTCTTTCAAGGCGACTTTCTTGAAATGGTCAGGCATACCTGCTGCTTCAATCTTATCCTTGAGTGTAGTTACCTCACCTGTTTTTCCCTCTTTATCGCCTAATTCTTTTTGAATGGCTTTCATTTGTTCACGAAGATAATATTCCTTCTGAGTTCTTTCCATGGAACGCTTAACACGTTGACCAATTTTCTTTTCAAGGCTTAAGACTTCTTTTTCATTATTGATGATGGTTATGACCTTGTTCATTCTGGAACGAACATCAATCGTTTCAAGAATTTCTTGTTTTTCTTTTAGTTTGAGAGGGATATGGGAGGCAATGATATCTGCCATTCGACCTGGTTCCTCAATATCTGTAACAGATGTATATGTTTCAGTCGATATCTTTTTAGAAAGCTTTATGTACTGTTCGAAATACTCAAGCATCATTCGCATGAGTGCTTCAGATTCAACATCCTTTGTTTCGTCTTCCTCAAAGGTTTTTACTTTAACCGAATAATAAGTATCGTTGTCATAGATTTCTTTTATTTCCGCGCGATGAAGTCCTTCAACCAATACACGTATTGTGCCATTTGGTAATTTAAGCATTTGCTTTACTTGCGTTAATGTTCCTATGTTATAGATATCATCCTCTGTAGGATCGTCAATAGCCACATCTTTTTGGGTTGTTAAAAAAATGATATGGTCTTCTACCATTGCTTTTTCCAATGCTTGCACTGATTTTTCACGGCCAACATCTAGGTGCAAAACCATAGTTGGATAGACAAGCAATCCGCGAAGTGGTAAAAGAGGAACAATGATTTCTTTTTTTCTTGTCATTGCATACACCTCAAAATTGAATATAGTTCTTAAATGTAAATTTTATCTTATTTGATAGCTAGTGTCTATTTTGGAGGATTTTTCATTTTAGATTAAAGATGAAAAACATAAAAAGACTTCGACGTTCTTTTTATAGTATGTCGAAGTCTTTCTATTTTAAACTGTTTTACGTTTAGACAGATTCTGTTTTTGAAAAGTTTGTAGAAGCCGGAATGATTGATTGCTTGGATTGCTTTTGCCGTTCAGGAGTTTCAATCGCAATCTCAAAGACTTCTTCCAAATTGGTCACTGGAATAATTTCAATCCCCTCAATTTCCTTCAAGATTGATTGCATATTTTCCTGAGGAATGATGACCCTTTTAGCTCCAGCTTGTTTGGCTGCTTTAATTTTTGGTACGACTCCACCGATTGGTTTTACATTCCCATGAATGCTGATTTCGCCTGTCATGGCAACTTTATGATCGACCGGGAACTTATGAATCGCTGAAAAGATACCAGTGGCCATCGCAATCCCTGCAGAAGGTCCATCAATTGGAATCCCCCCAGGGAAATTAACATGGATATCGTAATCATGTGCCGGAACGCCCATTGAACGTAGTACAGTAATGACGTTTTCAATAGAGCCCTTCGCCATACTTTTTCTTCGAACTGACTTTCCACGGTCCCCAATACTTTCTTCTTCAACAATACCAGTTATATTAATCGTGCCTTTATCTTTAGCAGGGATAACGGTGACCTCGATTTCTAACAATGCTCCGGTATTTGGTCCATATACAGCTAAGCCGTTAACAAGCCCCACTCTTGCACTCGGATATATCTTCTTATCATAACGAGGTGTTAACTGACTTGAATGAAGGACCCACTCTATATCTTCATCCTTAATAAAATCGCGGTCCTCTGAAATTGCAATTCCAGCGGCGATTTGAACCATATTCACCACTTCACGTCCATTTCTAGCATAAGAGGCAAGTGTAGCAATCCCTTTTTCAGTCGCCTGCATTTTTACTTTCTCCAGTGCTTTTCTTGTTACAATCGCTAATTCATCCTGATCTAAATCACGGAAAAATACCTCTAAGCAACGCGAACGAATCGCTGGAGGTATTTCATTAGGTGTACGTGTTGTAGCACCAATCATTCGAAAATCAGCTGGCAATCCATTCTTAAAAATATCATGAATATGTGTAGGAATTTGTGTGTTTTCTTCACTATAATAAGCACTTTCAAGAAACACTTTTCGATCCTCTAAAACCTTTAACATTTTATTCATCTGGATAGGATGAAGCTCTCCTATTTCATCGATGAATAAGACGCCTCCATGTGCATGTGTCACAGCCCCTGGTTTTGGCTGAGGAATACCCGCTTGACCCATCGCACCTGCTCCTTGATAAATCGGATCATGAACAGAGCCAATTAAAGGATCTGCTATTCCACGTTCATCAAATCGTGCGGTTGTCGCATCTAATTCTACAAAAACAGCTGATTGCTTAAAAGGAGACTTTGCATTGCGTTTTGCTTCCTCCATCACAAGACGTGCTGCCGCAGTTTTACCTACTCCAGGTGGTCCATAAATAATGACGTGCTGAGGATTTGGTCCACAAAGCGCTGCTTTTAATGATTTGATCCCATCCTCTTGTCCAACAATATCTGAAAAACTAGTTGGTCTTACTCGCTCAGCTAGAGGTTCTGTTAAGGAAATGGATCTCATTTTACGGAGTTGTTCCATTTCTTTTCTAGACTCTTTATCTATAGATACCTTTTGAGTTCGCTGGTTTTTAAGGAGATTCCAAAAGTAAAGCCCAATGATCACTCCAAAAAATAGCTGTACGAATAAAACAATACCTGTCCAACTCATATTATTCCTCCTGCTCGCAAAGATAGACTACTATCTGCTATTATCTCCTGAGTATAGGTGGAATAAACCAAATTTGACGGATTTTTGCCTATTCTATTTGAATAAATACGAGAGTTTTTCGTAGAATTTTATCCTTGGCTGAATTCCGTCGACGATAATTTTTTGCAAAAATGCACAAAAATCCCGAGGTATATATAACCTCGGGATTTTTTCTTATGCGGAGATTTCTGTGTTTTCAACAACAGTTCCATCATCCAATAAAAGCTTTGGAGATGTATTTTTTGATACGGTTTCCGCTGTAATGATACATTTCTTAATATCATCTCTTGAAGGAAGATCAAACATCACATCAAGCATAATACCTTCGATAATGGAGCGTAAACCACGTGCTCCTGTTTTACGTTCAATTGCCTTTTTCGCAATTTCCTTGAGAGCATCTTCTTCGAAATCTAACTCGACTTCATCTAGCTCAAGCATTTTTTGATATTGCTTAACTAGAGCATTTTTTGGTTTCGTTAGAATTTCTACCAACGCGTCCTCATCTAATGGTTCAAGGCTCGCAATAACTGGGAGACGTCCAATAAATTCAGGGATTAAGCCAAACTTTAGTAAGTCTTCTGGTAAAGATCTAGAAAGTAGGGATTTTTGGTCTAATTCTTCTTCAACGACGTTAGAACCAAATCCAATTACTTTTTTACCAAGACGGCGCTTGATAATTTGTTCAATTCCATCAAAAGCTCCACCACAAATAAATAGGATATTTGAAGTGTCGATTTGGATAAATTCTTGATGAGGGTGCTTTCTTCCACCTTGTGGAGGTACACTTGCCACTGTGCCTTCAAGAATTTTTAATAGTGCTTGCTGTACACCTTCACCCGAAACATCACGTGTAATTGACGGATTTTCAGATTTACGTGCTACTTTATCAATTTCATCGATATAAATAATACCTTTTTCAGCTTTCTCCACATCATAATCAGCCGCTTGAATAAGTTTTAATAGAATGTTTTCTACGTCTTCCCCAACATATCCAGCTTCTGTTAATGAAGTTGCATCCGCAATCGCAAATGGTACATTTAAAATACGAGCCAAAGTTTGCGCTAATAATGTTTTACCACTACCTGTTGGCCCTATCATACAGATATTACTTTTTGATAATTCAACATCATCAATTTTGCTGTTTGAATTAATACGCTTATAGTGGTTATATACAGCGACAGCTAATGATTTTTTCGCTGCATCCTGACCAATCACATATTCATCTAGGATTTCTCTTATTTCTTTTGGTTTAGGTACATCTTTAAATTCAACTTCTTCCTCTGTACCTAATTCCTCTTCTACGATTTCAGTACATAATTCAATACATTCATCGCATATATAAACGCCAGGTCCTGCAACTAACTTTCGAACTTGATCTTGCGTTTTTCCGCAAAAAGAACACTTAAGTTGCCCTTTTTCATCATTAAATTTAAACATCATGTCACCCCTTATTTGTTTCTTTCTATCTACAATAAGCCCCGTATCTATTGACATAGGCAATTTTGTTTGAACTTTGGTCTCATTACCGTCAGTTCCATTATCTAATTATGTAATGCACATTGTACCATATTTCTTCCTCAGAATGGTAATAATAACTCTCGCGCTCATTATGTAAGTATGTGTGGTCTTAAAAACAACTAGTGAAATATGTGCTGACTTCGCCCCTCCTTTTTAGTGTTCCCATATTCGTTAGAATAAAACTACAACCAAATGCTTATTGTATGTACAACTTTTTAATTTTGGGTATAAAACAAGGCACGATCATATCGCGCCTTGATATTCCCTTATTTATTATTATGCAACACTTTTGCTATTTTCCACAAGAAAATCGATTGCTTTTCTAATTTTTAAATCCTCTGTAATTCCATCTAAGCCACCAAGCATTGACTTGATCTCATCAGCGGAAACACCGTACATTGTTGCCATATTTTCTAGTTCTGCATTGATTTCCTCTTCAGTCACTTCAATGTTTTCAGCTTTTGCGATCGCTTCTAAAGTTAAGTTAACACGAACGCGCTTGCCAGCATCTTCTTTCATTTGTTCACGTAAAGCATTTTCGTCTTGACCAGAGAATTGGAAGTATAGGTCAAGGTTCATGCCTTGCATTTGTAAACGTTGTTCAAATTCACGTAGCATGCGGTCTAATTCAGTATTAACCATAGCCTCTGGAATATCGATTTCAGCATTCTCTGATGCTTTTTCGATTAATGTATCTTTAAGGCTGTTTTCAGCGTCACGCTTCTTAGTCTCTTCTAAACGAGTTCTAGTTTTAGTTATTAATTCATCTAATGTTTCAACTTCATCGTCTACATCTTTTGCAAACTCATCATCAAGCTCAGGAAGTTCTTTTGCTTTGATTTCGTGAAGTTTTACTTTAAAAGTTGCTGGCTTACCTGCTAAGTTTTCAGCATGGTATTCTTCAGGGAAATTAACTTCAACGTCTTTTTCTTCACCTGTAGCAAGACCAACTAATTGTTCTTCGAACCCAGGAATGAATGAGCCTGAACCAATTTCTAATGAATAGTTCTCAGCTTTTCCGCCTTCGAATGCCTCTCCATCAACGAAACCTTCGAAATCAATTACAACAGTGTCGCCATTTTCTACAGTACCTTCTTCTTTAACAACAAGTTCTGCATTGCGCTCTTGTAATTGTTTGATTTCTGCATCAACTTCTTCGTCAGTAACAGTTTCTTCAAGTTTTTCAACTTCTAGACCTTTGTAGTCACCAAGTTTAACTTCAGGCTTAATAGTTACTTTTGCAGTAAAAATAAGGTTTTTACCTTTTTCGATTTGTTCAACGTCAACTTCTGGACGATCAACTGGCTCAATACCAGTTTCTTTAATTGCATTTTCATATGCATCTGGAAGAATAATATCTAATGCATCTTGGTATAGTGATTCAACACCAAAACGCTTTTCGAACATTCCACGAGGCATTTTACCTTTACGGAATCCAGGTACGTTAACTTGCTTTACTACCTTTTTAAAAGCTTCGTCAAGTCCTGTATTAAATGTTTCTGCGTCAACCTCTACAGTTAAGACACCTTGGTTTCCTTCTAATTTTTCAAACTTTGCGGACATAATTCTTTCCCTCCAACTATCTATTTACTAACTATTTTTTCCGATATGTAAATTTCATAACTATTACCATATGTCGGTAAACTAGCATTTTACAACCATTACATTATAACATAGAATAGGCACCTTTCAACATATAGAATATTTTTATATTGTTAGAAAGTTTAACCAACTAATCGAAATTATAATATCTTCTATTACCATTTTTTTATTCTATATACGAAAAACGCTCTACCTTTTCTAGCTTATCTAGAGCATGTTTTAGTTCAAATAAACTTATACCATAGATTTGCTCTAGTGTTCGATTCTCAATCTCCATTCCGTGAAGTTCAGCACTATATAAATGGAGAGCGGCAGCATACGTCAATGGGTTCTCATCATCCAATGTAAAAGGATAAAGTACAAAAAGATGCTGAAGCCAAATCTCTTTTGCTGTTTCATATAGAGTCGGGTTGTCGTTTTGCAATTGTTCCTCTAAGTTCGATAAAACCCGAATTGTAAAAGAAGACATTGATGGGTCTATTAACTTTGAAGGGATAACTTTAATTGTCTCCCCAAGCTTCTCAACCTCTATCTCACGATCAACCTGATTCATTGCAAGCAACTGCAATATCATCGTTTTTACAACTGGATGTTTTTTAGGATTAGCTAAAAATGGAGCCAGTATATCAAGGTATTTTCGTATATTAAGATCCTTCATGGATTGAATGGCCGCTATTTGATTTCCGATATTTTCCTCATTATATAAGACATTTTGTAGATGTTCCATAACATCCTGATTCGTGTTCTCAGCTTCTCTTTCCACCTCATCTGAATAAAGCATTCTTTTACTCAGTTCTAATAGCTGGGTCAGATTGTCTAAATACTCGGGAGGAACTGAATCTTCATCAAGCACAGCCTCTATTGTTGTTTTCACTTCATTATATTGTCCGAGTTGGATGAGAATTGTTAAATAGATTTGAAGGACATGAAAATAGTCTCCAACATCTTCCTTCATCATAACTAAACAATTTTGTTTTGCTTGCTCTAATTCTCCTAGTTCAAAAAGACAGATGACAATCCCAAGCTCTATTTCATGATTGCCTTCTTCAAGTTCTTGTGCTTGTGTTAATAATGTTAGAGCTTCTTTAAATTTTTTATTGGTTAATGCCTCGAGACCTTTGTCCATTAATCTTTCCTTTAGATGAGGAAAGGGAACAACTTTATCCTGCTTCTTACCTTTAAACTTATTTTCCATAGAGTTTTTCCAACCCCAAACTCGTTTTTCTACTTGAGTTATAAGTGTACCAATGAAAAAAAGAGAAAACAATAGTGCTACCATGGTAGGTGACAAAAAAAAGAGACAAAGTCTAATTGACTTTGTCTACAAGTTTTTAGTTCGCAGTATTAACTTCGTACTCTTTAATTTGTTGTTCATAGGAAAGAGTCTTGTCAATCTCATCCCAACCATTGACCAACATTTCCTTCCAATATGCATCAATAGTAAATTCTGTTTTGAAGCCTTTTGAATCGACTATTGTTTGTTCTTCTAACGAAATTGTGCATTGATAATCAGCGGAACTCGCTTCTTTTAAAAGGTACTCGATCACGCTTTTTTCTAATACGATAGGTAGAATACCATTCTTCAAGCAGTTATTATAGAAAATATCTGCAAACGAAGGAGCTAGGATTGCCTTAAATCCATAGTCTTGTAATGCCCATGGAGCATGCTCACGAGAAGAGCCGCAACCAAAGTTTTCATTTACAACAAGAATAGTCGCACCTTCATTTTCTTTTCGATTTAATTCAAAATCTGGATTTAGGCTTCCGTCAGCTTCAAAGCGCCAATCGAAAAAGGCATATTTTCCAAACCCGGTTCTTTCAATACTTTTTAAAAATTGCTTTGGAATGATTTGGTCTGTATCCACATTGTTTCGATCCATTCCTGCAACTTTACCTTGATGTGTGATAAATGGTTCCATAATTATGCCTCCTCCCCAGCTGTTACCTTTTGAATTTTACGAACATCTACGAATTTCCCATAAATAGCGGCGGCAGCTGCCATTGCTGGACTCACTAAGTGTGTACGAGCCCCTTTACCTTGTCGTCCTTCGAAGTTACGGTTTGATGTTGAAGCACATCTTTCACCAGCAGGAACTACGTCTGGGTTCATACTTAAGCACATGCTGCATCCAGCGTCACGCCATTCAAAGCCAGCGTCACGGAATACATCAGCAAGACCCTCTTTTTCCGCTTGTTGCTTCACTTGTTGAGAGCCTGGAACGACTAAAGCCCGTACATTAGGAGATACCTTTTGACCACGGATAATTTCAGCCGCTTCACGTAAGTCACCAATTCGTGAATTTGTACATGATCCGATAAATACATGTTGAATTTCAACTTCATTAATCGGAGTTCCAGGTGCAAGCTCCATATATTCATAAGCACGCTGAGCAGACTTCTTATCAACTTCTTTGTCAAAATCCTCTGGATATGGAACTGTATCCTCAATAGTTATACTCATGGATGGGTTAGTACCCCATGTAACAGTAGGTAAGATTTCATCTGCATGAATTTCTAGAACTTTATCGAAAGAAGCTCCCTCATCAGTTGCAAGAGCTCTCCATCTTTCAACAGCTGCATCAAATTCAGCACCTGAAGGGCTATGCTTTCGTCCTTTTAGATAGGAGAATGTTGTTTCATCTGGGCTAATTAAGCCAGCTTTCGCTCCACCTTCAATTGACATATTACAAATGGTCATTCTTTCTTCCATTGACATGTTTCGAATTGCTTCACCTGTATATTCAATTACATGTCCTGTTCCAAAATCAATTCCAAACTTACGGATAATGGATAAAATAACGTCCTTCGCATATACACCAGATGATAATGTTCCAACTACATTTACCTTCATGGTTTTAGGTTTTTGTTGCCATAATGTTTGAGTTGCAAGTACATGTTCTACCTCACTTGTCCCAATTCCAAACGCTAAAGCTCCAAATGCTCCATGTGTAGATGTATGGCTATCCCCACATACTATTGTTTTTCCTGGTTGTGTTAATCCAAGCTCAGGTCCAATAACGTGAACAATTCCTTGTTCAGGGCTGTATAAATCTGCTAAAGGTACATTAAATTCCTTACAGTTTTTCTCCAATGCACTCATTTGTTTAGCGGCAATTTCATCCTTTGTTTGGAAACGATCACTTGTAGTAGGTACGTTGTGATCCATTGTCGCAAATGTTAAATCAGGTCTTCTGACTTTTCTATTTTTTATACGTAAACCTTCAAAGGCTTGCGGAGAAGTTACTTCATGGACAAGATGTAGGTCAATGTATAGTAGGTTTGGTTTCCCCTCTTCATGATTGATAACGTGCTGATCCCATATTTTTTCAATAATCGTTTTTGGTGCCATTAGTATCTTCATCCTCCTTTTTCACTTTTTTTGAAAAGATAAGCTCGGTATATACCGAGCTATCAGTGGGTCTAGCTTTGCAATTGATAAATTTTATCTATGCATAGCAAGACATAATATTTGAAATCGCCCCGTCCTCAACTAAGGCCTCTTTAATCTTTTCCACCATTTCTGTTGTTGAAATTGCTTTTCCTTGTGGTTGAACGACATCTGCAGTGCGGTAACCAGCAGCTAATACATCATCCACGGCTTTTTCTATCGCTTTTGCCTCTTCTTCTAATCCAAAAGATAAGCGTAAAAGCATAGCAGCAGATAATATGGTTGCAATTGGGTTTGCGATATCTTTACCAGCGATATCTGGTGCAGAACCATGGATTGGTTCAAAAAGACTCGGTCCATCCGTCGATAAACTCGCAGAAGGAAGCATGCCAAGTGATCCTGTTAACATGGATGCTTCATCACTTAAAATATCTCCAAACATATTTTCAGTAACGACTACATCAAATTGTCTAGGGTTTCGGATTAGCTGCATTGCTGCGTTATCCACTAGCATATGCTCTAATGTAACCTCTGGATAAGAAGCAGCTACTTCTTCAGCAACCTCACGCCACATTCTGCTAGATTCCAAGACATTAGCTTTGTCTACAGATGTCACTTTCTTCTTTCTTGTCATAGCCATTTCAAATGCTTTTTCAATGATTCTCTTCATTTCAGAGCGTTTGTAGGAAAGAGTATCAACAGCTGCTTCTTCGCCATCTTCAATCTTTCTTCCACTTGGCTTTCCAAAGTAAAGACCACCCGTAAGCTCTCTGACGATTACAAAATCAGCATTTTCAATCACTTCTTGTTTTAGTGGAGAAGCGTCTAGCAAGCTATTAAAACATGTTACCGGTCTTACATTTGCATACAAGTTTAAGGCTTTTCGAATTTGTAATAATCCTTTTTCAGGACGTAAATGTGGAGGGTTTGAATCCCACTTCGGGCCCCCTACAGCCCCTAGCAATACAGCATCACTTTGTTTACATACTTCCAGTGTTTCCGCCGGAAGAGGAGTGCCTTCAGCGTCTATTGCTGAGCCACCTATTAAAGCGTGTTGAAATGTAAACTCATGATTGTATTGTCCAGCGACAGCCTTCAACACTTCGATTGCCCCTTTAGTCACTTCTTTGCCAACGCCATCTCCACGAAGTACGGCAATACTCTTCTTCATATTGACTCCTCCTCTTATATCTTATCTACACTGAAAATAGTAAATTTAAAGGTTTAAACTCCAACTTTTTCAAGTAGCTTCTTATTCTTTTCAACTGCTAAAAGTCTGTTTACTGCATTCACATATGCTCTTGCAGAAGCTTCTAACACGTCTTGTGCAGAACCTCTCCCACTGCTTTCAACATTTTCATGTTTTACTTTTACAAATACCTCTGCAAGTGCGTCACGCCCTGCGCCTACAGATTGGATTCGGTAATCATCTAATGTGATTGAAATACCGAAGCAACGTTCGAGTGTATTGTAAAGTGCTTCAACACTTCCTGATCCTGTTGCAGCCTCTTGGATTTGGTTACCTTCACGATCTGTTAAGGTAATTGTTGCTGTAGGAATTTGGTTTGTACCGTATTGAACTTGCAAAGAAGTTAATTGATACATATCCTCTACATTCGCTACCTTCTCATCTACTAATAATGTGATTAAATCATCATCAGTAATTTCTTTCTTTTTATCTGCTAAATCTTTAAATAGCTTAAATACACGATTCACTTCTTGATCATCTAATGTGTAACCCAATTCTAAAATACGGTTGCGGAATGCGTGTCTACCTGAATGCTTTCCTAGTACCATTGAATTTGATTTCACACCTACTAATTCTGGAGTGATAATTTCATAAGTCGTTTTTTCCTTTAACACTCCATCTTGGTGAATACCTGATTCGTGCGCAAAAGCATTTCTCCCAATTACTGCTTTGTTTGGAGGAATAATCATACCTGTTAATTTACTTACTAAATCACTTGTACGCTTGATTTCATCCAACTTTAATCGAGTGTGTGCTTTGTAGAAGTCCTGACGAATATGGAGTGCAACTGCAACCTCTTCTAATGAAGCGTTACCGGCCCTTTCACCAATTCCATTGATGGTTCCTTCTACTTGTAAAGCACCATGTTCAATAGCTGATAATGAATTTGAAACAGCCATTCCAAGGTCGTCATGACAATGCGTAGAAAGGATAACTTTATCAATATTCGGTACGTTCTCTAGTAAATAGGTAAACATTTTTCCGTATTCTTCTGGTGCTCCATACCCAACTGTATCTGGTAGATTAATTACATTCGCTCCTGCATCAATGACTTCTTTTACGATTTTAGCTAAGAAATCTAATTCAGTTCGGCTTGCATCCTCTGCAGACCATTGGATGATTGGGAAGAATTTTGATGCATATTTTACACTCTCTACAGCTGATTGAATCACTTGATCTGGTGTTTGTTTAAGCTTATATTTTCTATGAATTGGGGATGTAGCTATAAAGGTGTGGAGACGAGGCTCCGCTCCACCCTTCAAAGCTTCCCAAGCACTATCGATATCACTTTTTACAGCTCTTGATAAACCCGTAACAGAAACATTTTTGATGGTTTCAGCAATTTGTTTAACTGACTGAAAATCACCTTCAGAGGCAGCTGGGAATCCGGCCTCCATGACATCCACATTGAGTCGTTCCAGTTGCTTAGCAATTTCAAGTTTTTCGTGAAGGTTTAAGTTTACTCCAGCAGACTGTTCTCCATCTCTTAATGTAGTGTCAAAAATATTAATTTTCCGCACTGGCACCCACCACTTCTTTCACTTGTCTTTGTTTTACGAAAGGCATCATTGCACGAAGTTTCTTACCTACTACTTCAATTTGGTGTTCAGCTTCAATTTTGTTAATAGCATTGAATTCTGGACGATTTGCTTGGTTTTCAAGGATCCAGCCTTTAGCAAACTTACCTGTTTGGATATCTTTTAATACTTCTTTCATTTCTGCTTTTACACTGTCAGTTACGATACGTGGTCCAGTTACGAAATCTCCCCACTGAGCTGTGTCAGAAATTGAATATCTCATTCCAGCTAAACCTTCTTCGTACATTAAATCAACGATCAGTTTTAACTCATGTAAACATTCGAAGTATGCAACTTCTGGTTGATATCCAGCTTCGACTAATGTTTCGAATCCTGCTTTAACTAATGCAGAAGTTCCACCACATAATACTGCTTGCTCACCGAATAGGTCTGTTTCAGTTTCTTCTTTAAATGAAGTTTCTAGAACGCCCGCTCTAGCTGCTCCAATTCCTTTTGCATAAGCAAGTGCAATTTCTTTTGCATTTCCTGTTACGTCTTGCTCAATTGCAAATAATGCTGGTACTCCTGCACCTTCAGTAAATGTACGACGTACTAAATGTCCTGGGCCTTTTGGCGCTACTAAGAAAACATCTACGAAGTTTGGTGGTACGATTTGGCTAAAGTGAATGTTAAAACCATGAGCAAATACTAATGCATTTCCTGGCTCTAATCCTGGTTCGATTTCTTCTTTATATACCTTAGGTTGGTTTTCATCTGGAAGTAATACCATAATTACGTCCGCTTGCTCTGCAGCTTCTTTAACAGAATAAACTTGTAGTCCATCATTTTTTGCTTGCTCAAAAGATTTTCCTTGACGCAAACCAACAATTACATCAACGCCACTTTCACGTAAGTTCAGTGCATGTGCGTGTCCTTGTGAACCGTAACCAATGATAGCAACCTTCTTATTTTGTAGTACTGAATCATTAACATCTCCGTTATAATATACCTTTGTCATTTTAAAATCTCTCCCTTATTAGAATTAAGTTATATATTTTAATGTGATTAAAACCTTAAGTTGATGAAACGTATTTAAACAATAGAAATATTCTTTGGATTTGAAGCTGTTTTTTGGTTACCTCTTGTGAAAGCAGTTGTGCCTGTACGGGCAACTTCTTTAATGCCGTATGGCTTTAAGAGGTCAATTAAAGCTTCAACTTTTTCTGATTCTCCTGTAACTTGGATAACCAGACTTTCCTTACTTACATCAATAATGGATGCTCGGAAAGGATCTATTAAGCTATAAATCTCATTTCTATTTGATGGACTGGATGCTACTTTAATGAGAGCAAGCTCCCTAGCCACAATGGCTTGATTCGTAATATCCACGACCTTTATAACATCAATTTGTTTGTTTAGCTGTTTTGTAATTTGTTCAACAACCGTTTCTTCATCGAGATGAATCACAAATGTCATTCGTGAGAGTCCCTCTGTTTCGGAATGTCCCACTGTGATACTTTCAATATTGTAGTGACGTTTTGTTAACAGGCCAGTGATTCGGTTAAGTACACCAGCGCGGTTATTTACTAGTAATGTGATGATTCTTTTCACAGCTTAACACCTACCATTTCATGATGACCCTTTCCTGAAGCTACCATTGGGTATACATTTTCGAAAGGCGTCACATTAAAGTCCATAAGAACGGGTCCCTCGTATTCAAGTGCTTCTTTTAACACTTGCTCTGCTTCTTGTTCATTTGTAGCTCTTAAACCTTTAATTCCATAAGCATCAGCTAGTTTCATAAAATCTGGTTGATTAGGAATCAAGGAATGTGAGTATCTCTCTTTATAGAAGAGTTGTTGCCATTGTCTAACCATTCCTAAAGCTTTGTTGTTAAGAATGATGATTTTGATTGGTAGATTTAATTCATGAATGACTGAAAGTTCTTGCGAAGTCATTTGGAATCCACCATCACCTAATACGGCAACCACAGTTGAAGACTTTTCAGCTAACTGTGCACCAATACTTGATGGTAAGCCAAAGCCCATTGTTCCAAGTCCGCCTGATGTTACCCAACGATTTGGTTTTGTAAACTGATAGTATTGTGCAGCCCACATTTGATGCTGGCCAACGTCAGTTGTAACAATTGCTTCCCCATTAGTATATTTATAAATAAGTTCTATCAATTTTTGTGGCTTGAGTTCATCTTCTGATGGTTTATAAACAAGTGGATATTCTTCTTTCCATCCAGCTAGTTTTTCTCTCCATTCTCCGGAATCTCCAGGTTTACCATCTTGGTGAACTAGAGCTTTAAGAACCTCTTTTGCATCCCCTACCACAGGAATCTTAGTAGGTACGTTTTTCCCGATCTCAGCAGGATCAATATCAATATGTGCGACTATCGCATTTGGAGCAAAGTGTTCTAGGTTTCCAGTTACCCGGTCATCGAATCTGGCTCCAATACTGATTAATAGATCACATTCATGTAAAGCCATATTCGCTGAGTATGTTCCATGCATTCCTGCCATACCTAGAAATAAAGGATGATTAGCAGGGAATCCACCTAAACCTAAAAGTGTATGTGCTAAAGGGATATTTTGTTGTTCAACATATTCTCTTAATTCGTCTGCTGCTTTTGCATGTATAACCCCAGCACCAGCAAGAATGACCGGTTTCTTCGCTTGACTAACTGCTTCAACTAGCTTACGAATTTGCAGATGATTTGGGTGAATTGTCGGCTGATAACCTGGTAACTGAATTTCTTGATCATAATCAAATTCCGCTTCATTTGCTGTCATGTCTTTTGGAATATCAATTAATACAGGTCCTGGTCTTCCAGAAGTAGCAATATAAAATGCTTCTTTAATTATTTTTGGTAGGTCTTTAACATCCCTTACCTGGTAACTATGTTTTGTTATTGGCATTGTGATTCCAAGAACATCCGCTTCCTGGAAAGCATCTGAACCAATTACTGATGAAGCAACCTGACCAGTAAATACAACAAGTGGAATTGAATCAATCATCGCGTCTGCTAATCCCGTCACAATATTTGTTGCACCCGGTCCAGAAGTTGCAATGACGACACCTGGTTTTCCTGAAATTCTCGCATACCCTTCAGCTGCATGTATACCACCTTGTTCATGTCTAGTTAATACATGAAAAATTCCTGAGTCATATAAACTATCATAAATATTTAGTACAGCACCGCCAGGATATCCAAAAATGACTTCTACGTTTTCCCTTTTCAATGCTTCGATTAGCATTCGGGAACCATTCATTTTTGTAGAAGCTTTAGTTTGATCTTCCACTTTTGCATTTACGCCCATTTTTTCTTACATCCCTTCCTTATAGTAAATAAATTTCTCTAAAAAAAAATAAAATGCCACTCCACCCACTAGACCAATTTCTTGGTCGAAGGGGTGAAAAGGCATTTAATACTTTCCACGGTACCACCCTTGTTCGCGATCTAAAAGATCACCTCAGGAACAACTATTGTTGTTCATTTTGATAACGGGTGAGCTGTTACCAAACACCCGGTTAGCTCTACTACAAATGTTTCAAGCTAACACTCTGAGGTGAGTTCATCCAACGGGATAACACCGGCTTCCAGCAATACCGGCTCTCTGTTGATATCTTTACGTTAGACTACTTATCCTCTTCAACGTTTATGAATATTCAATATTTTCAAGTTACATTTCTATTAGCTTTATGCCCTAGGTACCTCTTTAATACCTAAAAACATAAACGCTTTACACGATTGAAAACTTAGGTTGAAAAAATAATCCAAATCCATGACCTTCCAGCTTTTTAGTAAAAGGATGGGTTAGTTATGATAGGACTTTTCTAAGTTGCCAATTCACTTATTCATTTTCTTTTTTGGTAGAAAATATTTGATATTAGAGCCTATATTACGCCCATTTTTTATCGGAGTCAACACCATTTTAAAGAATTGTTAGATTATTTTGATTTGAAAAATTAACTGAATCCGCTTACAACTTAGAAATGACGCGGTTTTTAGAATTGAAAGAATTCGTTGAAATTTTTGTGACTGAAAATTATTATTTCAAGTGTGGCATTGGTAGGATTCTTTCAAGGTAAATCTACAATAACTGATCGGAGGAATTACTTAAATTTTGTTCTTTCTTGAGTCCGTTGGACAAACAAAAAAACACTTCAATTCATTTACATGAAAGAAGTGTTTGTGATTGATTATGTAAAATGGCGTCCCAGGAGAGATTCGAACTCCCGACCGACGGCTTAGAAGGCCGTTGCTCTATCCTGCTGAGCTACTGGGACATTTTAAATTTTTCCGCTAAGTTATTAGCGACATTTTTTATTATAGTCAGATAGGAATCAGATGTCAACACATTTTGAAGAAAAAATTTTAAAAGGGAGTATTTTTTACTCCCAACGCTATTGTATCATAAGTTTACCTTGGTTGATAACTCCTCAACAACATTTCCTTCACTATCGTAAAAAACAACATCAGCTTGATTATTTTCAACCTCTAATATTACATATGTTTTTTCCTTGCGCATTCTTGGCAAACGGAAACTACCTGGATTGATAAATAAAACATCATCAATTAATTCAGCCCCCGCAATATGTGAATGTCCAAAACAAACAATAGATGCTCCGACTTCTCTAGCACGATAGGAAAGATTCATTAATGACATTTTTACATTATATAAATGACCATGTGTCAAATATACCTTTAGCCCATTTAAAAGAACAATCATATCATTCGGGTAGTTAGAGTCAAAATCACAATTTCCTCTGACTACTGAAAATCCACTCATTTCTTCTGATTGAGATGACAACTCAGAATCCCCGAGATGAAGCATAAATTCAACATCATTCTTATGCCGCTCCTTAATGTCGAGTAATTCCTTTGTTAATCCATGACTGTCACTCAGAATTAATACCTTCATCTTTGAAACTCCTCATGATCTTTTAAAAGCTCGTCTAGCTTCCTAAGTGCATTTCCACGATGGCTGATAAGATTTTTCTCATCTTTTGATAATTCAGCCATTGTTTTACCCTTAACAGGCACAAAAAAGATTGGGTCATAGCCGAATCCATTCTCCCCAACAGGCTTATCCGTAATGACACCCTCACAGGTTCCCTCTACAATTTCCGTTTTTTCTCCAGGAATTGCCAAAGCTAGTGCACAATGGAATCTAGCCGTTCTTTTTTCATCGGGAACACCTTTTAATTCTTCTAATACTTTATTAAGGTTATCCACATCATTTTTATGCTCACCAGCATATCTTGCAGAATAGACACCTGGTCTGCCTTCTAGGTGGTCAATTGCAAGTCCAGAATCATCTGCTATAACAGGTATGTGCAGCTTTTTTGCAATAGCTTCTGCTTTTATTTGGGCATTTTCTGCAAATGTTTTGCCCGTTTCTTCAATATCCTCTATATTGGGATAGTCGACCAATGATTTTACGTCTATACCTTTGCTTGCAAATAAATCTTTAAATTCCTTTACTTTCCCTTTATTTTTAGTAGCAATCATGATTTCCTTCACGTTAAGAGTCCTTCTTTCCGATTAAGTCTACTAAATCTCCTAATGCAGCTCTCTGAGCCTGAATCAACTCGATAATCCCTTTTTCGGCTAATTCTAATAATGTTTGTAACTGCTGTCGTGAAAAGGTCGATTCTTCCCCTGTTCCTTGAAGCTCAACAAACTCTCCCGCTCCAGTCATCACAACATTCATATCAACATTTGCAGCAGAATCCTCTATGTAATTTAAATCCAGGATCTCCCCTTTTTCAGGATCAATCCCCACTGAAATAGCCGCTAAAAAGTCTGTGATCGGAAATGTACTCATCTTTTTACCTTGATAGATTTTATGTATTGCCAGGACCATCGCCACAAAAGCACCCGTTATCGAAGCTGTCCTTGTACCACCATCCGCCTGAATGACATCACAATCAATCCAAATGGTTTTTTCACCGAGCTGCTCAAGATTAACAACTGATCGTAGAGCACGCCCAATTAAACGCTGAATTTCCATCGTTCTTCCTGAGATTTTTCCTTTAGTGGATTCTCTTATATTCCGCTGCTCAGTCGCTCTCGGGAGCATTGAGTATTCCGCTGTAATCCAGCCTTTACCAGATCCCCTCATAAAAGGAGGTACCCTATCATCAATACTCGCATTACAAATAACCTTCGTATCTCCAATCGTAATTAAAACCGACCCCTCAGGATGCTTGATATAATTCACTTCAAACTGAATCGGCCGTAACTGATTATGTAATCGTCCATCAACTCTCAAAAACTAAAACCCCCCTGTCTGTCCTTTAAAAAGCAGGCTAAACACTGCCCACCATCCTTTATATAGTATAGCAAAATTTTGTTTTTCTATCGTCTTCCAAAAGAAAAAGGTGTGAACAAAGTCCACACCACTACTCTTTTTAGAAACTACCTGTATTCACATTTGCTGGACGTGTTACTGGTTCAGTTAGGGATTTCCCATCCTCAGTAACCACGTCTTCACTTCCATTTACCGTGATAGCAACACTTTTCACTTCAGGCTGCTCCGTTAAAGATAGTACTAATGAGTTAATAACATGCTTAGAGATCATTTTCTCGTTAAAGCTACCAAAGATAGCTTCGTTAAAATCTAGAGTAACATTACCATCTTCGACTTTCGCACCTAGTAGTTTTACATCTTGGTGAATTTCGCTTATTAAATTCGAAGACATATTAGGTCCGTCAATTAGCGCATTAACCACTGCAGAAACTCTGTCATCTCCAGTATTTTCAATACGCTTCGTTACAGGTACATAGTACTCCGCTTCTTCATTTTGCACATAGAAATAGAGTGTCACAGGGCGGCTATTTGTAATATCTACTACACCGCTGTTATCAATGTTAATCCCATCTGCTCTACTTAAATCCGTTGGAATTGGAGTACTATTAACAGGCATTTCATCCAATTTATAACCATTTACGCTAATTACAACGTTATTTACATTATCGAATTGGGTTAATGTCCAAGTAATGGCTTGTAAGATTTTTGCTTCATCCTCAGGATTATATGTGCCAAATTCCTTCGAGAAGTCCGCTGTGATCGTTCCATCTTCCAATTTCACATCCACAACCGTATCCTGTGGAATAACCGCTCTAAAACCATCTGGTATGATTTCATTTAACGGGCCACCCGCTACTAGGTATTCAAGTACTTGTCTCGCCGCAGCATCTGTCTTCGGAAGATCTACAGTATATGGTACTACGAGACCACTATTATCGATCAGATACAGGTCTCGTTTTACTGTTTCAGTTGTAGCTTCCTCTTGGTCAGTAGCCTCAGTAGCTTCAGTTTCTGAATTTTCCCCCTTTGCTACTGTCTCATCCACCGCTTCGTTTTTAGGTGGATCCATTTGTTTAACTTCTTCCTCTCCACCAAATAAGCCACATCCTGATAGTAGAACTGTTGAAGTAACAACTGTTGCAGCTATTGCAGATTTAGTTATTTTACGCATTCTTTTCCCTCCTAAGGCAGTTTGTACTACTATGTATACGAGCCCTCTTTTCAAATTAGACCGCTTTTTCATGAAAAAAATGGACAAAATGTTTTGATTTTAGAAGGAAATAGATTGTAAAATAAAGGGGTAATACTTAAATTTTCCGAAAGGTAGTGTTGTGATTGATTATTAAAAAGCGTACTGAACCTCTTGAATTACAGCTCCTTAAGTCTATCCGAGCACGAAAGAAAGTGCCTGAAAAAATTGAGAATCAAATCATTACGCTCGAAAAAGGTTTCATTGGAGAAACAATGTTTGACCAGCGTATGGAAAGTCTTTCACTCGATTCCCTCACCATCAACGACTTGCTTCTAGAAACGAACAGCACTCATTATCAAATTGATTCACTGCTTATTTCTCCACCCAAGATTCACATATTCGAAGTAAAGAACTTTGAAGGTGATTACATAATAAAAGGAGACCAATGGAAAAGCTTATCAATTGGGAAAGAGATCAGGAATCCCCTTCTACAGCTATCCCGAAGTACCTCTTTGCTTAGACAATTGCTCCAACAACTCGGTTCCAACCTCACCGTCGAAGGCCACCTCATTTTTATAAATCCAGAATTCTACCTCTACGAAGTTCCACCAAATCTACCAATTGTATTTCAGCCTCAACTTAATCGTTTTATACGCTCCTTGAATGCACAGCCATCAAAAATTTCTAATACACATCATACGTTAGCAAAGAAGTTGCTTTCGTTACATATTAAAAAGTCACCTTTCTCATTGCTACCAAAATATAGTTTTGATGAGTTAAAAAAAGGGATATTGTGTGGAGAGTGTTGGAATGGGTTTATGGAGGTTGGGAATCAATACAAGCTGGTTTGTGGTAAATGCAGGAATAGTGAGGATATTGATGCAGCTGTAATTAGAAGTGTGGAGGAGTTAAGACTACTTTTTCCGGATCTGAAAATGACAACGAAGACGGTTTTTGATTGGTGCAAGGTTATAAAAGATAAAAGAACTATCAGAAAAATCCTTGCCAATAATTACACTTTCGTATCATCGGGAAAATATTCATATTATGAGGTTAAAGAGTGATTCATGTTATCACAATAATGTTAATTTGTACTCATAAGTGGAATGCTGTTCTGGTTCAATATATAATTCTTTCGTTTCAGGTTATTTAGTTTTTTCGTTTGAACGTGCACCGCTAAACTATTCTTGCGGGACATGCTCACTCTTTTTCCCTTCGAGCGTGTACCGCTAAACTACTCTTGCGGGACATGATTACTCTTTTTTTCTTCGAGCTTGTACCGTTAAACTATTCTTGCGGGACCTGCTTGCTCTTTTTTCCTTCGGGCTTGTACCGCTAAACTATTCTTGCGGGACATGCTTACTCTTTTTCCCCTTCGAGCGTGTACCGCTAAACTACTCTCGCGGTACTTGCTCAATCTTTTTTTCATCTGGCTTGTTCTGCTAAAATTCTTGCGGTGCATGCTTACTCTTTTTTCCTTCGAGCTTGTTCCGCTAAACAACTCTTGCGGTGCATGCTTACTAATTTTTCCTTCGAGCTTGTACCGCCAAACTACTCCTGCAGGGCATGCTGCCTTAAAGCATGCATCTTTAACCCAAGACTCTCTACTCACGCAACACGCTACCTCTATTACACGAAGAACGTGCACCTCAATGCCCTAGCATCATCCCAACTTACCGTATTTCCAATAAACAAAAAAAGCCCCACCAAGGGCTTTTTTCTCTGATCCTACAATTTCACCGATTTCACATTATACACCGGTTCTTCAAACCAGTTGCTGGCGATTTGTTGGAAGATTTCTTTTTCGCCTGTTGTGAGGAACAGGTGGCCTTTTTTTGACGTTTTTTTATTCAGTAGTCCGCTATAGAATAGCACTGTACTCACTTCACGGGCTGTTTCGGCGCCGGAGTCAATTAGTTTGATTCCATCTCCAAGATAGTTCCGAATGGTATTATGAAGTAATGGATAATGGGTACAACCAAGAATCAAGGTGTCGATTTCTTTACCCCGTAAGACCTCTAGAGATTCAGCCACAATTTGTTCGGCATGGGGACCAGTGAACTCTCCTGCCTCGACGATTGGAACAAATCTTGGGCATGCGAGACTTTCGACATTGATTTGATTGTTGATTGATTTTAGAGCATCTACATAGGCACCACTTTCGATCGTGTTGACTGTGCCGATAACTCCGACATAATTATTTTTTGTAACCTTTAAAGCGGTTCTTGCTCCTGGGTAGACGACACCGATTACGGGAATTGAAAGCTCAGCTTGTATTTCATCCAACACTAGGGCAGTCGCCGTATTGCATGCAATGACAAGCATTTTGATTTTATGTGACAATAAATAGTTCGTCAGCTCCCATGTAAACTGACGAACTTCCTCTATAGGTCTGGGTCCATACGGACACCTAGCGTTATCACCTAAATATATGATTTCTTCGTTTGGTAATTGTCTAATTATTTCCCGAGCAACGGTTAAACCGCCTACCCCTGAATCGATAACTCCGATTGGTCTGTTCAAATGATTCGCCTCATTCTACTCGCATTTCTTGATGTAATTTTCTAAGACTCTTTTCGAGTTGGGTAACTTCTTCACCAGAGAAGTTTTCCATGATTTCTTGTAGGTAATCTTGTCTTTTCTTGATTACCTCTTCGATAATACGTTCTCCTTCTTCAAGTAAATGAATTCGAACGACACGACGATCTTTTGGGTCTTTTACGCGCATTACAAGCGAATTTTTTTCCATGCGGTCTACAAGATCTGTTGTCGTGCTGCATGCCAAGTACATTTTATTTGATAATTCACCAATTGTCATGTCTCCAAGTTCAAGTAACCATTGAAGAGCTATAAATTGGGGTGTAGTGATTGTAAAATTGCTAAGGATTTCTCGGCCTTTTTGTTTAAGTAAGCCTGAGATAAAACGAAGTGATTTTTCGATATCTGCGATTACTTGGTAGTCTTTTGTTTCATTGCTCTCTTTAACAGTCATTACATCCTCTCCTAGTAAATTGTTAGTGGTAAAACCAACTGATTTCTCTTGTATTACAGTTGCTTCATTGTATGCAAAATGTTAAGGCGCATCGTTTTAAGTAAAAAAACTATATTATTCTTATTTTCTACTTTTTTCGCGCAAAAAGCAAGTTGAAGTTATTTAGGAAATATGTAAAATGCCCTAAATAAGTAACCGGCTACCCTACAAAAGTAAAGGGTAGCCGGTAATACTTAAAGTTCAAGTTCTCCCATACGAAGGAGCTCTACAACTGCTTGAGAACGCCCCTTTACTCCCAGCTTCTGCATCGCATTCGATATGTGGTTACGAACTGTTTTTTCGCTTATGAATAGCTCACTTGCGATATCTTTCGTTGTTTTGTCTTGAACTAGTAATTCAAAAACTTCTCTTTCTCTCTTTGTTAGTAGCGGTTTTGGTTGAAACTCTTTCTCCTTCAAGTATTGTAACCCTCCTTGCTAAGGTTCAAGCTGAACTACTGGATGGGTATATATTTAGTCACCATATAATATGAGAAGGAGAGTGTTGCTGTGACTGTTAAAAGGGTGATATGTAGACTTTTTTGCGTCCATTTTTAGATGTATTGGTATTTTTGTTTTATTTGACTCATATATTATAGGTTAGATGATTTTTTAACATTTGCTTCATCTCTTCAGACCATGGTTCACCTTTTCCTGTTCGCTTTGACATTTGAACAAGTGTACTCCTACCGACAAAACAAACGGATCCTTCTTTATCTTTAGCCATATAATGAATATCCATTGAGGAATTGCCAAGCTGATTTATTTTCACATACAGTTTAAGCTGTTCACCGAAATAGACTTGTTTTAGGTAGTCACATTGTTGGTTTGCAACTACCGGGATTGTTTCGCTTGATTTTTCAGTCCATCTTTGCATAAACCCTACATGATTAAAATATTGAATTCTTGCTTCCTCAAAGTAAGCAAAGGGGACTGTGTTGTTTAAATGTCCAAACATATCTGTTTCGGAAAAGCGTACCTGAATTGTTTGATAAAATTCAAATGTATTCTCCCATGTCTCAAATTCATCGATATACGTAATATGCTTCATTCCAATAGCTCCCTTACATAAGATTATTCAAATCATTGTTAAGTGGTGCGTTATTCTAATGGGGAAATTTTATGCCTTATTATGAGGTATACATTATAAACTCTTCGTAAAAAAAGCACTCCTCCATATGACATGAAGGAGTGCTTTCAATGTTTCTATTAGACTTGGTCACTACCAAACATATTTCTGAATGCTTGGATAGATGTATCTCTGTTTAGAGCTGCAATTGAAGTAGTGAGTGGAATACCTTTTGGACAAGACTGTACACAGTTTTGTGAGTTACCACAGTTTGCAAGGCCTCCATCTCCCATAATTGTTTCTAAACGTTCAGCTTTATTCATGGCACCAGTTGGATGCGCGTTGAATAAACGAACTTGTGATAATGGCGCTGGACCAATGAAATCAGATTGGCTATTAACATTTGGACATGCCTCAAGACAAACACCACATGTCATACATTTTGATAATTCATATGCCCATTGACGCTTTTTCTCAGGCATACGAGGTCCAGGACCCAAGTCGTATGTTCCATCGATTGGAATCCAGGCTTTAACTTTTTTCAATGAATCAAACATTCTACTACGGTCAATTTGTAGGTCACGCACGATAGGGAATGTCTTCATTGGTTCAAGTTTAATTGGTTGTTCAAGTTGGTCGATAAGTGCTGAACATGATTGGCGAGGTTTACCGTTGATAACCATTGAACATGCACCACAAACCTCTTCTAAACAGTTCATATCCCAAGTAATTGGGGCAACTTGATTTCCATTGATATCTACCGGATTACGACGGAATTCCATTAGCGCAGAAATTACGTTCATATTTTTACGGTAAGGTACCTTGAATTTAATTACATATGGTTCAGAATCTGGAGTATCCTGACGAGTTACATGAAATTCAACTGTTTTTTCACTCATCTTACTTTGCCTCCTTATTCTTAGTATAGTCACGTTTACGTGGTGTGATTAATGAAGTATCTACGTCTTCATAATGGAATGCAGGCGCAGTTTCCTTCCCTGTAAATTTAGCCATAGTAGTTTTTAAGAAGTCCTCATCATTACGATCAGGGAAATCAGGCTTATAGTGTGCTCCACGGCTTTCGTTACGGTTATATGCACCAATTGTAATTACACGTGCTAATTGAAGCATGTTTTGTAATTGACGAGTAAATGTAGCACCTTGGTTGCTCCATTTAGATGTGTCATTGATATTAATGTTTTTGTAACGTTCCATAAGCTCTTGAATCTTTTCATCAGTCTTTAAAAGCTTGTCATTGTAACGAACAACTGTTACGTTATCTGTCATCCATTCACCAAGTTCTTTGTGAAGGATGTATGCATTTTCAGTACCATCCATTGCCATGATGTTATCCCATTTCTCTTGCTCTTGTTTTACATGGCTATCGAACACAGTAGAAGAAATGGAATCTGTACCTTTCTTAAGGCCCTTGATGTAATTAACTGCGTTTGGACCAGCAACCATACCACCGTAGATAGCTGATAATAGAGAGTTAGCACCTAAGCGGTTTGCTCCGTGCTGTGAAAAATCACACTCTCCTGCAGCAAATAATCCAGGGATATTCGTTTGTTGATGATCGTCAACCCATAGTCCACCCATTGAATAGTGAACAGCAGGGAAGATTTTCATTGGTACTTTACGTGGATCATCACCCATGAATTTTTCATAGATTTCAATAATTCCACCTAATTTGATATCAAGTTCTTTTGGATCTTTATGAGAAAGATCTAGATAAACCATGTTTTCACCATTGATACCTAGCTTCATATCTACACACACAGAGAAAATTTCACGTGTTGCAATATCACGAGGAACTAAGTTTCCGTATGCTGGATATTTTTCTTCTAAGAAGTACCAAGGCTTTCCATCTTTATATGTCCATACTCGTCCACCTTCACCACGAGCGGATTCACTCATTAGGCGAAGTTTGTCATCTCCAGGAATCGCTGTTGGGTGGATTTGGATAAATTCACCGTTTGCATAATATGCACCCTGTTGGTACACAATTGATGCAGCAGATCCAGTGTTGATAACTGAGTTTGTAGTTTTACCAAAAATAATTCCAGGGCCTCCAGATGCCATAATAACAGCATCAGCAGGGAATGATTTAATTTCCATTGATTGAAGGTTTTGCGCTACGACACCACGACAAATTCCCTCATCATCTTGGATTATTCCGAGGAATTCCCAGCCTTCGTACTTTGTAACTAATCCTGCTACTTCGTGACGGCGAACTTGCTCATCTAATGCATAAAGCAATTGTTGACCTGTTGTCGCACCAGCGAATGCAGTACGGTGATGTTGAGTTCCTCCGAAACGACGGAAATCAAGTAAACCTTCTGGTGTACGGTTAAACATTACACCCATGCGGTCCATTAAGTGAATAATTCCTGGTGCCGCTTCGCACATAGCCTTAACTGGCTTTTGGTTTGCTAAGAAGTCTCCACCATATACTGTATCATCAAAGTGGATCAAAGGAGAATCCCCTTCACCTTTTGTATTAACTGCACCGTTTATCCCACCTTGCGCACAAACAGAGTGAGAACGTTTTACAGGTACGAGTGAAAATAAATCAACTTGTGTTCCTTCTTCAGCAGCTTTGATGGTAGCCATTAACCCGGCTAGTCCACCACCAACTACGATAACTTTTCCTTGACTCAAAGTAACTCACTCCCCAATAAAGAGATCGTTCATCTTGTGTAAAAAAATGTGAACGTTCTAATTTTCATATTCTTAAACGAAAGCAAAAATTGTAGTAACACCTACTATTGATAAAGCAATGAAAATAATGATTGTTACATATGTTGCAATTTGTTGTGAACGAGGAGTTATTGTTAGCCCCCAACTTACAGCAAATGACCATAGACCATTTGAGAAATGGAAAATTGTAGAGATTACACCAACAAGATAGAAAATAAGCATTGCAGGTGAATCTAGGATATTCTCCATCATTTGGAAGTTAACTTCTGCTCTCCCTAATGCATAAGCAATTCGCGTTTCCCATACATGCCATGCCACAAAAATAAGAGTAATAATACCAGATATACGTTGTAAGAAGAACATCCAGTTACGGAAGAAACCGTATCTACTCACATTGTTCTTTGCAGTAAAGGCAATATACAGACCATAAATTGCGTGAAATAATAATGGTAGATAAATAATAACTACCTCTAGAAGGATTCTAAATGGAAGATTCCCCATAAAACCAGCAGCACTGTTAAATGCCTCTTCCCCTCTTGTCGCAAAGTTATTCGCCATTAAGTGTACGATTAAAAACACCCCAACAGGTATTACACCTAATAATGAATGAAGTCTGCGATTAAAAAATTCACGATTACCAGCCATACTTTAACCCCCCTTAGTAATAAAACGTGCCCACACGGCACTCCCTTGTAATGTTTCATCCTGTATAAATATGTAAAAGGACGATATAAAAACTGATAACTGAAAACCTTTGCAGGAATCTACAAATTTATTTTTGTAGATAAATAGACAAATGCTGCATGTAATTTTCTTTTATCAGTATAATGTAACAAATTCATTTTACTCCCATAAAGCAAGAGCGTCAAGGAAACAAATCCACAAATTATTCATAAAAATGATAATAATTGTACACATATGAATGTAGTAATACTAAATAAAAATCAATTCTCTCTGACAAAAAGAAACAAAAAATTCATGTTTTTCTTATACCCTCATGTTATATAATAAAGAATGGAGAAAGAGGGGAATGCAGTGAAGAACGTTAACATCAACGAACAAAACGTAAATATAAGTGAACAGTCTGTTTCCGTATTTGGGTACGAACTTTTACGAGAAGTTTTAATTCCTGATATTCTCGGGAAAGAAACGCCACAGATTCTATATTGGGCTGGAAAAAATCTTGCCCGCAAGTTCCCCTTACCTACGACGGAAGAAGTCATTTCATTCTTTCATGATGCTGGATGGGGAGACCTTAAGGTAGAACGTTTGGATAAAAACTCCATTGAATTTCATTTGGAGGGTTCGATCGTATCTACTCGCTTTAAACGAAGAGATATTTGTACATTCCAGCTTGAGTCTGGCTTTCTTGCCCAACAAATTCAACAACAGAAAAATCGAATCACTGAAAGCTTTGAACAACAAAAAAGAAGAGCTCAAAAAATTATATTTACGGTAAAATGGGATCCAAAAGATATCACCGAAGAATAAAAGCCTGCACATTTCGTGCAGTTTTTTTTATTACAAAAAAAGGGGGTCCAAATTCCTTTGAACCACCCATAAATTTCAATTATAGTTTTACCTTAGCTTTTTCTTCTTCAACCGCAGCTAAGTTAAATGAGTCATGCAAAGCTTCAACTGCACGAACCATATTGCCTTGCTCAAGAACTGTAGAAACTTTAATTTCAGATGTACTTACCATTTTCACTTCAATATTTTCCTTTGCAAGCACTTGGAACATATCAGCTGCTACACCTGGGTTTGAAACCATTCCAGAACCAACAATTGAAACCTTTGCTAACCCATCCTCATGTTCGATACTTTCATATTTCAATAAATCCTTGTTATTCTGTAAAACAGCAAGTGTGTCACGTAAATCAGGTGTTTTTACAGAGAATGAAATATTTGTATGATTTTGATCTGTCATATTTTGAATAATGATATCTACATTTAAACCATTTTTTGCAAGTGTGCCAAAAATAGTAGAGAGTGTATGCAATTCATTCGGTAATCCAGATACTGTTACCCTTGTAATTTGGTCTTCAAAAGCAATTCCCCTAACAACAAGATTCTTTTCCATTGAAACTTCCTCCTCAATAATGGTTCCATTTTCTAGCTCTAAGCTTGAACGAACTTCAAGCGGCATTTCGAAGTTTTTCGCAAATTCCACTGCACGTGGATGGAGTACTCCAGCACCAAGATTTGCAAGTTCCAGCATTTCATCATAAGAAATGGAATGAAGTTTACGCGCAGTCGGAACTACGCGAGGATCGGTTGTGTATACACCTGTTACATCTGTGTAGATATCACATTTATCCGCATTTAATGCCGCTGCGAGTGCGACTGCAGTTGTGTCGGAACCGCCACGACCAAGAGTAGTAATGTCTCCTGAACTGCTGACTCCTTGGAATCCAGCAACGACAACGATTTTTCCTTCTTTTAAGCTTTTATATACTCTTGATACCTCAATATTTTCAATACGGGCATTGCTATGTATAGCCTCTGTTTCAATACCAGCCTGCCAACCTGTATACGATACGGATTCATACCCTTTTTCTTGTAAAGCCATAGATAATAATGCAATTGTTACTTGTTCACCTGTGCTTAATAACATATCCATCTCGCGCTTACTTGGCGCGCTTGTAATTTCATTAGCTAAACTTACAAGCTGATCGGTTGTCTTCCCCATTGCCGAAACAACAACGACAACTTGATTCCCTGCTTGCACTTCTTGAATAACTCGACTTGCAACATTCTTAATTCTATCTGGTGACCCAACAGAGGTGCCTCCAAACTTTTGTACGATGATCCCCATGCCCTCAACCCTCTCTAAAATAATCAAATGCGCCTTGGCGTATTTGGGCCCGATTTTTTTAGGCCCACACGAGGTGGGTCACAAAGACGTTGCCACAGGAAGTGGCGTTCTTAGTCTTTGATCTTACACTCGAAAAGTTTCCTTTGAAAAATCGTGGCATCCGCCGGAGGCTTTAACTTTATTCAGTAGAAGTGAATGCTTCTACTGAATAAAGTTAAAAAAAACAGCAATGAGAAATTATCTCATTGCTGTGATATACGTAAACATACTACGTGTCACTTCGTGAGATAGCCCTCCAAGATTGAATCATCTTGACAATCCTATGTCTCTTAAACATAAGACCAGCACAAAAAGGTATGAGCCTTTTTACACTTCGGCGAACTTTCCTTTCTGCAATGATCGTAAGGGCTCATACCCCTCCAATTGCATACTGATAAAGATCGCACCTCTATCTTCACTTCAACGTGTTGAAGTGGAATATTATATTATTAAGGATTATATCAGACTATTTTTTAAATAGCAACGCCTATTCTTTTAATTTTTCGTAAATTGCTTCAGCTGTCTGTTTAGGTATATTGGCTTTTTGAATATCCTCAATACTAGCTTCCTTTAACTTCTTGATAGAACCAAAGTGCTTCAGTAGTGCTTTTTTACGTTTTTCCCCTACTCCCGGAATATCATCGAGTACAGATTGAAATGCGTTTTTTCCACGGACTTGACGATGGAAGGTAATCGCAAAACGGTGTACTTCATCTTGAATTCGTTGAAGAAGATAAAATTCCTGACTGTTTCTAGGTAGTTCCACAATTTCAGGCGGGTCTCCGATTAAGAGCTCGGAAGTTCTGTGTTTATCATCTTTTGCAAGTCCTGCTAGTGGAATTTCTAAGCCTAATTCATTTTCAAGAATGTCCCTAACCGCAGCAAGATGACCTTTACCTCCGTCAATTATGATTAAATCTGGTAATGGAAGGTCTTCTTTTAAAGCACGGCTATATCTTCTCCGTACAACCTCCCTCATTGATTCATAATCATCAGGACCTTGAACTGATTTAATTTTATACTTTCTGTATTCTTTTTTATCAGGTTTTCCATCAGTAAACACAATCATGGCAGAAACAGGATCTGTTCCTTGTATGTTGGAATTATCAAACGCTTCGATTCGATGAGGTGTATAAATACCTAACTTCTGTCCTAAATTTTCAACAGCCTTAATCGTACGTTCTTCATCTCTTTCAATCAGGGCGAACTTTTCCTTTAGCGCAATTTTTGCATTTTTAGTAGCCAGGTCGATTAATTGTTTTTTCTTCCCTCTACTAGGCTGGTGAACGGTTACTTCTAGTAATTGCTCAACAATGTCACGGTCTATTGAACTAGGAAGCAAAACTTCCTTTGGTTTAAAATGATTATCTTTTAAATAAAATTGACCAAGATAGGTTAAGAAGTCTTGTTCAGGCTCGTTGTAAAAAGGAAATAGAGAAACATCCCGCTCTATTAATTTCCCTTGACGAATAAAAAAGACTTGAACACACATCCAGCCCTTATCATAGGAATAGCCAAATACATCACGGTCAATAAAGTCAGTCATTGTCATCTTTTGCTTTTCCATCGTCGTTTCAATATTTGCGATTTGGTCACGGTATTCTTTTGCTCTCTCAAAGTCGAGTTCTTCAGAAGCCTTTAACATTTTTTCAGTCAACTCGTCTTTGATTTCTTTATATCCACCATTTAAAAAGCGGATAATATCGTCTACCATTTTTTTATTGGTATCATCAGATATTTCATTGACACAAGGAGCAAGACATTGACCGATATGATAATATAGACAAACCTTATCTGGTAATGTTGAACATTTTCTTAAAGGATAAATGCGGTCTAATAGTTTCTTTGTTTCATTTGCAGCTTGCACATTAGGGTACGGTCCGAAATATTTGCCCTTATCTTTTTTTACTTTTCGAGTAATCAATAATCGTGGATGTTTTTCAGCAGTAATTTTGATAAAAGGATACGTCTTGTCATCCTTTAACATGATATTGTATTTTGGGTCATATTTTTTAATAAGGTTGATTTCAAGAAGAAGAGCTTCAATATTTGAAGAAGTTACAATATATTCAAAGTCCTCAATCTCATTGACAAGCCTTAAGGTTTTACCATCGTGTGATCCTGTAAAATAAGATCGAACACGGTTCTTCAGCACTTTCGCTTTACCCACATATATAACAGTACCTTGCCTATCCTTCATTAAATAACAACCAGGCTGGTCCGGTAAAATCGCTAATTTTTCCTTAAGATGATCGTGCATAGTTACCACTCCATCTACTATAAAATCAATTGCGTCTTAGTGAACTTGTTCTTAAGTTTTGACGTATCTTATATTGTAACATTTTTACGAAGAAGTTGTATGAGTAAAAATAGGAAGTCCCCTAAAACTGAGATCAAACAAAAAAAACAGCCCATAAAGGCTGTTTTTTTAATTTGGATTAATAGTGGCTCTCAAGTCTGCCAGCAAGAGCTTCTTTTGGTTGATAACCGACTACTTTATCTACAACTTCACCGTTTTTAATTACAAGTAAAGTTGGGATGCTCATTACGCCAAACTTCGCTGCAGTTTCTTGGTTTTCATCTACATCGAGTTTCACGATTTTCACTTTGTCACCAATTTCAGTGTCTAATTCTTCTAATACTGGAGCAATCATTTTACATGGTCCACACCAAGGTGCCCAGAAGTCTGCAAGTACTAATCCATCTTTTGTTTCTGCATCAAAATTTTGGTCTGTTACGTTTGTAATAGCCATTTAAACCCCTCCTAATAAGTAGCAACATTGAAATTCTACCAAGAGTATACCATCTGGAATGTCATTTTACGAATGTTTTGCTTCAAAATGAACAGTTAACTAATTCAGCGATGATAAGATTAGACACTATACTTCATACATAGTCATCTTCCCCAACTTTTTAAGCTGTTATGTATGTAAATAATAGAGGGTATAGACATCCGTTTTGAGTGTAGCCAATAAAAAAAGACGTCCCGGAGGACGTCTCAGGCTGTCGAGAAAGTCTCGACAGCCTTTATTCTTTTGAGTTACTTCGCCAATTCACCGCGTTAATATGTTATAATATAGTTAATAAATTGGGGTTGGTGATATTGTGTTAAATACTAGGGAAAATACACAAAATGAAATTGAATTTGTATCAATTGACGAACTTGTTCCTGATAACCATCTGTTACGAAAAATAGATAAATACATAGATTTTTCTTTTATAATTGAAAGAGTAAAACCTTACTACTCTGAAGATAATGGTCGACCTTCGATCGACCCTCTTGTTCTATTTAAAATGATGTTTATTGGATATTTTTATGGTATCCGTTCCGAAAGACAGCTTGAACAAGAGATAAAACTTAATGTCGCATATCGTTGGTTTTTAGGTCTAAGATTTAAAGATCCTGTACCACATCATTCCACAATAAGCTGGAATCGTCATAAGCGTTTTAAAGATACAGACATCTTCCAAGAAATCTTTGGTGAAATTGTTCTTCTTGCAATGAATCACAAAATGGTTGGTGGAAAAGTCTTATTTACGGACTCCACTCATCTCAAAGCAAATGCAAATAAACATAAATTTACAAGGGAAGAAGTTGAAGTAGAAACTCGTGAATATTTAGATGAGCTAAATAAGGCAATTGAAGAAGATCGTGCTGAACATGGAAAAAAGCCTTTAAAGGAAAAGAAGGAGGTGAAAGAAACAAAAGAGATTAGGGTAAGTACCACAGATCCAGAAAGTGGGTTTATGTCGCGAGACAATAAGCAGGAGATGTTCTGTTATTTAGACCATCGGACAACGGATCTGAAGTTTAACATTATAACTGATGCATTCGTAACTCCAGGTAATGTCCATGATTCAATACCATATCTAGGCCGTTTAGATCGTCAAATCTTACGATTTAACTTTAATGTGGAAGCTGTTGGTCTTGACTCTGGATACTTAACTAATCCGATTTGTAAAGGATTATCAGATCGTAAGATCTTTGGAGTTATTGCCCACAGAAGGTACCAACCAACAAAAGGACTCTTTCCAAAATGGAAGTTTAAATATAATAAAGAAAATGATATTTATGTTTGTCCAAATAGCGAGGAACTAACATATCGTTCAACTACAAGAGAAGGTTACCGGGAGTACAAGTCAGATTCTAAGAAATGTTCAACCTGCCCTCTTCTTGAACAATGCACTAGATCTCGGAATAAGCAAAAAGTTGTAACTCGTCATGTTTGGGAAGATCATAAAGATAAGGTGAGGTTAAATCGCCTCTCTCCGGAAGGTAAAGTTCTTTATAAGTATAGAAAAGAAACCGTAGAGCGAAGCTTCGCAGACTCAAAAGAGCTGCATGGGCTTCGCTACTGTAGGTTACGGGGAATTAAAAATGCTAGTGAGCAGGTATTACTTACAGCAGCCTGCCAGAACATGAAAAAGATTGCCAACCACCTAGCCAAGCAAGGCTAGATGGTTGGGAGTGATATTTTCAAGATTTTTTATAAAAAATACGTCAATTTACAACTACAATAAACACCGAAAACAAAAAAGTGTAGAGAAAAAATACCCCTTTCTCTACACTCTGAGACGTCCCGGAGGACGTCTTTTTGCGTATTGCGGCGAGGACAGCACTCCACATAGTGCCTTGCCAAAAGGCGTGTCAGCTCGACTTATGCAATTCAGCTCATCGCTTGATTAGTATACCATAAATTTTATAAAGGTAAAATGGAAAAAAATCTCTATAAATATGAAAACCTCAGCTCATATACCAAATATTATGCATTTACTTTTAGTTTCTTGAACTCTTCAGTAAGCATTGGAACTACATCAAATAAGTCACCAACGATTCCATAGTCTGCAACCTTGAAGATGTTTGCTTCAGGGTCTTTGTTGATGGCAACAATTACTTTAGAGTTGGACATTCCTGCTAAGTGCTGGATTGCTCCTGAAATACCACAAGCAATATATAGGTCTGGCGTGACAACCTTTCCTGTTTGACCAATTTGAAGAGAGTAGTCACAATAATCAGCATCACATGCTCCACGAGATGCACCTACAGCGCCACCAAGAACATTCGCTAATTCTTTTAATGGCTCAAAGCCTTCTGCACTCTTTACCCCACGTCCACCTGCGATAACTACTTTCGCTTCGGATAAATCTACACCTTCAGTTGCCTTACGCACAACTTCTTTTACGATTGTTCGTAAATCTTTAATTTCAACAGACAGAGATGAAACTTCACCCGTACGTGACTCGTCTTTTTCAAGTGGTGTAATATTGTTAGGTCGTACGGACGCAAAGATTAAACCGTCAGTCACAATTTTCTTTTCAAAAGCCTTACCTGAATAGATTGGGCGAGTAAAGACAATGTTTCCACCTGCAGATTCAATTGCTGTTACGTCTGAAATTAGACCAGAATTCAATTTACTAGCAATTTTGGGTGAAAGGTCTTTACCTAATGATGTGTGACCAAAAACTAAAGCTTCTGGTGACTCAGCCTCAATAACAGCGAGAACGGCTTGTGAGAAGCCGTCTGGTGTATATGAAGCTAATTTTGCATCTTCAACCGTTACGACTCGGTCGGCTCCGTAATGAATTAAATCATTTGTTAAAGCGCCTACAGATTCACCAACTAACACGGCAACTACTTCGCCGCCTTCTGCTACAGTTTTACCAGCTGCAATTGCTTCAAAAGATACGTTTCGTAACGCACCATCACGTGTTTCTCCTAGAACTACTACTTTTCTTGACATTATGCGTAACCCCCTAGATTCGCCTTAGTAAAATTTTGAAATCGCATACAAAGATTGCCCGAAAACTTATACCACCTTAGCTTCGCTATGAAGGAGTGAAACTAACTCTTTTACTTGATCTTCTAAATCGCCTTCAAGCACACGGCCAGCTTCTTTTTTCGGTGGAAGATAAATTTCAATTGTTTTTGTTTTTGCTTCTACATCATCTTCATCCAAATCTAGATCATCTAACTCAAGCTCATCAAGCGGCTTCTTCTTCGCTTTCATAATTCCAGGTAAAGATGGATAGCGTGGTTCATTCAACCCCTGTTGACATGTAACAAGTAATGGTAAAGTCGTTTCGATAACTTCAGAGTCACCTTCAACGTCTCTTACTACTGTTACTGTTGAACCATCGATATCAAGTTTTGTAATTGTCGTTACATAAGGAATATCTAGAATTTCCGCTACACGAGGACCAACTTGACCTGAACCACCGTCAATTGCAACGTTTCCACCTAAAATAATATCGGCATCTTTATCTTTTAGGTATTCAGCCAAAATTTTTGCAGTTGTGAACTGGTCTCCTTCTTCTAGATCATCTTCTGTATTAATCAAAACGGCTTTATCAGCACCCATCGCTAAAGCTGTGCGTAATTCTTTATCAGCTTCGTCAGTTGTGGCAACTGTGACAACAGTTACTTCGCCACCATGCGCATCACGAAGTTGGATTGCTTCTTCAACCGCATATTCATCATAAGGGTTAATAATAAATTCAGCTCCATCTTCACTGATTTGTCCATTGCTTACTACGATTTTTTCTTCAGTATCAAATGTTCTTTTCAAAATAACAAAGATGTTCATGAGTTTCCCTCCTAAAGGTATTGTGCAATTTCTTGTAATCTATTGATTATCTTCAAATCTAGTATTATTTGCCTTTAAATGTCGGCGGACGTTTTTCGATGAAGGCCGATATTCCTTCTTGTCCATCCTCTGAAATGAACATTTCTCCAAATAATACGGCTTCTCTTTTGACAGTTTCTTCATATTGTTCATTCTTCATTGAATTTAATAATTCAATGGTCGCTTTTATAGAAACAGGGCTTTTTTGAGCGATCTTCCTAGCAATTGCCATTGTTTCTTCGTGAAGATTTTCTTCTGGGAAAGCTTGATTTGCTAATCCGTACTGTACAGCCTCATCACCGCTAATTGGGTCACTTGTCCAAAGCATTTGAGCAGCTTTAGCAACACCAACATAGCGAGGCAAGCGTGCTGTCCCAGCAAAACCAGGGATAAGTCCAAGCTGTAGCTCAGGTAATCCAAGTTTTGCCTTATTGCTAACAAGGCGGAAATGGCAAGCCATTGCCAGTTCAAGACCGCCACCTAAGGCAGCTCCGTGAATACTAGCAATAATAGGTTTGGGGAATCGTTCCATTCTTTCGAATAGTGATTGACCTTGTCTTGCAAGATTTGAAAATTCTTCGCCAGAGTTTATGGTTGTAAACTCTTTTATATCCGCCCCTGCAGAGAAAAAGCGACCTTCACCTTGGATTACTAGAACTCTTACATTGTCATCCTTCTCAATGTCATCTAGTAAACTTGTAAGCTCTTTCAAAACAGCGGTTGATAATGCGTTCGCTGGAGGACGATTAATGCTAATAGTAGCAATGTACTCGGCTATCTTCACTTTTAAAAACTCCATCTACATCCCTCCTATATGTATGTACACACCTCTAGTTTTATGCTAGAGGTGTGATTTTCCACAACCATTTACTAATAGTGCATGGACTTCTTTTGCCAAGGATGGCAAGTCATATTTTTGTTCGTTCATGACCCAAGTGGTTGCAGTTTCATCGATCGAGCCGAATATCATCTGTCTTGCTAAACGGACATCCAGGTTTGGATTAAACTCACCATTTTCTTTCCCAAATTGAATAATGGAATCGATGGTTCCTAAATACCCTTTAAGTACTTCATTAATCCGGTGACGCAATTCCTTATTTGATTGTCTTAATTCAAGCTGAGTCACGGTTGCAAGATGATGATCGGCTGCTAAAAGTTCGAAATGTTTTTCAACCAATGTTAATAACTTCTCTGCCGCACTCGATTTTCCTGCTATTTCAGCTTCAATTTTTTCAATAAATTCGCCCATTTTTTCGTGGAATAAAGATACGAGAATATCTTCTTTGTTTTTAAAATATAGATATATTGTACCGTCCGCCACGCCTGCTTGCTTAGCAATTCTTGAGACTTGAGATTGATGATACCCATTCTCCGCGATAACCACTACCGCTGCGTCTATGATTTGCTTATATTTTGGTTTTGTATTTTTCAAGTTCTTACGTCCTTTCAGAAAAATGAATGAATAGTCATTCATATTTCTATAATAAAACCTAATCAAGATACTGTCAAGATTTTCTTCTCATTTGCTCTTTTAAAGTAAAGAAAAGAGCCACAGGCTCATATCATGGCTCCTCACTGATGTTTACACGAATGATGTATTTAGAGCTGATCGATCCTACTTTTCTTAATTAATTTTTGTTAGTTTTTCCTTTTCCTCTTCAACTAATACCCGGCGCAGAACTTTGCCTACAATGGTCTTCGGTAATTCTTTTCTAAATTCATATACTCTTGGAACTTTATATGCCGCTAAATGTTTGCGACAATGTTGATCAAGCTCTTCCTCTGTAAGTTGTTGGCCTTCTTTTAAAACGACGTATGCCTTTACTGTTTCCCCACGATACGGATCTGGGATACCAGCGACAACAGCCTCTTGTACTTTTTCATGTTCAAACAATACTTCCTCAATTTCTCTTGGATAAACATTAAATCCGCCAGCAATAATCATATCTTTTTTTCGGTCCACCACATAGAAAAATCCATCTTCATCCATGTAGCCTAAGTCACCTGTTAATAACCAACCATCACGAAATGTATTTTCAGTTTCTTCAGGCTTATTCCAATATCCTTTCATAACCTGAGGACCTTTTACGACTATCTCTCCAATTTCCCCTATACCAGCAGGTTCACCTGTTTCCATTGAAAGCACCGCAGCATCTGTATCCGGCCATGGTAATCCAATACTTCCGTTCACGCGATGTCCCCAAATTAAATTCGCATGTGTTACAGGGGAGGCTTCCGATAAACCATATCCTTCTACAAGCTTTCCACCAGTCACTTTTTCAAATTGTTCTTGAACTTCAAGTGGCAAAGCGGCAGAACCACTAATACAAGACTCAATCGAAGATAGATCATATTTCATTAGGTCAGGATGATTCAACAGACCAATATACATCGTTGGTGCTCCTGGAAAAAGAGTTGGCTTCTGTTTATGAATCGTTTTTAGCGTATCTTCTGCATTGAATTTCGGCATTAGGATCATTTTTGCAGCCATCATGATGGATAGGTTTAATACAGTTGTCATTCCATACACATGGAAAAATGGCAGAATGGCTAAGATGGATTCTTCTCCTTTGTTACATTTATACATCCATTTTGAACACATTATCGTATTAGCAACTAAATTCCGATGTGTTAACATAACTCCTTTTGGAAAGCCCGTTGTTCCACCTGTATACTGTAACAAAGCAAGGTCTTCTACTGGGTCAATGTCAATATCGATTTCTTTTGCTTCAGATGTTTTTATAATTTCCCTTAGTAAATGATTTGTGCCTTCATGTTCCACTTTGACTACGATACCATACTGTTTCTTTTGAATAAAAGGATAAATCATATTTTTTGGGAATGGGAGATAGTCTTTAATTTCGGTCACAATAACATGTTCAAGTTCTGTTAGCGCTTTCACTTTTGAGACGCGTGGAAATAGAATATCTAATGTAATGATTGCTTTTGAGCCTGAATCCTTTAAATGATATTCAAGTTCTCTTTCTGTATACAATGGATTTGTTTGGACGACGATTGCACCAGAAAACAAGACACCATAATAAGCAATTACACCCTGTGGACAGTTTGGCAACATAATGGCAACTCGGTCACCTTTTTTGATGCCTTGAGACACTAAATAGTTTGCAAGTTTTAAAGATTCTTCATACACTTGTGAAAAAGTTAACTCTTTTCCTTGAAAATGAACTGCGATTTTTTGAGGAAATTCACTTGCAGTTCTTTTCAAATACGCTTGAATTGGAATGTTTTCATACTCGAGTTGATGCGGAATTTCCTCAGGATAATTTGCTAACCACGGCCTTTCTAACTCCATCTAATAACCTCCCTTTAAATATTTATTTTGAGAATACGAAGGCGTATCCAAAAACCAGTTTGAATTTTCAAACCATTTATACTCATTATATTATATAGAATATTTGGTGACAATTAGAATCATGAATTGTTGCTGAAGTTTATGTCGTTTAAGGACATAAACTACATTGAACTAACCAATCGATTCATAAAAATAGGGCTGTTGGTTAATTCCCAATCAGCCCATTACCTTATAACACTAAATAAAGGATCCCAACAATAACAAATACTCCACTTACCACTAACAAAATCTTAGCTAGCTTTTCCATATTAGAAACCACCATTTCCTATCCCTGCGCCGATTACATACGAAAGCCCCACCGATATAATCATGGATATTAGTCCTACAGCACGATTATCTTGTTGTATCTCAACATCAATGTCGAATTTCGGGGTTAAGAATTCAAAAATAAAATAGCCAATTAGAAGCAGGAAGAACCCAAATACTCCCCATCCAATCATGACAAATAATGAATCATGGTTTTGGATGGAAAAGCGGAATATATTTGCGATCCCGAAAATTTTTCCTCCTGTTGCCATTGCAACTGAGAGGTTTCCTTTTTGGATTTCTTCCCAATTTTTGTATTTGGTGACCAATTCAAATATGGCCATAAACAGAACTAAACACAGTATAACAACACTGTAATTAGCAGCTGTTAACACAAATTCATTATCCCAAAATTGATCCATTATCTTCTCTCCCTACTAGAGATTACATTTCCTTGCATATTTATTTTAATTCTACTACTGTGACGCCTGTTCCACCTTCTCCGGCTTCCCCAAATCTTGTAGATTTTACGGAGCGGTGATTTTTCAAGTATTCTTGAACTCCTTGACGCAACGCACCTGTTCCTTTTCCATGGATAATAGATACACGTGGATAACCTGCAAGTAAAGCATCATCGATGTATTTTTCCACTCGTACCAAAGCATTCTCGTATCGTTCACCTCGTAAGTCTAATTCTAGACTTACGTGATAATCTCTACCCCTTACTGTTGCTAGTGGCTTAGTCTCCACTGGTTTCGGACTGCTAACAAACTCGAGGTCTTTTTCTTTAACCTTCATTTTTAAAATCCCAATTTGAACCTGCCATTCGTTATTTCCTGCCTTATCGATTAAATGACCCTTTTGGTTTAAGCTTATTACCTTTACTTCATCACCAGGTACAAGCTTTCTTTTTGCTTTGGTTGCAACAGATTGTTTATTCGTCTTGTTCGAAGTTTGCGGTACCGCATTTTCCAAACGCTTTTTCGCGTCAATCAATTGATGTTCCTTAACAAGCGATTGTTGCTCAAGCTTCATTTTACGTAAATCACGAATGACTTCTTCTGCTTCGCTAGTTGCATTTTTGATTGTTTCAGCTGCTTTTTGTTCAGCCTTTTCATATAGTTTGTCACGTTGTTCATTAAATTCGATGATTTGCTCTTGAAGCTGCTTATGAAGAATCTCTGCCTGCTTTCGGATTTCTTCTGCTTCCTCAAGCTCTTGCTCTGCATCCTTTTTACTTTTTTCCAATGAGGCGATCATATTTTCGACCGTATTCGTTTCAGAACTAATATGATTTTTGGCAGTGTGAATAATGTTATCTGATAACCCTAGTCGTTTTGAAATTTCAAATGCATTACTCCGACCAGGAACTCCGATTAAAAGCTTATATGTTGGACTTAAGGTTTCTATATCAAATTCAACACTTGCATTAATTACTCCTTCTCGGTTGTACCCATAAGCTTTTAGCTCTGGATAATGGGTTGTAGCAATAACTCTTGCACCTCTGCTATATACTTCATCAAGGATTGAAATAGCAAGGGCAGCTCCTTCTTGAGGGTCAGTTCCTGCTCCCAGCTCATCAAAAAGAACTAAGCTGTTTGCGTCGACTTGTTTTAAAATGTCTACAATGTTAACCATGTGAGAAGAAAACGTACTTAAACTTTGTTCAATTGATTGCTCATCACCAATATCAGCGTATACCGATTCAAATACAGCTATCTCTGACTCTTCCTGTGCAGGTATTTGTAGGCCTGATTGAGCCATAATCGTTAATAACCCGATTGTTTTTAAAGTGACTGTTTTCCCCCCTGTATTTGGACCCGTAATCACAATAGAAGTATAGTCCTTCCCAAGCTCAATATCATTTGGTACTACTTCTTGCGGGTCAATTAGAGGGTGACGACCTTTTTTAATGAACACATAGCCATTCCCATTGATTTTCGGCTTTGAACCCTTCACCTTTTTGCTGTAGCTCGCTTTTGTGAACATAAAATCAAGTTCCCCAAGCGTATCCACATTTTGATAGAGTGTCTCATTTTCCTCTGCTACTGCATTTGAGAGTTCTAGTAAAATCCGGTCAATTTCTTGTTTTTCCCTAACCCTAGCTTCCTGCAATACATTGTTAAGGTCGACCACTGATTGTGGTTCAATAAACAATGTTGCCCCGGAAGAGGATTGGTCATGAACGATTCCACCGTAAGTCCCACGATATTCCTGTTTAACGGGAATTACATAGCGATCATTACGAATCGTAATGATTGCATCTGAAAGTGTTTTTTGAGCCGAAGAAGAACGAATAATATGCTCTAACTTCTCCCGTATTCTTGCTTCACTGCTACGAAGTTGGGTGCGAATTCCACGCAATTTGTCACTCGCTCCATCCATAACAACTCCATTATCATCGATACAGTTTTTTATTTTTTGCCCTAGTTCAAATAAGGGGGTAATATGTTCAACTAATTCACCGAGTATCGGGACTTCAATCTCGTCCTCAATCATACCTTCAACAAACTTCTTCATTTGTCTTCCAGCATAGATAGTACCCGCTATATCTAAGAGCTCCATTGTATTTAATCCACCGCCAATACTTGCGCGCTTAATTGCAGCTCGGATATCCGTTAATCCCCCAAGAGGAACATTTCCTTTTAACCGTAATACCTTCGATGCTTCGTCCGTTTGCTCTTGTAGAAAAACAACCTCATCTACATTCGTCGAAGGAATCATTTGTTCAACTTTTTCCCTTCCTAATGAAGATGAGACGTGCTTTTTTAACTGTTCCTTTACTTTCTCAAATTCTAAAACCTTTAAAACTCGTGGCTGCATGCTGTTACTCCCTTCTTGCTACCCACAACTTTAATATGGACGTATCTCCTGAGTAGGAGGTGTATAAATAGAATTATAAATTTCTTTTTAGATAAGCCAATAGTTCATCCTTATCCCAGGTGTTAATAACACTTTCTTTTTTAATCCAACCTTTTGTTGCCGCAGAAATGCCATAACCCATATCCTCTAGCATGTCTATATTATGTGCATCTGTGTTAATCACTAGTTTTACACCTGCATCTTGTGCCTTTCTAATATAATCTGAAGAAAGGTCCAATCTATTCAAATTCGCATTTAATTCCAAGGCTGTATTCGTTTCTTTGGCTAGCTCAATTAGCATATCAACGTCCACGTCATATCCTTTTCTGCGCCCAAGTATTCTTCCAGTAGGGTGTGCGATAATATCAACATGAAGATTTTCTAATGCTGCTTTTAAGCGTTGCATAATTTTCTCCCTTGGTTGTGTAAAGCTTGAATGAATGGATGCAATTACAACATCGACATCTCGAATAATTTCATCATCATAATCTAGTCTTCCATCAGGGAGGATGTCCATTTCAACACCCGTAAAAATCGTAAAATCATCATATTTTTCATTTAATCTTTTAATTTCTTTGTGTTGTTCTAATAAACGATCGGGGGTAAGCCCGTTTGCAACACGAAGATATTGGGAATGGTCTGTAATAGCCATATAGCGGTAGCCTTTTTTCCTGCAGGCTTCAACCATCTCTTCAATCGTAAATGCTCCGTCACTCCATGATGTATGCATATGGAGGTCACCTTTAATATCTTCAAGTCGTATGTGTTCAACTTTCTGTTGAAAGGCTTCTACCTCAGAGCCATCTTCTCTTAGCTCTGGCGGGATAAAGGTGAGTCCGAAATATTGATAAAACTCTTCTTCCGTTTCAAAGGTTTTTAATTCACCTGTTTCACTATTTTCCACACCATATTCACTTATTTTTTCACCACGGTCCTTTGCTAACTGCCTCATCCTCACATTATGGTCTTTACTGCCTGTAAAATGATGAAGGGTAGTTGCAAATTCATGTGGTTTCACAAGTCGGAAATCAACCGAAATATCATAGCTATACGAAATTTGAACGGAAACCTTTGTATCTCCGCTGGCGATAACACCATTTATGCCATTAAGACTTAATAGCTGTTCCCTTACTTTTTCAGGTTCATTTGTTGCAATAATAAAATCAAGGTCCTTTATCGTTTCTCTCATTCTGCGTAGACTGCCTGCACGAGAGAATGTTTTGATTCCTTCCATCTTGCTTAATTGTTCCGCTATTTCTTCAGCGAGCGCTAGCATGAGAGCAATTGGCAAGCGGTCTGGTCGTTTGCCATATTCCTCGATGGAAGCGAGTATTTTTTCTTCTGTTTTCTTACCAAAGCCTGCAAGGTTTTGAATTTTTTCGTTTAGGCAAGCTTGTTTTAACATTTCCATATCTTCAATGCCCAGTTCTTGATAAAGCTTAGCTATTTTTTTACCGCCAAGGCCTGGCAGGTTTAACAAAGGGATGAGTCCTTCCGGCACTTTTTCTTTTAATTCATTTAGTACGTTTGAACTGCCCGTTTCTATGTACTCTGTAATCACAGCTGCGGTTCCTTTTCCTATACCTGGTAGTGCTGTGAAGTCTTCAATTGTGGATAAACTTCGATCATCATTTTCCAGTGCAGCTGCTGCTTTACGAAAAGCTGATATTTTAAATGGATTGTCCCCTTTAAGTTCCATATAAATTGCAATTGTCTCTAGTAGACGGATTACATCTTTTTTATTAATTGTCACTGTTAGCACCTACCTATCATTCCATACGATTAACTATCCAAAATGATACAGATTTTTTGCGAAAAAGTCACTTAATGAATCAGCTTTTTCATTATTGACAAAAAAAACTCCTCTAACTTAATAGAGGAGTCAGTTACTAAATACTTGTCAAATCCACATGTCTTTAATTTTTCCAGTGAAGAATGGGGTGTGTTGTACGATCATTTTCGCCATAAATGAATCATTGAGATTAGACTGAACCATTTCAACTGGTAGTAAAGCTCCGATATAAAGCACAATAAAAACAATTAGGTATACTTCAACAAATCCTAGTAGGCCTCCAGCCCACCCATTAATTTGTTTTAAAATTGGTAGATTTGCAAGGAAATCTAACATCGATCCTATGATCTGCCATAGGAACTTTGTAGCAAAGAAGATAATTGCAAAAGCTATAGCACGGTAATAAGACGTTTCTAAATTTGTACTATCAAATAAAAACTTCATTGTCTCGGCGTCACCGAATGATGGATATGGAATCCATAATACTAATTTTGGCATAAGTTCATCATAATAGAGATATGCGACGATAAATGCAACAATAAAACCAGTAAGATGAACGATTTGAAGGATAAAACCTCTTCTTAAACCAACTAAGAATCCCATTAAGAGGATGATAATCAAAACTAAATCGAACATATCACTTCAATCCTTTTCATTTTTTGCTTGTTCTAAAAGTTTTTCAAGGTTTTCATAGTCTTCTTTTAGCTTTAGATGATCATGAACAATATTAACTGCTGTTAATACTGCTAGTTTATTAATATCAAGTGTCGGGTTTTTTCCGCTAATTTCTCTCATTTTATCATCGACAATTGAGGCCACAAGGCGAATATGACTTGTGCTCTCAGACCCGATAATTGAGTATTGCTGTCCATATATATCTACAGTGGTTCTTGTTTTTTGTGGCTGTGACAAGTATTTGGCCTCCATTCTAGTCAATCCTACAGATAATAATACCATGAACGTGATATTTATGGAAAGAAATCTCAACAAACGTTATGATAGATTATGTAGAATTTTATCCATAAATAGTAGGAGATGTTATTTTTGTCTAATACTGTATTAAAATGTACCCTCGAAACAATAGAAAAAATGAAGACGCATTATAAAAGTCAATTGCAAGATAAGGTCCCACAGGGTGGATTATTTGTCGCCAAACTCCCTAGCTGTACAATTACGGCTTATAAATCTGGGAAAGTATTGTTTCAAGGAAATAGTGCTGGAAGTGAAGCTGCAAAATGGGGTAGCTCTGTTACGTCCACTAAAACGACTACAACTAAGAAACCAGTTGCAAAAAACAGTGGCTTGCCAGCCAATATCCGAACATTATCAATGGTTGGTTCAGATGAAGTTGGGACAGGTGACTACTTTGGCCCAATGACAGTCGTTGCTGCATATGTTTCCAATGATAAGTTCGAGCTATTAAAGGAACTAGGGGTTAAAGATTCAAAGGATTTAAACGACAAGCAAATATGTGAGATTGCCGAATCCATCATTCATGTCATCCCATATAGTCTGTTAATTTTACATAATGAAAAATACAATGAACTCCAAGCAAAAGGGATGACTCAAGGAAAGATGAAGGCCTTATTACATAACCAAGCAATTGGTCATGTCTTGAAAAAAATTGCACCCTCCACACCGGATGGTATTTTAATCGATCAGTTCGCTGTTCCTGACGTGTATTTTAGACATCTTTCTGGTCAAAAGGAAATAATTAAGGATAAGGTTTATTTCAGCACAAAAGCTGAGGGCGTCCACCTATCAGTCGCTGCCGCTTCAATTATCGCTCGTTATGCATTCGTAAAAGAATTTGACAAATTAAGTGAGAAGTGCGGTTTGGAGTTAAAAAAAGGGGCCGGTGCTCAGGTTGATGTGGTTGCAGCTAAGCTAATAAAAAAGCAAGGTATAGGTGCACTGCGCACGTATACCAAACTACACTTTGCAAACACAGGAAAAGCAAAGAAAATAGCTGGGATATAAAATGGAGTGGGCTACAATACCCACTCCATTTTTTTATGAACGCAATGTTGCATCAAATTTCTCTGCAACTGCCTTTAGTACTTTTTCATGTGCTTTTGTTACTTCTTCCTCTGTTAGAGTACGTTCTGGATCAAAGTATTTAATCGAGTATGCAACTGATTTTTTACCAGGCTCCATACGCTCTCCTTCATATAGGTCAAAAATCGTTACATCGCGGAGTAACTTTCCACCCGCTTCAATAATGATCTGCTTCATGTCACCTGCAGCCACTGAGGTGTCTACGACAAGTGCGATGTCACGAGTCATTGAAGGGAATCTTGGAATTGGCTGATAGTGTATTTCTTCCACATCTGCTTCTAAGACATCCTTTAATGATAATTCAACCACAGAAGTCGGTGTTAAATCTAAGTCTTTTTGGACGTTCGGATGAATTTGACCAATAAATCCAATTTCTTTGTTATCTAATAACACAGAAGCAGTCCGACCAGGATGCATATCTTCAACTCTTGCTTGAAGGAATGAAGTTCTATTTCCAAGACCTAGCTTTTCAAATAGACCTTCTACAATACCTTTAACCACATAGAAGTCAACTGCTTTTTTCTCACCCTGCCATGTTGGTGATAACCATGAACCTGTAAGAGCAATCGCAAGATGTTCTTTTTCATCAGGTAGTTCTTGATTTGGTCTAGTAATGAAGACTGCACCAGTTTCATACGTAGCTACACTGTCAATTTGGCGAGCTAGGTTATGTGAAACAACCTCTAATAAATGCGGAAGAAGACTTAATCTTAACAGACTTCTTTCTTCACTCATTGGCATCGCCAAACGAATTGGTTCACTTTGTTCAAGTGCGTATTTAGTCACTTTTTCAGCACTTGTAAGTGAATATGTGGTGCTTTGATATAAGCCTACACCTTCTAAATATCTTCTAACTAAACGACGTTTTGCTTGGTAATCCGTTAATCTACCAGGATTTGATTCGCCAATTGGAAGTGTTGTTGGAAGTTCATCATAACCGTATAACCGCGCAACTTCTTCGATTAAATCTTCTTCAATTGTAATGTCAGGTCTGCGAGTTGGTACAGTGACATGGAACGTATTATTATCCACAGTAAATGAGAATTGTAGGTTTGTAAAAATCTCTTCTACTTTTTCTTTTGTTATTTCAGTTCCTAATACTTTATTAATTCTCTCAAGTGAAACAGATACATTTACAGGTTGAATATCGAGAGTGTCAACTGCTACAACACCATCAAGAATCACACCGCCAGCAAGCTCAGCCATTAGCTCAGCAGCACGGTCGGCTGCTGCACGAGTACGATTTGGGTCAATTCCTTTTTCATAGCGAGCACTTGCCTCACTGCGTAATCCGTGATCCTTAGAAGACTTACGGATTGTACTTCCTGTAAAATAAGCAGACTCAATTAATACTGTTGTTGTGTCATTTTTAACTTCAGAATTCGCGCCACCCATTACACCAGCAAGGGCAACTGGCACCGTACCATTTGTAATGACAAGGTGTTCGTTAGTTAATGTACGCTCTACATCGTCTAATGTTGAAATCTTTTCACCGTTATTCGCACGTCTTACAAGAATTTCCTTAGAACCAAGACGGTCATAATCAAACGCGTGTAAAGGTTGACCATATTCTAATAAAATATAATTTGTAATATCAACTACATTATTGTGCGGTCGAATTCCTTCTGCCATCAGGCGTGTTTGAAGCCACAATGGTGATGGACCGATTTTAACGTTCTTTACAACTCGCGCCACATATAATGGATTATCTTCCTTTGCTTCAACTGAAATTGAAATATAGTCTTCCGCTTTTTCCTCTGAAGTTGTGACTTTCGGTTGTGGAAGTTTAACTTCTTTTCCAAGAATAGCTGCAACTTCATAAGCAACCCCCATCATGCTCATCGCATCAGCACGATTAGGTGTTAGTCCTAACTCAAGAACCTTGTCATCAAGATTTAGTTGGGCAATCGCGTCCGCTCCTGGCTCAACATCATGTGGGAAGACAAAGATTCCTTCTGCATATTCCTTTGAAACAAGTTTTGATTCAATTCCAAGCTCTTGTAGGGAACAAATCATACCATTCGATTCTTCACCACGAAGCTTTGCCTTTTTGATTTTGAAATTACCTGGAAGTATAGCCCCTACCTTTGCCACTACCACCTTTTGGCCTTTGGCAACGTTTGGTGCACCACAAATAATTTGAACAGGTTCACCTTCACCTAAATCGACTTGACATTTATTTAATTTATCAGCATTTGGATGCTGCTCACATTCTAAAACATGACCGACAACAATTCCACTAATGCCTTCCCCTAAATGATCGACACCTTCAACTTCAATTCCGCTTCTAGTGATTTTCTCTGCTAATTCTTCAGCAGTTACACCTGATAAATCAACGTATTCTTGTAACCATTTATAAGAAACAAACATGTTTTTCTCCCTCCTTAAGCCCGATTAAATTGTTTGATGAAACGATTATCATTTGTGTATAAATGACGAATATCATCAATTCCATACTTTAACATCGCAATACGCTCTGGGCCCATTCCGAACGCAAAGCCTGTATATTTCTTTGAATCAAATCCAGACATTTCAAGTACATTTGGATGAACCATACCTGCACCTAAAATTTCAATCCAGCCAGTTTTCTTACAAACATTACAGCCGTCTCCACCACATTTAAAGCATGAGATATCCATCTCTACTGAAGGCTCAGTGAATGGGAAGAAGCTTGGACGCAGACGGATTTCACGATCTTCTCCAAACATTTTCTTTGCAAACGTATTTAAAGTACCTTTAAGGTCACTCATACGAATGTTTTCATCAACAACCAATCCTTCAATTTGTGTGAATTGATGGGAATGTGTCGCATCATCATTGTCACGACGATATACTTTACCAGGACAGATGATTTTTACAGGTCCTTTTCCTTCATGCTTTTCCATTGTTCTTGCTTGAACAGGAGATGTTTGAGTACGAAGAAGAATATCCTCAGTAATATAAAATGAATCCTGCATGTCCCTTGCTGGGTGGTCCTTTGGTAAATTTAAAGCCTCAAAATTGTAATAATCTTTCTCGACTTCTGGCCCTTCCGCAATGGAATAACCCATACCGAGGAAAAGATCTTCAATTTCTTCAATTACCTTTGTAAGTGGATGAGGTCCGCCTACCTTAATTGGTCTTCCTGGTAGTGTGACATCGATTGTTTCAGAAGCGAGTCTTTTTTCAACTTCTTCTTTTTCGAGCAATTCCTGTTTTGCAGTTAATTTTTCAGTGATTTGCTCTCTTACTTCATTCACAAGCGCACCCATTTTTGGACGCTCTTCAGCAGAAAGCTTGCCCATCCCTCTTAGTACTTCAGTGATAGGTCCTTTTTTTCCTAAATACGCAACACGAATATCGTTTAATTCTTTAAGATTCGTTGAAGCTTCTACTTTTGCCAGAGCTTCATCTTTCAGCTCAAGTAATCTTTCTTGCATTAATAACTCCTCCTTTATTAGACAAAATAAAAAACCTCAATCCCAAAAAAGGGACGAGGTTTAGATTCGCGGTACCACCCTTGTTAACAATTATATAACAATAATTGTTCACTTCGTTTCGATAACGGCAAATGCCGGTACACCTTTACGTTTTGAAACAAAACGGTCCAAGTGCCAACTCAAGAGGTGAATTCACTTTCTTCTTCTATAAAAATGCTTTCAGTCACGGCATTTTCTCCCTAGATAGTGAGTGGAAAGTTACTAGTCTCAATCATTGTTTTTAGCTATATGTAAAGCATATAGATTATATTATACGTATCTTAGAGGTGCAAATCAAACCCATTTTAATTCTTTTTTCGTATAAATGGGAGATAGAGAATAAAAAACATGAACAATGCAACTATTTCCAAGGATAAAATATACCAAGGGTATGGACCCAAAAAATCGATTAGGCTTGGGTTTATTGGTTTTCGTGCAAGAAACATATAGTTTCCACCTGTTGCTTTGTTTATGAAAAAGACAACTACTGCAATAACATTTAAAGCAGTAAAGGCCTTCCACATAGATTTAATTGTAGGTCTACAATTCTCAAACCATGCCATATACAAGCTCGCTAGTATGATTGCGATATGTGCTAGAAAAAAATGAAAATAGCGATATTGTGGAAAATCATAAGCAAGTTCTGGTGTAAGCATTGCTTGCATAGCACCACCAATACCTAAGAAATACGTAATCTCAAATAAAAAAAGGTTTCGAGTTAACAACATGATGATACTTAAAAACAATGAAATGGAGCATAGCTGAAATGGCAATGAATCTACCGGATCCCATACTCCTGTTTTCAAATACCAAATGTAAAGCGATAGTTCGCTAGCTAATAAAAAGATAGCAAGGGTATAACGGATAGTCGATTTTCTCTTTATGAGTTTTGTTCGAAACATAAATAATAATATCCCTGATCCAAACAATAAACCTAACATCACAAAATGTGAAAGAGATAACCACTGAAACGGGTCTCCAATAACGGACCTTCCGAAAAAGTCGTTTATTATACTCCCCCCTCTTTACCGTAAATGATAAAGTAATATCCCCGCTGCTACTGCAACGTTTAATGATTCACTCCTACCGAAGATTGGGATATAAAGATTTTGATCTGTTTTCTCTAATAGGTCAGGTTCTACTCCATTCCCTTCATTGCCAACAATCAATGCAAATGAATCTCCAACAGACGCTTGTTTATAATCAACTGCATTTTTTAAAGATGTTCCATATACTTTAATCCCATTTTGTTTAAGCTTTAGAATGGTGTCATGTAGATTTTCTTTAATAATAGGTATATGAAATATGGAGCCTTGTGTAGAACGAATAACCTTTGAGTTATAGACATCAACGCTTCCTTCACCAATAACGACGGCATCAATTCCTGCTGCATCTGCAGTTCGAATCATTGTCCCTAGATTACCAGGATCCTGTACAGCATCTATTAATAAGAGCCTAGAGAACTTTCCACCTTCATTTAAAGAATATTGCTCACAAACGGCAGCAACTCCTTGAGAAGTATCTGTATCACTTATTTCCTGCATGATTTTTTCCGTCACAATCGTGATTGATAAATCATCTACATTCCACCCTGAAGGGATGTTAGTTGTTTCACTTATAATCAATTCTTGGATGACTACATCACTTTTTAATGCCTCTTCCACTAAATGAAATCCTTCAATCATAAAAGTTCTTGATTTATCACGTTCTTTTTTCGTATGTAGCTTTTTCCATTGTTTTATTTGAGGGTTTTTATTTGATTCGATTCGTTTCAACTTGTCAATTGCTCCTTTTTGCTGATTCTTTTTCCATTATATCCTAACAAAGATACATAATAAAACGGTATAACGTAAATCATAGTAAAGAAAAAGTTACATAGGAAAGGTGTGCATGTGAATGAACTTAAACTTAAGACATGCTGTAAAGCACAATGTCACAGGAAATTCTCAGGCTGAATTAGAAGATACAATTGTAGATGCTATCCAAAGTGGCGAAGAAAAAATGCTTCCTGGTTTAGGCGTTTTATTTGAAGTCATTTGGCAAAATGCAAGCCAAGAGGATAAGCAAGAAATGCTTTCAACATTAGAGCAAGGATTAAAGCAGTAGTTGGAAAAAGCCGATGATAAACTCATCGGCTTTACTTGTTCTTATTCGTATTTAATTTTGTTGATCGCCTCTTGATCAAGACGCTTGATTACTTCTGCAATTAACTTAACCGCATTTTCATAATCATCACGGTGAAGAATTCCCGCATGTGAATGAATGTAACGAGTTGCAATTGTAATTGCTAATGATGGAACGCCTTCTAATGTAATGTGGATTGCTCCAGCATCTGTTCCACCACCTGCAATCGCATCAAATTGGTATGGGATACTTAGCTCATCAGCCACTCCAACAACAAAATCGCGCAATCCTTTGTGAGAAACCATAGAAGCATCGTATAAAATGATTTGTGGACCTTCTCCCATCTTACTCATTGCTTCTTTTTCGGAAATACCCGGAGTATCACCCGCAATACCAACATCAACTGCAATCGCAATATCAGGTTTGATCATTGTTGCAGCCGTTTTTGCACCACGAAGACCAACTTCCTCTTGTACACAACCAACTCCATAAACAACGTTTGGATGTTCTTCATTCTCCAAATATTTTAAAACATCAATTGCAATTGCACATCCGATTCGGTTATCCCAAGCTTTTGCTAGTAGCATTTTTTCATTATTCATAACTGTGAATTCGAAATATGGTACCACCTGATCACCAGGCTTCACACCAAATTCATGTGCTTGCTCCCTACTTGATGCACCAATATCAATAAACATATCTTTGATTTCAACAGGCTTTTTACGTGCTTCAGCAGATAAGATATGTGGTGGTTTTGAGCCGATAACGCCCGTAATTTCACCTTTATTCGTGACAACGGTTACACGTTGTGCAAGCATAACCTGTGACCACCAGCCTCCAACAGTTTGGAAACGCAAAAATCCTTTATCATCTATCTGTGTAACCATGAAACCTACTTCATCTAAATGTCCTGCAATCATCACTTTTGGACCTTCTGCATTACCCGCCTTTTTGGCGATTATGCTTCCAATTCCATCGTACGAAATTTCATCAGAATATGGTGTTATGTATTTTTTCATGACTTCACGCGGCTCTCGTTCATTACCAGGAATTCCTTTTGCATCGGTAAGATCTTTAAGCATCGTTAATGTTTCATCAAGCTTTGTCATTAATAAATCACCTAACTTTCCTAAGTTTAATCGACCATTTCATTATACAGAAAATGGTGGCAATTGAGCAATCAGGGACTTTTTATTTCGTCCCACTAGACCCAAATCCACCTTCACCTCTTTCAGATGTCGCTACTTCTTCAACCTGTTGTAAATTTACCCGTGCGACTTGAGCAATGACCATTTGCGCAATTCGCATTTGCTTTTCAACCACAAAGTCCTTCTTGCCATGATTAATTAGAATAACAGCAACTTCCCCACGGTACCCTTCATCAATTGTGCCTGGGCTATTTAAGACAGTAACTGAATGTTTTAGTGATAGTCCACTTCTTGGTCTTACTTGTGCTTCGGTTCCCGGCGGAAGCTCAATTTTAATTCCCGTTTTAATTAATTCAGCCTCTCCAGGTTTAATTACTTTTTCTTCGGCAGAAAATAAATCCAATCCTGCATCACCCGGGTTTGCTTGTAACGGGAGCCTTGCATCCTCGTTTAACAGCATTACTTTTAAGTTATATGTCATTGTTAGTCCTCCTCAAAAAAAAACAAACTAAAAAAATTATAGCAAATTAATCAAAACTTGAAACCTTTTATCCGTTTCAATCGTATATGTTGGCAGATTGAGAATGGAGGGAGTCCTCTTATGTTTGTCCTACTTATTCGTTTTGTACTATTACTTCTAATTATTTTCTTATTATATCGGATTTTTAAGTATGTCCTTAACCCAAAGAGGAAACTTGAACTTGCTCAAGAAAAACGAGAATTCTACTGGCTTGACGATCTTGCAAATGTTCATAAAAACTTTTTATTAACATATAAGGGAGTTTTATTTGAGGGAGAAAAATATTTAGGAACTACGAAGAAATCGTTTGAAGTTGTCTCGATTTTTGTTTGGGCCAAAGATGAAAATCTAAAGGGATTAACCTATACAGATTTTCAATACATTGAACGCAGAATTAGTGAAGTATACCCACATGCGAAAATTGATTGGAAAAGTCCGATAAAAGAACTTATTAAAGAAAACAGTCGTGAGCATTAACTCACGACTGTTTTTTTCATTGATAGGATCTGCCTGCCTTAGGTTTGAAAAATTCATGCCATTTGATAATAACTTGTTTTTCTCTTAATAAATAGAACAATAGAGTTAGTGCAAGGAGAATAGCTAGAATAACTGTCGTGGAGAATTCACGGATAAATTGACCGAAAACCGTGTAAAGAAGAGCTACTGGGATATTTGTGTAGAAGGAGCCTTTGGCATATTCTCGAAAATTTCTAGTCACATCTTTGATGCACAATGATAAAAGATGAAAATTAATAAAAGGAATAAGACGTAAGATTGCAATTTGCCCAATCGTAAAATTCACTCGTTCGCCCAGCCATTTTTGCTTGAGATTATTAATTTTTTTTGCCAATCTAGGAACTTGACTATATAAAAAATAGAATAGAATACTAAGCATGGTTAAGCCTAGGATGGAATAGATCGTTCCAAATACGGACCCAAATAATATCCCCCCGACAATACATATAACAGGTACTGGAATGAAAAAGAAGGGACGAATAAGATGCATCCCAATAAATATGATGGGGGCAAGCAGTCCAGTGGATTCAATAAAAACAAACAGAAGTGTCATTGTTTCATCCAAATACACAGCTCACCTCTCTTTCGTTAGTCTACTTCGGTGCTATTTAAGCATATACAAACGTACAAGTTGTTATGACAGGTTAACTAAAATATATGCATAAAGGGCTATCGTAACGACTGTAAGAACGGGAAGCAGGATGACAAATTGCTTATGCTTTGTTTTATGGCGAAATTGTTTCATCCCGAAAGTTGCCCCAAGTGCACCACCTACAATCGCAACAACCCAAATATGCTTTTCAGAAATGCGCCAATTGTTGTTTCTTGCCCTATTTTTATCAATATACATAAGTAAGTATCCATATATATTTAGCATTATATAGATGAAAAGGATATAGCTCATTATTATTCCTCCAATATTGATTAAAACAAAAAAGGTTACTCTCATTTTACAATGGGAGTAACCTTTTTACCTAGACTTATTTGTTTAGGTTGTTTTTAGCTACAGTTGCTAATTCTGCGAATGCTTTTTCATCGCTAACAGCTAGGTCAGCTAGCATTTTGCGGTTTACTTCGATACCAGCTACTTTTAATCCGTGCATTAAACGGCTGTAAGAAAGACCGTTCATACGAGCAGCTGCGTTGATACGAGTAATCCATAGCTTACGGAAGTCGCGTTTCTTTTGACGACGGTCACGGTAAGCATACATTAATGATTTCATTACTTGTTGGTTTGCAACTTTATATAAAGTGTGTTTTGAACCGAAATAACCTTTAGCTAATTTTAATACCTTTTTACGACGTTTGCGTGTAACAGTTCCGCCTTTTACTCTTGGCATTTTGTTTCCCTCCTAAGATCAATAACCGATTATTTAATGTTGTCTAACATGTGACGAATACGTTTGAAATCGCCTTTGCTAACTAATGTAGCTTTACGAAGCTTACGCTTTTGCTTTTGAGATTTATTTCCGAATAAGTGGCTTGTGTATGCATGTGAACGTTTAAGTTTACCAGATCCTGTTTTCTTAAAACGCTTTGCAGTACCACGGTGTGTTTTCATTTTTGGCATAGGGAGTTCCTCCTCAATTCAATTACTTTTCGATTTTAGGTGCTAGTACTAAAAACATGCTTCTACCATCCATTTTCGGGTGGGATTCAATAGTAGCTACTTCAGCACAAGCTTTAGAAAAACGATCTAAAACACGTTGACCGATTTCTTTATGTGTAATCGCACGACCTTTAAAGCGAATAGACGCTTTAACTTTGTCGCCCTTTTCAAGGAATTTAATTGCGTTACGAAGCTTTGTATTAAAATCATGCTCATCAATTGTCGGACTAAGTCTAACTTCCTTAATATTGATAACCTTTTGGTTTTTACGAGCTTCTTTTTCTTTCTTCTGTTGCTCAAAACGGAATTTACCGTAGTCCATAATACGGCATACAGGTGGTTTCGCGTTAGGTGCAACCAATACAAGATCAAGATTTGCTCTTGCAGCAATTTCTAATGCTTCAGTTTTGGATTTGATTCCAAGCTGATCACCGTTTTGACCAATCAAACGAACTTCACGGGCACGAATGCCATCGTTTACCATCATGTCTTTGCTAATAATTAGCCACCTCCAAGGTTTTTTAAAGAATGCCTCGTTTGAAAACTTGCGCATTTTACAGATTTGAGACAAACAAAAAAGTGTGAATGTATACACACCCACACTATTACAATTCATTTACACATTAATGATTAATGAACGTAAGACCTACCAACTGCAATTTGCGTCAATCAGGTGAGAAGCGGGTGCCTCTACTTTCTCAAACAAGTATTCAATTACCTACAAAAGTATAACATCTATGATGATAACTGTCAAACGGTGCAACTAGAATAGCGCAACGAAATTTATTCTAGCATGCACCTTTATGTTTGACAAGCCTTTTTTATTTTTTTACTTCCTGAAGGATCGCTGAAAGGAATGTATCAAAGGACATAGTCTCTGATTTCTGTTCTCCGTATTTGCGGACATTTACTGCATTTTCGCTCAATTCATTATCTCCTACAACAAGCATAAATGGAATTTTTTGCATTTGTGCTTCACGGATTTTATAGCCAATCTTTTCATCACGGTCGTCAATTTCTACACGTAATCCTTCTGCCTGAAGTTTCTCTTGAACATTCTTCGCATAGTCAAGATGTACATCAGGAGAAACTGGAATGACTTGAACTTGAACAGGAGCTAACCAAGTTGGGAATGCTCCTTTGTATTCTTCGATCAAGTAAGCAACAAAGCGTTCCATTGTTGATACAACACCACGGTGAATTACGACTGGACGGTGTTGCTTTCCATCTTCACCGATATAAGTTAAATCAAAACGTTCTGGTAATAAGAAGTCAAGTTGTACAGTTGAAAGTGTTTCATCTTTTCCAAGTGCTGTACGAACCTGAACATCAAGTTTAGGACCATAGAATGCCGCTTCTCCATCTGCCTCGAAGTAATCCAGACCAAGGTCATCCATCGCTGCCTTTAACATGGATTGAGCTTTTTCCCACATTGCATCATCATCGAAATATTTTTCAGTATCTGCAGGATCGCGATAAGAAAGTCGGAAGCTAAAGTCTTGAATATCAAAGTCTTTATAAACCTCTAAAATAAGATTAACAACGCGTTTGAACTCTTCCTGAATTTGGTCAGGTCGAACGAAGATATGTGCATCATTAAGAGTCATTCCTCTAACACGTTGAAGACCAGATAGTGCTCCACTCATTTCGTAGCGGTGCATTGTTCCTAATTCAGCAATACGAATTGGAAGCTTGCGGTAGCTATGGATACCATTTTTATAAATCATCATGTGATGTGGACAGTTCATTGGCCGTAACACTAGCTCTTCATTATCCATTTCCATTACTGGGAACATGTCTTCTTGATAATGATCCCAGTGACCGGAAGTTTTATATAAATCAACGTTTGCAAGTACTGGTGTATAAACATGGTCATAGCCTAGTCTTACTTCTTTATCTACAATATAGCGTTCGATGACGCGACGTATAGTCGCTCCTTTTGGAAGCCATAATGGCAATCCTTGACCTACTTTTTGTGAATTTGTAAACAGGCTTAGTTCCTTACCTAATTTACGATGGTCACGTTCTTTAGCCTCTTCTAGTAAACGAAGGTATTCGTCAAGATCTGCTTTTTTAAAGAATGCAGTTCCATAAATACGTTGAAGCATTTTATTGTCGCTATCTCCACGCCAGTATGCACCAGCAATGCTTAAAAGCTTAAATTCTTTAATTTTTCCTGTTGAAGGAACATGGACACCACGGCAAAGGTCAAAAAATTCACCTTGTTCGTAAATTGATAAAGGTTCACCCTCCGGAATATCTTGAATCAATTCAAGCTTAAGCTCATCACCGATTTCCTCGTATCTTCTTAATGCCTCATCACGAGTTACCTCAACACGATGAATTTCAATATTCTCATTTATGATCTTTTTCATTTCTTTTTCGATTTCAGGCAGATCTTCAGGTGTTAAAGATTTTTCCATATCAATGTCATAGTAGAAGCCATTTTCAATAACTGGCCCTACACCAAGTTTAACATCCTTATATAGGCGTTTAATTGCTTGAGCCATAAGGTGAGCTGTACTATGTCGCATGATTTCTAATGCTGCATCAGTATCTTGGGTAATAATTGCTATTTCACCATCTTCATGGATTTCAGTTCGTAAATCAATTTCTTTTCCATTAAACTTACCAGCGATTGACTTTTTCTTTAGGCCTGGGCTGATTGATCCTGCAATATCTTCTGTTGTTGTTCCTTTAGGAAACTCCTTCACTGCTCCGTCTGGGAATGTAATTTTTACTACATCTGACATCAGTTTTCAACTCCTTTTTCTTGGTAAAAAATAAAATAAAAAATACCCGTCCCTAAAAAAAGGGACGAGTATATGTATCGTGGTTCCACCCTTGTTTCCACTCTAGAAATATCGAATGGCTCAAGAAATAAATAACGGTAATCCCGTCAGTAATTACAACTTTGATCAGCAAAGGTTCACTACTGAAGTTTAGAGGTGGTAAAAGTATCATTCGTGTTAGGAAGCTTCCAGCCTTGTCTTCCCTCTCTGAAAACCGTAATTATACGATCGTGTCCTCATCATAACTTTTAAATTATAGAGTACTCATGTCATGAGTATTTGTAATATGTAGGTATTATAGTCTTATTTAAAAGTTAAATCAAGGGCTGTTCATCTAATTTATATTTTTTTTGCTTTCAGACGTGTGTTTTCAAAGGATTTCTTCGTATAAATTGTGACATTCTCTAAAAAGATATTATGAATGGTCTGAACCATACCATTATCAATCTGGTCCGTATAAATTGAGATCGACTTCGGCGCAATCGACACTAAAGGTGCCAAAACAGCAGAATCAATATACAAGGGCTGGTGTAGGATTAATTTTCGATCAATATATTTAAACAATTCATCTCGCTTAATTTCAGTAAACTCATGATTATAAAAATAAAATTGCTCATCATGTAAAATATGTAATTGTTCAAGCTTCGGTTCTCGCTTTTCTCGAAATTCCCTCAGTCCTTGAATAAATGTTTGATACTCCTGCTCAAGCTTGTATTCATCAATTGCAGATTCGATGATTTGCAATAATGCCTCATTATATGACCGCATGCGAAACTTTAAAAATGATTCAAACGAGAAAGAAATAGGAATTTCCATAAAATCATGAAGCGCTTCTACAATTAGTTGTTCCCGTGGCATGACGTCTTGAACCCCTGGGATATCAGGGTTATTACCATCCATCAATCCTTTGGCAATTTCTAAGATTTGTTTCTTCTCTTCGTAATCGGTAAAGTAAAATAAATTTTCGATATAGTCGAGAATCCAATTGTCCTCTTTGTTATGAATGATAAACTCGGCCATTACTGGAATGACCACAACCTGAACTGCATATTGTATTTTTTCTGAAATGAAAACAGATACCACATTCTGCTCATCATTGACAACCTCTATGTAATCTATAGAAAGAGCTTTTGCCTTTGCAACTAAGCCCTTATACATTTTTTGTGCATCTGCTGTTTCTTGGAAATGCATTTCAATCAAGCTAGTCCCCCCATTTCACCAATACCATTACCCTGTTACATGTATATGGTGAATGGGACAACTTTAGAATTAAAAAAAAACGGCTATCTCTTTTTTGAGATAGCCAATTCGATTAGTAACGTCTGTTTTTTCCTTTTAGTTCAACTGGTTTTGCTAAATATTTAATTCGTTCCATGATTCGAGCAGCTTTGACCTTTTCCTCTTCACCACGTTGTGTATAAGATAAATGGTGTTCGAGGCCTTTAAAATCGAAATTTGATGTGAAGAAGGTTGGTAAGTTTTCAAGCATACGGTATTGCAGAATACTACCAAGAATATCGTCACGCATCCAGCTAGACATCGATTCAGCACCAATGTCATCTAGCATTAAAACTGGTACTTTTTTAACAGCATCTATTTTTGAATTGATCGATTGGTCCTGTAAGGAACCCTTCAACTCCCTCATGAATTCAGGTACATACACAAGCATCGATGAGACCTTTTTCTGAGCCAGTCCATTTGCAAGGGCACCTAAAAAGTAAGTTTTACCAATTCCAAACGAACCGTATAAATATAATCCCTGCATCCGTTTGCCAGGTTCATACTGATCGAGGAATTCCTGAATTAAAAGAATTGCATCTGAACGTCCTTCATCGAATTCAAGGGATTCGAGGGATGCATCAAGAATATCTTTTGGAACATACATACTCTTGATTAAAGATTTATATTTAAGCTGTTCATCATGCATTACCTTTTTCGGACATCTTTCATAGCTTAAATCAATTGCGTTACCTTTAAGTTCAAGATGAGGATGAAAGCCCTGTAGCATATTTTTACACGTATTAAGGCTTTCACATTTATTACATTCCTTGCTTTGATTAATATATTCGTACAGCTTTACAAGACTTCTATTAATCGTATCATTCGTAATTTGATCCTGATGTGCGTTTATAAAGTCTCTTACCTCAGAATGGTTTAATACCTCATGTTTAATTTGTTCATATCGCTGTTGAAAGCCAGCATGATTAGAAAGTTTTTTTAAAGAATCCTGAATCGGTTTCATATCCTCACCCCCAGCTTATTGGTTATTCTTTTTTAGTCTTGCTTCAAATAGACGTTTCTTCTCTTCAAAGGAAGGACTAGAAGGACTAGAAGCTTTTTCCTTTGCTTTTTCCTTTTTTGGAGTTTCTTCTTTTGTACCTTCATCTTCTTGCTTTAACCAGTCAGGTAATAACTCCTTGCGTATCGGTTGTCTTTTATATTTATTTGTCTTTTTATCTGCGGTCCAATTGTGCTTTTTAGCGGTTTCCATTGCATCCTTTACTGTCTTTATATCTAATCTTGCCCAGTTACTGGCAATGGTTTCGATATAAGACTTTGTTAATCTCATATCCGATTTTAACATGACATAATATAACAGTACATTCACAACACCTGGAAGTAAGTTTTGGCGGAACATCACATCTTCTATAATTTTTAATTCAGATACAGAAGGCTGTGACCCTCCAGAGACATCGATAAGAAACTCTTTTGGGGAGATTCTTTCCAGTTTTTGAATCAATTCTTCTTCCTTTGTCTGTGGAACTTTGTTTACCATTGTTTGATTTGGTAATGGTTGAACCCTTTCTGTTAAATTAGGTAATTCATTACCAGTTTCAAATTGATACCAATCTCTTGAAGCCTTTCTTAACTTTTCAATATCAATTTTTTCGTTTGGATCAAGAGCACTCATAACAATACCCTGCATCTCAACCGGATCAATACCATAAAGGAAGGAAAGCTTAGTGATTGCTTCTTTTACTCTAGGTGTAATTGATTTTCTTGGGATCATTACATCTGAAAGACCAGCAAAAAACAAATCAAAATTAAAGATTTCGTTTTCTATTACGAGTTTTTTCTCTTGACTACGATCCATGTATTCTGTATTTTCATCACGTTCAAGATTGCTTTTCATTTCATCACTAATCGTGGAAATCATTTTCGAGACTTGAGCAGATGCAAATACTTCATTAAATGCTTTCGTAATCGGTTTATAAGTATCTAAATCAGGTTCATGGTCGGAAAAGAACTGCTTGAGTTTAAAAAATTTACCTTTTCCTAATCTGTTATACAAATAAACATTAAGTACACCATCCGTAAAAAATGCTCTAGGTGAGAGTGGTGCTTGCAACTCATAGATAAAACTTCTAGAATGCTCATCGGATTTTACAAATGTTTTTAATAAGCCGATTCCTTCAAGCTTTAATCGTTCTTGATAAATATCCTCTAGATTCGTTTGTAGCAGTGCCATTAACGTATAATGGGTACTTTCCTCACCCCATAGTCGGTTTTGCTCCAACTCACTCCACAAAGTCATATATAGACTGAAGGCTTTCATTCCAATAAGAGGTTGGTAAAGCAATGATACAATTTTCCGGTCATAATCATGCAAAAGGTCTGCTGCATGCACAATATAGCGATCGACTGGTACTAGTTCTTTCCAATGCTCCATTTCATCAAAGCCTTCCATTTTTATAGGATGTCAAAAAGTCGGGAGAAAATGACACATGGAATTTCTGCGTTGGCTTGCTTCTCCGTTCCTCACGTATTAACTGCATACGCTCCGGTACTCAAAGCTGCGCCGCCTTGAAATTCTTGGTCCTTTTCAACCTCCTTTTTGAACACGCATTTATAGTTAAAAAAAGAGCTTAACACGAATCTTAAGCCCTTTACCGTTCTCTTTTTATTAATTCCTTTAATTCATCGATAAAAACATTTATATCTTTAAATTGGCGGTAAACTGATGCAAAGCGAACATATGCAACTTCATCTACTTTTGCCAAATGGTTCATCACATACTCACCAATAATATCGCTTTTGACCTCTGCGATCCCTTGACTACGTAATTCCTTTTCAACGTCATGGGTGATATCCTCTAATTGCTTCAAGGAAACTGGACGCTTTTCACAAGCTTTAATTAGCCCGCGCAGCATCTTTTCCCTGCTGAACTCCTCGCGAGTACCTTCTTTTTTAACCACAATCAAAGGAATTTCTTCCACTTTTTCAAATGTTGTAAACCGATATTGGCATTTTTCGCATTCTCGTCTTCTACGGATTGAACGACTATCATCAACTGGGCGTGAATCCAAGACTCTCGTTCCATTATGTTGACAAGTAGGGCATCTCATTCGTAACAACTCCCTTCTTAGGAGAACTCTATGTATTCATATTATAAGAAAGATTTTCTTTGGACAAGGGTTTCTCATCATAAAACCGACTTAAGATTCTTTTTTACCGATGAGAGGAAGTTCTTTATCTAAGCGCTGATATAAATTCATAATGACTTTTTTACTGTAGCCAAAGTCAATTGGTAATAAAAGTGTTTCTGTTGTAACCGCGAAGTCAATCGCTGTTTCAAACGGTCTTACAGAGACGATAGTGGCAACAACAAAGGCTTTTCTTCCTTTTTTTATTGAAATGCTCATTTCGCCGCGTTCTTCTGATATAGAGTTAATATGGTATCCATCTAAATTATTAATGACTTTCGTTACAGCATCGATTGCCTTTTTATTTGTTGTTTTATAATAATGACTTCTTAACTGCTCGTCCGAATGTTTGTCTCTCGTTTCACTGTGATTCGAAAAAAACGTTTGCAATCCCATTTGTTCCACTCCCTATTTTTATCTATTCTATAGTAAAATTATTGTTCTAAATGTAAAAAAAGAGGTGTAATTTATACACCTCTTTCTATTTTAGTTGATTCTTATTTATTTTTAAAGTACTTTTACTTGTGCTGGCTTTACTTGTACTGGGCCCATACCACGTGGAAGCTCAATGTTCTCGCGTGTTTGTGCACCAAGTGCCTCAGCAATATGGTCTGCAGCAATATTCGGATCTAAATCTCCACATGTGTATACATCAATACTTGCGTAACCATGTTCAGGAAAACTGTGAATCGTTAAATGTGATTCAGAGATGATAACAACACCACTAACTCCCTGTGGAGCAAATTTGTGAAAAGCTACCTCACGAATTTCTGCACCTGACTTTAATGCTGCTTGAACAAAAGTTTCTTCAATACCTTGCATGTCGTTTAATTTTTCAAAATCGCAACCCCATAATTCAGAGATTACGTGACGTCCCATAGTTTCCATAGTTTAATTGTTCCCCCTCTTACCATAATTTCGATGAGTTCTTCGCGTAAAGCATGAGCATAACTACCACGGGGGAAAGTTAGTCCAGAGAGGTCCTAACCCTTTAAGTAGCTACAAAAGCATAAGCTTTTAAGAAGTTCACGAAAACTAGTATACTAAGTTTATATACATTTAGCAATACGTTTTTATTAAACTAAATAATAAAACCTTCCCACGATTGGGAAGGTTTCTGATTTAACCTACTTTTGCTTCAGTTTTTCGGATGATTTTTTCGCCAACATATTTGACTAAATCTACTACTCTACAAGAATATCCCCATTCATTATCGTACCAAGCTAACACCTTTACCTTACGATCTCCTATGACCATTGTTGATAATCCATCAACAATAGACGAATGTGGATTTGTATTAAAGTCAATGGAAACTAATGGTTCAGTCGTAAAATCTAAAATCCCCTTTAAAGCCCCAACCGATGCTGTTATAAAAGCTTCATTAATTTCTTCAATCGTTACATCTCGTTCAACATCCACAACTAAATCAACTAAAGAAACATTAGGTGTTGGAACACGTAATGCCATTCCATGTAATTTTCCTTTTAGCTCTGGCAATACAAGTGATAATGCCTTGGCCGCTCCAGTGGATGTAGGAATAATGGATTGTGCGCAGGCTCTTGCTCTTCTTAAATCTTTATGTGGATTATCGATATTTTTTTGGTCATTTGTATAAGCATGAACCGTTGTCATTAAACCGTTCACAATTCCAAACTGTTCATTTAAAACTTTCGCAACTGGTGCTAAGCAATTCGTTGTACAAGAAGCGTTCGAAATGATGGCATGATTTTCATGGTCATATTTTTCTTCATTTACACCCATTACAATGGTAATATCCTCATCCTTACCAGGTGCAGTTAAGATGACTTTTTTTGCACCGGCCTGTAGATGTAGGCTTGCTTTTTCTTTTGAATTAAATTTCCCTGTTGCCTCAATCACAATATCTATATTCAATCTTTTCCAAGGAAGCTCTATAGGATCACGGGAGCTAAGAAGCTGAATGCGCTTACCGTTCACCAATAATGAGTCATCCTGTGGGATGATTTCCGCATCGAACTTACCATGGTTTGTATCATATTTTATTAGATGTGCTAGTGTGTCAGCAGGGTAGCTTGCATTGATAGCGATTATTTCTAATGTATCATCCATAATTGCTTTTCTAAATACCATTCTTCCAATACGGCCAAATCCATTGATTGCGATTCTTGGCTTCATCAAAACCCCTCCACGATATATGTTATACTTTTTATTGTTAATTTCTACAATTAGTATAACACATTAAAACACATATGTAACACTTTAATTCATTTTTTTATAAAAATGGTCATTTATACGTCCTTTTGGTTATTTCTTAATGGTATTCCACCTACTTAAAGCATAAAAAAGGTATCTCGTATTAGAGATACCTTAGTTTTATTTTATAGTTTTATACCCCACTGCTTGCAAATTTCGTGTAACTGATCCTTTGTGGCCTCAATTGTACCATTGTTATCAATTACAGCATCTGCAAGTTGAATTTTATCCTTAAGCGGCATTTGTGATTGGATCCTAGCTTCTGCTTCCCCGTTACTGAGATTATTTCGATTCATTAGGCGTGTTAATTGTGTCTCATAATCAACATAAACAAGTAGGGTATGATCAACTAATGCAGTTAACTTACTTTCAAATAACAATGGAATATCCAAAATAACGGTTTCTTCGCCGTTGTTAAGATGTTCTTCTTTTTCTTTTATCATTTGTTTTCGAACAGCAGGATGAACAATTGAGTTTAATAACAATCGTTTCTCTTCATTGAAAAAGACGACCGATCCTAATTTTTGCCTGTCAATCGTCTCGTCAGGTAATAGAATGTCCTTGCCAAATGATTGAACAATTTGTTCATATGCTTCTTCTCCAACCTCAACCACTTTACGTGCAATAACGTCTGCATCTATGACAACAATTCCTGCTTCTTTGAACATCTGTGATACTGTACTTTTTCCACTTGCAATTCCACCTGTTAATCCGATTGTTAATGCCACGTTTCCAATCTCCCTATTGCGTTTTATTTTAGAATTTCCATATACCAATTAAAATCAGTAAGATTCCAGGTAAAAATGAAAATTTTTGAACCCAACTTTTCTTTGAAAAAACAGCACCGCTTTTTATACCCGTATAAACAAAAAGCGAGCTCATCACGGCAACCAACAAAGCCATTACCAATGGAGAGAAGCCTAATAAAGCTGCACCGATTCCAGCCCCAAAAGCATCTAGAGAAAGGGCAAGACCTAATAAAAATGCTTCAAAACCGGTAATCGTTCCTGAATTATCAAGATCCGCAACCATTGGCTTCTTCAATATATTGATAACAAGTCCAAGTGATTTTATTTCAACTTTCACTAATAGCTTTTCTTCATTTTGTTCAGATGCTTGGGAGGTTGGTCGAAAAAACTGAAACAATACCCAGACACCAATTAACATGAGTACAATACCACCCAGTCGATCAGCGATTGCAGGCGATAGCAATAACGCAATAGACTTTCCTAATCCCATGGCGGCTGCCATCGTTACTGCTGAACAACATGCGATTGTAATGATTGATTTAAAAGGTATTTTCATTTTCCTCATTCCGTATGTGAACCCAACACTAAAACTATCCAAGCTTACTGCAAATGCTAATAATACAAGTGATGCCAATTGGGACATCTCACAGAGTCTCCTTCCTATCGATTGCTAAGATAGTATATGGAGGGAGCCCATTTCATGTGAAATGTCCAAAGGGTGTCAAAAAGTCAATAATAATGACACATCGAATTTATATATATTATTTTGTTCTCTTTTTGTTCTTCTGGCATTTTGGGCAGAAATGGGTGCCTCTGCCGCCGACAACTGTTTTTTCAATTTCTGTTCCACATGTTTGGCATGCTTTACCGTTTTGACCATATACGAAGAGTTGTAGTTGGAACATCCCAATTTCACCTTGCGTATTAACGTAAGAGCGTATTGTACTTCCACCTTTCTTAACAGCTTCATTTAACGTTTGAATGATCTCATGGTGGAGTATTTTCATTTCCTTTTTGGTAAGGGAATTTGCTGCACGTTCTGGGTAAATGCCCGCTCTAAATAGTGCCTCATCAACATATATATTCCCAAGCCCTACGAACTTTGTTTGATCAAGGAGCGCGACCTTAATTTTACGATTAGTCTTAGATAACTTTTCTTCTAAATACTTTAATGAAAATTCTTTTGAAAATGGTTCTGGTCCTAATTGAGATAATGGTAGGCTCTTCTCTTCTTCGCCTTTTTTAAATAAATGCATCGTTCCAAATTTCCGAACGTCTCGATAGCGCAGCTCGGTTCCATCAGTAAAAGTGAACAATACATGTGTGTGTTTGTCATAAGGATCTTCTTTAGCATAGAGGCCGTACCTGCCTTCCATACGTAAATGAGAAACCATCACATAATCATCTAAAATAAACTTTAAAAATTTACCTCTTCTGTCCACATCATGAATCGTCTGTCCACGAAGTGCATCACAAAACTGCTCTGGCTCTTCCGGTTTTTTGATGATTTTTGACCATAAAACCGTTACCTTTTCAATTGTTTTGCCATTTACAAGCTGGGTTAACGTGCGCCGAACGGTCTCGACCTCGGGTAACTCCGGCATATGATCACATCCTTTTTCGACTTACTTGGCATCATACCAAGTCTTACCGTACTCATAATCAACCTTTAAAGGAACTTTCAAGGAAATGGCATTTTCCATTACTTCAGGTACGATCTTCTTCAAAATCTCAATTTCTTCTTCTGGTGCTTCGAAGATCAATTCATCATGTACTTGTAATAGCAACTTTGCTTGAAGCTTTTCTGCTTCTAATCTGTCCGCCATATCAATCATTGCCTTCTTAATGATATCAGCAGCACTTCCTTGAATTGGAGTATTCATTGCTGTTCTTTCAGCAAAGCTACGAACATTAAAGTTACGAGCTGTAATTTCAGGGATGTATCTTCTTCTATGAAGAAGCGTAGATACGTATCCTTTCTGTCTTACGTCCTCAACAATTTCTTCCATATATTCTTTAACACCTGGAAAGCTTGCAAAATAACGTTCAATAAAGTGACCTGCTTCCTTCCGGGTGATTCCAAGGTTCTGAGACAATCCGAAATCACTAATTCCGTACACAATCCCAAAGTTTACAGCCTTTGCCTGACGACGCATATTGGAGGTTACTTCCTCTTCAGTTACATGGAACACATCCATGGCAGTCTTTGTATGAATGTCCAGATCATTCGTAAAGGCACTAATCAGATTTTCATCATTGGCAATATGGGCTAATACTCTTAGTTCAATCTGGGAATAGTCCGCTGCAAATATAAACCAATCCTTTTGTGAAGGGACGAAAGCTTGTCTGATCTTTCTTCCTTCTTCCAAGCGAATTGGAATGTTTTGCAGGTTCGGGTCTGTCGAACTTAGTCTTCCAGTTTGCGTCAAAGCTTGCTGGAATCGAGTATGAACCTTACAAGTATCTCCATGCACAACCTTTAATAAGCCTTCAATATAGGTTGATTGAAGCTTACCAATTTGACGATAATGCAAGATATATTCAATAATTTCATGTTCCTTAGCTAGTTTCTCAAGGATATCAGCAGAAGTGGAATAACCCGTTTTTGTTTTCTTGTACACAGTTAGTTGGAGCTTTTCAAAAAGAATGACACCTAGCTGCTTAGGGGAATTAATATTAAACTCCTCTCCAGCCAGTTCATAAATTTTTTGTTCAAGCTCCTGAAGGTGTTCCTTTAACTCTTCTCCCATTCCTTTTAAACGTTCTACATCGACCTTTATCCCTATCGATTCCATGTCTGCAAGGATTAGGGACAACGGCATTTCCAAATCAGTAAAAAGTTCATACTGTTCATTTTCTTGGAGTTCATACAAGAACAAATCTTTTAATTTTGTTAGGCTAATTGCTTTTCTCACTAAGTGTTCAGAAAGAATTTCTTCGTTAGGAATGCTTTGTTTGGCTCCTTTACCGTACACTACTTCATCAGATTGTACATCTGTTATTCCCTTTAATTTTGCCACTGCAGCAACATCTTCAGTCGAGTCAGACGGATTTAAAATATAAGATGCAATTAAACAATCAAAGTCAATTCCTTGTAGATTGATGCCTTTCCATCTTAAAGCCACAATCGATTTCTTTGCATCAAAAACGATTTTCTTTTTCTCTTTGTCGTTTGCCCACTGTTGAAAAGCCTCTGATTCGAGAGCTAACTTTGTGGGTATATAATAATTTCCATTCTCGTTTGAAATTGAAAATCCTTGGATATCTGCCTTATGATAACTTTCATCAAGCACCTCCACAATTAAAGAAGATTCAGTTGTTAACACATCTTCAGTAATTTCATCGACGATTTTATAGGAGATCTTTTCTAAAGGCTTGTCCTCATTCGACTCGCTACCCTCAACCTTATCGAGTAAGGAATTAAATCCGAGCTCTTTGAAAAGTTTTGTTACTTTATCACCATCATAGCCGTTATATTCCAGTTCAGAAATTCCAATTTCAATTGGGGCTTCACGATAGATAGTCGCAAGCTGCTTACTCATGATTGCTTGGTCCTTATTTTCCTCAAGTTTTTCTTTTAGCTTCTTCCCACTTACCTTATCGATTGAGTCTAATAGTTCTTCTAATGTATTGAACTCCTGCAATAATTTCAGTGCTGTTTTTTCGCCTACACCAGGGACACCCGGAATGTTATCAGAGTTATCTCCCATTAGCCCTTTCATGTCAATTATTCGTTCAGGTGTAATCCCATACTTCTCTTTAATAAACTCAGGAGTGTAAGAATCTACATCTGTGATCCCTTTTTTCGTAATATCTACTGTTATCTGTTCTGAGGCTAGCTGTGTTAAGTCTTTATCACCTGTGATAACTTTAACCTCAAAGCCTTCTTTTTCAGCTTGAAGAGATAAAGTTCCGATGATATCATCGGCTTCATAATTTTCTAACTCATATCTGGCAATCTTGTAAGCATCAAGTAATTCGCGTAAAAATGGAAACTGCTCTGAAAGCTCAGGAGGTGTTTTTTGTCTGCCACCTTTATATTCGCTAAACGTACTATGTCTAAATGTTGTTTTGCCTGCATCAAAGGCTACTAATATATGTGTCGGTTTCTCCTGTTCAAGAATTCGATTTAAAATCATGGTAAAGCCATAAATGGCATTGGTATGTACACCTTTATCATTATTAAGAAGTGGTAGGGCAAAAAATGCACGATATGCGATACTATTTCCATCCACTAAGACAATCTTTTTATCCAAGAAAAATCCTTCCCTTCTATTACGGCATTCGGACCTTCCATGCTACACATCCCTTAAATCATCAAAAAAATAGCCGTTATTTCCTACTGTTCATTTTATCATGTCATGAACAGAATGAAAAATAACGGCTACCTAATTAATTGTTATTCAGTATACCCCATTAACAATCTTGCATATGGAGAGTCAGCTGGTAAAATGATAACTGTTTCTCCATCAATTGTAGTCTTATAGGATTCAAGTGTACGGAATAGGTTATAGAATTCTGGGTCCTTCGAGAAAGCCTCGTTGTATATACGAGCCGCTTCTCCTTCCCCTTGGCTTCGAATAATTTCTGCTTCTGCTTGCGCTTTTGCAATAATTTCTTTTACTTCCCTGTCAGTTTCAGCTTCGATTTTGTTTTTCTCAGCGTCTCCTTCAGAGAGGTAGTTTTGTGCTGTTGACTCACGCTCCGAAATCATTCTTGTATATACGGATTGTTCGTTTTCAGCTGGTAGATCTGTACGTTTCATCCGAATATCTGTTACAACGATTCCATATTTATCTTCTTCAAGATTTTTATTTACAATTTCTGTAATGCGGTCATTGAGGCTACCGCGTTCTGATTTCTCATCATTAATTATTTCATCATAATTCAATTGACCAAGCTCTGTTCGAATGGCAGAATAAACGAATTCATCGAGTTTTGCTTCTGCATTTACAACCGTTCTTGTTGTCGAAATCATTTGTTTTGGATCTTCAATACGCCAAATAGCATAATTATCGATCATCATTCGCTTTTTATCTTTCGTGTTGATTTCAGCCTCTTCAACATCATAGATCATTTGATATTTTGGTAATGTTTCAACAGACTGGATAAATGGAATTTTATAGGAAAGTCCTGGTGTTTCTACAATTCGGACAACTTCACCAAATTGGCGAACAACTTTATATTCTCCTTCTCTAACAATGAAAATGTTAATTACAACAATTCCAATTAAGATGATAGCTATTAGGATGCCAATTCCACCCTTTGTATATTTGCTAAAATTATTGGAACCCTTTTTTTCGTTTAAGTCCACAACGTTTTCACTCATTGGTTACCACTCCCTTCTGTTTCTACAGGAGGAACCTGCGTTTGGCTACCAGCTTGACGGATTGGCAAGTACTTCATTGTATTGCCATCATCCTTCATAATGTAAATTTCTGTATGTGGTAATACTTGATCTAATGTTTCTAGAACTAAACGTTTTCTAGTAATCTCTGGATTCTTCACATATTCGTTATATAAAGCATTAAATGTGGCAACATCCCCTCGAGCAATTTCGATACGTGCTGCTTTATCCCCATTCGCTCGAGAAATAAGCGCTTTTTCCTCACCTTTTGCTTCATTCATTTTTTGGTTACGGTATTTATTTGCTTCGTTTACTTTTGTATTTCTTGTTTCACGGGCATCTGTTACATTCGTAAATGCCTTACGAACTTTATCATTAGGTAATTCAACATCCTGTAATTTAACAGCTGTTACTGAAATTCCAATATCATATTTCACTAAAAGATCGGCTAATAAATCTCTTACCTCAGCTTCGATTTCCGCCTTACCTGATGTTAGAGCATCATCAATTTTTGAACTTCCGATAATACTTCTTAAAGAAGCAGAAGTAGAATTATATAGGATTTGCTCAGGATCCTCAGAATTAAATAAGAATTTTGATGGATCGGTTATTTGCCATTGAACAACCATATCTGCTAATACAATATTTTCATCACCAGTAATCATTTTTGTATCCTTTGGCACGTCGGTAATTTCGCCATCCTTTTGATCATAGCCAAACTGTAAACTAAATGTTGTTTTAGGCAGTTTCTCTACATCTTGGATTGGCCATGGCATTTTAAAATGTAGGCCTGGCTCTGTAATTCCTTCATCCGCTTTCCCAAAGGTTAATATAATTGCTTGCTCTGATTCATCAACAGTGTACCATGATGTAAAACCAACGACACCTAAAATCAAAACGAGCACACTTAGTCCAACAATCGTATATATTCGTTTTAAACTAACCATGCTTTCCCCCCTCAATTTATTGCTATATTGTTTTATACGAATATCTTGTAAAAAGGTTTCAGTTTCATAAAAAAAATGACAAGGATATTACGTCCTTGTCAAAAAAGTTTGGCCTTCTGAATGAAGGGGTTCTCATATACATCATACGGTTTGTATATTAAGAGAATATTTTTCCAATGTAAACATTTTGTAAATTAGGACTGCCTATGGATTATATTCTCTTTTTTAAACGAAACGTAAAAGTCGTTCCTTCCCCTACTCTACTGCTTACTTCAACAGCCCCTTCATGTGCCTCAATAATATGCTTAACAATGGCAAGACCCAAACCTGTACCGCCTGAATTGCGGCTCCTTGCTTTATCTACGCGATAAAACCTTTCAAAGATACGGGGAAGTTCTTTTTCTTCTATTCCAATCCCCGTATCAATAATTTTAATTTGAACATAATCATCAAAGTTTGATGCTTTTACCTCAACCTTAGCTCCATCTGGAGAGTAGGACAAACCATTATTAATCACATTGATAAAGACCTGCTTCAACCTATCCATATCTCCATCGATTACGGTTGTGTCATCATCTACAGTAAGCTCTAATTGAATCTCTCGTTCAACTGCTTTGGATTTAAGCATCTGTATACTATTTTCTAAGAGCTCTTTCACATTAACCTGTGAAAGATTAAGTGAAAAACCTTTGTTCTCCATTTTCGATAAATCCAATAAATCTTGAATGAGCAACTGGAGACGATGACTTTCATCAAGGATAATGGTTAAAAATTGTTTTAAGACGTCCCTATCATTCATTGCACCGTCTAATAAAGTTTCCGAAAATCCTTTAATAGATGTAATTGGTGTGCGAAGCTCATGGGATACATTTGCAACAAAATCCTTCCGCATCTGTTCAAGCCTTTTCAGATTTGAAATATCGTGAAAGACAAGAACAACTCCCTTCCATTCTACCTTCGCCCCTAGTACCGGTGCAGCGTATACTTCAAAGTCCTTTTGTTCATTTCCAATCATCAGATGGACTTGTCTTCGTAATTTTTGTTCGGTCATAAAAATCTCTTCGACTAGCTTTACAATTTCCTTTTGGGTAAAAGCTTCATAATAAAGTTGACCCAATAAATCATCTTGATCAACCTTGAAGATCTCATTGGTTGAACGATTAACAATACTTATATATCCTTTACTATCGATAAATAATAGTCCGCTCCCCATATTTTCAATTAGGGTATGTAATCGGTCATGCTGCATTTCATAGGATTTGGTCATTTCTTCTATATTTCTAGCAACGATATTGATGGACTGGCCCAGTAACCCAGCTGTACTTACATCGTCTTCATAAGTTCTTGCACGATAATCTCCCTTAGCAAGTTCTTTAACCGCTTTTGTTGCTGAATCAATCGGTTTTGTATAGGTAGTCGTGATCCTTACAATAAGTGAGAGAATAATAATTAATGCGATACCAAGGCAAATCGTCAGGGCAATCCAGACCTGCTGAACTGTTTCTTCGATCGAGGTTCCATGCATTGCACTATTCGTGATAAGACTACTAATAAATTGCCCCAGCATAAAACCCATACATAGAAAGACAATAATGATTAAAAAGATAATCGCAAATAGTAGCCTCGAGTGAAACTTATTCATAGATTTTAGGCTCCTCGAGCTTATAGCCTAATCCCCTAACTGTTTTAATAATATTTGGCTTTTTTGATTCTTTTTCAATTTTTTCACGCAAATGACTTATATGCACATCCACAATTCTTGTGTCACCAGCAAAATCATAATTCCAAACTGCACTAAGGAGTTGGTCTCGTGTTAATACTCGCCCCTTATTCTTTGCCAAATAGGCAAGAAGTTCAAATTCCTTAGGTGTTAAATCGAGCGCTTCCTCGTTTAAATAGGCCTCAAAATTTTCTGGTAAAATACGTAGTGGTCCTATTGTGATCTGAGGAGCTGATATATCATCTTCTGAGTTGACAATATTTTTGCTTGTTCTTCTTAGTATTGCTTTGACACGTGCGACAACCTCTCTTGGACTAAATGGTTTTGTCATGTAGTCATCTGCACCAAGCTCTAAACCTAATACCTTATCAAATTCGTCATCCTTCGCAGTTAGCATTAAAATTGGGATGTCTACTTTATTTAGACGAAGCTGCTTGCATACTTCGATCCCATCTAACTTTGGCAACATTAAGTCAAGGACGATAATTTGTGGTTTTTCTGCTAAGGCTTTCTCTAATCCTTCTTCTCCGTCCATTGCAGTTATAACCTCGTAGCCTGCCTGTTGTAGGTTATACTGAAGTAATGTAATGATTGACTGTTCATCTTCCACAACCAATACTTTATTCTTCATTGTTTTCCTCCATCAAAAAAGTTAAACCCCATCATTTCTCTATCTCTATATAAGATTATTATAGATTAACATTTCGTGACTTACCATGAAAATACAAAAAAGAGAGGCTAAGCTCTCTAAAAGTTCTCCAATATTTTTCCTTCCATTGGCGTAATTCGGTGTGGAGGACAGACAAAAAGTCTTCCTTCGATTGCTAATGATTCATCTTCATCAAATGCCGTTACTGATATTTCAACAGTATGGTCGTGAAGATTAATTTTGGATACCTCAAATAGAAATTGAATAGTCGCATAGTGAAAAAGTGGCTGAAAAAATTCAATTTCCTGCTTGAGAATATGACTTCCTGGCCCTGGTAAATACTTCGAAATCGCCGCTGTGATAATTCCAGTAAGCATGACAGTGGGAACTATAGGTTTCTTAAATGGAGTTTGGGATGCATAATCATGTTGAATATAAAGTGGATTCGCATCATTCGTCAAACCTAAGTATAAAAGCAGATCTTTATCTTCAATTTTTTCAGTCAGAGATAATTTTTCACCAACCGTCATTTCTTCAATCTTTCTACCTAGTTTTCGCTTTTTCCCTAATAGCATGAAAAAGGTTGCACCTCCATAAAATTAAAACAGATTATGTACAAAAAATTCGGGGGATAACCCCGAATTTTTTCGTTAACTTAGTTTTAGACTAAGATATTCATTACATTTTTAACAGAATCAGCAGATTTAGCAAGTTCTGCTTTTTCTTGTTCTGTAAGGTCTAGTTCAATGATTTTCTCAATGCCATTTGCACCTAAAATGGTAGGGACCCCAAGGTAAATTCCGCTGAATCCATATTCACCTTCTAGATATGCAATGGCTGGAAGGACACGTCGTTGGTCTTTTAGGATGGCTTCTACCATTTCCACCAAGGAAGCCGCCGGTGCATAATAAGCACTGCCGTTTCCAAGGAGATTGACAATTTCACCGCCACCTTTACGTGTACGTTCAACGATAGCATCTAAACGATCTTTTGAAATTAAAGTTTCTAGTGGGATTCCTCCAGCATAGGAGTAACGAACAAGTGGAACCATGTCGTCACCATGACCACCAAGGACAAAACCAGTGATATCTTTCACCGATAAATTTAGTTCTTGGGCAATGAATGTACGGAATCGTGCAGTGTCAAGTACGCCTGATTGCCCAATGACACGATTTTTTGGAAATCCTGATTCCTTAAACACAGTATAAGTCATAGCGTCAACTGGATTTGTTAAGACAATGATATAGCTATTTGGAGAATGTTTTGCAATTTCCTGAGCGACACTTTTCATGATTTTTTGGTTTGTTTGAACTAGATCATCACGGCTCATTCCAGGTTTTCGGGCGATTCCTGCTGTAATCACGACGATATCTGAATCTGCTGTATCTTCGTAATTTGCAGTTCCAGTAATATTTGCATCAAACCCTTGGACAGGACTAGCTTCCAACATATCGAGAGCTTTCCCTTTTGTTGGATTTTCCATTTGTGGGATATCAACTAAAACGACATCTCCTAATTCCTTTTGTGCAAGTAAGAAAGCGGTTGTTGCACCCGTAAAACCACTACCAATTACAGAGATTTTTTTCCGTTTGAATTGACTCATTTTATATCCTCCCTATTCACATATGAAAGTAACTACCCTATTAGGGTAGTTACTTGTTCTATGATTAGCCTAAGTTTTTGATTAGTTCATTAGCAAACTCTGAACACTTTACTTCTGTAGCGCCTTCCATTAGACGTGCGAAGTCATATGTTACAACCTTAGATTCAATTGTTTTTTCCATTGAATTCATGATTAGAGTTGCTGCTTCATTCCAACCAAGGTGTTCAAGCATTAATACACCTGATAATAGTACAGAAGAAGGGTTAACTTTATCTAAACCAGCATATTTAGGTGCAGTTCCGTGTGTTGCTTCGAAAATCGCATGGCCAGTTTCATAGTTAATATTTGCTCCTGGAGCGATTCCGATACCACCAACTTGTGCAGCTAGAGCATCAGAAATGTAGTCACCATTTAAGTTCATTGTAGCAACAACATCGAACTCACGTGGACGAGTTAAGATTTGTTGTAAGAAGATATCAGCGATTGAATCTTTTACAATGATTTTACCTGCAGCTTCAGCATCAGCTTGTGCTTTATTTGCAGCATCCTTACCTTCTTCTTCAACGATGCGGTCATATTGAGCCCAAGTGAATACTTTATCGCCAAACTCTTGTTCAGCAAGCTCATAGCCCCAATTTTTGAAAGCTCCTTCTGTAAACTTCATGATATTACCTTTATGAACAAGGGTTAGTGATTTACGGCCTTGTTCAATTGCGTAGTTGATAGCAGCACGTACTAGACGCTTTGTACCTTCTTCAGAAACTGGCTTGATACCGATACCAGAAGTTTCTGGGAAGCGGATTTTATTTACACCTAGTTCATTTTGTAGGAAGTTAATAAGCTTTTGAACTCCTTCAGAACCTTGTGCATATTCGATACCAGCGTAAATATCTTCTGTGTTTTCACGGAAGATAACCATATCTGTATCTTCTGGACGCTTAACTGGTGAAGGTACACCTGTAAAATAACGTACTGGGCGAAGACAAGTAAATAGATCTAGTTCTTGACGTAATGCAACGTTTAATGAACGAATACCACCACCAACTGGTGTAGTAAGAGGTCCTTTAATCGCAATTATGTACTCTCGAATAACATCTAATGTTTCTTCTGGTAACCATTCACCAGTTTGGTTAAAAGCTTTTTCCCCTGCTAATACTTCTTTCCAAACAATTGATTTTTCGCCGTTGTACGCTTTTTCAACAGCTGCTTCTAATACACGTGAAGCTGCTGCCCAAATATCTGGACCTGTTCCGTCACCTTCGATAAAAGGAATAATTGGATTGTTTGGTACGTTTAGTACACCATTTGATACTGTAATTTTTTCTCCTGCCACTAGTATTACCTCCTAAAGTTCTTAAGAAGTATTTCAAGAAAAATTTTCCCTAAAATACTTCAACCTATTAATATATATATTGTTAGATTTATTAACCTCTTTGTTCCATCGGAACGTATGTCTGCATTCCTGGACCAGTATATTCAGCACGTGGACGGATTAAACGGTTGTTATCATATTGCTCTAGAATATGAGCTAACCATCCAGAAACACGGCTTACTGCAAAAATTGGGGTAAATAAATCATGATCAATACCTAAGCTATGGTATACAGATGCTGAATAGAAGTCAACATTTGGTGGTAATGGTTTTGCACTCGTAACAATTTCTTCAATTTTTGTTGACATCTCATACCATTTTGGTTCGCCAGTAATCGATGTTAATTTTTGAGACATTGCCTTCAAGTGTTTTGCACGTGGGTCACCTTTACGGTAAACTCTATGACCAAACCCCATGATTTTTTCTTTATTAGCTAATTTAGTGTTTATATAATTCTCTACGTTTTCAACTTCACCAATTTCAGTTAGCATCTTCATAACAGCTTCATTAGCTCCACCGTGAAGCGGGCCCTTTAAAGCTCCAATTGCAGCAGTAATACCTGAATAAACATCTGATAAAGTTGCAACACAAACACGTGCTGTAAATGTAGATGCATTAAGTTCATGGTCAGCATGAAGTACTAATGCTTTATTGAATGCTTCTTCTGCAATTTCGCTTGGTTCTTGCCCACTAAGCATATATAAGAAGTTTGCTGCGAAGCTTAGATCTGTGCGTGGAGCAACTGGATCTAATCCTTTACGAACACGAGAAAAAGCGGTAACAATTGTAGGTAATTTTGCTTGTAGGCGGATTGCCTTTTGATAATTAGCTTCTGGATCCATTACATCTGCTTCTTCATCATATAGTCCTAATAGTGAAACAGCTGAGCGAAGTGCCCCCATTGGATGAACCTTATCAATTGGGTAAGTTTTGAAATGATTTAATAATTCTTGAGGTAAACTTGCATTTTCAGCAAGTTGCTGTTTTAATTCAGCTAACTCCTCTTTATTTGGAAGTTTGCGATGCCATAATAGGTAGATAACTTCTTCAAAACTAGCATTTTCCGCTAAATCGTCAATATTGAATCCCGCATACGTTAAAGTGTCATCAATAATTGAACTGACAGAAGATGTTGTAGCTACAATTCCTTCAAGCCCCTTTGTTGCTGTCATATGACCCTCTCCTTTTTTCATATTCCCCTACCTCATTTATAGAGGTAAATTGAGCGCACGCTCAAAAACAAAACACATTATCACATCGTTATTTATGCTTTAAACATTGTAATCTAGTGAAGTAAATGCTTTCATTTTTGAAAAAAACGCTCATGGCCACAAATATCAATATAATATTGTGACAATAAAAGTTGTTTATGCAAGTGAAAGCGAATAAATATGTAGGAAATAAATAACCCCTGACTCTATTATAATAAATAATCAGACTTTTGTGAATCAAAAGAGACAAATTTCCCCTAATAAATTATTATTACACAAAAACATTTTTACGAATGGGTTTTCATTTTTCTAGTTAACAGGGCCGTTTACTAGACTTAAAACCAATTAAATTTGGCATATTTAGTGTTTTGTTCTTTAATTTTTTTCACTTGCTCATAACGTATGATAACATAAATAAAACTTTTTCTCCATAATTGGAAACTTTATATTTCATTTCTTCGTAATACTTTTAAAGTAATCAAAGAGATTGTAAAATAAAAATATGCAAGAAATTCCTAGGGAGGAAAAAGTTTGAACATTAACTATGTGTATGGTTTTCTTCGATTTTTATTGGTTATTGCATTAATTGTCATTGGTTTCATCTTGTTTTATTTTCTTTTTAGACTTACATATCCGTTTATTTTTGCTTTATTGATAGCATTCCTTATTAATCCACTTGTGAATTTTATGGAGCGTAAAGTCAGGTTACCACGTGGGTTATCCGTATTTATAGGGATTTTGCTAGTATTTGGCGTAGTAACAGGTTTACTTACATTATTAATCGCTGAGATTATCTCAGGTGCAAACTATTTAGCAAAAGAAGTGCCACAGCATTTTCAAAACCTAGTTGTTTATTTGGAAAATTTAATAGTTGGCCAGATTATTCCTCTATATGAAAGAATAACGAGTATGTTTGATAACTTGGACCAAGGCCAACAGCAAACGATTATGGATAATGTCAGCAATGTTGGTACAACTATTGCGACAAATGTTGGGGAATTTGTTAAGGCATTTTTAGAAAATATTCCAAAGTTTCTGGGCTGGCTGCCAAATGCAGCGACAGTAATAGTATTTTCGCTGTTAGCCACATTTTTTATTAGCAAAGATTGGAATAAATTTGTGATTATGGGACGAAAATTTATTCCAATAAAAGCTCGAACAAGTGGAAAGTCCGTATTTGTGGAATTAAAAAAAGCATTATTTGGATTTGTTAAAGCTCAAGCAACATTGATTTCAATCACAGCGGGGATTGTATTAGTTGGCCTGTTAATTTTACGAGTCGATTATGCAATCACAATTGCGTTATTAATCGGACTCGTTGATCTACTTCCATATTTGGGAACTGGACTTGTGTTCGTACCATGGATCATTTATTCTGCTTTTAGTGGGAATCTAGCATTTGCAATAGGACTTGGTATACTATACCTTGTTGTCATTGTACAACGCCAAGTTATGGAGCCTAAGATTATCTCTTCTAGTATTGGATTAGATCCATTGGCAACTTTGATATCACTTTTCGTTGGCTTCCAATTATTTGGATTCGTTGGGTTAATTATTGGACCCGTTACGTTAGTAATTATAAGAACCCTATATACAACAGGCGTATTTCGGGATGTATGGGGATTTATTATTGGGAAAGAAACATAAAGAAAGCCATTGCGACCGCAATGGCTTTCTTTTTTTACCAACGACGAATAACTGTGACATTTCCTCGCTCCATTCTTCGTCTAATCCAGTTGGCAATAACCGGTTTAATCAGATTCCTACTTGCAGGAATAAGTAAGAAAAAACCAGTTAGATCTGTAATGTAACCAGGGCTTAAAAGCAATACCGCACCGATAAGGATGCAAATCCCATCCATAATGGCTTCACCAGGGACCTGTCCATAATTCATTTGTTGTTGAGCACGATGAAGTGTATCGAGCCCTTGTTTTTTCGCTAACCATGCCCCAATTACACCAGTAAGAATAATCAACAACAATGTGATTGGAATTCCAAGCGTCTTCCCAGAGAAAATAAGGACACTAATTTCTAATGCCGGTACAATAATAATCAATGCTAGTAAAATTCTCATATTGTCCTCCTCAGATGAAGGCTTTTCTTATATTATACGTTTCTAGTCTAAAAATGAGTAGTAAAACACCAAAAAAAGAGAAGGTTTCCCTTCTCCTTTTTATAGAACATTTGCATGTCCTTCGTATATCACTCCACGGGATGAATCAACAGTAATATCTTGTCCATCTTTTAAAAGTGTTGTTGCATTTTCTACACCAACAATCACAGGAATTCCGATACTTAATCCTACTACAGCTGCATGGCTAGTAAGACCGCCTTCTTCCGTGATTAAAGCAGATGCCTGCTCCACGTATTTTACCATATCACGATCAGTAGCAGTTGTTACTAGAATTGCACCGTCATACATTTTTGCTTCTGCTTCCTCAGTAGTGTTTGCTACAACTACTTTACCAAAAGCTGATTTTCTCCCAATACCTTGTCCATTTGCAAGGGTATTACCAACAACATGAATCTTCATAATGTTTGTAGTTCCGCACTCGCCGACTGGAACACCTGCAGTAATCACAACTAAATCGCCTGGTTTGATAATTCCAGTATTTAATGCAACTTCAACTGAGTTGTCAAGCATTTCATCTGTTGATTTAGCTACATTACCTGTTTGTGGGTACACACCCCAAACAAGAGAAAGCTTTCTAGTTGTGGACTCGTTCGCAGTAACGGCAATGATTGGCGCCTTAGGACGATATTTTGAAATCATTCTTGCAGTATGACCACTTTCTGTAGGAGTCACGATTGCAGATACATCTAAATTAAGCGCAGTATGGGCAACTGATTGTCCAATTGCATCTGTAATTGTGGTACCTGAGATTTTACTGCGTTGAGATAAGATTTCACGATGAACTAAAGCACTCTCTGCACGAGACGCAATATTATGCATTGTTTGTACGGCCTCAACTGGGTATGTACCAGCAGCAGTTTCACCTGAAAGCATAATCGCATCTGTACCATCGAAAATAGCGTTCGCAACGTCACTTGCTTCCGCACGAGTTGGTCTAGGATTTCGTTGCATAGAGTCTAACATTTGTGTCGCTGTAATAACGGGTTTTCCAAGGGCATTACACTTCTTAATTAGATCTTTTTGCACTAGTGGTACTTCTTCAGCAGGAATTTCAACACCTAAGTCACCACGAGCAACCATTAATCCATCAGATACTTCAAGTATCTCATCGATGTTATCTACACCCTCTTGGTTTTCAATTTTAGGGATAATTTGAATAGCTTCCCCTTTATTTTCTTCGAGCAATTCTCTGATTTCAAGTACATCTGAAGCACGACGAACGAAGGAAGCTGCAATGTAATCGACATCTTGTTGGATACCGAATACGATATCTTTTGCATCTTTTTCAGTGATTCCAGGTAAATTCACTCGAACCCCAGGTACGTTCACACCTTTTTTATTTTTTAATGTTCCACTATTTAATACTTTTGTTAGGATTTCACGCTTTTGTTGATTAATTTCTAGTACTTCTAATCCGATTAATCCATCATCTAATAAAATTCTGGAGCCTGGATGAACATCTTCAATTAAACCCGGATATGTAATCGAGAATTTTTCCGGTGTACCAATGACTTCTTCCATCGAAAGAGTGACAGTCGAACCTTCAACTAATTCAATAGCACCATTTTCCATTGTGTTTGTGCGAATTTCTGGCCCTTTAGTATCTAGTAGGATCGCAATGTTTTTGCCAGTGATTTTAGCAGCCTCACGAATGTTTTTAATACGTGCACCATGCTCCTCAAAGTCACCATGCGAAAAATTAAGTCTAGCTACATTCATTCCTGCGTTTGCTAAAGCAACCAGTTTTTCAATACTTTCACTAGCAGGTCCTATCGTACAAACTATTTTTGTTTTTCTCATTACATTTTCCTCCTCTATAATCGCTTTAAATCAGCGATTAGCAACACTTCTAAAAGAATTTTACTCAAATATATTTTAAATGGATAGCTCTTGGGATAGGTCATACATCTTCTTATCAACTGTATGTTTACGATCTAGAATTTCCATAATATCATGGTCAACTAGATTGTTTTGTTGAATACCAACAGCACGTCCACCTTTTCCTTCTAACAACAATTCAACAGCCTTTGCACCTAGACGACTTGCCAATACTCTGTCTGATGCAGTTGGAGAACCACCACGTTGAATATGTCCAAGGACACTCACTCTTGTTTCAAAATTTGTAGCTTCTTGAATCTTATTACCGATTTCAACACCACTACCTACACCCTCAGCTACGACAATAATACTATGCTTCTTCCCGCGGTCATGGCCACGGTTAAGCTTAGCGATAACTTCATCCATGTCGTGTTCTGCTTCCGGAATAATGATTGTTTCAGCACCACCAGCTAATCCCGCCCATAATGCAAGGTCACCAGCATGTCTACCCATAACTTCAATTACATATGTACGCTCATGTGAAGTTGCTGTATCTCTTATTTTATCAATAGCATCAATAACTGTATTTAGTGCTGTATCAAAACCAATCGTAAAATCAGTACCCGGGATATCATTGTCAATAGTACCTGGAACACCAACGCAAGGGAAGCCAAGTTCAGTTAGCTTTTGGGCACCACGGTAAGAGCCGTCACCACCGATAACAACTAAGCCTTCTATTCCAAGCTTTTTTAATTGCTCAATACCTTTTTTACGACCTTCTTCTGTTTTGAATTCTTCACATCGAGCAGTATAAAGCATTGTACCACCGCGATGAATTATATCACCAACAGATCCAATCTCTAATTGTTTTATCTGTCCACTTATTAGTCCAGCATATCCTTGATAAACTCCATATACTTCTATATCGTGAAAGATTGCTTTTCGTACAACTGCACGAATCGCAGCGTTCATCCCTGGTGAATCCCCACCGCTAGTTAAAACACCTATTCTTTTCATTTTTCCACCTCTATGTAAAAATAATCATGAATCACGAATTGTGATTATTCGCTTTTACTATTTTGTGCAATATGTATAAAATAACACTAATATATAAGTAAAACAACTAAGATACCGTAATAAATACAGAAAAAATTGTGAAATTGTGTAGAAAAATCGAGAATTAAATAGAATACTATGTGAGGGGAATTTTGAATATTTTGTACATGTTCATAATCAGTTGAATATCACATTTCAATTCCGGAGAATTTCGATTTATTCAACCGTCTCCTGATTATGCGGAAACAAAGGAAAACGTGCCCTAAACATTTCGTTAGATGCACGTCCACTTTGATTACTGAACTCCGATAAACTCTTCTTCAGTTATTGTAAATTGGCCAATCTTTTTATACTTTTGATAGCGTTGTTGAACTAACTCATCTTTGTTTAATTTACGTAATTCTTTTAATGATTGTAAGAGAACGGTGTCGATGGAAGCTGCTTGTTCTGCAACATCCTTATGAGCTCCACCTCTTACTTCTGGGATGATTTCATCTACAACCCCTAGCTCTTTTAAGTCTGGCGCTGTGATTTTCATAGACTCTGCAGCTTTTTTGGCAAGTCCTGCATCTTTCCAAAGTAATGCAGCTGCACCTTCAGGAGAAATAACAGAATAGGTTGAGTTTTCGAGCATATGAATTTGATTTCCTACACCTAAAGCAAGTGCTCCTCCACTTCCACCTTCACCAATTACAATACAGATAACAGGAACAGTCAAGCCTGCCATTTCAAAAAGGTTTTTTGCAATAGCTTCACTTTGACCACGTTCTTCGGCTGCTTTACCTGGATATGCGCCCTTCGTATCAATGAAACATATGATTGGACGACTAAATTTTTCAGCCTGCTTCATTAAACGTAGTGCCTTACGATATCCTTCTGGATGTGGCATTCCAAAATTTCTTCTGATATTTTCCTTTGTATCTTTACCTCGTTGGTGTCCAATTACAGTTACAGGTAAACCGTGGTACTTAGCAATACCACCAACTATGGCAGCATCATCCCCATAGTAACGGTCACCATGACACTCGAAAAAATTAGTAAATATACGTTCAATATAATCAAGGGTAGTCGGTCTTTCGGGATGACGGGCAATTTGCACACGGTCCCATGGTTTTAAATGACTATAAATTTCATTCTCCAGTTTTTGAAGTCTTGTTTCAAGCTTTGAGATTTCATCTGTTAGATCCATATTGGAATCACTTGTAAATTCTTTTAACTCAGTAATCTTTTTCTTCAATTCTACGACTGGTTTCTCAAACTCTAGTTCACCTACCAATTAACCGCACCCCCGTTCGTATGAATATCAACTATATTTGATAATGTATCTTTTAAATCCTGACGATGGATAACAGCATCCAGTTGACCATGTTTTAATAAAAACTCGGCTGTTTGGAAGTCTTCTGGGAGATCCTCGCGAATCGTTTGTTCAATGATTCTTCTACCTGCAAATCCGATTAATGCACCAGGTTCTGCGAAATTAAAGTCACCTAATGATGCAAAGCTTGCAGATACACCGCCCGTTGTTGGGTGTGTCATTATCGATATAATGAGGCCACCTTGATCACTAAATAGTTTTAATGCGGAACTTGTTTTGGCCATTTGCATTAGGCTAAGAACACCTTCTTGCATTCTAGCTCCGCCAGAAGCTGTGAAGATAAGAAATGGAACCTTCAATTCCATCGCCTTTTCAATCGCCCTAGTAATCTTCTCACCAACAACAGAACCCATACTTCCCATACGGAAGCTTGAATCCATTATCGCCAAGACGATACGATTTCCTTCAATTGTACCTTCACCGGTTACGACTGCTTCATTAATACCTGTTTTATCTTGGTCCTTCTTTAACTTTCCAAGATAATCAGGAAAGTCTAGTGGATTTTCAGAGACCATTTCTTTATCAAGCTCGATAAAAGAGCCTTCATCAAGTAAGCTATCGATTCTTTCATATGCAGTCATTTGATAGTGATAGTCACAGTTCATACAAATTTTATCGTTTTTCATTAATTCTTTTGTGTACATTATTTTTTTACAATTTGGACATTTGCTCATAATGCCCTCTGGAACATCTTGTCTAGCTTGTTCCGAAGGGATTGAAGCATATTTTTTCTTTTTTACAAAAAAGTCTTTTAACAAAAAGGAACCTCCTCACACTTTCAATGGAATAGCTTTTTCGACTTAGTTTATCTGCATGTATTAAGACAAAAAGTTGTGTAACGAAAAAAAGGAAAATCTTATATCTTCCTTCGTTGCCAAAAAAGCATGTACTTATACTTTACTGAATGTCTTCCTTATTTTTTGTAGGAATATGTCAATAAAAACACGACAAATTCCTACAATGTTATTTTTTCATAGGCAGATAAAGCTCTTGCCACATCTTTTTCACGTAGTCCGGCTACTAACTCTTCAAAGCCTTCTTTGTTTATTACATGAGTCTGTTCCTCATAAACAAACTTGACATATTCATATATGACGACCCATATTCGTAGTAATAATCGATTATCCGTTGCTTTCACAATTGATTTAAAAAGGAATTCCTCAGGGTCCTCAGTATCCCAAAGCTTTTCTTCCAACTCTGTAAGCATCTCTTCGTTCATCTTAGGACAAGCTATTTCGATACATGATTTTTCGAGAGTGTGTTTTGTTTCAAGAAGATCACCCTTTGTTTTATCTCCTTGAATAATGAAGGTACCTAATAAATGAATCAGTTGATGATCACCGAAATCTTTTAAAAAAGTACCTTCCCCTCTTCTTGTCTCAATGAGGCCTAATAATTCCAATGACCTTAGTGCCTCCCTAACAGAGGAACGACCTACATTTAGACGTTCGGAAAGTTCCCGCTCAGACGGGATTTTATCACCAGCGGAAAGTCCATCATCTTGAATGATGGACCTAATTTGCTTAACAATTTCAATGTAAACCTTAGAGTTAGGAGATGTCACAATAACCTCTTCCAATCCATTATTCAATAATTGCTAAACGACGTGTCTTCTCAGCAACTTCCTCTGGATTTACAGTAATTCTAGCTACACCTGTCTCCATAGCCGCCTTTGCCACACTTGCTGCAACAGCAGGAGCAACACGTGGGTCGAATGGTGCAGGAATTACATAATCTGAACGTAGTTCTTCAGGGCTCACTAATGATGCAATTGCTTCTACAGCTGCAACCTTCATTTGTTCATTTATATGAGTTGCTCTAGCATCTAAAGCTCCTCTAAAAATTCCTGGAAATGCGAGAACATTGTTTACTTGGTTTGGAAAATCTGATCTTCCTGTACCAACAACTTTAGCACCCGCTTCTAATGCTTCATCCGGCATAATTTCAGGATTAGGATTTGCCATAGCAAATATAATTGGGTCCTGATTCATCGTTTTTACCATGTCAGCTGTTAGAGCTCCTGCAACAGACACTCCAATAAAGACATCTGCATCCTGAAGGACATCTGCAAGAGATCCTTCTAGACGGTTACGATTTGTATACTTTGCAACCTCTGCTTTTACATCATTCATTCCAAAGGTGCGCCCTTCATAAATAGCACCTCTAGAGTCACACATGATGATATCTCGGACTCCATAGCGATATAAAAGCTTAATGATTGCAATACCTGCAGCACCCGCTCCATTTGCAACAACTTTTATTTCTGACATTTTCTTGCCTACTAGCTTTAATGCATTCACTAATCCTGCTACTGTAACAATTGCGGTACCATGTTGATCATCATGAAAAACTGGAATATTCGCTTCTTTCTTAAGACGCTCTTCTATTACAAAGCAATTCGGAGCTGCTATATCCTCTAGGTTGACTCCACCAAAAGTAGGCTCTAATAGTTTGACTGTTTCCACAATCTTGTCAACATCTGTTGTGTTTAAACAAATTGGAAATGCATCTACTCCTGCAAAGCTCTTAAATAGCACAGCCTTTCCTTCCATTACAGGAAGAGAAGCTTCTGGACCTATGTTTCCTAATCCAAGTACGGCAGTCCCATCAGATACAACTGCTACCATATTCCCCTTCATTGTGTATTCATACACTTTAGACTTATCGTCATAAATAGCTTTACACGGTTCAGCTACTCCTGGTGAGTAAGCTAAACTTAAATCCTTTGCATTTCTTACTGGAACTTTTGATTTTGATTCAAGCTTACCCTTATGAATTTGATGAATATGTAGAGCTTCTTCTCTTAGAGTCATTTCCCTATTTCACTCCTTGTTATAAAGACAACTTGGTGGCAGCAATTTTTCCACCAGTTGTTTGTCATACTAATTAGGTAGTTAAAACTTGTCCAACACATTATGAATAAAGCTAGTAAAATAGAATTTTCTAATTAATCAAAAATAAGTGGTATGGCCACTTCGCTTTTCTATTACAATATAACATAATTGCTGTTCATGTAAAGTGGTTTATTATCGAATCACCACATTTTGATGTCCCATCAATTCCCTTATTTTGGATAAAAATTCCTGATTAGGATCAACCCACAGTTCTTGTTGGAGCTGCATTGTTTTTTGTGTTTCTTCATAATACAGGACCACCGGAGTACCCCCAGGATATTGCTTTAATAATTCTTTTAAGTTTGCAAGCACTTGAGCTGCTTGATCCATTTTTTCCATTCTGACAAAAAGTTTCTTCACATCTTCCGGCATATCCACTTTATCGGGTAAGGCCTCAGCCTGGTTAATGATCAGCTGTAGTTGGTTATTTCGACTTTCAAGCTTACCCTTTAGTAAAACTAAAGCATCATTTTTTAAAAGCTTTGCCGACTGTGTGTAGGTTCTTGGAAATGCAACGCCTTCTAATTCCCCGCTTTCATCACTAATTGTCAAAAAGGCCATGACCTCACCTTTTTTTGTGCGAATTGTTCTTTCTTTTGTGATGAATCCACCTACAACAACATTTTGATGTAGATAATGTGAAGCCTCCGAAATCGAGATTCCCCCGTGTTTCTTTAGATATGCAGAGTAACTAGTAATTGGATGACTTGATAAGTAAAAGCCTAGTGAATCCTTTTCAAAGCGAAGTTTTTCCATTTCCTTAAATGGTTCAACCTCTACATATTTTGGTTTAAGTCCAAAATCATCCTCAAAAAACATCTCGACTTGATTTTCATCATTTTTTGGTCGCACGAGTTCAGCATGCTCGATCGCAACATCTAAAGTCGCTAATAGAGTCGCTCGGTGTTCACCAAATTCATCAAAAGCTCCTGAACAAATTAACGCCTCTATTGTACGACGATTAATACTCCTCATCGATGTTCTGACACAAAAGTCAAAGAGATCTGAATAAGGCTTAACTTTTCTCGTCTCAATAATTTCCTTTAAGGCTGCAACCCCTACACTCTTAATTCCCGCCAAACTAAAGCGGATTGCTTTTTTCTCAACAATAAAAGGATAGTAGCTTTTATTAATAGATGGAGGCAAAATGGTAATCCCCATTTGTTTGGATTCACGTATATATTGCCCGAGCTTGTCATCATTGCCAATAACACTTGTCAGTAATGAAGCCATAAAATAGAGTGGATAGTTAGCTTTTAAATAGGCAAGTTGATAAGCAATCATACTGTAAGCAACAGCATGGCTTCGGTTAAACCCATAATTGGCAAACCGGACAATTAAGTCATAAATTTCATTTGCTGTTTGTTCGGTGTATCCTTTATTTAAGCTACCTTGCACAAAATGCTGTCTTTCTTTATCTAGTACTTCTTTTTTCTTTTTACTTACGGCTCTTCTCAATAAATCAGCCTCTCCAAGGCTAAAACCAGCCATTTTAGAAGCAATCTGCATAATTTGCTCTTGATAAACAATCACACCATAGGTCTTCTCAAGTATGGGTTCAAGGTCTGGATGTGGATATTGAACTGGTTCTTTTTTATGTTTCCTAGCAATATAGAGTGGAATATTTTCCATTGGGCCCGGCCGATATAATGCGTTTACAGCAACAATATCCTCTAAATCACTCGGCTGAAGCCTTACGAGAACACTTCTCATTCCACTTGACTCGAGTTGGAATACCCCCGTTGTATCTCCTTTACCCAGCAATGCAAATGTTTTTTGATCATTCATTGATATTTTAGAAAGATCCAACTTCTTTCCGGTTCCTCGTTGAATCAAGGATTGAATATTATCAATCAGCGTCAAATTTCGTAGTCCAAGGAAGTCCATTTTTAAGAGCCCAATTTCTTCGAGCACTTCCATCGGAAATTGTGTTAAATAGATTTCATTATGTCCCTCTTGAATAGCAATTAAATCAGTGAGTGGCTGTTCACTAATCACAACACCAGCCGCATGTGTAGAAGTATGTCTAGGAAGACCTTCAATTTTTTTGGCTGTTTCAAAGATTTTCCGTCCAATTTCGATATTTTGAATATAGTCTCGTAATCCTTGCGATTCCTCGAATGCTTGCTGTAGTGTGATTCCGAGCTTGCTAGGAACCTGTTTGGCAAGAAAATCGGCCTCCTTTGGAGAGATACCCATTACTCTTCCAACATCACGTAATGCCGCTCTTGCAGCTAATGTTCCAAACGTGATAATTTGCGCTACGTGGAGTCTGCCGTATTTTTTTGAAACATATTCAATCATTTCATCACGTCGATTATCTGGGAAATCAATATCAATATCAGGCATTGAAATTCGTTCTGGGTTTAAAAATCGTTCAAATAATAATTGATGTTTGAGTGGATCAACATCTGTGATATGTAAAACATAGGCCACCAATGAACCTGCAGCAGAACCCCTTCCTGGACCCGTCAGTATTCCATTCTCATGAGCATACTTCATAAAATCCCAAACGATTAAGAAGTAATCACTAAAATTCATTTTTTTAATTACTTGAAGCTCATACTGAAGTCGTTCGAACTGTTCATCAGTAGGATTTTGATACCTATCATGCAATCCTTTTAAACAGATTCGTGATAAATAATCCTCTGCAGATTCCTCATTTGGAACCGGGTACTTAGGTAATGCAAATTTCCCTAATTCAATTTCTACATTACATTCCTTTGCAATTCGTAATGTATTTTCAAGAACTTCTGGTGTATCCGAAAAAAGCTCATTCATCTGTGATGGACTCTTCAAATAAAATTCCTTGCTTGGAAAAACAACTCGATTTTCGTCTGATAGTTTTGTATTATTTTTAATCGAAAGTAAGCATTCATGAGCAAATGAATCACTTTGCTCGATGTATTGAACCTGGTTTGTAGCCACCAATGGGACGTTTAGTTCTGCTCCAATTTGGAATAGTTTATGATTAATCTCTACATCTTCTCGCAAGTTATGATTTTGAACAGCTAAGAAAAAACTATCTTGTTCAAAGATTTGTTTATAAGAATTTACTCGACTAATGGCTTCCTCATAATGTCCATCCTTAAGACTTCGTTCAATGTCTCCTTCACGACCAGGAGAAATCCCAATTAATCCCTCACGATATTGCGATAACCATCTTCTTGGGATTCCGACCTTTGATCTCGTCTGAATAGCACTACTAATTTTTAATAGATTTTGATAACCTTTATTATTTTTCGCAAGTAATACTACAGGATAAGCCACGTCATGACCTTGTTCCTCTTCTGCTAACACCGAAGCAGTCATGCCAATAATCGGTTTAATACCATGTTTTTTGCAATGCTTATAAAAGGCTATCGCCCCATACATTATGTTTTCATCGGTTAATGCCAATGCTTTAAACCCTAAGCTGCTCGCTTTTTCAACCAAAGCTTCAACTTTTGCAGCACTTGATAAGAGGCTATACGCACTTTGAACCTGAAGATGAACAAAAGGCAATCAAATCACACCTTTTTCATTTTATTAATTTCGTCCTTACCTATTTGATACTTTAATTATAGACCTATTTATGAAACAAGCAAAACAAAACTCATAGAATGGATTGTTTGTCCATATACATGTAATAAAAGCTTCCGCAACTTACAAATATTTAAAAGAAGGTGTCCAAATGGAGGTAAAAGAGGCGTTTATGCCTGCATTTATTCATAGTTTTTTTATTGCACTTGGCGTACTTTTAGGTGGTTCCCTTATCGGAGGTCTCGGTGCCTTCATTTCGGGTCAAGCGCCTTTATCTGAAATCTATTCGGTTGCCAGCAAGTTAAAGATTTGGGCACTTGTTGCTGCAATTGGTGGAACATTTGATGCTTTTTATAGTTTTGAAAGAGGAATATTTTTAGGTCAAACGAAAGATGTTTTTAAACAATTTCTGCTGATTGTTTCTGCAATGGGTGGAGCGCAGTTCGGGTGGAGAATTATTGAATGGCTCACCCAGGAGCATATCTCATAATGAGAGTCCCCCCTTATCATCAAAAACCAGGCTGGCAACGATTTTTCGCAGGCGTTATTATCGGTGCCTTGATCAGTTGGTTTGTCTTTTTATTTCAGTTTGGGATACTGCAGGAAGACCAGATTCAATTAATCACAAAGCAGGAAAGCAAAATAAAAAATTTAGAAGATGATAAAGACATACTAATTGATGATATAAAAAAATTAAATAGTGAAAATAAAAACAAGCTAAAAATTCAAGATTTCAATGTGGAGTTTGCAAACAGAAAAAAAGTAGAACTCAGTTCACTCGATCTCCATCATATGAAAACCGCTGTAATCGAAGACCTTAACACTTTAATTGGACAGGATATCCAAACATTATCGAAAAACAAAGACCTCTTATTTAGAACGATTGAAAATAGGAATTACGAATTGGGCGACAAAACATATAAGCTAAAAATACACACAGTTTTTGTCGATACAACACTTGAAATTTCTTTAAATATAGAACTTGTCAACTAACATAGCTTCCTTCCGGAGGCTTTTTTTTGGAAAAATGAAGATTTTGTTACAAATTTGTATTAATTTTTAGAAAATTTAAAAATAATGTAGCATTTTTAGGCGAAATTGCAATAAAATAAAAGAAAACACATAAGGAGGGAATTTATGTATATTAACCGGAGAAAAGTATTAAATGAAAAAATGGCGAGAATCAAAAATGGGTACTCCGCTTATGCAGAATCCCCAGAAGTTGTAAATGCGTTAAAAAAAGAAATTCAAGCCTTAGATCTCAACGTTCTTGAAGAAGTAACCGATCTAGGTTCATGGTTCATCCCAGTTAAGGTAGATAGCTAATAAAGTCGCACGCAAAAGGAGCGACTTTATTTTTTTAGGTAACCTGATTGCAAACCTTCCTTAAATCAGAGATAACGTTTTCGACCTCTTGCCACGAGTAAATGGTGGCCCCTGATGCAAGTGGGTGCCCACCGCCGTTATATTTTTTTGCTACCCCGTTTATCACAGGTCCCTTAGAACGCAAGCGAACACGGATTTGATCTTTTTCCTCCACGAAAAACACCCATGCTTTGATATTTTCAATATTTCCTAAGTTACTTACCAATTGAGATGCTTCTGTAGGCGTTACATTGTATTCTTTCAGAATCTCATTTGAAATCACCATAGACCCTACACCATCTTCGGTGACTTTATAATTTTGAAGGACATAACCACTAAGGCGTGCGACATTTTCCTTCGTTTTATATAAATTCTCGTAAACATCTGGAAAATGAAAACCACATTCAATTAATTCTCCGACATATGTAAATGTCTTTGGATTTGTACTAGGAAACAAGAACCTACCCGTGTCCCCGACAATTCCAGCAAAAAGAAGTCTCGCAGCTTCCTTTGAAAGAGTTAACCCTTGGTTCCTTCCTTGAAGGTAAAACTCATAGATCATTTCACTGCAGGAGCTGGAACTTGTGTCGACCCATAAGAGGTCTCCATATGGATCTTCATTCGGATGATGATCAATTTTAATTATTTTTTTCCCGCGATTATAACGCTCGTCTGAAATTCTACCTTGGTTTGCAGTATCACAGACAATAACTAATGCCTCTTCATACATTTCATCCGAAATTTGGTCCATTTCCTTCAGAAAAAGTAAGGAGGGTTCATTCTCACCAACAACAAATACTCTTTTGGTTGGGTAGGATGCTTTTAGAATTTCTGCTAGACCACACTGTGAGCCATAGGCATCAGGGTCTGGTCGTACGTGGCGATGAATGATGATCGTTTCAAAGTCACTTATTGTTTTAAGAATAGATTGAATCATAAGAGTTCTCCTTTTTCGGTTCATTTCGTCACCAAGTTTCCACATTCTATTCACTAGCAATTTGAATTGGTTCTGGTTACAATAGGTATAGTAATCTAGAACTGGAGGAAACTTCTCATGCAAATTCTCGTTTTTCTAATCATATTTGCACTTGTATTTTATTTTTATTATAAAACAAAATACTTCCGCACAAGACGTCCAATTGAAAAACAATGGCTCTCAGCGAAATCTAGTATTGCCTTAGGACTTTTTGTTGCGTTATTTGGATTAAATACGTATTTCGTTCATCCATCTACGATCTCATATGTAATTGGGACAGTCCTTATATTAGTTGGTGGTGGAAGCATTTGGGCAGGCTTCCGTGCTTATAAGCATTATCTTCCATATGTACTAAAAGAAGCTGAACAACAAAGTTAACTAGACCCAGAAAAAGACGCGTTATAGCGTCTTTTTTTTCATACTTATCCTTATCTTTCTATTAGCTGTGCCATCATCATTGCTTTTCCAACAACGACTCCGCCATGAAAAACTTCAACATCAACCTTACCAAACCTTCTTCCAACCTCTAGAACCCTTGGATGAATTTCCATTAGACTATCAATTTGAACGGGTCTCATAAAATAAACCGTCATATTCTCGATAACCAAATCTCCTTTTTTAAAGGATTTTAGTACCCTATTTGCTGCCTCCGTTACAATCGTTGTAAATACTCCGTATGAAATAGTTCCCAAGTGGTTAGTCATTTGTGGGGTTACTTCACATTGATAAATCGCTACACCATCAGCAGAAATATCCACGAGTTGATTTGTCACGATATCATCAATCGTTTCTCCTACCTGAGGTTGACGACCAATATTTTGCATAGCCTTTAGTACATCCTGACGACTAATGATCCCTTGCAAACGATTCGATTGATCCACAACCGGCAGCATTTCAATACCTTCCCACACCATCATATGTGATACAGATGCAACCGATGTTTTTCCATTAACGGTCATTGGTTGTTTCGTCATCACCTTTTCAATGAGCGTATTAGGGTCCTGTCCCATAATGTCCTTTGCTGTAACCATCCCAACAACCTTTGATTGATGATCAACGACAGGATAGCGACCATGACCTGTTTCGGTATTATGTTCGTACCATTTCTCTACCTTATCTGAGGTATGCAGGCTTACGGTCTCGGTTTTAGGCGTTAATATATCCTCAACTAAAACAATTTCTTTTTTTATGAGCTGGTCATAGATTGCACGGTTGATCATGGTAGCAACCGTAAAAGTATCATAACTACACGAAATAATTGGAAGTTGCAACTCATCTGCAAGCTTTTTCACTTCATCTTCTGTGTCAAAACCACCGGTCACTAAAACGGCAGCTCCTGCATTTAATGCATACTCATGCGCCTTTGTCCTGTTACCAACTATTAGAAGGTTTCCTGCACCTGTATAACGCATCATTGCCTCTAATTTCATAGCCCCGATAACAAATTTATTGAGTGTTTTATGCAGCCCCGCTTTTCCCCCAAGCACTTGTCCATCAACAATATTGACAACCTCTGCAAAGGTTAACTTTTCGATGTTTTCTTTCTTTTTTCGTTCAATACGAATGGTTCCGACACGTTCAATAGTACTCACATATCCTTTATTTTCAGCATCTTTTATGGCACGATAAGCCGTTCCTTCGCTCACTTTCATATCCTTAGCAATTTGTCGAACTGAAATTTTCTCACCAATCGGAAGTGTGTCAATATACTGTAAAATCTGCTCATGCTTTGTCGCCAAGCTCTTCACCCTCTAATAATCATTCTTTGTCTAGTTCCGTTATGTCTTATCTTTTATTATACGGGTGAAGCAAGGTTTATTCAATTTTATTAGTTATGGCTATATTAGTAATTCCGCATTCTTTGTCGACGTTTTGCAGTGGCTGCTTGTGGACTTGTCGTTTTCTGAGCAGACTTCGGGTTATATAATAACCCAATTAAGTTTCCACTCACTACAATCAAGGCAAAAACTAGCCATGAAAGAGCGAATACTCCCTCTAATCCTTCCGCTCCGATTGATAGCCTTGGAACCCCGTAATAAAGTAAGACACCACAAAGCAATAAACATAGTAACAATCTATTATGCATCCTTTTACCTCCTCTACCTATGCTTGTATCATTCTATGAAGCAAGCATAGAAAAAAGACGTGATTCCTCACGCCTTTGTTCGTTTTACAATTCAATTGCGTCACCTGCTGTTAAAACCTTGCCCTCAGCCGATGTAAGTCTTGAGACAAAATCGGCCGCATCCTGTTTAATCACTGGGAAAGTATTATAGTGAATCGGCACGACAGTTTTGGCTTTTAACCACTCTGCTGCAATTAGTGCATCATCTGGTCCCATCGTGAAATTATCTCCAATTGGTAGAAAGGCAACATCGATCTCATTAAGCTCACCAATTAATTTCATATCGTAAAATAATGCAGTATCTCCTGCATGGTAGATTGTTTTTCCTTCAGCACTAAACAAGATACCACCTGGCATACCTGTGTAAACAAATTCCTGTTTTTCAGGAATTTCGACGCTTGAACCATGGAAAGCTAGGGTGAATTTTACCTTCCCAAAGTCAAACTGATGGGCACCACCAATATGCATCGGATGTACATTCAAGCCTTGCCAGCCTAAATAGACCGCAAGTTCATTTGGAGCTACCACAAGACTCGAGTTGCGTTTAGCAAGGTCTACAGTGTCTCCGACATGATCTCCGTGACCATGTGTAAGTAAAATGACATTCACTTTTTCTTCAGATGCTTTTAAATCTGTATTAGGATTTCCTGTGATAAATGGGTCAATGATGATCGTTTTTCCACCTGTTTCAATTTTTACAACAGAATGACCATGATAGGATACTTTCATATGTATCTCCCCTTCCATAATTGTATATAGAAACCTTAATATAGTACTTCTTTTTAAATGCTTACTTTCCTTCTTTTTTATACCCTTTTCCTACGTAAATCAAACCCTACTCCAAAAAGGAATACTATTATCGGAAAAGGCTCACACCTTCCGCTTCAAACCGCAAAGTGCTAAAATAAACAGTGTCCCTTATTATTTAAAAGGAAGTGTTATGAATGAATCAACGATTACAACAACTTTCTAGTTGGTTAACAGAAAAGGACATTACATGTAGTTTTATTACGTCTACTCCAAACGTATTTTATTTAACAAACTTTTATACCGAACCACACGAAAGACTTCTTGGTTTATTCGTTTTTCAACAGGAAGAGCCCATCTTGATTTGTCCAAACATGGAGCTTGCCCAGGCACGTAATGCTGGCTGGAGGTATGAAATCATTGGATATAGTGATACCGATAATCCTTGGGAACTCATCCAAAATTCACTCTCAAAACGAAACATAACAGTCTCATCATTAGCTCTTGAAAAAGAACATTTAACTGTTGATCGTTTTGAACAAATTCAAAAATTATTCCCAACCACATCTTTCGTATCAGCTGAGGAAAAATTACATACTTTACGGATGATTAAAGAAGAGAAAGAAATTTCTATTCTAGAAGAGGCAGCAAAGCTTGCTGATTTTGGAGTAGAAGTGGGTGTCCAGGCAATTGCCCAAGGAAAGTCAGAATTAGATGTACTTGCAACAATTGAATTTGAATTAAAGAAAAAAGGAATCCGCCAAATGTCCTTTGATACAATGGTATTAACAGGTTTAAAAACTGCTGCTCCACATGGAAAACCAGGACTTGAAACCATTCAAAAAGGAGATTTTGTTCTTTTCGATTTAGGTGTTGTTCTTGACGGTTATTGCTCTGATATCACTAGAACAGTCGCATTTGGAGAGGTTTCCGACCAACAACGTGAGGTTTATGACACTGTGTTAAAGGCCCAATTAGCAGCTGTTGATACTTGTAAGCCAGGAACAAGAATTGGCGATATCGACCGTGCAGCACGTACCATTATATCCAATGCTGGCTATGGTGAATATTTTACCCACCGAATTGGACACGGACTTGGAATTGATGTTCATGAATTTCCTTCTATGAATGAAACAAATGATATGCTCCTACAAAAGGGTATGGTATTCACAATTGAACCAGGAATCTATGCTCCAGAAATTGGTGGAGTTCGAATTGAAGATGATATGATTATTACCGCTGATGGAGCCCAAACACTTACAAAGTTCCCTAAGGAACTACTCATAAAATAAATGCAAAAAGGACCCTGAGCGGTCCTTTTTGAACTTTAGAAGCCTTCACATTTCTTAATTCACTGCATTTTCTACCTCTTCAAATTTTGAGCAGAGGTATTCAAACAGCTTATGGTTAAAATTATCCTGATTACGTACATAATCAAACAAAATATCATATTGCTCTTTATTATCCTGTAAACCATTTAGTACCTTGAAAAATAACTCCTTTTGCTCCATGATGGTGGCTGCAATTTCTTGATCTTTTTCGTCATTTTGCTCAAATCGTTTAGCAATGGTTTCATTTTTTAATTCATGATTTTTTAGAGAAGCTATTATTTGGTCAAATTGCTTTTTCACTAGGTTCATATTTTCAGAAACTTTATTGTTAAAGATTTCTTGATTTTGTACAATTTTTTGGAGAACTTCAAGCTGTTCTTTATGTTCCACTTGTTGCTTCGCCGCTGTCTCATTAAATTTTTCTTGTTTCTTCATAAAGCCAACAAATACCTCCAATAAGTTTTTCTGTTCCGTCATTTTTTTATAGAACTTTTCGTTCTTCTCCATTTGATTTTGTTCATATTTAAAAAACTGGTGTTGCAGTCCTTTTTGTTCTTCTGCTAATTGCTTAATTAGCCCTTCATTGCTTTTGATATACTCTTGAACGAGCTCATTATATTTCTCCTGTTGTTTAATATGTTCCGATACAAAATTAGAATAATAAGTTTGTTGATTTGGATTATCCGGCGAAGAAGTAGCTGGTCGATGAACAAATCGGGCTAACGATTCATTATAAAAAACAGATGAACCCATTTTTCAGCACTCCCTTACGAGTTAGTTAGACGTTTGTCTTCATGTAGACTCTTCTTTATCTTATTTTTATGCATAAAAAATGGTGACAATGATTCGAGGACATAAAAGGGACACCTAAGGAAAGGTATCCCCAAAAAATTATCTGTTTTCTAAGAGTGTTTTTGCATCTGAATAGGATGTTCCGTGTGCTTCTGCAACTGCCTTGTAGGTAACATAACCATCTAATGTATTAATCCCTTTAAACAACGCATCATTCTCGATACAAGCTTGTTTAAATCCCTTATTAGCAATTAACAATGCATATGGAACGGTTACATTCGTCAGTGCAAAAGTTGATGTACGTGGTACAGCTCCAGGCATGTTCGCAACAGCATAGTGGACGACGTCATGTTTGACATAAGTTGGATTATCATGAGTTGTAATTCGATCTGTCGTTTCAAAGATTCCGCCTTGGTCAATCGCAATATCTACGACTACAGAACCTGGTGCCATTGTTCTAATCATTTCTTCCGTTACAAGTTTCGGCGCCCTTGCCCCTGGAATGAGGACTGCTCCGATCACGAGGTCTGATTCCTCCACCGCTTCCGCTATGTTAAGCGGGTTTGACATAAGTGTAGTTACATCCGCTCCAAAAATATCATCGAGCTGGCGAAGTCGCTCCGGACTTAAATCAATTATTGTCACTCGAGCACCTAGACCAATTGCCATTTTAGCTGCATTCGTACCTGCAACTCCTCCACCAATAACCGTTACTTTACCACGATGAACGCCTGGCACACCAGCAAGTAAAATCCCTTTTCCACCATGTGGCTTTTCTAAAAATTGCGCGCCAATCTGAGTTGCCATTCTTCCTGCAACTTCACTCATTGGGGTTAGCAATGGTAGTGAACGGTTTTGGAGCTGTACAGTTTCATAGGCCAGCCCAATCACTTTGTTCTCAACTAAAGCTTTCGTTAATTCAGGCTCTGCAGCTAAATGTAAATATGTAAATAAGAGTAAGCCTTCACGGAAATATTGATATTCCTCTGGAAGTGGCTCTTTTACCTTCATAACCATGTCCACCTGCCATGCCTCACTTGCAGTACTAACAATGGTAGCCCCTGCACTAGCATATTGTTCATCCGTAAAACCAGAACCGATCCCCGCATTGGTCTCAATATACACTTCATGACCGAAGCCTACAAGATTTACAACACCCGCCGGAGTCATCGCAACACGGTTTTCGTTATTTTTTATCTCCCGAGGTACCCCAATTCGCATGAAAAACACTCCTCATCTCATTTTCAATAGATTACTTACTTGAACTTAAAATATGATTTTAACAACAATGAAAACACTTACATGATAGTATTTTTCTTCCTAATAATCAAGGAAAAGTTCAAATTTTATACAATTATGTATGATATTCAAGTGTTTTGCCAGTGCTATACTAATAGTAGAAAGACAATCTCATATTTTAGGGGGCTAAAAAAATGCTAGTTACCTATAAAAAAGTTCTTGTAGCTGTTGATGGTTCAAAGGAAGCGGAATGGGCTTTTAAGAAAGCAATCGACGTTTGTAAGCGATATCATGCGACACTTAGTGTTACCCATGTGATTGACTTAAAACAGTTTGCGACGATTGGAGCTTATCAATACAATTTAACAGAACAATCAGAGCAATATGGAAAAGAATTACTTAACCAATATAAGGAAGTGGCAAGTGAAGCCGGTATTGATGACATCGAAACAATACTTGAATTCGGTTCACCTAAAATAAAAATCGCAAAAGAAATTGCACCAAAACATGATATTGATTTAATCATATGTGGTGCAACTGGTTTAAATGCTGTCGAGCGTTTCCTATTAGGCAGTGTATCTGAAAATATTACACGTTATGCAAAATGTGATGTTATGGTTGTAAGAACAGAGAAAGATCTTTAATATATAAACAAAAAAATCGTGAATCAATCACGATTTTTTTGTTTGTTTTATTTTCTCTAAAACCTTACGTACTTCTTCAAAACCGGTACCGCCTGCACTCTTGCGGCGAGCAACAGCAGTTTCAGGCAGCAATACTTCATAAATATCGTCTTCAAATAGTGAGGATGCTTCTTTTAATACTTCAAGCGGTAAATCACTTAGGAAGACACCACGTTCGATACAAATTAACACAAGCTTTCCTACCACTTCATGTGCTTCCCTAAATGGTAGTCCCTTTGAAGCTAAATAATCAGCTAGTTCTGTCGCATTGGAGAAATCCTTTTTAACAGCTGTTGCCATTACTTCCTTTTTCACCTTCATTGTTGAAACCATTCCAGCAAAAATCTTCAAAGATCCTTTTACCGTCTTCACAGTATCAAACATGCCCTCTTTGTCCTCTTGCATATCTTTGTTATACGCAAGTGGTGTTCCTTTAAGAACCGTTAATAAACCAAACAGATTTCCATAAACTCTTCCTGTTTTACCACGGATGAGTTCAGCCATATCTGGATTTTTCTTCTGTGGCATAATACTACTTCCAGTAGCAAATGTATCATCCATCTCAATAAAATTAAACTCCTGTGAGGACCATAAAATCAACTCTTCACAAAAACGTGATAGATGCATCATAACCATTGAACTATTGCTTAAAAATTCAATGATAAAATCACGGTCACTTACAGCATCAATACTATTTTCATAGATTTTTTCAAATCCTAGAAGCTCTGCACTGTAGTATCGGTCAATTGGAAACGTGGTACCCGCTAGAGCACCTGCCCCTAATGGAGATATATTGATTCGCTTTAGTGAGTCTGTTAAACGTTCCTTATCACGCTCAAGCATCCAATAATAGGCCAATAGATGATGGGCAAATGAAATAGGCTGTGCCCTTTGTAAATGGGTATAACCAGGAGCAATTGTTTCAACATGTTGCTCCGCTTGCTCCACGATTGCGTGTTGAAGCTCTTCGACAAGATTAATAATTTCATCTACCTGTTGTCGCAAATATAAGTGCATATCTGTTGCAACCTGGTCATTTCTGCTTCGTCCTGTATGAAGCTTTCCACCAACCTGTCCAATTTCATCAATTAGCATCTTTTCGATATTTAAATGAATATCTTCATTTGCAACAGAGAATTCCAATTCATCATTTTTAGCTTTTTCTAATAAGGTAAGTAGCCCTGATTTAATGGTATTTGCTTCTTCACTAGAAACGATTCCGCATTTACCTAGCATTGTCACATGGGCAATACTTCCTTCGATGTCTTCCTTCACCAGCTCCTGATCAAAGGAGATCGATGCACCGAATTCATCTACCCATGCTTCGGCGCTTTTGGTGAATCTTCCTCCCCAGAGCTTTTTCATACTTCAACCTTCTTACTGTTATTTACAATACTATTAACCTTTGTTGGTAAGCCCCATAATGAAATGAATCCAACTGCTGCATTATGATCAAACTCATCATCTGAAGTATAAGTTGCAAGTTTCTCATCGTACAATGAATTTTCGGATTTACGTCCTTCAACAATTGCATGACCTTTGAATAGTTTTACACGAACAGTTCCATTTACATTCTTTTGTGTTTCTTTTAAGAAGCCAAGTAATGCATCCTTCAGTGGTGAGAACCAAAGTCCATTGTAAATTAATTCAGTAAGCTTTTGTTCGATAACTGGTTTGAAATGTGCAACTTCTTTTACTAGTGTAAGGTCTTCAAGTTCCTTATGTGCTGTAATTAAAGTCATCGCACCCGGACACTCATAAACTTCACGAGATTTTATACCTACAAGACGGTTTTCCACATGATCGATACGACCTACACCATGTTTTCCAGCGATTTGGTTTAATTCAAGAATTAATTCAGATAATGGGTACTGCTGACCATTAATCGTCTTTGGAACACCTTGTTCAAAATCGATTTCGATGATGTCAGGTGTATTTGGTGTTTCTTCCAAAGCTGCCGTTAATTCATATGCATCAGCTGGTGGAGCAGCCCATGGATCTTCTAAAATACCACACTCATTACTACGTCCCCAAAGGTTTTGGTCAATAGAAAATGGGCTATCTAGATTGATTGGAATCGGAATGTTATGCTTCTTCGCATACTCGATTTCTTCTTCACGAGACCAGCTCCACTCACGAACAGGTGCTAATACTTCAAGGTCAGGATTTAATGCCTTAATTGAAACTTCAAATCGAACTTGGTCGTTACCTTTCCCAGTACAACCGTGTGCAACGGCTACAGCATTTTCTTGCTCAGCTACTTCAACGAGTTTTTTCGCGATTAGCGGACGAGATAATGCAGAGACTAAAGGATATTTTCCTTCATAAAGGGTATGTGCTTGTAATGCGGCAAGCGCAAATTCATTTGCAAATTCTTCCTTCGCATCGATTACGTATGAAGATACAGCTCCAACTGTAATAGCTTTCTCTTTAATAAATGCAAGGTCTTTTCCTTCTCCTACATCTAAACAGCAAGCAACGACTTCATAGCCTTGCTCCTGTAACCATTTAACTGCAACACTTGTATCTAGACCACCTGAATATGCTAAAACAACTTTCTTTTTGCTCATGTTGTATCTTCCTTTCGAATATTAATTCATCTATTTTTATATTTATACATTTATAATGTATTACTTTAGCAACTCTTTCTACTTTTTTCAATAGTAAACTGAGAAAAATAAAAAAATTCTTTTAAGATAGAATATAAATTAGTAGTATTGTAAAATGATAGCAAGACCTACGAGGGGTGGTAATAATGGATTTTTTTCATTTTGATGACCGACTTGGGATTCTTCTACCGTACTTAGAAAAAGAGTGGGAAGAATATACAGTGGAGACACAGCAGCATATCTTGTTCCATTGGGAAAAAATCAGAGGACATATTCCTGATCGCATTGCAGAAATTGAAACCATTATTAACAACAAACAAGAACAACTTGGCAATGAACTTGATTTCGAGCGTTCATGTGAACTAAACAACGAAATCTCCGATTGTGCGTCCATCATTAATGATTTATGGATATGGTATAGAATGAATCAAGGAGTATCTAATAAAATACACCATTGAAAAAGGTCTAATCCTAAATGATTAGACCTTTTTGATATCCTTTTTTATTTCACTGACAACATGGCCAAGTTCTGGTAGGATCAATTTATTCATTGCAAGCTTTACGGCTCCAGAAGAACCTGGTGTTGAAAAAATCGCAGTATCATTGCTAACACCTGCAATAGCTCGTGAAAGAATGGCCGCTGAACCTATATCCTCCGTATAGCTTAACATCCGAAACAGTTCACCAAACCCGACGATTTCTTTATCTAATAATTTTGTGACCGTTTCAATTGTGACATCACGTTTAGCAATTCCAGTGCCCCCATTTGTTAAAATAACATCAATCTCTTCATGTTGACAGCCTTCACGTATTGCTTTTTCGATAAAAGATTCCTCATCTTTAACAACCTCATATTGTAAGACGTTGTAATCATTTTCCTCTAGTAGCGAAATCATAAGCTTTCCACTTTTGTCGGTTTCTTTCGTTCTTGTATCACTTATTGTAATAACTTTACATCTGACTGAGGAGGGTGTAGCTTTTTTATGCTCTTGAACACTCATTTCCTAGAACTCCTTTTCCTTCAAAAAACGTAAACGATAATAATTATGGGCATAATCGCTAACCTGTCTTGTTAGTTGATAATTCATTCCTGCCCCAATCGCCATACTAACAAGAGGAATCCCTTGAATCATCCGCTTACGTAAAACTGAAATGGCCACCGCTTTTACAATATGTTTTAATGGGAGCTCAAGCCAAGTTTCGTCGGTTAAGTCCTCTGATCCATTATAAAAATATTGGTTCTGGTTAGACCCATCGGCACCCTGGGTCAGTTCCTCCCAGCCCTGGAAACGCATCCGTTTTGGCAGTGTAGCAGCATGAAACACTTTTAGAGATGTCATCATTTCATACGGTGTATTTACTTCATACCCATATGTCATCGCAATTAATTGGACAATACGAAGATTAAGAACCGTTATTCCTGGTATATCCGTTCCAAGTAGGAGAAGTCCCCCTGTACCAGATAAGCCACCTTGTGCAAAAGAATAAAGCCGATGCTTCGCAATCTGATTTTCGGTTAAATAGATAAGCTGATCTATCGTTAGTTCTTTTAAATCAGAGATATCCTCAATGTCCTGATTAAAAACACGTGCCGAACGAATAAGACGTTCCCTTGCATCCACTTGAATTTGTGTTCCTTGAAGTATGGCATGTAAATGGAATAGCCAATTATCTAGCTTTGAAAAGAACTCAGTCCGTACATTCTCAGGGATAAGGCTTAACGAGTTTTCCAGCCATTTGTCATACGTCATTTCAAAATCTGTTTGTTCATGTTGCATTTGTTCCGACCAATTCTCAATTTCGGATAGAATTTGAATTTCTCGTTCAGTAAGACCCATAATCATCCTCCGTTTCCAGCATTCACTATGTGTATTATACCACCACAAAGAAAAAACCGAAAACCACTAGGAGATGAAACAAGCCTTATAAAAAGTAAAAAAGACAAACCCACTAAGAGTTTGTCCTTCAAATCCGTTATTTTGTTAAACGCATAACATCACGTGCGATCATGACTTCTTCATTTGTAGGAATGACGATAACCTTTACAGGTGAGTGTGGGTAGCTAATGAAGGTCTCCTTACCTCTTACTTTATTTAAAACTGGATCCCAATATACACCCATGAATTCTAGTCCTGTTAATACCCTTGCACGAATAGTATCACTGTTTTCACCAATACCCGCTGTAAAGATAATGGCATCAACACCATGCATACGTGCTGCATATGAACCGATGTATTTGTGGATTCTGCTCGCAAATACTTCAAGCGCTAATTCCGCACGGTTATTTCCTTCATTAGCTTCTAGTTCGATATCACGTAAGTCACTTGAAAATCCAGAAACGCCTAGCATTCCACTTTCTTTATTTAAAACATCTAAAACTTCATCTGCAGTTTTACCTGTTTTCTCCATGATAAATGGAATTAATGCCGGGTCGATATTTCCAGAACGTGTCCCCATAGTTACACCAGCAAGTGGTGTAAAGCCCATAGACGTATCAATGGATTTTCCACCTTCAATTGCAGCAATACTTGCACCATTACCAAGGTGGCAAGACAATATTCGAAGCTGTTCTACAGGTCTTTCTAAAATTTCAGCTGCACGTTGTGAAACATATTTATGAGATGTTCCGTGGAAACCATATTTCCGGATACCATAGTCTTTATAATAATCATATGGAAGACTATATAAGAATGATTTCTCAGGCATTGTTTGATGGAATGCTGTATCAAACACGGCTACAGCTGGAACATTAGGTAATACTTCCTGGAATGCCTTAATTCCGGTTAGGTTGGCTGGGTTATGCAATGGAGCTAATTCTGATAGCTTGTCTATTTCATCAATAACCTCATTCGTAATCACAGCTGAATCTGCAAAAGTTTCTCCACCGTGAACGACCCGATGACCGATTCCTTCAATTTCATCCAACGATTGAATAATTTGTAATTCTGTCAGTTTATCAAGGAGTATTTTTACAGCGACAGCATGGTCAGGAATTTCTGTTTCAGTTGTTTGTTTTTCATCGTTAACTGAGATTGTGAAAATTCCCTTCTCAAGGCCGATCCGTTCAAAGATCCCCTTTGTAATTACCTCTTCACTCGGCATTTCAAAAAGTTGAAATTTAAGTGACGAGCTTCCTGCATTTATGGCAATGATTTTCGACATTATGTCCGCTCCTTTTGATTAAAATCTTTCCTTGTATGTAAATTTTCACTCTACATTATTCTATGCAAAACGACACTCTTTCATAGATGCCTTTTTCATTTAAACATCGGTACCAAAACATTTCAAGAAGAGTGCTGAATTGGTACCGTTTTCGCCATAAAGTTCTTAAATTCAGATAATAGAAAACGCTACAATTCAAAAAAGAGACCCCATTCGTGAGGTCTCCATACTTAAACATTTATAGTTTAATTTCGTGCTTCTCTTGTTTTATCCAATCATCAATTTGTTTAATGATACCTGCCATTGCCGTTTGATTTGAAAACTTTGGTAAATTGACAAGGAGGGCTTGCTTTGGTGCCTTTACTTCTGGTCCCTTTTTCTGAATGACAAAAATGCTTTTAGCTGCTTTTTCATTTTTAAATAAGGATAAAGGTAACTGAATCATCCCTTGGATAACAGAGTTCTCTTTGAGGAATGCATTTAATTCCTTAGCATATTCACTTGTAAACAAATGATTAGGTACTAAGAAAAATAAATAGCCACCCTCCTTCGTATATTTAAGACTTTGCTCGATGAATAGATGATGGGCATACGAATGACCTTCTTTTGCATGAAGCCCAAAGTTAGCAGCTCCAATATCATTCGGATAATAACCGACAGGTAAATCACAAACAATTACGTCTACTGGGTCTATGTATAATGGCTGTAGACTATCTTGATTGTAAAATTGAATGGAGTGCTGCTGCAGGTTTGCACTTACATATGCCACTTTAACTAAGAGATCATCCACATCGATCGCTGAGGCTTCAATTTCTTTTGATTGATTTTGATTGAGAACGGTTGTAATTAAGTTTCCTGTACCTACTGCCGGATCAAAGAGACTGAATCCCTTCCAGCCTTCCGTAAATTTTGAAACAAGGTAGCCTACAAAAATAGAAACCGCATCTGGAGTCATCTCATGATTCGGCTGTGTCGCCTCTGTCATCCCTTTTAATGCGGCAAGCTGATAGGCTTTGCGAATTTCTTCAACAGAATATTGTTTTAGGTTTATCTGGCTGTACTCTTTCTCGATGCGCTTCTTGGATATTTCACTTGGCTCCTCTTGGAGAATCGTGTTTTGGAAGAGGTTTTCTCCTGTTTCTGCAACTGCTTCAAGGTATGTACATGATAATTCTTCCATCAAGATCATTGCTGTGTTATCGATAACGGTAAATAATTTTTCGACTGAAGATATTTGTGCCATTTGTTTTTCTCCTTTTCGAACTCTTGACATATCCCTTTATTTTAAAAGAAATCGTGTTGTAGTTCAACAAAGTTAAAAAGAATCCCAATTATGATTGGGATTCTCTTTTTTCATCTATTAGTTAGCTGCTTTTGCTGCTTCTAGTGCTGCTTCGTAGTTTGGATGGTTTGTTGCTTCACTAACGTATTCTACATAAGTTACAGTATCGTTGCTGTCTACAACAAATACTGCGCGAGCCAATAAGCGTAGTTCTTTAATGCCTACACCATAAGCTTCTCCGAAAGAAAGATCACGGTGGTCGGATAGAGTTTGAACATTTTCAATACCGTTTGCACCACACCAACGTTTTTGTGCAAATGGCAAATCAACACTGACTGTTAAGATTTTAACATTTTCTAGACCTGATGCTTCTTCGTTAAAACGACGAGTTTGTGCATCACATACACCTGTATCAAGTGATGGTACAACACTAATTAAACGAACAGATCCTTTTGAGTCTGCAAGTGAGACTGGTGATAAATCATTTGCTAATACAGTAAAATCAGGAGCCTTGTCCCCAACTTTTACTTCATTCCCCAATAAAGTGACTGGATTGTTTTTAAATGTGATATTTGCCATTTTACCAAAATCCTCCTTAAATTTATATGTACAGTGTAAATCATATCTTTTATCTCCCACAATTGCAATTATTTGCATTTATATATTGTTAAGTAAGCCCTTGTGTTTAGTCGGGTTTTAAAATTGGTTTCTGGAGCCGGGTGATGTGGGAATTAGGCGCTGTCTTTTTGTGTGGGTGTGGGTCAGTAGAGTGGGGGCTGAACGTGGGGAAAGGCGGCAACGTCTTATTAGCATGGATGAAGGGGAAAAGCAATCTGATTCTTGGGAGGAATCCTCTTCATCTGCCGGATGAAGGGGAATGGCATTCTGATTCTTGGGCGGAATCCTTTTCATACGCCCGATGAAGGACCGCACAAATCGATGGACGCAACATAAAGTCTTTCATAACCTCGATGAAGGACCGTACGATGCGACGAACCCAACATAAAGTCCTTCATAACCTCGATGAAGGACCTCGCAAATCAACGGACCCAACATAAAGTCCTTCATAACCTCGATGAAGGACCGTACGAATCAACGCACCCAACATAGAGTCCTTCATCGCAGGCATACCTTGGTTAAAATCCCTACAAAAAAGGAGTCAACTGTTGGGTCCAGTTAACTCTCGAAAGTTCTTATATGTCAAAATCAGATTTTTTGTCTTGATTTTGTTGGTCTTGGTTATTCTTTTTTAACATTTGTTGGATTTTATCAACAGCCTGTGGTGCTAATTCAAGTAGTTTTTCATATAAATGAGTGCTTTCATCCAGATGCAGCATTTTCACACCATTTGCACTGACAATTAAGAAAGCGATTGGTGTAATTGAAACTCCACCACCACTTCCTCCACCGAATGGGAGTTTGGAGCCCTGTTGTTGTTGCTGTTGATCTCCACCTCCACCACCGCTATCTTTTCCACCCTCACCTTGTCCTTTGAACTCACTACCTCCTGCAGCAAATCCAAAGCCAACCTTTGAGACCGTTAAAATCACGCTCCCATCAGGTGTTTCAACAGGGTCACCAATAATTGTATTTACATCAATCATTTGCTTTAAGTTTTCCATTGCGGTCTTCATTAAACCCTGTATTGGATGATCAGACATAATAAATTCCTCCTGACATTCTAAACTGATTTTTTATCCGAATCGGTTTCGTTGAGCTTTGAAAGGGTTGGGGAATTAAATTTCGGTATTCCTCCTCGCCACCTTTTAATCACTCTGATTCCTGCTACCATAGCATGCCCGATACGGAAATGAATCATGCATCTTAGACTTGTTTCGGATACAGCAAACTGGAATGAAGGCGTAATCGAATAATCAGGATGAGTTTTCAAATTGAGGTAATGGCTGATCATACCTACTATCGTTCCCTTAATAGACCAACCAAGCCCAGTAAGTACTCCAGTGTGAGCGGCATCTCCAACACCAATATGGGAATGCCATTCAAGTTTTGTCACCGATATTTTTTTCAAAAAGTTTTTAATGACCGGTATCATATCGACAACTCTGTTTAAAATTACTCTAGTGTCACGTAAATCTGATATCAAATTTTTAACAGAGAATTTCTCTTTTTTCTTTTTTGCACCAGTCGATGCGCTCGCTTTTTGTTCTTTTTTAAAAACAACGCTCGGGGACTCTTTGTCAACAGCGACCATTGGAATGTTAATCGTATATCTTATCAGCCCAAACCAGATGCTGAATCTTATTTTAATATGGTCATCGTCCCGTAAATGATTTGCTTCTATATAGATTTTTAGCCTCGATACCATTATTAGCAAAATTAGTAGGACTAGAAATAATAAAATGAATAAGAGCCACTTCATGACACGCACTCCCTTTCAATGTTTAGTTATCACCTACTAGATGGTGAAAAATACATAAAAAGGGGTTCTGTGGTAATGTACTTATAAAAAAATAAGAGTGTCCATGGTGGACACCCTTATTTTGATGCATGTATAACAGTCGTATCTGAAAGTAAATCATGAATTCCTTGTTTTTTTGGAAGAAAAGCAACAATTATATAGCCAATAAAGAATAGCTTTGAGATGTATCGACCAATTAACTCCCTAAAAAGAACTGTCAACCATGTAAGCGGTCGTTCCTCAAGAGTCACAACCTTTATTCCAAACACCATCTTCCCAAGTGTTTGACTGAAAAACTTTGTCATCAATACAAAATACAGATAAAAAACAACAGCCGTTGCAATTGACGTTGCACTAAATATATCACTATCAGATAATGGAATGTCTAAAGCTCTAAATGCTGGATATATAAGGATACGGTTTATACTTCCAATTACTACAAGATCTAATAAATATGCCCAAAAACGCATCCAAAAGCCAGCATAGCGAGGTGTGGCATTGGTAACTGGACGGGATGTATGATCGGGAATATAATGATCTCCCTGTACTCCTTCATGTGTAAGATCCATATTCAATTTAGTCCCCCCTATTCTGCGTACAAATACATCATTCTAGGTGAATTTGGCTGTGATAATAAATGAACCATGGTTGCCATTTCGATGTCATCACTAAAGATCTTTTTTGCACTCATAGAAAATAGAGATCCAAAACCAAAATTGGCTGTATACTCAACAACACTAATATCCCCAAGTTCATAGTCCTTCTTCATTGCTTCAACCGCATCCTCAAAGTATCCTAATTCATCGATTAAATGGTTTTCCTTTGCTTGTCTACCATCATAGATGCGTCCGTCTGCAATTTTACGAACTTCAGACTCTGACATGTTACGTCCATCTGCAATTACATCCACAAACCCTTGATACGCATTATCGACCATTGTTTGCATGATTTTTCTCTCTTCGTCCGTCATGTCACGGTAAGAAGACATGATATCCTTGTATGGTCCACTTTTGATTGTTTCAAATTTCACACCATATTTTTCAGCAAGTTCACTAAAGTTAACCCCTTGCATAATAACTCCTAATGAGCCGGTCATTGTATCTGGTGTAGCAAATATTTTATCTGCTGGAGCTGAGATATAGTAGCCGCCAGAAGCAGCCATAGTGCCCATCGATACATAAACTGGTTTATCCGTAGCTTCTTTTAAATCCGTTAACTTTTTATGTATTTCCGCACTTTCAACAACTCCACCACCTGGGGAATTAACCTTTAGAATAATTCCCTTTACGGTTTTATCCTCTTCCGCTTTTTCAATCATTTTTAAAAATGATTGATGTTGATAGCCCGCTGATTGGAAGAAAGACGTTACATCACCTGTATCTTGAATCACTCCATTAACAGATAGAACTAAAATCTTATCCATTCCCTTTCCTTCGATTACAACATTTTCGAGAAATTCTTCATTCGATGCCCCCAAAATCTCATCTGAAAAATTACTGAAATTTTTCGAGGCTAAGTTAGTTGCAAAATTAAAAAAGATCGAAAATACAAATATGACTGCAGCAATCCCTAAAGCTGCCCATCGTTTCCCATTCATTTCTTTTTCCTCCTAAATTTATGGATACTATTCACGAATTGTTCAAAAATAAATACGAATCAAATCCAAAATGGTTTCATTTTATTGTTAAACTAAAATAGATACATATGTACTATATTGCCATCATTTGAAAATCATTGGGAGGTAATTTCATGGATCGTCGTAATGTTTACTTCTTTTATCGGAAAGAAGATAAACTTATTGAATATGTAGAAAAACTGAATCAGGTTGCAAAAGAGCATCAATTTAGAATTGTAGATGATGCTAAAGATGCGAATGTTATTGTAAGTATCGGTGGAGATGGTACTTTCCTTCAGGCAGTTCGCAAGACAAATTTCCGCCAAGACTGTCTGTATGTTGGGATTTCAACAACTGGGGCTTTAAACCTTTATTGTGATTTCCATGCAGACGACACTGATAAAATGGTTGAGGCGATGTTAAATGAAAAAATTGAAGTTCGCCGTTATCCAATTCTTGAGGTGAAGGTAGATGATAATCCTTCATTTTATTGTTTAAATGAATGTTCCATCCGTTCCGGAATCATAAAAACTTTTGTGTTGGAAGTGTATATTGATGACTTGCATTTCGAAACGTTCCGAGGCGATGGAATGATTATCTCTACTCCAACCGGTAGCACTGCGTATAATAAATCAGTTAGAGGTGCTGTTGTCGACCCACTGCTTCCTTGTATGCAGGTCACTGAACTTGCATCCTTAAATAATAACCAATATCGTACACTAGGTTCTCCGTTTATTTTAAGTGGCACGAAAAAATTAACTTTACGTGATGTCCAAGATGGTAATGATTTTCCTACAATCGGTATGGATAATGAAGCACTCAGCATCCGCAATGTAAAACAAATCGACATTCAGCTGAGTGAAAAAAGAATTAAAACGGTAAAATTAAAGGATAATTCTTTCTGGGAAAAGGTGAAACGTACCTTTTTATAAGTATTAAGACCAAGCAAATGCTTGGTCTTTTCGTTATTTTTCATACATAATTGTATCATCAACAACAGTCATCGTCACATTAGTATCCAGAATCTCATCTTCGTTTATATGAAAAATATCTTTATCGAGAATGGTAAAGTCAGCTTTAAACCCAGGTGCAATCTTCCCCATACAATCTTCTTTTCCAATTGCATATGCACTTCCTGTGGTAAATAACTGTACAGCCTCGAAGACTGTGAGTTTTTGTTCGGGCATGTACACCTCTTCTCCACCTGGTTTCTTTCTGGTAACGGCGGCATGAATGCCAAGAAGGGGGTCAATCGGTTCAATTGGAGCATCTGACCCACCTGCGCAATGTAAGCCTTCTTGTAATAAGGTCTTCCACGCATAGCAATATTCGATACTCATTTCACCAATTCTTTCAATTACCCACGGAAAATCTGACACTACAAATCTTGGCTGAATATCAAGAATAAGAGGCAACTGTTTTGCACGGTTGATTAGCTCTTTTCGTAATATTTGGGCGTGAATCAAACGATCACGTTGATTTGGTAATGGCGGTAATTCCTCAATTGCATCCAATACATATTCAAAAGCGAGGTCACCAATCGCATGGATGGCAATCGGCATCTTATAGCTTCTAGCCTTTTGAACAAGTGTTTTGAGGCCGTCTAATGAGTGAATCGCTACACCAGACGTTTCAGGCGAATCATTATAAGGATGACTTAACAATGCCGTTCTACCACCAAGTGAGCCATCTGCAAAAATTTTCATCGCGCCTAACTCAAGAAATTCATCCCCATCACCATATGAATATCCTAAACGGTGCATGTCATCAACAGCTTCATGATGAACTAAAAGATTTGTTCTAAATTTGAAACCATCTTCTTTGATTACCTTTTGAAATCCTCTATATGTTCGCTCAAATCCCCCGTAATAATTCAAATCCTCTGTATGTCCACCAACAAGACCTTTACTCAGACAATCCCCGATGGATAAACGAAGCGCATTTTGAATGTAGTCTTCCGTTACCTGCGGAATCACATTTTTTACTAGCTCCTGAGCCTTATCCAATAAATACCCTGTAGCATGTCCATTTGTATCTCTTACAATAATGCCACCCTCAGGGTTCGGGGTATGATCTGTTATACCAGCCAATTCGAGTGCCTTTGTATTCACAACAACTGCGTGCCGACAAATTCGTTTTAACAGCAGTGGATTATTGGGTGAGAGCTCATCTAGCTCAATACGGTGAAAAATCTTTCGGTCAGGAAGCTGGTTTTCGTTCCATCCTTCTCCAATAATCCATTCGCCTTTTGATTTATCTTTTACATACTCTTGTATGGAATCCGAAATTTCTTGGGAGGACGTCATCTCCGAAAAATCCAGTTTCATTAATTTTTCCCCATGGCCAATGAGATGCATATGGCTATCAACAAATCCTGGAAGCATCGTACTCCCTTTTAAATCAATTAGCTTCGAAATTCTTTCTTTATATCGTTTTTCCAAATCTATTTTTGATCCAGTAGCAACAATCATACCGCCTTCTACGAAAACTGCCTCAACCACATCTTTTTCATGTTCCATGGTGTATATTCTTCCACCTGTCCACAAGGATCCCATTTAACTCATCTCACCCATCTATTTTTAAATTTAATCCTTTAATTCTACAAAGAATGTTTCTGGTCCTGTCGGATATAAACTTCCTCCCTTGGGCTCAACACTGGCTTTTATCATTTTAAATTTGTGGATATCCATTCCACGTAAGTATACTTTCGATGAACCATTTTCATTTGGAATTATTGCTCCCTGCATATTATCATTTTCATAAATAATCCATAACTGATAATCATGATTATCCAGATTTGCAAGACCGTTTATTTCAATGAGCATTTCTTTTGTTAAGCTATTTATCCATATATCCCCGTTTATGTTTCCACTACGGGAGAGAGGTATAATATTCAACTGTTTCGTATCCGGCTTACTTATAAGTCTTTTCGCCTCGCGTTCTTGATAATCCACCATTGAAACCTTGTTATTTTGACTAATATATAAATTTGTCGTAACTAATACCAATGATAAAATTACTGCTACACTACCAAGTTTAAGCAAGAGTTTTGGTGGTATTTTCTGCGCTTTATTATTTTTACGAATCTTATTCCAGAGCTCTTCCTTGTTATCTAAACTAGATTTAACGTGTATCGAATCTTTATTTAAAATAACTTCCCAATTATTCATTTTTTCATAACAAAGAGTACATTTATCCACATGTGTTTTAATCCAGTTATGTTCAACTTCATTTAATTGACCTAATGTAAAATCAATTAATTTTTGTTCTGGTACATGTTTATCCATTATGTTTATCACCACCACTAGATTCCATCCAATGTAGTAAGAGTTTTTGCTTTCGAAGATTTTGAATCCCATAACGGATTAAAGATTTAACTGATCCTAATGGTTTTTCCATCGAGTTTGCAATCTCTTTATGTGTTTCTCCCTGAAAATAAGAACGGATAAGTGCTTCTCGCTGTTCATTTGGCAGATGATCTAGAGCATCTATAATAATATTATTCTGTAATTCTGATAGAAAATGAAGATCCGCTCCCTTTTCATTCTTAGTTAAAATGCTTTCTAGTCGGTTCATTAGAACAGGCCTTTTTTTACGCAATCGATCCAATGAACGACTTTTGGTTTTTACCGCAAGCCATGCTTTTACACTCCCTTTTGAAGGGTTATATTGTTTTGGCTTTTGAAATACCTCTAGGAAAACATCATGACTTACATCCTCTGCTTCGCTATGGTCTCCGATAATGTGTAATGCAATGTTTAATACAAACGAATAATGCTTTTCATAAAAAAGGTCGAAAGCTATTCGAGAACCATTTTGAACTCTTTTCAATAATTGAATACTTTCCTGATTTTGGTCCATAGTAATCGCCTCAGATTTAATCTTTTAATTAAATTTTACAAATTTTTTTCGAAAATATAAATCCATTTGACCATTTTTCTCGTATCAAGTACGAAAAAAATTTAGGAGGTTCATAAGATGAACAAAAAAATGATTTGTATTTTTTCCTTTATTGTACTTTTTATGGCACTTATGAATGTAGGAAAAGTTCACGCTGTTGAAAATGTTACATTATTCACGCCCTATACCGGGCTATCAGCAACTCCGGGGGAAACGATTACTTACTCAGTAAATGTAACAAATACTGGATCAAGCATTCAAAACATGTCTTTTGATTTTGAAAACATTCCAAAGGGTTGGGATTATTCAATCACTTCTGGTGGAAGGGATATACGTGAACTTTCTGTTAAAGGAAATAGTGAGGAGGCTCTAAATGTTGATATTAGTATCCCCTTAAATGCTAAAAAAGCCGATTATCGCTTCAACCTCGTGGCTTCAGATAACGGTAGTAACAGTAAGCTCCCATTGCTTATTACTCTGTCCGAGCAAGGCTCCTTTGAATCCGAGCTAACTTCTGACCAAAAAAATTTACAAGGGCATGCTGATTCCAATTTCACTTATACTGTAAAACTACGAAATCGGACAGCCGAACAACAAAATTATGCACTAAGTTCGGCGGCCGATAAAGGCTGGGGAGTTCGTTTCAAATCAGGTTCTGATTCCATTTCTTCCATTACCATTGAACCAAATGAATCAAAAGATATAACAGTTGAAGTTACACCCCCTGAAAAAGTTGAAGCAGGGTCATTTAAAATTCCAATAAGTGCATCAACAGGTAGCACATCAGCAGAAATAACTTTAGACGCTGTTATAACTGGTTCGTATGGAATTGAAATCAGTACTCCAACAGGAAATTTAAGTACGGATATAACCGCAGGAGATAATCGAGTTGTTGATCTTGTCATAAAAAATACGGGTACAGCTCCATTACTTGATGTAAATATTACATCCAACACGCCTCCAAAATGGGAAACCGAATTTGATACTAGTTCAATATCTGAACTAAAGCCTGGTGAATCAAAAACCGTAAAAGCTACCATTACTGCACCTGATGAAGCAATTGCAGGGGATTATGTCACAACATTTAGCGCATCAGCAGCAGAAGCATCCTCTGATGCAACTTTCCGTGTATCCGTTGAAACATCTACCTTATGGGGTGCAGTTGCAATCCTGATTATACTTGGAGTACTCGGTGGATTGTATTATATCTTTCGAAAATATGGGAGGAGATAATATTGATGGATACTAATCCGATCATTAAGCTAGAACAGCTTACAAAACGATATGAGGCTTTTTTTGCCGTTCGCAACTTATCTCTTTCCATTTCAAAGGGTGAAATCTTTGGATTACTAGGACCAAATGGAGCTGGGAAGACGACTACTATTTTAATGATGCTTGGTTTAAGTACACCTAATTCGGGATTAGTGCAAGTGTGTGGAATAAACTCAACCCGCAATCCAATTCAAGTAAAACAGAAGGTAGGTTACTTACCAGATGATGTGGGCTTTTATCAGCATATGACAGGTTTAGAAAATCTACTTTATACAGCAAGCCTTAACAATATAAATCGAAAACAAGCAATGGAGAGAGCAGAACATTTGTTACAAAAAGTTAACTTAACTGATGTTGCACATAAGAAGACCGGAAAATATTCAAGAGGAATGCGACAAAGACTTGGACTCGCGGACGTGCTTATGAAAGACCCTGAAGTCATTATCCTTGATGAACCGACATTGGGTATTGACCCGGAAGGAGTACGAGAATTTCTACAACTGATAAAAGAATTAAAAGAAAAGGATCATAAGACCATTTTACTTTCTTCTCATCATTTACACCAAGTTCAGCAAATCTGTGACCGTGTAGGAATATTTGTTAATGGGGAGCTACTGGCTCATGGAAACATCGAGGAACTCATGGGGAAACTATTATTAAAGGATACTTTTGTGATTAGAGTTATTGTAAGTGGAATCAATGACCGTCTGTTGGATGATATAAGAGAGCTTGAACATGTAAATAAAATCGAGGTATTGAATGAAAGTGTAATTGATATTTATTGCTACAAGGATATTTCTGCACGGATTAGCGCCACTATCATTCATTCAGGGGCCTCATTGCACCATATAAGCAAAAAAGATTTTGGGCTAGATGAAATCTACCATCGCTATTTCGAAGGACGTGAAGTTAATGAATCTCGCTAGTATAAAGGAAAAATTCTATGGCAGCAGGAGAGATTTAGAAATAACGAGACAATACTCGAATCTAGGAGTGTTCTCTGCAATTGTGCGCAAGGAATTTTCAGACTACATTACAAGTTGGCGAATCACTATTTTATTGGGGATTATTTTACTTACTTGTATTGGTTCCCTTTATACTGCCGTATTAACCATTCAAGATTCGCTTGAGGCTTCTGAAGATGCACAAGCAATTGCAAGGGATTCCTATTTATTTTTGAAACTATTTACTGTATCTGATGGCACACTACCATCTTTTATCACGTTTGTAGGTTTTCTCGGTCCGCTTCTCGGGATTGCACTGGGCTTTGATGCGATTGTCTCTGAACGAAATAAAGGCACTTTAAGCCGGTTAATGGCTCAACCAATTCCTAGGGATTTTGTAATTAACGGAAAATTTACTGCTGCCTTATTAATAAATTGTTTGTTATTTTTTTCATTAGGGTTTCTTGTAATGGGATTTGGGATATTAATTTTAGGCATTCCTCCTACATTTGAAGAATTCAGTAGAATTTTCTTTTTCTTACTGTTATGTATTTCATATATCGCTTTTTGGTTAAACCTAGGAATTTTGTTTTCAATTTGTTTTAGGCAAGCTGCAACATCTGCCTTATCAAGTATCGCAGTTTGGTTATTTTTCAGTGTGTTTTATACAATGATTGTGGAATTGCTGTCAAAATCTATCTTAAATCCTAATACCCTAACAAGTACTGAGGATATCATTGGTAAGCAAGGAGTAGTCCTCAATATCATGCGTTTATCGCCTAACTATTTATTTAACGAATCAACAACAACGCTTCTTTCCCCAACGGTAAGAAGCCTCGGTCCATTAACAATGGAGCAAACAATTGGTGCTGTTGCAAGTCCATTACCTCTTGGGCAGAGCCTATTGCTCATTTGGCCACAAGTAACTGGTTTAATTGCCGCATCTTTGATTTGCTTTGCTATTGCATACATTTTATTTATGCAACAAGAAATTCGAGCCTAGATTGATAAAAAGCCAATCCACACTCACAGGATTGGCTTTCTCATTAAATTCAATACATTATTGTACTTTACCTTTTACTAATTCAGCCTGTCTAAGCTCAATTCTTCTAATTTTCCCTGAAGTTGTTTTTGGTAAGTCATTTACAAATTCAATCTTTCTAGGATATTTATACGGTGCTGTCAATTGCTTTACATGTTCTTGTAGCTTTTTTACTAACTCCTCATTGGAAGTAATGCCTTCACGTAATACAACAAAAGCTTTTACAATATTACCTCGAATTTCATCTGGACTTGCTACAACTGCACACTCTTTTACAGATGGATGTTTTACAAGTGCATCTTCTACCTCAAATGGCCCAATTGTGTAGCCTGAGCTAATGATAATATCATCGGCACGTCCCTCAAACCAGAAATAGCCATCTTCGTCCTTTTTCGCTCTGTCACCTGTAATATAATAATCGCCTCTAAATTGCATCGATGTTCTTTCAGGGTCCTTGTAATATTCTTTAAAAAGGGCAGGAGTGTTCACATGAACGCCAATATCTCCCACTTCACCAACACCACAAGGCTTCCCAAACTCATCGACAATTTCAACATTATTACCTGGTGTAGGCTGACCCATTGATCCAGGTTTTATTTTCATGCCTTTTAGTACTCCAACTAAAAGGGTATTTTCAGTTTGCCCGTATCCATCGCGTACCTCGATATTAAATTCTCTTCTAAAGGTGTCAATAACTTCACGATTTAAAGGCTCACCTGCCGATACAGCGCTATGCAAATCTGGGAGTGAGTAATCAGACAGATTCTCAACCTTTGCCATAAGACGATATTCGGTTGGTGTACAACATAGTACATTAATTTTATACGAGCTTAACAATTCCAAATATTTATTAGGATCAAATTTCCCGTGATATACGAATCCAGTTGCCCCACTACCTAAAACTGAAAGAAATGGGCTCCAAATCCATTTTTGCCAGCCAGGTCCCGCTGTTGCCCATACCGTATCCGATTCATTTATGCTTAACCAATATGGAGCTGCTGTTTTTAAATGTGCATATGCCCAGCCATGTGTATGGACAACGCCCTTCGGATTACCGGTTGTTCCGGAAGTATAGGAAAGGAAAGCTATATCATCCTTGCTTGTTTCTGCTACTGCAAGTTCTTCAGATTGACTTTGCATTTCCTCTTCTAAAGAAACCCAGTCTTCCACGTTTTCCCCAACTGCAAACTTCTCGATTTGCTCAATATTTTCGATGGATGAAAATTGATCACAATATGGGTGATAGCTAATAATGGCTTTTACATCGCCATGTGTGATTCGGTACTGAAGATCTTTTGTACGAAGCATTTCTGAGCTTGGGATGACAACTAATCCAGCCTTTAACGCCCCTAAATAAACCATATATGCTTCCACTAATCTCGGAATAATAACTAAAACCTTATCCCCTTTGTTTAGACCTTTGTTGATAAATGTATTACCAATTTTATTTACATTCTTGAAGAGGTCAACGTATGTAATTTCCTGTTTGCTTCCCTGCTCATCTTCCCATTTCAATGCAATTTTTTTAGGATCTTTTGCATATTTTTCAATTTCCTGAACAAGGTTATACCGTAAAGGTGCAAGTAAATCTTCTCTTTTCACAATCATTCCTCCTCAATCTTTATCTTCTAATTATATAAAAATTTTTCAACAATTTGGAGGGGTTTTGTGAAAAAATTGTGACCTGGTTATAATATCAGATTTTAATTTTTTCAAAATACAAAAAAAGGACGGGAGTGAACCCGTCCTTGTAGCCATCTATTTTTTTGTTTTTAGAAGTTACCTCCGCCGCTCATTTGTTGTTGAGCGAAAGATACTAAACGCTTAGTGATTTCTCCACCAACAGATCCGTTAGCACGAGAAGTTGTATCAGCACCAAGGTTTACACCAAATTCAGAAGCGATTTCAAATTTCATTTGATCAATTGCTTGTTGTGCACCAGCTACTAATAGTTGGTTGCTGTTGTTGTTGTTTGCCATGTGACTTCACCTCCTTGTGAGTATATAATGTGTAAAATCACATGGCACAATACATTTAATCTATTGGTAAATCTTAGAATGATTTTCTTTTAAAAAAGGTCTTCGATTTCTTCTTTCTTAGATCCATCCAATGTAATAATTTCAGTTTCATTAACGGCTTTTTCAATTAAGCTCTCAAAATCAGTGTAGCTTTCATAATGGGTTACATTTTCTAGCTTTGGTCTTGTTTTGGGAGCAGAAGGTGTAAAAATTGTACAACAATCTTCAAATGGACGAATTGAAATATCATGTGTATTGATTTTCTTAGCCATATCAATAATATCAAATTTATCAACAGTAACCAGTGGACGAATAATTGGTGTACTGGTGACGTTATTAATGACATGCATACTCTCCAGTGTCTGACTTGCCACTTGTCCAAGGCTCTCACCCGTCACAATCGCAAGTGCATTACGTCTTCTTCTTATTTCATCCGTGATCCGAAGCATCATCCGTCTAGTTGAAATTAGCGTATAGTTTTCAGGGATTTGTCGTTGAATCGTGATCTGAATGTCAGTAAAAGGGACGATATGCAGTTTAACCGTACCCGAAAATTCAGTAAGTTGCTGTGCAAGGTCAATCACTTTTTGGCGTGCACGATCGCTTGTATATGGGGGACTGTGAAAATGTACAGCCTCAATTGTTAATCCCCTCTTCATTGATAAATAACCGGCAACAGGGCTATCAAGACCACCCGAAAGCATAAGCATTGCTTTCCCGCTTGAACCAACTGGAAGTCCTCCTACACCTTTCTCATCTTTAAAGGTAATATAAGTTGCTTCCTTTCGCACTTCAACACGAATATTGATATCAGGAGTGTGCACATTGACGAAGATTTCCTGGGTATTCTTTAAAATATGACTCCCTAATTCATAATTCAATTGATTGGAATCAAGTGAAAAACTTTTATCTGAACGTCGTGCAGATATTTTAAAGGTCTTTCCTTGATGATCTAGTTGTTTAATGGCAGCTAAAACACCATCTTTTATTTTTTCGATTTCACTTTCAACCTTTAAAGCAAGACTAAAGGACTGAATACCGATGATATTTTTGAGAACTTCGACTATTCCTTCATGTGGTTCTCCATTTAACTTTATATAAATTCGATCTCTTGTTTTTTCAAATGTAAGTCCTTTGTAATCAGTAAGCTTTCTTTTTATATTATTTGTAAGTTTATTAATGAAATGATTACGATTTCGACCTTTTGTTGTAATTTCGCCAAATCGTATTAGAATGTGATCATATTCCATTTTGTTCCCCCATTACATGTTGTAATTTCTGTATTGCATTTTCAATTGCATTTATTAAAATCGGAATCTCTTCCAGTTTGTTTTGATGCGACAGGCTGATTCGTATTGAACTATTAGCAAGAGCTTCAGGCACTCCCATCGCAAGCAATGTTTTACTTGGTTCATTATTTTTGGATGAGCATGCGGAGGTAGTCGAAACATATATCTCCTTCTCTTCTAATAAATGAACAAATACTTCAGGCTTTAAACCATTAATCGAAAAATTGATGATATGTGGTGCACTGCTATCTTCAGGTGTGTGTATGGTAATACCATTCATTCTTGATAATTGATCAATAATGGTTTCTTTTAATCGAGTTAGATGTTTAATATTTCCCTCTCTGTTCTCAATGGTTAACCTTAATGCTTTTGCAAGGGCTACAAATCCAGCAACATTTTCTGTTCCCGCCCTTTTTTGCATTTCTTGGTCACCGCCTCCGATTAAAGCCTTGATTCTTACACCTTGACGGACATATAAAACGCCTGTTCCTTTAAGTCCATTAAACTTATGTCCTGAAATTGTACATAAATCAAGTTTTGCCTTATTGAAATCTAGACGAGTTTTACCTACTCCCTGTACATGATCAACATGATATATAATCTTCGGGTACTTTTCTAAAAGTTTTCCAATTTCTTGAATCGGCTGGATTGTCCCAACCTCATTATTTACATGTATGATAGAAACTAAGATCGTATCTTCACGAATTGAATTTCTCAAATCTTCGATCGAAACAACACCATTTTCGTCTACTGGAAGATAGGTGATATCAAACCCAAGTTCCGACAATTGCTTGCATGCCTCAGTTATGGAAGGATGCTCTATTGATGTTGTAATAATATGTTTGCCTCGATTACTGTATTGTAAGGCAATTCCTTTAATCGCAAAATTATTCCCTTCAGATCCTCCAGAAGTAAAAATGATTTCCTGTGGATTTACCTGTAAAAGGGTAGCAATCTGGGTCCGGGATTGACTTAATAGCTTTTCAGCTTGTCCCCCTATTCCATGTAAGGAAGAGGGATTGCCAAAATAATTTTTTGCGACTTTTATATAAGATTCAATTACATCATCAAAAGGTTTTGTTGTTGCACTATTATCTAAATAAATCATCTAATTACTCCTACTATTGCAGATATTTGCAAACAAAATGATAACATACATTTATAAAATAAAAAAAGGAAAAGGACCCCAATTTGAGGCCCTTTACTTAGAATCATCTTCAAGCAATACTTCAATTTTTTTCAATGCTCCAGGATCTACGTCTTCGATTGCTGTTGCAGCTTGTTCTAATGCAAGTGCATATTCATAATTTCTAAAAGATTTCTCAGCTTCGAGTAAACTAACTGCAATTTTTGAATTATGGCTTCGATATCGGTTTCCATATTGAATGACCTTTTCTGCAAGATATACTTGCTCAATCATTTCTTCTGTTTGCTTATATGTTTGTGAAACTATATCAAGCGCATTTTGTAATGTTTGATTCACCGTATTCATATTAAGTGGTTTTTCCTCGAGACTATTCATTACCTGTGTAAGAGATAATCTCGCTTCCGAAATGAGCTCAGAATATTTTACTGGTAGACCTGGGATATTACTTTTTGAGATTAGTCGTTTCGCATCTGCAAGTTGCTTCTTCATTTCCGAAATTTGTTCTCTTGCATGGAGCTCATCCTTACGAAGTGTTTTCAGCATTTCTGAAAATTGTAAGTGCTCTTCCTTCACATCCTGGATCTTACCATACACTTCTTCTAGCTCCGTTTTAATTAGAGAATAGGCAATTTGATCTCCTTCAAGCTTTGATTGAACAGATACATATTGCTTAACCAGTTGTTTAATTTGTTTTACGATATTCCGGTGTCGTTCCAGATCATTTTCATTTAAATGATAGCTTTGTTGAACAAATGTTGTTTCCTCTTCTGTACTTTTACTACCTTCAACTAAGTCCTCTAGATCTTGTTCGATCTTCTCAACCTCTTTTTTCACAAACTGATTTGCTTTGACTTCAGCTTCCAGTAAATCATAGATTGTATCTAGTGACTCTCTTGCTTCTTCAATTCCCTTCTTCACATCTTCAAGCTTTAGCTCTTCGATAAGAGAAATATATTGGGATAATTGCTCGCGCATTCTTTCAATTTCTTTCTCAATTTGATGGTGCCCGAGAGAATAGCCTTCCTCCTCCATTTGGATGTACCCTTCAGAAACTTCATTTAACTGGTTTGGAATCGAACTTTGGCATTCATGTAATAAATGAGGGATCTCATCCATTTGCTGCTTTGTTACGGATAGTGCATCCTTAATCAGGAGAACAATTTCTCTTGCCTCAAAATAATTCCCATTCGTCGTTGCTTCTTCAAATTCTTTAAATTTCCCATAAACACCTTCCAGATTCATTTCAAGCTGTTTTTCAGCACGTCCAAAAGTATGTCTATGCGCTAGTAAATTCTTTTTAAGTTCCCGATATTGTTGGTTTAATTCATCAACCTCAACACGATTTTTTTCTTCACTGCCTACTAAATCCTTAAGCTCTTCTAAAATAATGGCAATATTGCTTTCAGCATCATTTAAGATTGCTTCGATTTGTGCCAGTACCCGTTTTGCTTTCCCAAAACGATACTTATCCGCTAAGTCTTCAGCATCAAATAATAATTCCTCAACATCTGGAAGAGCGACAGTAACAATTTCATCCCATTGCTTTCTCCAACGTTCGAATAATTCCTCCGTTTGACCTGTCATGTTAAGCTCTTTCACTTTAGCTATTTCATCGGTGACTGGCCGATTCATCATATCTATCTTCCAGGCTTCAAGCCTATCAACATCTTTATATATCTTTTTTCTCGAATAAAACCCAAAAATAGTTACTGAACTTGCTACTACGATTATGCCGATTATGATCTCCATAATTTGGCCTCCTTGCTCCCACAATCAATCTCGTTCTAGACTTTTATGTATATTAGTTTTTAATTTTTATATTAAATATCACAATCAAGTATGCCTTGGCGTAATTGCCGCCCAGATTTTTTCGAGCCTGCTCGAAAATTTTCCATTGAAAATCTGTGGCATCCGCCGGAGGCTATTACTTTATTTCGCAAAAATTTGCGAAATAAAGTAATAATGTTTTTTTATTGTATTTATGATACCATGTAAACGACAATTTTTGACTAAAACTTTTAAAATTTTTTACAAAATTTATATAAAAATGAGGGATTTGTCGATGAAAGCAGATGGTCATATCCATACACCCTATTGCCCACATGGTACAAAGGACCCGTTTGAGGATTATATCGCCCGTGCACTCGATTTAGGGTTTAATGAAATTTCGTTCACAGAACATGCACCACTTCCATCACGATTTAACGATCCCACACCTCAAAAGGACAGTGGAATGGACGAAAATCATCTAGAAAACTATATTTCTGTATTAACCGAGCTTCAAAAAAAGTTTGCATCAGATATTAAAATCAATATTGGGTTAGAGGTCGACTATATTGAGGGATATGAAGAGGATACGAGGACTTTTTTGAACGAGTATGGCCGATATTTGAACGATAGCATTCTCTCTGTTCATTTTTTAAAAAAACAAGAACAGTATTATTGCCTCGATTATAGTCCTGACACATTTGCGACTATGATCAGTGACTTTTCCTCCGTTGAGGCAGTCTATGAAGCTTATTATGATACATTGGCGCGTTCTATAACGGCAAATCTTGGTCAGTTTAAGCCAAAAAGGATTGGCCATATTACACTTGTTCATAAGTTTCAAAAGAAATTCCCGGTATCCAAGCAATTCGATGAGAAAATTCACTCGATACTCGACCAAATTGCGAATCTTGGATTAGCCTTGGATTATAATGGTGCAGGTATCAATAAGCCACTTTGTCGAGAGGTATATCCACCAGAGACAATCATTAGAGAGGCAATAAAACGAAAAATCCCTCTCGTCTATGGTTCCGATGCCCATAGCAGGAAGGATTTAAATCAAGGATTTGATCATCTATTTAATAATGCTGTTTTAGTGTCACCAACTAGATATTAACGGGAAGCTGAGTTACTTTATTTTTTATCGTTTGTGGTTGTTTACAAATTGTCGTGTTTACCCATTTCTCTATTTCATGACAATATTGTTCACTAACATACAACTCATAAGGCATTAAATGTAAAACTTCTGACATATATTGAGGGTGTAGATAAGGCATGGATAACATCCCCTTTAATTGCATGATGGCATAGGGGATTGGAATAAGGGTAAATTCCTGTTGTTTTATACCTGTTTCAAAAATGGCTTGGAAATAATATTTTTCTTTCGTCATATAGGTGGTCATGATTTCACGAATCAAAGTGGTATCAAAAGTAATTTCCCTTTGCACAAAACGTGATAAGTGACGATTATTCTTTTGGTATTCCATTACACCTCTGACCGCAAGCAATAAACATTCTCTTGCCGTTCTGTTATCCAATTCAATATAGGCATGCTCGACAATAGTTAAATATCCTTCAAGGTAAGAAGAAACTAAATGTTCTAGTAAACCTTCCTTGTTTCCAAAATAGTAGGAGATATTGGCGACATTACAATTTGCTCTTTTCGCAATTTCACGAACTGTAGTTCCATCAAAGCCTTTTGTATTAAATAAGAATACGGACGACTCAATAATTTTTTGTTTCATCGTTTTACTTTTCATAACCAACCCACCTTACCCTTAATATAGTATAGATTTCGATATACTAAGGTGGATTCCTTTAAGATTTTATCGACAAGTCACGCGCTTTAAGCTATCATTTAATATAATTTATGTAGGTATTACTCAAATGGAGGGGAATCATAATGTTTCATGTCGAACAATACAAAGGTAATAAAGCAGAAGACTATAAACTAGTAACAAAACAGTTACAAGCTTTACTTGAAGGCGAACAAGATCAAATAGCAAATCTAGCAAATGCTTCAGCATTACTTAACCAATTTTTAGATAATGTCAATTGGGTTGGCTTTTATGTAAAGAAAGAAGATGAACTTATTCTCGGACCATTCCAAGGCTTACCTGCATGTGTGAGAATTAAAATGGGACGTGGGGTATGTGGCACTGCAGCCCAAAATCAAAAGACGGAAAGAGTGGCAGATGTTCACCTTTTCCCAGGTCATATTGCATGTGACAGTGCTTCCCAATCGGAAATTGTTGTTCCAATTATGAAGAATGGTGAAGTTTTTGGCGTGTTAGATATCGACAGCCCAATCAAAGAGCGCTTTGATGAAGTGGACCAACAATGCCTTGAGGAATTTGTGAAAGTTTTAGAAAAACATCTATAAAAATAAAACGCCAGTGAGGATTTTTGTCCTCTCTGGCATTTTTATTTACCCGTCTTAACGAGTCGCTGGACCTCTCAATTTGAGTTCTCCCTTTATCCGTTTAACGCTTGATTTAAATCATCCCATATATCTTCCCATGCTTCTAATCCTACCGAAAGTCGAATTAAATTATCTGTAATCCCCATCTTTAATCGGGATTCTTCTGGTACAACAGCATGTGTCATTGTTGCTGGATGCTGAATGAGAGTCTCTGTATCACCTAGACTCACAGCAATTTTGATTAACTTTACTCGATTTAGAACGTTTTGCGCGTCCTTCTTTGTGCCTTTAATTGTAAAAGATATAAGTCCGCCGGGCTTGCTCATTTGTTTTTTCATTATCTCGTACGCTGGACTTTCTATATCTCCAGGATAAAAAATTCGCTCCACATTTTTATGTTCTTTTAGTAACGATGCGATTTTTTCTGTATTATCGCAGTGGCGCTCCATCCTTACAGGCAGTGTTTTTAGCCCGCGAAGTAAAAGCCATGCATCAAACGGAGACATAATACCACCAATATCCTTTTTTGTTGTCATTGCCACCTGTTGAATAAAATCCTTTTTACCAACGACAAGACCTGCGATAACATCACCATGTCCTCCAATATACTTTGTGGCACTGTGTACCACAATATCACAGCCCAATTTAATTGGTTGCTGCAAATACGGTGAACTAAAAGTATTGTCCACAACAACAGGGATATTAAGCAGTTTCGCAATCTTAACAACCTTTTGTAAGTCAATGAGTTTCATAGTTGGATTAATTGGTGTCTCAATGTAGATTAGTTTTGTCTGTGGAGTAATTTTGGAAATTATTTCCTCCTCATCGTCCATTTCACTGAAATCATGTTCAATATTGTACTTCTCATTCATCATCTGAAGTAGACCAAAGGTACACCCATATAATCCCTGTGAGCAGAGGATATGATCACCGGATTTTGTTAATGCAAGTAACACAGCCGAGACAGCAGCCATCCCTGATCCAAATGAAAGCCCTGCATCCCCGCCCTCTAAGAGAGCAATTCTTTCTTCTAAAAGTTTTACTGTTGGGTTCCCTAATCTAGAATATATATATCCTTCATCCGTTCCAGCAAAACGAGCTTCTCCTTGTTCAGCTGTTTCAAATGTAAAAGTTGATGTTTGGTAAAGTGGTGGTGTTAAACTCCCATTTGGAGAAGTTGGTCCGCCACCATGTATCGCTAAAGTGTCAAAATATTTACTTTCCTTGCTCATGCTCCCTTATCCCCCTTAAAACTTTTGATTATATCATTAGCATATGACAAGAAGGGTTGTTTTGAAAGCGTTTTCTATTTTCGTAGAGGTTTACTTGGTTTTACTCGTTAACGAGGACAAGTTCTTTTTTTCACCAAAAAGGACATCCATTTATAGATGCCCTTCAATTACTTTATTTTCACTAGGAATAACTTGATTTTTCCCTGATTGTTTAGCTACATACAGTGCATTGTCTGCACGGTGGAATAGACTTTGAAATGTTTCTCTGAATTCCTTATACCAGGTAGCCACCCCACATGAAATTGTGATTTTGGGATTTGAATTCTGTTCCACCCTTTTTCCGAGCCGTTCTGCAACAGCAATACCTGAAGCTAAATCTACTCTAGGCAGATAAATTGCGAGTTCTTCTCCACCCCATCTTGCTCCTATATCATTGTCACGGATATTTTCCTTGATGAGATTAGCTATTTGAATAATCGCTTCGTCTCCAACTTGATGACCATAAGTGTCATTAATGCCTTTGAAATCATCAATGTCAATTAATATAAACGTACCAAAAGCATCTGTTTCCAATGATTTGTGCACACAGTCCTCTAAGTGATTACGGGAATAAAGTTTGGTTAAATAATCGGTGATTACCAATTTTTCAAGTTCCTCCCGGAGGATTGAATTTGTAAAAGCCAAGGATGAATGATAGATCAAGGATTGCAGGAGTTTAAATTTGTCAAAAGAAAAGAAATAAGGCAGTTCATGTAAAACAATGGCAACACCCAAAATTTCATTGCCTTGTACAATTGGAACAGACATCATAGATCGATAGATGGATTTGCCCAATGCTGGATCTCCCTGTAAATCTCCTATGAATAGAGGTTCTTTTTCTGTTAAAATTCGATCAAGGCAATATAAAACATATTGCTCGCCATGTCCTTCTTCAAAAAAAGTAGTACTTCCCGGAAGTACCTCTATTTGTTCATTCGATTGTAATAAAAAGCCTACTTCATTTGCGCCAAAGGAAGCTTTGATTTGAGATGTCATGAATGTCATTGTTTCTGTTAATCGTAAATTAGAATTTAACTTATGTGAAGTTTCATTAATTAATTGTAGGTCAGCAATTAATTGTTTGGATTGTTGGTAGAGTTGAGCGTTTTCGAATGCATGTCCAGCTGTATTAGCCAAAAGTTCAATAAACTGGATCTCTGAATTCGGAAATACCAATCCGTAATGGGCGTTAATTTGTAAAACTCCATAAACACCCTGCCTACCTTTTAAAGGAGCATAAATGACCGATTTTTTATCGGCAACCGAATCTTCAAGTTGCAAAGCTCCAGATACAAACGCTTGCATAACAAGCGAATGTTCACCATGTTCATATTCTTGTATATCTTTAATCGGAATAACATTATGTCGTTTATTATCATGTGCAAGAAATAAGGTAAATGTAAATGATGGGTATACATCTTGTAATGTATTCATAACCTCTTCGAGCACAGCATCTATATCCATTGTTGAATGAAACTTAGAGGTTACTCTAAATAGTTGCTCATATCTCAACTCTTCATTTGGAAACTTCATGATTTATCACCCATCTAACATAAGTACTTATTAAATCTATTATAATAGAAAATGCACGAAAAATGTTTTATTATATCGTAAAAAATCCAAATTTATTACGTCTTTATGTTTATAATCGAATTTCCTCCATAAAAAGTCGAAGATCTTGCCGTTTTATGTATATTTTTATGATAACTTGACTTCCTTTAGTAAAAATCATATAATGATCGTTGTGTAAAATATTGCAGCGTATGTGAGTAGGTTTTTGTTCTATTTTGTTCCTCTACGTGAGCTTTTAGCTCATAGATGGTGTATCACGTAACTCTTGGCTGCTAGAGCGAAGGTACATGAAAACAAAATAGTCGAGAGCATCTAGCACATCTGTTTTTATTTTACAACAAAATAAAAACATTGAAGGAGGAGTCATTCATGGCTCGTTATACTGGTCCAAGCTGGAAATTATCCCGTCGTCTTGGAATCTCATTAAGTGGTACTGGTAAAGAATTAGAAAAGCGTCCTTACGCTCCTGGACAACATGGTCCTAACCAACGCAAGAAGCTTTCTGAATATGGTTTACAATTACAAGAAAAACAAAAGCTTCGTCATATGTATGGTGTGAATGAGCGTCAATTCCGCACTACATTCAACAATGCAAGCAAAATGCAAGGGATCCTTGGTGAAAACTTCATGATTCTTCTTGAATCACGTTTAGATAACCTAGTTTACCGTCTTGGTCTTGCTCGTACTCGTCGTGCAGCTCGCCAATTAGTTAACCATGGTCATATTACTGTAGATGGTGGCCGCGTTGATATTCCATCTTACCGTGTAAAACCTGGTCAAACGATTGCAGTTCGTGAAAAATCACGTAACCTTGTTGCAATTAAAGAAGCTATCGAAGCTACTACTTTCGTACCAGAATATTTAACTTTTGATGCTGATAAGCTAGAAGGAACATACACTCGTTTACCAGAGCGTTCTGAATTACCAGCAGAAATTAACGAAGCATTCATCGTTGAGTTCTACTCTCGTTAATCTTCATAAAGAGGAAAGGGATATCCCTTCCCTCTTTTTGTTGCGTAAATATATTGAATAAGGTGCTCCTCGTGGGAGCACCTTGTCTACTTTAATATTTGATTAAGGTATATTTTTTCTTACCGCGACGGATGACGGTGAATTGACCTTCGATTCGATTTTGCGAAGTCAAGACCGCATCAACTTCTTGGATTCTCTCACCATTGACATAGATGGCTCCATTTCCAATATCCTCACGTGCCTGACGCTTCGATGGGGAAATTTTACTCATTACTAATAAATCAACTAAACCAACCTCAGTTTCCCCATTGTATTCATATGAAGGAACATCCTTAAAACCTTGTTTAATTTCCTCTGCACTTAATTCACGGATAGAACCGCAGAATAATGCTGTTGATATTTTCACAGCTTGCTCTAAAGCAGCTTCACCATGAACCAATTTCGTTACTTCCTCTGCCAACGTCTTTTGTGCCAATCGCTTTTCAGGTGCATTTTGAATTTCTGCTTCAAGACCCTCAATTTCCTCTTTGGATAAGAATGTAAAATATTTTAAATAGCGAACAACATCACGGTCATCTGTATTAATCCAGAATTGATAAAACTCATAAGGTGACGTTTTATCTTTATCTAACCAGATTGTACCACCTTCCGTTTTTCCAAACTTAGTTCCATCAGCTTTCGTCACTAGTGGTATAGTTAGACCAAATGCTTTTGAATCCTCGACTGTCTTTCGAATTAATTCAAGTCCAGCTGTGATATTCCCCCATTGGTCACTTCCACCAATTTGAAGTCGGCAGCCTACATCTTCATAGAGTTTCAAGAAGTCATAGGATTGTAAAATCATATAGCTAAACTCTGTAAATGAAATCCCTGCATCGAGACGAGATTGCACAGAGTCCTTAGCGAGCATGTAATTTAGACCAAAGCTTTTTCCTATGTCACGCAAGAAAGTGATTAAATCTAAGCTTCCAATCCAATCATAGTTATTTGCAATTTGAGCTGGGTTTCCTTCTGCTTCAAAATCCAAAAAGCGTGATAGCTGATTTTTAATGCTATTACTGAACTGCACGACAACCTCTTTCGGATTTAACGTTCTTTCTGCCTTTTTACCACTTGGGTCTCCAATTAAACCAGTCGCTCCACCTACTAATGCAATTGGTTGATGCCCTGCTAATTGGAATCTTCTCAATGTTAAAACCCCTACTAAATGGCCAATATGTAAACTATCTGCTGTTGGATCGAATCCACAATACAATTTAATCTTTTCATTCTTTAAGGTATTCTGTAAACCTTCCTGATCCGTTACTTGATTTATCAATCCCCTATAGGTCAAATCCTGTATAACATCCATTAAATTTCGATTCTCCTTTTAACCTTATAATAAGGTTTTTCTATCACATTCTGTCTATTATTGTCAAATTAAATAATGGAAATTCATAAAATAATATTAATGACCCTACGCTATATGCTATAATAAACTTGGATTTTTAGGGGGATGATTATGAATTTAAATAAATCACAGATATTTGAAAAAATTAGCTCTTTTTGGCAAAGAGTCCTATCAAATAAAGTCATTCAAGCGGTTACAGGAAACAAAGCTCGAAAAGGCGCAAGAGTTACTTACGGAGTTGTATGGAACTTATTTTTAATTTTCTTTATTATTGGTCTGCTTGGATTTGGCTTTGCCAGTGGAGCTGGTGCAGGTTACTTTGCATCTCTGGTAAAGGACGAACCTGTTCGTAGCTATGATAGTCTACAAAAAGATATTTATAACTATGAAGAAAACACGGAGGTCTACTTTGCAAATGAGGTCTACCTTGGCCAATTAAGGGCAGACCTGCAACGTGAAGAAATAGCACTCGAAAATATTTCACAATTTGTCTTAGATGCTGTTATTGCTACTGAGGACCAATATTTCTATAAACACGATGGAGTTGTTCCAAAATCGATATTACGGGCAATCGTACAGGATGTAACAAATTCTCCCATCCAAACGGGAGGAAGTACGCTAACCCAGCAATTGATCAAAAACCAAATCTTATCAAATGAAGTTTCCTTTGACCGGAAGGCTAAGGAAATACTCATCGCATTACGACTTGAAAAGTTTTTTGATAAAGAGGAAATTTTAGAAGCATATCTAAATATTATTCCTTATGGCCGTAATTCATCAGGTCGAAATATCGCTGGAGTTCAAACAGCAGCCAAAGGGATTTTTGGAGTAGATGCAAAGGATTTAAACCTTCCACAAGCAGCATTTATCGCTGGTCTACCTCAAAACCCATATGTGTATACTCCATTCTCAAACCAGGGTGGAAAGGTAAAAGAAAACTTGGAACCCGGTCTCAACCGGATGAAAACAGTCTTAGAGCGAATGCTTACTGGTGGCTTCATTACACAGAAGCAATATGAAGAAGCACTTGCCTATGATATTCGTGCAAACCTAGCCCCACCTAAGTCAGAGCCTACTGAAAAATATCCTTGGTTAACAGTTGAGGTAGAAAAACGTGCCACTGACATTTTGATGAAAAAATTGGCTAAGGATGATGGATACGAGGAAAAGGATCTTGAAGAAAACAAGGAACTTCGATCACACTATCAAGTTATCGCAGATAGAAACCTTCGTCAAAATGGATACAAAATCCATACAACGATTGACAAAGAAGTATATGATGCAATGCAAGAGGCAGTAAAGAATTTTCAATATTTTGGTCCAGATCGAAAAGAAACGAAGAAAAACTTAGAAACGAATGAAGATGTGCAAGTAATCGAACCAGAAGAGCTCGGTTCTGTATTAATTGAAAATAGGACAGGAAAAATAATTAGTTTTGTGGGCGGTCGTGACTTCGAACGTGAACAAACCAATCATGCTCTAGGTGCGAAGCGTTCAAACGGTTCAACAATGAAGCCGCTCTTGGACTATGCTCCAGCAATGGAACTAGGACTCGTACAGCCTGGAAGTGTAATTGCCGATGTAAAGTTTTCATATGGAAAATATACTCCATATAACGTGGGTGGGGCAAATGACTTTGATGGTCTAATGTCTGCAAGACGTGCTTTACAAGTCTCTAAGAATATCCCGGCCATCAAGACTTACTTAAAGGCATTTGATCACCGCCCAATTACTTTCCTAGAGAAAATGGGGTTCACTTCTTTAAATGAAAAAGATTATCATGCACCATCTTTAGCAATAGGCGGTATGACGGATGGAGTTTCAGTTGAAGAGAATGTAAATGCGTTTGCAACATTTGCTAACGAAGGTAAGTTCATTGATGCCTATATGATTGAAAAAATTGAAACGAACGACGGAGATGTAGTATACGAGCATGAAGTGAAACCTGTTGAGGTTTTCTCTCCACAAACTGCGTATCTAACAATCGATATGATGCGTGATGTTATAAATGGTGGTACAGCTGCATCAATGAATAGCTACCTTAAGTTTAATGCGGATTGGGCCGGTAAAACGGGTACAACCAACGACTGGTGGGATATTTGGTTTGTTGCAACAAACCCAAATGTAACCTTTGGTACTTGGATTGGCTATGATACACCAAAGCCAGTGGCATTAAATTATAAAGGACTTTATAATTCAAGAAGAAATATTCTTCTGTGGGCACAACAATTGAATGCAGTATATGATGTGAAACCAGAGCTTGTTAAGCCAAAAGAGAACTTTAAAATGCCTGGAGGAATTGTAAGTCGCTCCTATTGTGGACTTTCTGGATTACTTCCTTCAGATTTATGTCGTGAAGCCGGTCTTGTACAATCTGACATATATAACGCAAAATTTGTTCCGACGAAGGTCGATGATAACCTTGTAAAAGGTAAGTATATTGAAGTAAATGGCAAAGCCTATCGTGTACCATCAAGTGCACCACAGGAATTTGTGCAAGAAGGAATCATGATCAAGAAAGAGTTTTTAGCGGAGCATGGTTTAAAAGATTCAGCGGCCATTTCACAACTGCTTCCTAATAATAATCGTTGGAAGAACCTTGTCGTGACAGAATCTACTGAACTTAAAGATAATGGTTCAGTTCCGTCCCAAGTAAAAGGTGCCTCGATTTCTTCAGGTACATTGAAATGGGCAAAACATGATCACAATGATGTCATTGGATATCGAATCTATTCTGCAGCAAATTTCACAGCAGACTTCAAGAAAATTGGAAGTGTTCCTGCTACAAAGAATTTACAATTTAACGTTGGAAACGCCGTTGCAGCCTATTATGTTACTGCTGTTGATGTCACTGGTAAAGAAACGCCACTTGCAAATTCAACTTTAATCAAGAATGGCGACTACAAACCAGAGCCAGAGGTCGTTACCCCACCACCGCCAAGCCCTCCTGCTGAAGGGGATAACGGTGCTAATAATGAGAATGGAAATAATGGCAAAGGTAAAGGTAACGGTAAAGAAAACGACGGAAATTAACCAATATAAAAGAGGTGATCCAGTGGATCACCTCTTTTTCTGTTAACATTTTAATCTTCCATTGTAGAAAGGTCGCCTGTCGGTAAATCAAGCTCCCACGCCTTAAGAACACGTCTCATGATTTTACCACTACGAGTTTTTGGAAGCTTATCCTTAAACTCAATTTCACGAGGGGCAGCATGTGCCGCTAATCCCTTTTTCACAAAATCTCTTATTTCTTCTTTTAACTCATCTGTCGCAACAAAGCCATCAACGAGTGCCACGAACGCTTTAATGATTTCCCCCCTGACTGGGTCAGGCTTTCCGATAACACCGGCTTCTGCAATTGCAGGATGTTCAACAAGCTTACTTTCAACCTCAAATGGTCCTACACGCTCACCAGAGGTCATGATTACGTCATCGACACGACCTTGGAACCAGAAGTACCCATCTTCATCCATATATGCTGAATCCCCCGATACATACCAATCTCCAGGCATAAAATAGGACTCATATTTTGCGGGATTATTCCAAATTTGATACATCATTGATGGCCAGCCTTTTTTAATTGCAAGGTTGCCCATGCGGTTTGGTGGTAATTCATTACCTTGATCATCAACAATGGCAGCCTTAATTCCAGGGAATGGTTTACCCATGGAACCTGGTTTGACTTCCATACAAGGGTAATTACTAATAAGCTGTGCACCCGTTTCTGTCATCCACCAGTTATCATGGATTCGTAAGTTGAAGACCTTTACTCCCCAACGAACAACCTCAGGGTTAAGTGGCTCTCCAACACTTAATACATGGCGCAATGTACTTAAATCAAATTGTTTTACAAGTTCATCACCAGCGCCCATTAACATTCTAAATGCAGTTGGAGCACTATACCAAACAGTAACTCCAAAATCTTCAATGGTTTGATACCAATTTTCCGGTCTAAAACGTCCTCCTACAATGACATTTGAAGCTCCGTTTAGCCAAGGTCCAAAAATGCCGTATGAAGTACCCGTTACCCAACCTGGGTCAGCTGTACACCAGTAGATGTCATCTTCTTGTAAATCGAGAATCCATTTCGCAGTTTGGTATTGTTGGATCATGGCGTTATGAACATGCAAGACTCCCTTTGGTTTACCTGTCGAACCAGAAGTATAGTGTAAGAGCATGCCATCCGTTCTTTCAACCCATTCAATTTGCAGCTCTTTACTTGCTGTCTTTAAACGTCCAAGAAAATCGATAAATGGGCCATCCTCAGTAACATTTTCACCAACGAGGACAATATGCTTTAATGCAGGAAGATCATTAAATGGGATACGATCCACTAATTCTGGAGTTGTGACAATTACCTTCGCTTCACTATCTTCTAAGCGATCGCGTACTGCTCCTTCCATAAACGCTTCAAATAGTGGACCTACGATTGCCCCTAATTTAATAGCCCCTAGTACTGTAAAATACAATTCTGGGGAACGTGGCATAAATACAAATACTCGATCACCTTTTTCCACATCTGCTGCTTGTTTTAACACGTTAGCCGCACGGTTCGTATATTCTTTCATTTCTTTAAATGTATATTTCTCATCACGTGATGGATCACGATAATATAGGGCAATTTTATTTTTCCTTACACCTTCTGCATGACGGTCGATTGCTTCATAAGCAATATTAACCCTGCCTGTTTCTGACCAAGAAAAACTTTTTTCTACCTCCGCCCAATCAAAATTCGCATATGCTTCATCATAATCTTTTAAATTATAATTGCCTTTAGTTGCTGGTAGCGCTTCCACTTTCACTATACATTTCCCCTTTATGTAAGTTATTTACTATTCTATTATAAAATAAAACTCGTCTTTTCTCAATTTTTAAAATTTTATTTATATATTATTTTTCTGTAAAATTGTATAATTAACGTAACAGAAGCTGAAAACGCTTCATTTGTACTAGTTTCCTGTATAATGATATTGACGTTACGAATGGTGGTGACATTGTGGAGCATAAGAAAACTTATAACGCAAAGGAACTTAAAACCTCTCATGGTACGCTCATTATTGAAGGTCCCATAACTGGAGAGGCTCTTGCAAGCTATGAATTTCACGAGGACTTGGTAGCATTTCGCCCTCCAAACCAACAGCATAAAGCATTGATTGAAATTGCTGATCTTCCTGAAGGTAGAATTATTATCGCAAGAGAGCATAATACCATTGTAGGGTATGTTACATACCTTTACCCAGACCCACTTGAGCGCTGGTCTGAGGGGAAAATAGAAAATTTAATAGAACTAGGGGCAATCGAAGTTATTCCAAAATTTCGAGGCAGTAGAGTTGGAAAGAATCTTTTAATTGTTTCTATGATGGATGATGCTATGGAAGACTATCTCATTATAACTACTGAATATTATTGGCATTGGGACTTAAAAGGAACAGGCCTGAATGTTTGGGAGTATCGTAAGGTAATGGAAAAAATGATGAGTGCCGGTGGGCTTGAATGGTTTGCAACAGATGACCCTGAAATTAGTTCACACCCTGCCAACTGTTTAATGGCTCGAATTGGCAAACGAGTAAATCAGGATACGATTGAAAGATTTGACCGATTACGCTTTATGAATCGATTCATGTATTAAGTGAGTATTAAGTGAGTAAGGGGGGATTCGCATGATTGTTGAAGAAATTATGAAGAAAAATGTCATTACATTATCAGCTGATGACACGATCTCAACAGCAATTAAAATAATGGATGAGAAAAAAATTCGTCATATACCTGTGGTAGATATAAATCAAAACATAATTGGGCTAATTAGTGACCGTGATATTCGTGATGCAAAGCCTTCGATCCTAGACTATACGAACAATGAAAAAACACTAGATTCACCACTCAAAGACATTATGGTAAAAGATGTAATAACCGGACATCCGCTTGACTTTGTTGAGGAGATTTCTGCTATTTTTTTCCAGTATCGGATTAGCTGTCTCCCAATTGAATCCAATGGAAAGTTAGTAGGAATTATAACTGAGACAGATTTACTTCATACCTTTGCACAACTAACAGGTGCAAATCAACCAGGTTCACAACTCGAAATAAAAGTACATAATCGTGCAGGAACACTCGCTGATGTTGTCAATGTCATTAAAAATCATAATGTAAATATACACAGTGTTCTTGTTTACCCTGACAAGGAGGACACGCAATATAAAATAATTGTGTTACGAGTTCAAACAATGAATCCAAATAAGATCATTACTAATCTAATTGATAGTGGCTACACTGTACTATGGCCAACCATTCCAGGGCCACAATTATGACGAAAGAATCTGTCTTTGTCTATTCGGACGAATTATTAAAATATCGATTTAGTAATGATCATCCCTTTAATCAAACGAGGGTAAAGCTTACATATGATCTACTCAAAAGTTTGAACTTATTAGAAGAATCGGATATCATTCCACCTAGAGTAGCGACAGATGAAGAATTGGAGCTCGTCCATGACCCTAAATTTATAGAGGCTGTTAAGTTAGCAGGGGAAGGTAAACTCCCTAAAGAAACAGGATATAGCTATGGAATCGGTACGGAGGATACTCCTATTTTTCCCGGAATGCATGAGGCTAGTGCATTATTGGTTGGCGCTACCCTTTCGGCAGTAGACCATGTAATGTCGGGGAAATCGAAGCATGCCCTTAATTTAGGAGGTGGACTCCACCATGGATTCCGTGGGAAGGCCTCAGGATTTTGTGTCTACAATGATAGTTCAGTCGCGATTCGTTATTTGCAAAAGAAATATAATGTAAAGGTTCTTTATGTAGATACAGATGCACATCATGGAGATGGTGTGCAGTGGACATTTTATGATGACCCAACTGTTTGTACACTCTCAATTCATGAAACAGGACGATATCTATTTCCTGGGACAGGAAATGTGACTGAGCGGGGGTCTGGCAAGGGCTATGGCTATACCTTTAATATTCCGCTAGATGCATTCACTGAGGACGATTCATGGTTACATGCCTACACGACCGCTTTTACAGAAGTAACTGAGTTTTTTAAACCAGATGTTATTTTTACGCAAAACGGTGTCGACTCGCATTATTATGATCCATTAACCCATTTGTCTGCAACAATGAAAATCTATCGTGAAATTCCAAAGCTTGCTCATCAACTTGCTCATCAGTATTGTGAGGGTCGCTGGATTGCAGTCGGTGGAGGCGGATATGACATATGGAGAGTCGTACCTAGAGCATGGTCTTTAATCTGGCTTGAGATGATTGAAAAATCAAATATAAGTGGTGCACTTCCAGTCGAATGGATCAATCAATGGCAACCAAATGCAAAACTCACTCTTCCAGCTTTTTGGGATGATGAGCCTACTATTTATCCGCCCATTCCTAGAAGAGCAGAAATTGAGGAAAAAAATGCACTTACCGTAACAAAAACGCTTTACCCAATACGGAATAATAAATAAAAAAACACGGCATCAAGCCGTGTTTTTCAACTATTCTTTGGTTGAATTTCTAAATTCAATACGGTGTGGCAATGTCACGATTTGTTCTTCAACATTTTCCTTGTTCATGAACTTAGTTAAAAGTCGCATCGCCACAGCACCGATATCATACATCGGTTGAACAACTGATGTAAGCTGAGGACGCACCATGAGTGCTAATCGTGTATTATCAAAGCTAATAATTTCGAAATCATTAGGAATCGAATACCCTAAATCTTGTGCACTATGGATTACACCTAATGCCATTTCATCTGTACCTACAAATATAGCAGTTGGCTTATCTGCTAATTCATGAATTCTCTCAAAACCTTCAATTCCAGAATCGTATGTGTAATCACCTTCAATTACAAATTCTTCGTTGTAAGAAAGTCCTGCATCCTCAATAGCTCGTTTATAACCATTTAATTTCTTTTCACCATTAATTGGTTCATTTAATGGACCAGTAACAAACGCGATTTTCTTATGACCTTTATTAGCAAATTCTGTTACTGCGTCGTATGCAGCCTGTTCGACATCGATTGTTACGGCCGGGACCGTATTTGTGCTCTCCACTGAGGCAGCTAATACAATCGGAACAGGCGACTTTTCAAATTCCTCGACATGCTCTTCCGTAATATTACCGCTCATAAAGACAATACCATCCACTTGCTTTCCAAGCATTGTATTTAATAGGTGGAGTTCCTTATCCTTATTTTGGTCAGAGTTACTCAGGATAATATTGTACTTATACATTGTCGCAATATCTTCAATTCCACGTGCAAGCTCTGAATAAAAAATATTTGAGATATCTGGAATGATTACTCCAACTGTTGTCGTTTTTTTACTAGCTAATCCACGAGCAACAGCATTCGGGCGATAGCCTAATCGATCAATTGCTTCTTGTACTTTCTTTCGAGTTGTTGGTTTTACATTTGGGTTACCATTTACAACACGCGATACGGTTGCCATGGAGACATTGGCTTCCCTCGCTACATCATAGATTGTCACATTCATTGACAGCACTCCTTATTTCAAGTTACCACTTATATGTTAGTATTAACTTTTTTATTCAAACAAATGTCATGTTTGCTTATTTTATCTAATAATCATACGATACTTGCTCCGCAAGGGCAATTACTTTGTGCAATTCTTAACAAATTCGTTAAAAATCTCGAAAAAGCTCGAAAAAAACCTCCTACTTTACAGTAGGAGGTCTTCATGAAAAATCAAATGCGCCTTGGCGTATTTGCGCCCAGATTTTTTCAAGCATGCTTGAAAAATTTCATCTAAAAAATCTGTGGCATCCGCCAGGGGCTATAATTTTATACAGTGGGGTTTAAACCCCAACTGAATAAAATTATACACGAACGGCTTGGGTTGCCTTAAGTTCTGTAATCCATTTTTCAAATTGATCAAAATCCATTTGCTGTGCTGAGTCTGATAGAGCAATCGCTGGATCTGGATGTACCTCCGCCATGACACCATCTGCTCCAATTGCAAGAGCTGCTTTTGCACACGGCAATAATAAATCACGACGTCCAGTTGAATGTGTTACGTCAACAAATACTGGTAAGTGTGTTTCTTGTTTTAAGATAGGAACTGCAGAAATATCTAGTGTATTACGAGTAGCTTTTTCGTAAGTACGGATACCTCTTTCACAAAGAATGATTTGATCATTTCCTTGAGATATGATATATTCTGCTGCATTGACGAATTCATCAAGTGTAGCAGCCAATCCACGCTTTAATAATACAGGCTTTTTAACAGAACCCGCTGCTTTTAGTAATTCGAAGTTCTGCATGTTACGAGCACCGATTTGGATAACATCGATGTAATCACAAGCAACTTCAATATCTGCTGGGTTTACAATTTCACTGATAACAGCCATGTTTGTTTCATCAGCAACGCGTTTTAAGATTTTTAATCCTTCAAGTCCTAATCCCTGGAAGTCATAAGGAGAGGTTCTAGGCTTAAATGCGCCGCCACGAAGTAGGCGTAATCCATATTTCTTTGCTTCTGCAGCTACTGCAGCTGTTTGCTCATAACTTTCAACCGCACATGGTCCAACAATGAATTGTTGTGAGCCATCACCGATTTTTACCCCTTTTACCTCAACAATTGTATCTTCTGGTTTTTTCTTACGTGAAACAAGGAGAGCTTTGCGATGATCGTCTTCTTGAATCTCAAGACCTGCCTTGAAAATTTCTTTAAAGATATGTTGTACAGTTGATGTTTCGAATGGTCCCTCATTATGCTCTAAAATGTTATTTAACATTTTTCTTTCGCGCACTGGATCGTATCGGTTAACACCTTGTGCTTCTTTTACTTTTCCAATTTCTTGTACTAATTTCCCGCGTTCACTAATAAGTTTAAGAATTTCAAGATTAATTTCTTCTACTCTGTCCCGTAGGTTATCTAGTTCTACTTTACTCATCTCACTCTTCCTTTCTCCACCCAGTTTATCGCAATTTAATCGAAAATATAATATATTTCTAGTAATTAGAATTCATTATAAACGATAAAATCCAATATGTCACTAAAAACTTTATTACCTAAACGCTTTTAAGCAATAAAGTATATTATGATACAATCGATTCATCGGTGAATACAAAAATACAATAATTAAACAATTCTTTCATTTATACAATTGTATCGTATTAGAAAGAAAAGTCCATGGTTTTTTAGCCATGGACTTTTCTTTATTCACCTGCAGTGACTAATGCTTCCTTCGTTATACTTCTATGAGAGGCATTCCATTTTACCTTGCCATCTTCAAAAAGAAGAGCCTGTGGTGATTCATGTTTAATTTCAAAATTCTCTGCAATGTGGTTTGAGAGTTCTTTTGCTTCTTGAACATATAAATAGTAGGTTGGTACATTTTCATGTTCTGACACAAATTGTTCATACTCATCAAAAGCAGCTTTACTAATTGGACAAGTAAGACTGTGCTTGATAAAAATAAATTTACTTTCTTTTTCTAGGACTTGGTTAAATTCTTCGATTGTTTCAATTTTTGCCTTCCCCATCTTTACATCTCCCCATTTATCAGTAGTTAGTAGTTTGTGTATTGTTTTCTGCGTCGTCTAAGGCTTGCTTCGCTTCAGCAAGCTTTTCCTGGAACAGCTGTTCACTTCCAGCTGTATCCTGAGTTATTTCTTCTGTCGCTGCATCTACTGCTGGTTCATTATTTTCATTTACAACTTCAGGCTCACTTTGCCCGGTAGAAGGTTTATAGTCTTTTACTTTTGTTAAAATCTGATTGGACTGCTCAGAAATTGTTTTGGAAAGAGAATTTGTTTTTTCCTTTACAACAGAAGCTTGATCATTTATCTGCCTACGGAATTCTTGTCCTGTTTTTGGCGCTAGAAATAAAGCTGTTGCAGCGCCAACTGCTGCACCTACAATTGTTCCTAAGATAAAATTTGAACCACTATTTTTTCCCATTATAATCCCCTTTCTTCATTCGAAATTGGTTTGTCATGCTTTTGTTTCTTATCTTTCCATTTATCCCAAATCTCTATTACAGCATTCCCCACTTGGACAACCTGTGAGATTTTGGTTTTATTTTTCTCTAACTGTACTGCCACCTCTTCTGTCACATTTCCAACTGATTTATTGAAGCGTTGTAAAGAAGTTCCGACGTCTTTAACAGCATCAACAACTGTATTCAAACTCTCGGACTTCTGCTGAATATCTTCTGCAAGCTTATTTGTTTTATGCAAGAGTTCTGTCGTTTCACTTGTTACACCTTCCATCTGTTTCTCTAACCCAGATAAAGTACTTGCCACATTATCTAATGTTACTTGAAGGGAACGTAGCGTCCTTGAGAGATAAATAACCAAAATTAAAAAAGCTACTGCAATTACTGCAACACTTATGTATACGATAAGAATCATTCGCGATGCACCTCCTTCTATCTTTGTTACCCGAATTTACCGATATCAAACATACTATCCCCATTGTTTTACTTTCGACAAAAATCATTGAAGTCCTCCAAGGAATTTATAAGCAATCGATTTTAATAAACAATTTCCTTTTTTTCGGTTACAATAGGAAGGTACATAAGTAAAATTGAATTTGGAGGCATTTATTATGAAAGATCCACGTATTGAAACACTCGCTCGTAATTTAATTAATTATTCTGTACGCCTCGGGAAAGGTGAAAAAGTACTAATCGAGAACTTCGGTTTACAGCGTGAGCTCGTGATTGCGCTTATTAATGAAGCATATAAAGCTGGTGGATATCCATTTGTATCTTTAAAAGACCACCAGGTAGATCGTGCTCTTTTATTAGGTGCTCAGGAAAAGCAGTTTGAGATGAAAGCCGACTTTGAAGCGAATGTTATGAGCAAAATGGATGCCTATATAGGCTTACGCTCTGGCGATAACATCAATGAGTTTGCAGATATACCGGATGACAAAATGAAAATTGAAGGAAATACAGTCGGCAAAAAAGTACATCGTGAAATACGTGTACCAAAAACAAAATGGGTAGTTCTGCGTTATCCAAATTCTTCGATGGCCCAACTAGCTAAAATGAGTACAGAAGCATTTGAAGATTTTTATTTTAATGTGTGTAATCTTGATTACGGTAAAATGAGCAATGCAATGGATGCGCTTGTTGAGCTTATGGATAATACCGACAAGGTACGCATTACGGGTCCTGGTACCGACCTTACATTCTCCATCAAAGGTATTAAAGCAATTAAATGTGCAGGTGAAATGAATATCCCGGATGGTGAAGTATATACTGCTCCTGTTCGTGATTCTGTAAACGGTACGTTAACATATAATACGCCATCCCCATATCAAGGCTTCACATTTGAAAATGTTTCACTAACTTTTAAAGATGGAAAAATAATAGAAGCTACATCAAACGATAATGAGCGTATTAATAAAATTCTTGATACAGATGAAGGTGCACGTTTTATCGGTGAATTTGCAATTGGGGTAAATCCTTACATCCAACATCCGATGCAAGACATTCTATTTGATGAAAAAATTGATGGCAGCTTCCATTTTACACCTGGACAGGCCTATGATGATGCATACAACGGAAACAACTCAAATATCCATTGGGATATGGTAAATATTCAACGTCCTGAATATGGCGGTGGAGAAATCTATTTTGATGATGTACTTATTCGTAAGGACGGCCGCTTTGTTATCCCTGAGCTTGAACCATTAAACCCAGAAAATCTAAAGTAAATTGAATTAAAAAAAGGACCTTTGCGAAATGTTTCGCAAAGGTCTTTTTTATACGACCGCCTTTTCGTAGGCATCCTGAAATTTTTGAATATCGCCAGCTCCCATAAAAATTAATACACTATTCTCATGTTTTTTAAGGATAGAAGTATTGTCTTCTGTAATTAATTCAGAACCTGGAATTTTCCCTTGTAGATCACCAATGGAAAGCTCACCTTTATTTTCACGGGCCGAACCGAAAATATCACATAGATAAACTTGATCCGCTTTTACTAAGCTTGCTGCAAAGTCATCCAAAAACGTCTGTGTTCTTGTAAATGTATGTGGTTGGAAAATCGCCACAATTTCACGATCAGGATATTTTTGCCTTGCAGCTTCAATTGTTGCATTAATCTCTGTTGGGTGATGAGCATAATCATCAATTAATATTTGATTTCCGACTCGTTTCTCAGAGAACCTACGCTTTACACCACCGAAGCTCAACAAACGCTCTTGAATAATGGACACATCAATATTCTCATAATGACATAGTGCAATTACACCTAAAGCATTTAATACATTATGATTTCCGTATCCAGTGATGGAAAAGCTTGCAAAAAAAGTATTTCTTACGAAAACATCAAAGGTGGACCCTTCTGTGCTTTTCTTGATATTACGAGCTTGAAAATCATTTTCTTCTCCAATTCCATAAAACACAACAGGAACCTTCGCTTGGATACTTTGCAGGTATTCATCATCCCCACAAGCAATAATTCCCTTCTTAACTTGCATGGCCATTTCTTGAAAGGCATTGAATACATCCTCAATATTTGCAAAATAATCTGGATGGTCAAAATCAATATTCGTCATTATCGCATAATCAGGATGATAGCTTAAGAAATGACGTCTGTATTCGCATGCTTCAAAAACAAAGTTTTTATTATTCTCTACTCCCTTACCACTTCCATCCCCAATCAGGTAGGAAGTTGGTTCTGCTCCTTGCAACACATGTGCAAGTAAGCCTGTTGTAGATGTTTTTCCATGGGAGCCTGTTACGGCAACGCTCGTATACTTTTTCATAAATTCACCTAGGAATCGGTGGTAGCGAATAACAGGTAACCCCATTTCGACCGCTTTAACTATTTCTTCATGAGTATCAGGGAAGGCATTCCCGGCAATAACCGTCAGACCTTCATGAATATTTTCCTTGTCAAAAGGTAATATCTTTATTCCTCTTTGCTCCAAAGGCTTTTGTGTGAAATAAAATTTTTCATGGTCAGACCCTTGAACTTCATAATTCATGTCATGAAGTATCTGTGCCAATGAACTCATGCCAGTACCTTTGATTCCAACGAAGTGGTAAACTGTCATATAAAGAACCTCCAACAATGTCTATCTGTAAGACAGTATATGAAATTCATCTAATTTTGATAATTGTACCCATGATTTTGAGATAGGTGCTATTAAGTAAAATCGAATTTTATGTATATACAATCATCTCACATTTTTTCATTATAGCACTAATCAATGATGAAGACCATTACGAAAAAATAACTAGAAATCAACAAGAAGTTTGAAGTATGTCCTACGAAACCACAACATAAGTGGGATGAGTTATCCTTATTATGAACGTAGGACATTAGAATTAACCTGTTGTAGCACTGATTTTTCTTTGTGATAATAAGTAATTCATTTGATTCTTTTTACCTATAAACGAAAAAGGGCGATAACAATAGTTATCAGCCCTCATATAACTCAGCTAAATCCTCTTCAGTTATCAAAACTTCACGTGGTTTACTACCACGAGATTCAGAGATAATTCCTTGCTCTTCCATCATATCAATTAGACGCGCTGCACGATTATATCCAATTCTAAAACGTCTTTGGACACTAGAGGTAGACGCTCCCCCATGTTCAAGAACGAATTCACATGCCTCAAAAAAGAGCTCATCCTCTTCATTTGTGATTGAAGCTTTCTTTAGGAGCTCGTCCTGTTCAAACATATAGCTTGGCTTCATTTCTGATTTTACAAAATTCACAACTTCCTCGATTTCATCGTCTGTAACAAAATTGCCTTGAACACGAAATGGTTTTGAAGAACCATTCTCTAGGAAAAGCATATCTCCTCTTCCAAGCAGCTTCTCTGCTCCACTTGAGTCAATAATCGTTCTTGAATCAACCTGTGAGGAAACAGAAAACGCGATACGGGTTGGAATATTCGCTTTGATTAGTCCTGTGATTACATCAACTGATGGGCGTTGTGTTGCAAGAATTAAATGGATTCCACAGGCCCTTGCTTTTTGGGCAATTCGGCAGATTGAATCCTCTACATCTCCAGGCGCTACCATCATTAAATCAGCAAGCTCATCAATGATAATCACGAGATAAGGTAATTTCCCACTTTTCTCGTCATGTTTTTTCACCATTTCATTATATCTGCCAATATCACGAACACCGGTATGGGCAAATAATTCATATCTTCTTTCCATTTCTTCTACTGCCCACTTTAAGGAAGCTGTTGCCGCCTTTACATCTGTAATTACCGGACTTACAAGATGTGGAATATGGTTATAAGGTGCCAATTCTACCATTTTGGGATCAATCAGTAGTAACTTCACTTCATCCGGTGATGCCTTATAAAGCAAACTGACAAGCATTGCGTTAATACATACACTTTTACCCGAACCCGTCGCACCTGCGATAAGTCCATGCGGCATCTTTTGTAAATCCGTTACAATTGGCTTTCCAGAGATATCAAGACCCATTGCGACAGCTAATGGTGATTGATTTGTTTCGAATTCAGGACTTTGTATGATTTCCTTTAATAGTACAGGCTTGCTTTTTCTATTTGGTACTTCAATACCAATTGTATTTTTTCCAGGAATTGGTGCTTCGATCCGAATATCCTTGGCAGCCAAACTTAATTTAATATCATCTGATAGATTGGTAATTTTATTTACTTTCACTCCTGGCTCTGGGTGTACCTCAAATCTAGTAACAGCAGGGCCCTGAGTTACATTCACCACTTTTGCACGCACTTTAAAATTTCTTAGAGTTTGGTCTAAAATATTTTGCTGGTCAAGTAGCCATTGACTGTCATCAGCTTGTTCGGCAGGAGGCGCATTTAAGAAAGATAGACCTGGGAAAGTATAGCCAGATTGTTGAACTTCATCTTCCTGATGTGTTTGTAGTTCTTGCTGCATTGTTTGTTCTTGCTCCACTGGCTGTTCACTTTGTCTTGTTTGTTCCTGCTCAACTGGTTGTTCATTTTGGATTGGTACTTCCTGTTGTCTTTTTTGTTCAATTGGTTCAACAGGAGTTACTTGTGTTACTTTTTCTGGTTGACGCTGTGACAATTTCTGTTTGTCCTTTTTAAACATTAATACATTAAACGGTATATTCGATCGTCTCGGCTCTGTTCTGGTATGTTCACTTTTCTCTATCTGTTCAACCTGTGTTTCAGTATTCTCTATAGAAGTTTCAGTTGCCTCCGCTTTAAGATCTTCTTGCACTTCTATATTTTCAATCTGATCAACTGGTTCTTCTGTCACAATTTCTTCAGTATGTATCATCATTTCTTGTTCAACTAGATTTGTTTCCTCAGACGCATTTAACTCCTCCTCCACAACTACTTGTATTGGAGTTTCCTCTTTAATAGACTCTTCACTTTGTGGCTCAATAGCAGCCGGTATTTCCTCAGTTACCTCTTCTTCTCTTAGTAATTGATTCGCAAAGTTTGCCACCTTTTGCTCGGTATCTTCTAATGTAGTTGAAACTGTATACTGTTTTGGTTCAACTTGTTCCGTTAGTATGATTGTTGAAGCAACCTCTTCTTGTGCTTCTTTCCATGCCCTAGCAATCGATTCTGTATCTGCAATAGGCGTTGAAGGAAGTTCATACTCTACTATTCCTTGAGCTGTTTCCTGAGCTATTTCCTGAGGCTTTGGTTTACCTAGACCAAATACCGGGGATGGTGTCTCGGAAGGTTGAAAGGGTTGTTTCTCTTGTAACTTTACAACGGTTTTAGGAGTTGAATTCCTAGTTGGTTGTGAGGTTCTTGTTTGTTGAGTTTGCTGAACTTTTTGTGCTTGCTGCGTTTTTGGTTTTTGCTGTGCTCGTTGAGTTTGCTGTGTTCGCTGAGTTTGCTTGGTTTGTACCTTTTCCTTTTTCATTCTTGTTTTGTCTTGATCGGGTATGACAGGAAATCGAAAATTTCCCTTTGGGTATTCATAAGTCACTCTTGCCTCAACAGGTTTGTTTTGTCTGATTTGAGTCGTTTTTATTTCAATTGGATCATCATCGTCCGTCTGTAAAAAATGTAGTAATCTTTTTATCCAATTCACAACTATCACTCTTCCATTTCAATTCTATTCTTTATTGTAACAAAAAAGCCGCTAGTTTTCCTAGCGACTTTTGGTAGAGTATGTTTTATTTTCTTGGGCGATTTTTCCCAAGTATAAAGATGGGCTCAAGTTTACCGTCCTCATAAATAAATGATAGAGCCGTAATGGGAACACGTCCACTTGCAAAGAAACTCATTGTCATTTGAGCAAGGATATCATATCCCGTATCATTTTGAACATCAACTATTATCAGTACATCCTGATGTGGGACAGCTACAGCCATTGTTCCTTTAATTTGTTGGCTCATTTTTTGTAAAAAGGCATCATTCAAGATACGACTAGCATCATATCCATCGTTTTTATTTATAAAATAAAAGGTATTGCCTGCAACTTTGTCAGTCTTGTATGAAACGTCTAGGGAACGTAGATTAAACCTTGCTATTTCACGGATTCGTTCAAACTTCCAATTTTCTTTTTCAAGAAGTTTTTTATCGACCAAACGGTACGTTGTTCCTAAATCAAGTGCATAATAGATTCTTGTTTCTGCAGTATGGTCATCGTAAATAAGTTCTTCTCCCTCATTCGATTCAGTTGGGAAGGAGGTTGAACGAATAACAGGATAAATGTTCTTTTCTTTACCCTCAAGTTCCAATTCACTATTCATAAAAGTCAAAGATTCTTCAATATAATAAATGACTTCATCAAGACTTCCGGGACCTTCTTCTTGATATTTCGCGACTATTCCAGGTAGTGTGACAGTCATTCCTTTCTTCGTTTCCTTGTCTTCGATACGTAAGGTATCTTTCTCTCGATCAAAAGAAAATTGCCAATTATGATGAGATAGCTTATCTTGGATTATTTTCTTTACCTTTTTTGAATCCATTTTCCTATTATGTTTTTGGTCCATAAAATCAATCTCCTCTCTACGTGATCTTAAGAGAGACCATTAATGAATTGTTCGATTTCTTCTTTCGTTTTACGGTCCTTACTTACAAAACGGCCCGTTTCCTTTCCGTCCTTGTAAGCCACAAAGCTTGGTATACCAAAAACGTTCAGAGTCGCACATAAATCAATAAATTCGTCACGGTCTACATAGTAAAATGTATAGTCAGGATAAGAACTCTCTATTTCAGGCAAAAATGGATCAATAAAACGGCAGTCTGGACACCAATCTGCTGAAAACATTAGAATGTTCTTTCCGCTTTTGATTAATTCTTGATATTGGTCTATCGTTTCAAGTTTTTTCATGGGCTTTACCTCCAATTTCCGTATGAACTAATTATCATATATTCTTTACCTAAAAACAAATAAAAGCCCCTACCAGTGTAGGGGGCTAAATTTCAATATTTCACGGAAGATACGATTTGCATCATCTCGGTTGCACTTTCAGAAATGTCGCTTACCTTCGTTTCTGTTGTCATTTTTATTCCGCCAATTCCCACAGTCACAAGGTAAAGCTTGTCCTCTATTTCAAAAGCTTTAACATAGCCAAATCGTTCTTTATCTGTATAGGTTTTGTCAATTGCAAATTCCTTCGAATCAACTGAGTTATATAATACATCACTTGTACGCTCTTCATTTGGATTAACAAATAAAATAAAAGTTTGGTTTCCATTTTGAAGGATTACATTATTTTCATCTTTCTCATCTATCTCCATAGTAGATGGCAGATAAAAGGAAACATCGCCGTTTTCACTATTCGTCTTTTCAGGTTGAGCTTTAAACACATCTTCGACCGCTGCAACCGTTTCCTTAGATTCATCTTCAATCGATGCACAACCTGCCAAAAGTCCTACAAGCGATAGAAAAATAAAAACAAGGACTTTCCCTAGTTTCATATTCTCTCACCCCTTAAAAAGGTAGCTATTCTCATTTTCTATAATAAACCTATTAAATTATTAGTTGCAAGAGCAATCTACATATTTTAATCAATAAGAAATAAGTACCATTTATTTGTTACAATTATGAATTAAATGAATTAACTCTTTTTCTATACGCATACTGGCCAACGAGAAGTTTTACGACATGCGTGAACATATCTTTTCGACTCACATACTGGTTCGTGAAAATACCGATTGCACCCTCAGCCTTGCGAATATCCTTTTGTTTTGTGAAATCCTCCATCACATCACCAAGTTCGATTCCCATTTTTAATTCTCTAGCAATTTCACTTGGTAGGAGGATTCTTGCTCCACCTGCAATTATCGGGTCATTATCGTTATCAACAATTGCACCCCAATTACATAAAAACATTCCAAACTCGGTTTCAACAACCCCACCCTCTAAGCCAATTCCAAGGTCTGCGCCTTCCTTTTCCAGAGCAGACTTCGCGCGATTAATTGCACCTTGAATGGTCTCCTCATCTGAAAAAGGTTGGGCTGACACACCAGAAGATACGGATGTTGGATGAAAGTTCGCTTCAATGCCAGCAAATCCTTGTATAATCGCATCCACTTTTGCGGGATTTTTCGTACCAATTGCAATTTGTATCATTTTATTACCACCTCTTTATCAAAACGAATGCTCGGCATGAGCCGAGCACATTACATTTGCTAACTTAATTTTTACCCATTTTGACGAATGGAATCCACTGTTGTGCGATCAGAATTCTTTACAAGTTTAACAAGTAATTCTTTTGCAGCAGCATAGTCATCCACATGAATAATTGATGCATGTGTATGGATATAACGAGAACAAATCCCGATAACTGCTGATGGCACACCTTCATTTGAAAGATGAACTTGGCCAGCATCTGTTCCACCTTGAGAAACAAAATATTGGTATTTAATATTATTGGATTCTGCTGTATCTAAAATAAATTCACGCATACCACGATGTGTAACCATCGTACGGTCAAATATTCGAAGTAAAGCACCATGTCCAAGTTTACCAAATGCACTCTTATCTCCAGACATATCATTAGCTGGACTTGCATCTAGGGCATAGAAAATATCAGGTTTAATCATTGTAGCCGACGTTCTTGCACCTCTTAAACCTACTTCTTCTTGGACAGTAGCACCAGAATAAAGTGTATTTGGTAACTGGGTTCCCTGCAATTCCTTTAATAGCTCGATGGAAAGTCCACAGCCATAGCGGTTATCCCATGCTTTGGCTAAAACTTTCTTTTCGTTTGCCATTGGTGTAAATGGACAAATCGGAACTACCTGCTGACCAGGCTTGATTCCCAAGCGGATTGCATCTTCACGATCATCAGCACCAATATCAATTAACATATTTTTAATATCCATTGGCTTTTTGCGTTGGCTCTCTTCCAGTAAATGTGGAGGGATTGATCCAATAACCCCGATTACAGGACCATTATCAGTAATTATCTGTACACGTTGCGCTAGAAGAACTTGGCTCCACCAGCCACCTAAGGTCTGGAAACGAAGCATCCCATTATCCGTGATCGAAGTGATCATGAATCCAACTTCGTCCATATGTCCAGCAACCATGACAGTTGGTCCATTAGCATCACCACGGCGTACTCCAAAAATACTACCTAATCCATCTTGTACAACCTCATCTGAGTATTTTTCAAGCTGTGAACGCATAAACTTTCTTACCTGGTGTTCATTCCCTGAAGCTCCAGGAAGCTCTGTTAACGTTTTAAAAAGCTCAAGTGTATCCTGTTTCAATGTCATTCTCCTTCCAGTAAATAAGAGTCGTAACAAGTAGCAAAAATTTGATTCTATTATGTACATTATTTAGTATATCGAAATTGTTTTTTCGTTACCATAGCGAACATGGAGATTTTGATAAAAAGAAGTTATACTTATCACAAGGATTAAGTCGTTTAGGAGGGATAAAATGAGCTGGAATAAGTTTTTTCTTGGTTTTGGTGTTGGATTTGCAAGTGCACTTCTTGTTAAAGAAGCATTAAGTGATTCAACGATTCCCGGTGACAAAGCCTTAAAACTAGCCAAAGAAGCTTTCAAAAAGAATGGCCCAATTGATGGGTCTTGGATTCAAATGAATCCAGAGGACTTCACAAAATCAGGCATTCACTATCAAGTATACAAAGGTGGCATCTCTCGGAAATTAAATCAAGAAAGCCACCAATACGAATTCGTAATGGATGCAAAAACAGGTTCCATATTAGAGGTTAACCCATTGTAAGGCAGATTAGCTTATAAGATTTTATACTTATAAGCTAATTTTTTTATTCTCGAATTCTTTTTAATGAATCAATCATTTGTCCAGATTGATTCCATTTAATTGCTCGATATAAAGCATCATGATAAAAAATATACCATGCTTCTTTTGCAAGTCCTTTACCCATCCATTTTTGTTTTTGCTCAATCGATTTCATAGGGTAATCATCATAAGCCAACACCCACAAAACATTTTGATGAGCATGTGTCGGCATGATATCGGCCATATGTATTGCCTGTTCATTTTGGCTTTCTAACAAAATAATAGAATGACCATCACTATGTCCGCCTGTATGTATCATCTTAATTCCAGGGACAACCTCAAGTTTGTCAGTAAACGTATTTACTTGATGTTCGATTGCTTCCCAATTATCTTTCCAGTATGTCGCTTTTGAGCGGATATTCGGATTGCGCATTTCTTGCCATTCCACATCTGATGCATAGATGACAGCGTTCTCAAAAGTAGCTACTAATTTTTCATTTTCCCATTTCGTAAGACCACACGCATGATCAAAATGAAGATGAGTCATAAGGACGATATCAATATCGCTCGTTGTTAGTCCAAGTTCTGCTAAAGACTTATCAATGGAAGATTCCTCAAGGACCCCAAAATTTCGTTTCAGCTTATCAGTAAGTTTCCCATTACCAATTCCTGATTCAATTAGTATATTTTTTGAACCTGCTCTTACAAGGATTGGATCTGTTCGCAGTTCAATTTGATTCTTTTCATTATGTGGATATCTTTTTGACCATAACGGTTTAGGTACAACTCCAAACATTGCGCCACCATCTAAATGTGTAACACCGCCATTTAACCAAGTAAGTGTAATATCACCAATTACAAGCTGTTCCATTCTTTCCCCACCCTTCACTAACGGTTATCCTCATTTTACCATTATTAAGAAAATTTATAAATCATCTTTCCGTATAGTTAACCAACATAAAAAAACCCATAAACCATTGTTTATGGGAAGTGTTACGATTACTTATGTTGATATCGAACCTCTGAACGATAGATCGGATGTCCCATTTCGGAAAATTTTTCTTCATACTCCGTCATGATATTATCTTCAAAATCTGATTTATGAAGGTCAAGACTTACAAATGTTAAAAGCAGTCCGTATTCAGAAAAGCTTCTTAACGAATATTCGAATAAGCCACGATTATCGGTTTTAAAATGAATTTCACCTTTGTCAACAAGGATATCCTCATACATTTGTAAAAACGTTTTGTAGGTTAAGCGACGTTTTTCATGACGTGTCTTTGGCCATGGATCACTAAAATTGAGATAAACGCGGTCAACTTCTCCTTTTTCAAAAAAGTCCCTAAGTTTATCTGCATTTTGATTCAATAATTTAAGATTGGGTATCTCTGCCTCAATCACACGGTCTAAAGCTGCGACTATGACACTTTCATATAATTCAATCCCAATATAGTTGATATTAGGATGAGCTTTTGCCATCTCTGTAACAAATCTGCCTTTACCTGTACCTACTTCTATATGAATCGGATTATCATTTCCAAAAACTTGATTCCAGTTCCCTTTATGTTCAACTGGATTCTCGATTACGTACTGTGGGTATGAAGCTAATCTTTCCTTCGCCCACGGTTTATTGCGCAAACGCATGATTGCCACCTCATTTAAGTTGTATCGCACAAAAGAATAACATGTCCAAAGCATTCGTGCAAGGCTTTGTTAGACGATTTTATGCCAAAAAACAACGTAAACCCACCGATTGGTGAGTTTCGTGTTTACTTCGTATAAAAATGGTCATTTCATGGAAATGTAGTATAGAGACAACATCAAAAAGGAAGTGTTCTAAAATGCCTCTAGATCATACACATCAAATGGATATTTTAAAGGATATATTATCAAATCATCAAATGGATTGCTGTGGTACAGTATCTGAATGCGAACAATTAGGAAGACTGATTCAATCCCTTCTGGCAAACCCAAATATTGACCAGAGTGTGAAACAGGTTTTAACAGACGTCTATTCCTATAGTCAACAAGGCCAATATACCCAGCATCTAGATAACCATATTGAATCACATCAAAATCAAATTAATCAATGGATTTCAGATATTGACCAATACTCATAATAAATGCTCCAAATATTGCAGCCAATGAAGGATTTCCTTCTCCTTCTTTTTTACCTGGTACCAACCTAAAAGATGCAAAGATTGTGCAACCACATACCATTTCATACGCAGAAGCAGATTATCTGTTAATTCCATTCCGTAGAGACTGATCCAATTTGGCCAGTCTTCTTTTTTTATATACCAATGTAAAAGCATACCAATATCAACTGCAGGATCTGCAATCATCGCTCCATCCCAGTCAATTAAGTAGAGCTCATTGCTATCTGATAATAACCAATTGTTATGATTGACATCAGAATGACAAACGACATTATGATCATGGTCCATATTCACAAGTTCTTGCTCTAAAAATGTGATGGCCTTGTTTACAATTTCAAACTTTAATAAGTCTGGATGCAATTTTCGTAATACATCGTCCAATACATCCTTGGCTTCTATAGGCTTTTTACCTATACGTCTTAGCATTTCTAATAGCTCATTGGACTGATGAATCTTTTTAAGTAATCCCGCCACATTTTCACCGTTCATCTCAGCAGGTTTCAATTCTCTGCCGCTGAGCCATTGCTGTGCTGTGACAACATCGCCATTCTCGAGACGCTTCGTCCAAATTAACTTCGGAACAATCCCTTCTGCAGAAAGAACCGCAAGAAACGGGGATGAATTTCGTTTAAGAAATATTTTTTTATCATTTAATTGGGCAAAATACGCGTCTCCCGTTGCACCACCCGCTGGGGAGTATTCCCACTCGTTGCCTAATACGTATGTAAGCCAGTTTATCTCCAATTTCAACACAACATTTCCTAATAAATATAAAATAAAAAAGACAGCTATTGAACAAATCATATAACAATAGCTATCTTACTAAATTTTAGCGTTGAATTACAATTAAAGTCAAGATAAAGAAACTTTTTCGCTATAAAAAATAGCAAAAATAACACAGGCAAATAGTACCAAAAAGGCTTATTTGACCAAAAAGGGTATTTTTCGATGCTGAACTTCAACCTGAACAGGAGTTTGGCCAATGAATTCGCCATCCGCATGAACAAACATTTTCTCATCTGATTCAATACGAATAGTTACACCTTTATGCTGCGCAATTTCCTTAAACTTGGTATGAGCTCCGAAGAAAACTGTCGCAAATACAAATAGAAGTTTGATTCTTGAAAGATGATGAACAACCGTAATATCAAAGAAACCATCTGTTGTCTTTGCCTGTGGTGCTATTTTCATTCCTCCTCCATAAAAAGGTTGATTTGAAACGGTCACAAACCAAACATCTTCATAATGGAAGTCTTTCCCGTCAATGTTTACTGTAACGTTCGTAAGGTGATAGGTAAAAAGGAGGCGGATCAGTGCACCGACGTATGCTAATGAGCCGAGATGTACCTTATTTAAGTATTTCTTCATTGTCGATTCATTTGTTCGCTTCGCAACTGCAGCGTCAAAACCTGTGCCTAAGCTACTCACAAAATAGGAACTCTTAGTTTTCCCTTGAAGCTTGCATTTTCCGATATCAAACAATTTTCCTTTACCTGATTTATTGCGAATAATGAAGGTGAGTGCATCTAATGGAGATTTTGGCACCTTAAAACCTCTTGAAAAGTCATTTCCAGAGCCAGCTGGGATATACCCTACCTTAATCTCGGGATAATACACCATGCCATTTACGACTTCATTAATGGTTCCATCCCCCCCAACAGCAATGACAGCCTCCACCTTATCTTCAAACATTGAACCGATTTGTCGCGCCAATTCACCGGCATGATTTGGGTATTTTGTGAAGAAAGAACGATAGTGGATTTTTTTCTGTTCTAAATCATGTTTAAGCTGGTTCCAGACTTTTAGTCCCTTACCGTTCCCAGCCTGTTTATTTACAATAAAAATCAAAAGTTTCATAGTTTATCCTCAAAAGAATATGACATTCATGACTTAATAGTATTTTATATTTATAGAGATGACAATGAAAAAAGGGTGCATTCTTTTGCACCCTAATCCATTCTGCGCACACAAACAGTATGACAGTATTGTAGTAACGCATTGCCTGCTTTTAATTGCATATGTTTTAATGGAGAACTCATCTTTCGCAACCCGGTGAACCACTCTTCATACTTTCTTTTTTCCACTAAATCCACATCAAATGGGGCAAGCGGAAAATCAATATAGCCTGTACGATTCAATATCACTTTCCGAATTGGTAGCTCGATATCATATAAAGAATAAATCGTACGAACGATACCATCCATCCGATCCAGTTCAATCATCGGTGATAACACTTTTTTATCATGCTTTCCTTTTCGTTCAATCCAAAACCTATCATTTGTGCCTATAAACACACTATTTTCTTCCCCTTCAAGAATTGTAATTAACCAAGTTGTCGTCGGGCTAATCATGATAATTTCCACTTCAACCGGTGCATTTTTCAACTTAAATATAGGTCTATATAATACAAGATATGTGTCTGGAAATCGCTGAAGAAAGTATTTTAAATTATGATCTTTGTAAAATTCCTTATCTATATATGATTTTTCCAGAATCGTGGAACTTGCCCACTTCATTTGAAAATCAAAGATATGATCAAGAAAATGTTGCTTCTCTAACGTTGACTGTTCCCATTGTTTTCTCTTTTGCCGGATAAACTGGCCGGGATACCGAAACATATCAATCTCATACCTAGATATATAATCCTGCAATTTTATTAATTGTCCCAACTTCTTTACACCTCATTATAGAAAAAAAGAAAACAATACTGGCAATATGATCGATGTATAGACCGCACTTAAAATCATCGCAATCGAGCTTATGGCCCCTTGATTTGTTCCTATTTCCAATGCCCTTGCTGTACCAATTCCATGTGATGCTGTTCCAAAACCTAAACCAACACCAACAAAGTGATTAACCTTAACCATTTTTAAAAGAAGTGGACCAAACATAGCACCCGAAATTCCCGCAAACATCACATAAACGGCCGCCAATGCAGGAATTCCTCCCGTCACACTTGCAATATCCATAGCAACCGGAGATGTCACTGATTTTGGAGCAAGAGAAAGGATAATATCTGAGTCGATTGCTAATACTTTTGAAAAATAAAGTCCTGTTATGATTCCTGTCGTTGAACCTACAAACACGCCAATGATAATCGGAATGAAAAATTCCTTTAACGATCTGCGATTTTGATACAAAGGATAGGCCAATGCCACCACTGCAGGCCCGAGTAACTCATCTATCCATTTCCCACCCAACATATAAGTTTCATAAGAGATTGAGAGGAATAACAAGATAATAAGAATCACAAACGTAGTTGTTGCAATTGGAACTAGTAACGGGTGGGTATATCGCTTATACAGTCTTGTCATCAAAAGAAAAATAATGATCGTACAAACGATAGAGCTAATCGCATATAGAGTGTTCATGCTCCAAAGCCCTCCCCGATACTCTTGCTTTGTTTCTGTTGTTTTCTAGCTGCTAATTTGTCACCAACTATACTTGAAGTAAGCATAACTAGAATTGTACTGAACAACACAATGGCAACCGTAATAAGGCCCTTCCCTTTGAAAAAGGAGAGGTAATCCATAATCCCAACAGTTGCTGGCACAAAGAGCAGTGCCAAATACGCAAGTAAAAATTGTGCCCCTTCTCCTAGCCATTTTTCTTTAATGATGTTTGTTTGTAACAAGATAAATAACAAAATCATCCCAATAATACTACCTGGAATTGATGTGTGTAAAAGGCCTTGTATCAATGTTCCTACCCAATAAATCATATATAAAATGGCGATTTGAAAACAAATCTTAACAAATCTCATGAAAAATTCCCCTTTTTTAGCTCAATGAAAATATCGATAACGGCTGATACTTCGGCGTTCGATTCAAGTGAGTTTGATATAGCACAAAATGCTCTGCTTTAAATAGTGATTGGTCTTCTTTTGGTTGTACGACTTCATATAAGTCATTTGTAGAAAATGGATTTTCAGATTTCCATTTTCTAGCCATTGTAATATGTGGAGTAAACTTTCGCTTATCAAGGGAAAAGCCCAAGTCCGTGCACACCTGATAGATATCTTTTTGAAGAGCTCTTAAAGGTTCGCTTTCTTCTACTCCAGCCCATAAGATACGAGGAGAATCTGATTTACCAAACGTTCCTAGCCCATTTAGTCGAAGATTAAAGTGTGGATGCTGCTTAGCGATTTCCGGCATTTCTTTTTTGATGGAAGTCAATTGTTTAAACGATGCCTGCCCCCCTAAAAAAGCAAGCGTAATGTGTAAATCCTCAGGATGAACCCATGACTTAAACGGAAGGCGTGGTTCAAGCATTTCGCGCCATTTAAACAAGAGCTCTTTCGTCTCTGGAGGAAGTGCAAGTGCAAGAAAGTAGTGAGTTTGATGCTCCATTTTAAAGCCCCTTTTTTAGCATAATTTATTTTATCCCGCATTAACGGGCAGTAAGACCCCAAGTTTCACTTTATCATTTTAGCAAACTTACGTATAAAGGGAAACTAGGGCCGATTCTATCGGCGTTAGCACTTAATCCCAATTTAAAAGCCCGCCAACAGGGCGGGCTTCTCGGCATCTTATTTCGCTAACTCATAAATCGCTTGAGCATAAATTGCAGTTGCCTTAACTAAGTCCTCTACTAAAATACATTCATCTTTTTGGTGGGCAACATCTGGACGACCTGGGAACAATGGTCCGAATGCCACACCCGCTTCTAATGACCTTGCATATGTTCCTCCACCAATTGAAACCAAAGTGGCCTCTTCACCAGTTTGTTCCTCATAGACTTTTTGAAGAGTTTGAATTAATGGATGATTCTTGTCAACATGGTGTGGTGAAGAATTACTGTACTTCGTAAGCTCAAATCCGACCTTCTCACATACTTCCTCAAGTTTCTTCTTCGTTCCGTCCATATCATTTGTTACAGGGTAACGTAAATTTAATCCGAGTCTTCCACCGTTCACTGAAGAATAGGAAAGCTTTCCAACATTAATGGTTAGATCACCTGTGATGTCATCACTATAAGCAACACCTAGACTTCTTCCTCTTGAATCACCAACGAAATATTCATTTATGAATTTTACATATTGCGTAGCTTGTTCATCTAATGAATATCCTTGTAAAAAGGTTGCCAAATATAAGCCCGCATTTTTCCCATGGTCTGGCTCCATCCCGTGAGCAGACACACCTTCAAGCTGAAAAATGACGGTATCTTCATCACAAATGCCACGACCTTCTAATGTGTTTTTATGTAAAAATTCTTGAAAATCATTCACCATTTCTTGAAGATTTGCTTTCCCTTCAAGCTTAGCCTCTGCAAAATCAGGAACCATGTTGTAGCGTCGCCCTGAACTGAATGACTCTAAGCGAAGCTCACCACCAGAAGCTTGACCCGGTTTTTGAACCAAATCAAAATCGGCGATTCCTTTTTCAGCATAAATAATCGGGAAGTCCGCATCTGGTGCAAAGCCCATTGTCGGCATTTCTTCGTGCTTAAAATAATGGTCGACACAGCGCCAATCACTTTCTTCATCCGTTCCAATGATCATTCGGACACGCTTAGAAAGTGGCAAATCTAATTCCTTTACTATTTTCATCGCGTAATATGCAGCCATTGTTGGACCTTTATCATCAAGTGAGCCCCTTGCAATTATTTTTCCGTCATGAATTTCTGCCCCAAACGGATCACTAGACCATCCATCCCCTTCTGGTACAACATCGATATGGCATAAGATACCAACCAAATCATTTCCAGAACCCATTTCGAGATGTCCTGCGTAGCCATCAAGGTTTTTAGCACTAAAGCCTTCCGCACTGCCTTTGTCTAATAAATAGTGTAATGCCTCATCAATTCCCGCTCCAAACGGTGCAGTTGGTGTTCCATTTTCTTCATCAAGGACACTTTTTATTCTCAAAAAATCTTGCGTATCTTTAATCATTTGGTCTTTACGTTTTGTTACTTCTTCAAGCCAGTTAATCTGTTCCATCCTAATTCTCCTTACACTATGATCAAAATTAGTATTAATCCTACAATTGATATTACAGGAAGCGATATTAAATTCACAATATAGTGTTCCGCCTGTATCCGAATAATATCATCTTTTCTAACATTGACGATAAAATGATTGGACAGGATCCGCTTATATACAATCTTTATCCACATCCTTACGATTATAATATAACCAAAAAAGATTATACATTTGATCCAAATAGGAGGTATCACAAACAAGGCTGCCGTCGTGATACTTGAGATTTGTAAACATTGAAACAAATAGGTTTTGTTCCTAAAAAATGCTTTTATAAATAATTCTTGTAAGCTTTTATTTCGATTACGTTTTTTATAAATTCTTTTTGAGTTCCGATAAAAATATGGGCTTCGCTTCTTTTGATTTGGTGTTTTTTCTACATATTCGGAAAAAACAAAGATACTCCTAACATACTTCAGCTTCAGCATTTTCTCTAGCTCAACATCCTTAGAGAAGGTTGTAAGCTTGTCTATTCTTTTAGAAGAAGTCTTCCAGAATAAGAACCATTGAATAAGGCCAATCATTACCAATAGTAAAGCAAACTGTTCAACTGCCCAAGCTACAATTACAGATGTGATAGCACCTAATACAATGAATAAGGAAACTGTAATAAAGCCTTTTTTCCATGGTGAAACGATATCGTCCAGGTTTTGCTTCCATCCGAGAATAAGGGCTTTTAGGCTGATAAAATAAAAGGTAACACTAAGAATTTCTAACCAAGATAGGTTGTAATAATTGAATAAGAAGGGCGCTAGTATTCCTACAAGAATGAATACTTCTATACTATAGCCAAGGACAAATAGATTACGTGTCGATTTTTTCAAAACTACTACAAGGTAGCGCTTTTGAAGTAAAAATAATTGGTCTGCTTCCTCCAAAAATGTCCGAATACGTCCTTCCCAGCAAAAAAAATAGAGCAAAATAAATATTAAGGAAAGTGGGAAACCAGTAATCCAGTTTGGAATATCAGACCACCAAAAATAATAATGGTAGACCCCTATTGCAATTGCAGGAATGAATAAATACAGGAAAATGGTCCAGTCTACTACACTTTTAAATACACCCCATTGATACCCAATTTCCTTACGAAGTCGAGTACTAAATAAACTTTTATTCATTCGATGTTTCACCTTGTACAATTTGGTTAAAGCACTGTAAAAGTGCAGCCTCAGGAAGGTTGGCTTCTGTACGAATGTTTTCAAGATTCCCCTCAGCCTTAAGCCTGCCACTCGCTACCAATAGGAAACGATCACATACCTTTTCTGCAGTATCTAATACATGTGTACTCATCAGAATTCCTGCACCACGTTTTTTCTCATCATCAATTAGTGTTAAAAAATCCTGCATAGCCATTGGATCTAAACCGACAAACGGTTCATCGATTATATAAATATCCGGTTTTATAAGAAAGGCAGTTATGAGCATTACCTTCTGCTGCATCCCTTTTGAAAAAGTACTTGGAAGCTTATGTATCACTTTTTCCATATGGAATAGATTAACTAGTTTCATCGCCCTTTTATTAAACTGTGAGTCTTCAATCTCCATCACACCCGCCGCAAGATCGAGATGTTCCCATAATGTCAATTCATCATAAAAAACCGGACGTTCTGGAATATAAGCATATGTATGGTTATTGATAAAATCAATCTTGCTATTTGTGTTTTCTAATAATCCGAGAATTGTTTTTATCGTTGTACTTTTACCTGCACCATTAGGTCCAATAAGCCCAACGATTTCGCCGCGGTTGATTGAAAAAGAAAGATCCTCTACAATCTTATTATTTTCTTCATAGCCAGAATCCTGTATCGAGACTTCCAATAATATCTGTTCCATTCACAACCCCTCCACCATTATGTACGAAAATCCTTAAAAAAAGTTTCCTTACTTTGGACGACCTTTACCAAACTGTAATTAAAATGTAAAAAACAGAATAGTAGAAATAATTTATGATAATAATAGAAGTAAAATGTAAATTCTTGAAAACTTTTGTGGAAATAGTCATACTATTCAGTTACAACTATATATATATAGCAAACGCACCTGTAAAGAGAAGAGGTGATAAAAGGACATATATATAAGATTGTTTGTTTAAAATATGAATACGTAATACCAATTGATATTTTTGAAAAGTGATTTAATTAATAGGAAGACTGAGGCATGTCTGGCATGTACAAAAATGATAAGGAGTGGTTTTTTGAAGCCTTCAACAAACCGTATGTTAACTCGTATCAAATCAGTCTACATGTTTATTAACGAAAAAGGGACTGTAACAACACAGGAGCTTGTGGATGAATTTGGAATAACATCAAGAACCATTCAGCGTGATTTGAATGTGTTAGCATATAATGATTTGGTTCGCAGCCCTAGCCGAGGAAAATGGACAATCACAAAAAAGAAAGTCAAAATATCTTAGCAACCAATTATAAGGGGCGCTTGAAGAAGGTAGCAAATAACTTCACACTAGAAAGCCTATCCATACAGATACATACATAGAAACTATATTTGCAATGATAAAGGGCTGTCTTAATGACAGCCCTTGTTAATGTTTCGTATAGTTTTTTAATTGCAATACCTCATCATCTGTTAACTCACGATATTCTCCTAACTCGAGAGACTCATCTAGTGGTAACGGCCCCATTTTAACCCTTTTCAAATAGATGACTCGCTTCCCTACCGACTCAAACATTCGCTTTACTTGATGGAACTTTCCTTCTTCAATGATTACTTCGATTTCAGAGCGCAATCCACTGCTAATGATTTTTAGTTCTGCTGGCATTGTTTCATATCCATCATCAAGCGTAACCCCGTTTCGAAATGCCTCCACATCCACTTGAGTTACTTCACCTTCAATAATGGCAATATAGGTTTTGGGCACATGTTTTTTTGGTGAAAGCAATTGATGTGCAAGCTGACCGTCATTAGTTAACAGCAATAAACCTTCTGTATCCTTATCCAAACGTCCGACTGGAAAAGGATTGTAGACACTATCTTCCATTTCTAATAAATCAAGAACAGTGTCATGAAGATGATCCTCAGTTGCCGATATAACACCCTGAGGTTTATTTAGCATTAAATAAATGAATTCCTTGTATTCGATTATTTCACCATGAACGGTGACTGAATCTGATTCTACATTTACATGCTTACTAGAATCTTTGATAGCTACGCCATTTATTTGAACAGCTCCTGATTTTAATAGGCTTTTAACTTCTTTCCTACTTCCAAATCCTCGATTGGCAAGTAATTTATCAATTCGCAATTCAAATACCTCCTTTTTACTCCGCGAATACCCATTCTTTATTAGAATGGGCGTTTTATTCATTGCACAAACGCCCTTCATACATACACTGTTATTGTATTTTTATAAAGAAAAAGGAGCGATACCACTATGTATTATTATGATTATCGTCAACAACCTCAGGGCTTCTTCCCAGGAATGCCTGGATTTCCAGGTGGAGGCGGAAACGTAGATCGTCGTCTCGACCGTCTTGAGCGCCAAGTCCAAAGATTAGAAAATCAGATCGACCGTTTAGACCGCCGTATCGACCGCATTGAGCGTCGTCTAGGCATTGGGACTTTCCAAGGCTAACACTTTGTAAGATCCTTCTAACCCGAAAAAGTTGTTCCTCTCACACAAATCGAATAGATATATTCGAAAAAAAGGCTGTCACTTACTGAACAGCCTTTTTTCTATCTCTAGATAAAAATGCAAATCGATTACCAAGAAGGACCTCCAATAGTCGTGAACGATAAGCTAAAAATAGGTAAACAGCAGCACCAACTACAACCCCAACTAAGAGCACGAAGACTGACTGCACCCTTCCATTTTCAAAACCAACAACAAAAGATAATAACCATCCGATTAAAAATATAGCCAATGCCATAACAGTTGCGAAAATAGCCATTAATAACGACCTTCTTGCAAACATTGAGTATTTATATCCTGCATGTCTTGCAATCATCCAGAAACAATATAAAATGGCCACCGTGTATCCTAAGGCAGTAGCAAGAATTGAACCAATCTCACCAAACCAGGAGATAAACGGACTATTGAAACTAATTTTGAGAATTAGCCCCATAAACAAACTTACGACTGCAAACTTTTGCTTATTAATTCCTTGTAGAATAGCAGCTGAAATCGAATAGAAAGAAAATAGAATCGCGACAGGTGCATACCATCTTAGAATTCGACCACCAGCTTCACTCATTTCAAAAAATGCATTAAAGGCTGGATAGGCTAATACTGATAAACCTACAACGGCTGGTAATACTAACAGCACACAAATTTGAAAGGTCTTATCAATTTGACTTCTAAGTAAACTAAAGTCCCCTGATGTAAACGACTTTGTAATCGTTGGTACAAGCGTTAGACTAAATGCAGTCGCTAAAGACACAGGAATCATAACCAATTTTGGAACCATGAAGGTGACATATGAAAATAATCCTTCAGATATATCTTTATCGACTCCGTTGCTCATCATTGTTTTGTTAAACGTAAGTTGGTCAACATATTGATAAAGCGGAATCGCAAGTCCTACAATGACAAAAGGTCCCGCATAGGAAAACAGCTCCCTAAACATCTCCTTTGTTGTCATATCTGTTTGTGGTTTACTTTTCGCGAGCATTTCCTCTAAGTATGGTTTTCGCTTAAACCAATACCATAGGAGTACTGCCAATCCACCAAGCGCCCCAATAAAGGCACCAAATGTAGCTAAGCCAACAGCAAATACTCTCTCTCCATCGATTATCTTCATTACAATAAAAGTTGCTGCAAGTACAAAGGAAATTCGGACGATCTGTTCCACAACCTGTGAAACAGCAGTTGGTCCCATTGATTGGTGACCTTGGAAGAATCCTCGTTGAATACTCATAATCGGAACCACAAGTAAAGCAAAACTTACCATTCGTATCACGAATGTAACATCTTCAACCGTATTTCCTGCATCTCCCCCACCAAGAACAATTGGTGCAAGAATCGGTGCAATTAAGTTAAGGATTGTAAAACCAACTAAACCTGTAAGCCCCATTACGATTAGCCCAGATTTATACATCCTCATCCCAGTATGATAATCGCCTAATGAATTATATTTAGATACAAATTTAGAAACAGCAGCTGGAATTCCCGCTGTTGATATAAATAAAAATATTGTATATTGTGCATAACCATACGAATAAAGGGCAGATCCTAGGCTTCCAACTAAATAAACGAAAGGAAACACATAGATCATCCCTAGTACTCGAGAAATATATGTAGCAAGGGTTAAAACAAACGTCCCACGCAATAGTTTCGAATCTGACATATAAAATCCCCAATCTTTATATTTGAAGACTAACCAAATAATTTTATCATACTTACAAAAATTATTAACCTAAAATAATTTGTCTGTTTGTTAACTTATTGGCTTCTTAAGCTTTGTCATGTATAGTTTAGACTTGTTAGTTTTTAATTTCAAACTTATTCTATGTTTCAACAATATAGCAATCCCATGATATGATGTAATAAGGAAAGTATGGGAGTGTGTAAAGCCATGAAAGATATTATTTTGTTTGATGGCGTTTGTACGTTTTGCAACAGCAGTGTCCAATTTATCCTTAAAAGAGATTCGAAACAACGATATCTTTTTGCATCCCTTCAAAGTGAAGTGGGAAAAGACCTGTTGAGAAAACATGGTATTCCCGAAAACATAAATAGTTTTATATTAATTGAAGATGAGCATTATTTTACAAAATCAAGTGCTGCACTTAGGGTCTGTCGAAATCTCAAAGGGCCATATCGTTTCCTTTCGATTTTTAGATTTGTGCCAGCACCGATCAGGGATATATTTTATCATGTTATTGCCAATAATCGTTATAAATGGTTTGGAAAACAGGAAAGCTGTATGCTTCCTTCTCCAGAGGACCGCCAACGATTCTTAGATTGAAGTTAAGGAGTGTTCTATTTGCAGTATGATGTAATTGTAATTGGAGGGGGACCTTCTGGCTTAATGGCTGCGATTGCTGCTGGAGAGCAAGGAGCAAAGGTTCTTCTTTTAGATAAAGGGAACAAGCTAGGGAGAAAGCTTGCCATTTCAGGTGGAGGACGTTGCAATGTCACAAACCGACTTCCCATAGAAGAAATCATCAAGCATATCCCAGGTAACGGTAGATTTTTATATAGCGCGTTCTCTGTATTTAATAATGAAGATATTATCGCGTTTTTTGAAAAGTTAGGGATACAACTAAAAGAGGAAGACCATGGCAGGATGTTTCCAACGACAAATAAAGCCCAGTCTGTTGTCGATGCCCTATTAAATCAACTTGAGTCTTTACACGTTCATATCCAAACAGATACACCTGTTGCTAAGCTCGAGTATAGAGATGGTCGGGTCGCAGGTGTACACTTAAAAAACGGTGAATACCTAGAAGCCAGTTGTGTAGTTGTCGCTGTCGGTGGTAAATCTGTACCACAAACAGGTTCGACTGGGGACGGATATGCATGGGCAAAGGCTGCCGGTCATACGATCACAGACCTATTCCCTACCGAGGTTCCGGTAACATCTAGCGAAGATTTTATTAAGAATAAATCCATACAAGGACTAGCATTACGAGATGTTGCTGTTAGTGTCCTGAACCCTAAAGGTAAGACGGTAATTACCCATCAGATGGACATGTTGTTTACTCATTTCGGAATCTCGGGACCGGCTGTTTTACGATGTAGCCAGTTTGTTGTAAAGACGATGAAGAAGTTTAAAGTAGATGATGTAGTCATTAGTATTGATGCGCTTCCTACAATGAACGAAGAGCAAATTTTTCAGCAAATATTGAAACTAATGAAAGAAGAGCCTAAGAAGGCATTAAAAAATATCTTAAAAGGATTTTTACCAGAAAGATATTTACTCTTTTTATTAGAAAGAAATGAGATCGACCCTCAGGTTACATTTGCAAACTTGCCTCATGATCGGATTCGTGCATTTGCTAAGGATTGTAAACAATTCCAATTCACAGTAAATGGCACCTTACCAATTGAGAAAGCATTTGTAACTGGTGGTGGTGTTTCAATCAAAGAGATTCATCCAAAGGAAATGGAGTCAAAGCTCATGAAGGGACTCTTTTTCTGTGGAGAAATTCTTGATATACACGGATATACGGGTGGCTACAATATAACATCAGCCCTTGTGACGGGAAGATTAGCAGGCGAAAACGCAGGGAAACAAGCATCAGCCATTCGAAATTAAAGCAGAGCCTAACTCACTCTAGTTATTGTGGGTTAGGCTCTATATATGACCATCGCAGAAAAACAAAAGATTTGGTCATCCTCTTGATCGCAAGAAACGCCGACCTGGAATTTAATATCAATAATATCTCCTTCGCCAATTTGTTCTAAAAAGCGGTTCATCTTATGTTCAAGGTCCTCTTCATGTTCTTCATCAAAAACCTTCACCTTCAAAGCCATAAACTCCACCTCCAACACTAGTATTGACAGAGTTTTAGACTTATAAGCTTACAAATTAAGATTTTTTCATTCTTTTACGGAATATGAATCCTATAACGAGTAAAATGACACTGATGGCAAGATACAAAAACAGATTCGAATTTCCTAGTTCATCTTGTAAATCCACTTGTTCGGTGGGGGCTTTCCCTTGGCCAAGAATCGCTAAATCTTCCCCTGCTTCAGATAATAATGCTGTCCTCTCGCATAATCCTGTTTCTAAATTATCGATTTCCCCATAGGCATAGACAATATATTCTTTATCTAATTCAAATTCATACCCACAACTTGCACTAGATCTTGCAGCGCTTACAATAACTTGAGAGGTCTCAACACCTTTCCAACTTTCATTGACTTCAAATAATACCTGAATTGGATCGGCACTGGATTGAATATAAGAACGTTTATTTTCATCCTCCATTTTAATGACCTTTCCAGAAAATACGGCCGTTTTTCTATTTAACTCATCCTCTACAGATTCAGGATAGGCACATGAACATGCAGATGCTTGACGTGGGAATAAACCAATAAAAAGCAGGAAAAGTAACACTAAAACAATTATCCCTTTTATATATTTCATTTCGTAACCCCCTTTTAGGTATAGTCGAAAAAAGGAATGCAAGGGTTGCATATAACTTTAAGTTTTAGATTAGTTCATATCCTTTCTTGCAAACAGTCCTGTAAATAAAAAGCAGGTAATGAAAGCAACTAGGGTTACGGTGATGGCCATTACGAGTCCGATGAATGCCATAAAGGTATCGTCTCCTGGAAATTGTGGTTTAAGGGTGACAATCATATAAGTGAAAACAAGTGTCAGGATTAAATAAAAGCTACTGCCTAGAAATCCTCTTAGTAAACGTCCCTTTTTATCACCTTTCCAGGCATTTAAAAGTATAATCCATGCAACCAGACTTACTAGAACAGCTCCCACCATAATGAATAAATGGATGTAAGGGATCATCAGGAAGCTCAGTCCATAGAGTATTAATAGAGTAGAGCCAAATAAAATTGCATTCAAAACAAATAGAAATAATCCACTAAGCCATGGATTTTGGAACCAATTATAGCTTGATAGTTTTTTTACTATGCGATTATTGGTACCTATGTAATTCACAAGTTTGTTTTGATAAATTCCTAAAACAACGACTAATAAGATACCGAGCAATAAAACAAGTGTCATTTCTTCCCCTCCAAATGTTATTATTTTAATAATAAACATATTTTTATTGTTTTTCAATAAATTATTACCGTTATTTACTATCTTATTATTGTTTTAGCAAAATAAAAACGTGAATCCTATATGAATTCACGTTAAATACTTATTTGAAATTAATTTTTATAACTTTTTATCAGGAATACAGGTAACCATGCCTTTTAACGCTTCGTTTCTCCTGTCCAATTCATCATTCCACCGACCATGTTTCGGACTTTATAGCCTTGGTCATCGAGATATGCACAGACATTGAAGCTTCTACCACCAGAGCGGCAAATAATGATGTATTCCGTATCTTTATCAAAAAACCCTAGGTTTTCCGGAATTTCTCCCATTTTAATATGCTTTGCTCCAGGGATCATTCCCTCTGCTACTTCTTCATCTTCACGAACATCAACAAGCTCTAGTTTCTCCCCTGCTTCAAGCTTTTGTTTAAGTTCTTCGGTTGTTATTTCTTCAATCATTAGGTCCCATCCTTTCACTTTCTATCTCGACCATTATAGCAAACCGAAAATACGGATTACAATTTTCCAAAACTTAAGTTTTCCATATTCTTGAAAACTAGAATTTCTTTTTAAAAAAGAGTATGCTATAACTAGCTTAAAATCAAGGGGGAAAAGAAGTTGACGTATCCAAATACAGACGAAACCATTCAACTTATAAAAGAGCTTGTTTCGATTCCAAGTCCATCTGGAAACACAAGCGAAGTGATCACTTTCGTAGAAAAGCTTCTAAAAGAGGAAAATGTAGATACATACCGAAACCGAAAGGGCGGGATAATTGCCACTATTCCTGGAAAGGACACACAAAAACATCGTATGCTCACAGCTCATGTGGACACATTGGGTGCTATTGTAAAAGAAATTAAGCCGAGTGGGCGATTAAAACTTGATCTGATTGGTGGATTTAAATACAACTCGATTGAAGGAGAATACTGCCGAATCGAAACTTCAACTGGCAAATTTTATACTGGGACTATTTTAATGCATCAGCAATCTGTACACGTATACAAAGATGCAGGTAAAGCTGAACGTAACCAAGAAAATATGGAAGTCCGGATTGACGAGAAAGTAAAAAATGCGGATGAAGTTAGAGCTCTTGGTATTGAAGTTGGCGATTTTGTTTCCTTTGACCCACGTGTGGAAGTTACAGCCAATGGCTTTATAAAGTCTCGTCATCTGGATGACAAAGCAAGTGTTGGTATCCTGCTTCAATTGATTAAACAAATCAAGGCAGAAAATATTGAACTTCCGTATACAACACATTTTCTCATTTCAAATAACGAAGAAATCGGCTATGGCGGGAACTCCAATATCACACCTGAAACAGTAGAGTACTTAGCCGTAGATATGGGAGCAATGGGTGACGGTCAATCAACCGATGAATATACAGTTTCCATTTGTGTGAAGGATGCTAGTGGACCTTATCATTATGCTTTCCGAAAAAAACTTGTCCAACTTGCTGAAAAACATGAAATCGGATATAAGCTAGATATTTATCCATACTATGGATCTGATGCATCCGCAGCTATTCGTTCTGGACATGATATTATCCATGGATTAATCGGACCTGGAATCGACTCTTCTCACGCATTTGAGCGAACACATAAAGATTCAATTGAAAACACTACAAAGCTACTCTATCACTATCTACAATCTGAAATGGTTGAGTAAATGGTAAGGCTGCCATAAGTGGTATCCTTTTACATGTTAAAAGCCCTCCAAATGGAGGGCTTTTTGCTATTAGTTAGCTACAATATTTACAAGCTTACCTGGTACCGCAATAACCTTGCGAACTGTTTTTCCTTCGATTTGTTCCTTAACTGGGTCTGCACCCATCGCAATTTGCTCAAGTACTTCTTTAGAAGCATCTGCAGGAACATGAAGCTTTGCTTTTACTTTTCCATTCACTTGGATAACAATCTCAATCTCAGCTTCAACTAATTTTGCTTCATCAAATGCTGGCCATGATTCATAAGCAATAGTTCCTGTATTTCCAAGCTTCTCCCAAAGCTCTTCAGCCAAGTGAGGAGCAACTGGAGAAAGAAGTTTTACAAAGCCTTCAATAAACGGCTTAGGCAATTCAGTTGCTTTGTATGCATCATTGATGAATACCATCAATTGTGAAATTGCAGTATTAAAATGTAATGCTTCATAGTCTTCTGTTACTTTTTTCACTGTTTGGTGATACACGCGTTCAAGTGTAGTATCATTTGAATCAGCTTTAACTTTGGAAGATAGGCTACTATTGTCATCAACAAGTAAGCGCCAGATTCGATCTAAGAAACGACGAGAACCATCTAGGCCGTTTGTTGACCAAGCAATGGAAGCATCTAATGGCCCCATGAACATTTCGTATAAACGAAGAGTGTCTGCTCCATGAGATTCAATGATGTCATCAGGGTTTACAACATTTCCTTTTGACTTACTCATTTTTTCGTTACCTTCACCAAGAATCATACCTTGGTTGAATAGCTTTTGGAATGGTTCTTTCGTTGTAACAACACCGATATCATATAAAACTTTATGCCAGAATCTTGCATAAAGTAAGTGAAGTACTGCATGCTCTGCTCCACCAATATATATATCAACTGGCAACCATTCTTTTAATTTTTCCGGATCTGCGATTGCTTGATCATTATGTGGATCAATATAGCGTAAGTAGTACCAACAGCTTCCTGCCCATTGTGGCATTGTGTTTGTTTCACGACGGCCTTTTTTGCCAGTCTTTTCATCAACGACATTTACCCACTCTGTGATATTTGCAAGTGGTGATTCACCAGTTCCGGACGGTTTGATTTCCTTCGTTTTTGGAAGTACAAGTGGAAGTTCTTCCTCTGGAACAGTAGTCATTGTTCCATCTTCCCATTGAATGACTGGAATTGGTTCACCCCAATAACGCTGGCGGCTAAATAACCAATCACGTAATTTATAGGTAATTTCCTTTTTACCTAACTTATTTTCTTCTAGCCATGCAATCATTTTTGAGATGGCCTCTTCTTTATTTAATCCATTTAGGAAATCTGAATTAACATGCTCTCCGTCACCTGTATATGCTTCTTTGGAAACATCACCGCCAGCAACGACTTCCTTAATCGGCAATTCAAACTTTTGTGCAAATTCATAGTCACGCTCATCATGAGCAGGAACTGCCATAATAGCTCCTGTTCCATAACTCATTAGAACATAATCGGCAATCCAGATTGGCATTTTTTCTTGATTTACAGGGTTAACGGCATATGCCCCTGTGAATACACCAGTTTTATCTTTTGCTAAGTCTGTACGCTCTAAATCACTCTTACTCTTGATTTTATCTAGGTAGGCATTAACTGCTTCTTTTTGTTCTGGAGTCGTGATTTTATCAACAAATGGATGCTCTGGCGCAAGTACTGCATAAGTAGCTCCAAATAAGGTGTCTGGACGAGTTGTGAACACAGTAAATGTTTCCTCATGTCCATCAATGTTAAAGGTTACGTGAGCTCCTTCAGAGCGGCCAATCCAGTTACGTTGCATTTCCTTTAAACTATCTGGCCAATCAAGCTCATCTAAATCCTGTAGTAAACGTTCTGCATATTCCGTAATTTTTAATACCCATTGTCTCATTGGGCGTCTTTCAACAGGATGGCCACCACGTTCACTTTTCCCATCGATTACTTCTTCGTTTGCAAGTACAGTTCCTAACGCAGGGCACCAGTTAACAGGAATTTCATCTACATATGCTAAACCTTTTTCAAATAGCTTTGTGAAAATCCATTGTGTCCATTTATAGTAATTAGGATCTGTTGTGTTAATTTCACGATCCCAATCATAGGAAAATCCAAGTTCTTTAATTTGACGGCGGAAGGTATTGATATTTTTTTCTGTGAACTCAGCAGGGTCGTTTCCAGTATCTAATGCATATTGCTCAGCTGGCAAACCAAATGCATCCCACCCCATTGGATGAAGAACATTGTATCCTTGCATACGCTTCATTCTTGCTAAAATATCAGTAGCCGTGTAGCCTTCAGGGTGGCCAACGTGCAGTCCCGCTCCAGAAGGATATGGGAACATGTCTAACGCATAGAATTTACGCTTTCCTTGGTCTTCAGTTGTCTTAAATGTTTTGTTCTGTTCCCAGTACTGCTGCCATTTTTTCTCGATCTTTTGGTGTTTAAAACTCATAAGACTTCCTCCTTAATCAGTTACAAATGCTATCAAATGCGCCTTGGCGTATTTGCGCCCGATTTTTTTCGAGCATGCTCGAAAAATTACCATTGAAAAATCGAGGCATCCGCCGGAGGCTTTAACTTTATTCAGACGGGAATTGGACCCCACTGAATTTATTACTCTTACGAAACCTATCCAGCACTTAATATAATTCTACTGAATAAAGTTAAACCTATAAAAAAACAAAAAACCCCTAATCCCAAAAGGGACGAGAGGATATGTATTCTTCCCGCGGTACCACCCACATTAGTGACAAATTGTGCACTCACTTCATTCACCCTTAACGCGGATCATACGACAAGCACTAATTTGCACATTTGCAGTTCATGCTTATTGCTCAAAGGCGAGTTCATGTTCATCAACGATTGACTTGCACCACCCGTCAACTCTCTAACACGTGTGTAGAACATTACTACTCCTTTTCAACGCTCATTAATTTTTGATTATATTCAGTATTGTATAGAATTTATATAAGAACTGCAAGTGAAATAGGAAAAATTGGGCTTTTCCTCCATCATTTTACCCACTATATTTTTTCCTAAACGTATGCAATTTCGATTTTCGATCATTAATCATAGCTGCTTTTAACATCAAAAACGGGTTATTAAGACAACCATTCCCTTAGGAAAAAAAGGCCAGATATGTGAAGGAATTTTGACTAAAAACACCGCTTCGAAAGCGTTTAAACCCTTATCACTATTGGAACGATGTTTATATGCTCACCAATTCACAAACTGTCCACAGATTAAGTCAAAATGCGTGATTAAAATCACGTTTTCAGAGATGCCCTCCGAATATGATAAGGGTGTAGAAAGCAAATACCAAGTATCCAAGGGGGTATTATTCATGAACACAAAAATTAAATTGTTGGTTGCATCAATAGTTGGAACTTCAATCATTTTATCCGGATGTGGTAGTAATCAAGAGGCAGTGAAGGAGGAGAAAGTAGAAGCACAAACAGCTGGTTCTGAGTCTGGCCAAGGAGAAGTAATTGCACCTCACAAAGACCTTAACCAAGAACCCGTTCCTTTAAAAGTAGAAAGGGTATCAGAAAATGAAGTTAATGTTGAAATGACTGCTCAGATTACAGACATTGAAATTGACAAAGGGTATATCTATAAGGCGTGGACCTTTAACGGTGAAGCACCGGGACCTGTAGTAGTTGTAAATGAAGGTGACACAATTAACTTTACACTTAAAAATATGGATCCAGCTATTCCACACAGCATGGACTTCCACGCAGTACATGCATCACCTTCAAAAGATTTCATTGATGTAATGCCTGATGAATCTGGAACATTCTCTTACCCAGCAAATAAGCCTGGAGTATTTATGTACCATTGCGGTACAAAACCAGTTCTTTCACACATTGCAAACGGTATGCACGGAACGATCATTGTAAAGCCTAAAGATGGGTATCCAACAGATAAAGAGATTGATAGAGAATTCCTTATCATTCAAAACGAATGGTACAAATACAACGATTTAAATGACTTTACAAATGGTGTACCTAGCCAAGTCGTATTTTCTACTAAAGCCCTAAAAGAAGGAGATTTAAACACAAACGGTGATACATTCTCATTAAAAGAAACACCACTTCTTGCTAAAGTAGGCGACCGTGTAAGACTTTATATTAATAATGTTGGTCCAAATGAAGTGAGCTCCTTCCACGTAGTTGGTACAATATTTGATGATGTATATATTGATGGTAACCCATACAACCATATGCAAGGCCTACAAACTGTTATGCTCCCAGCTAGCGGTGGAGCAGTTGTCGAATTTACGGTTACAAGAGAAGGAACCTACTCAATCGTAACTCACCAGTTCAACCATGCTACAAAGGGAGCAGTTGCATTATTAAAAGTTACAGCTGACGGAACAGATGACGGCAGTGAAACTGTTGGACATTAAAAAAAGACCCTATAAAAAAGTACACTAGTGGCACCCTTTTATAAGGTCAACAAAAATTCGCTAAATAAAGTTTACCATAAAAATAGAAAAATAGCAGAAAAAGAATCTCAGAATATGAGATTCTTTTTCACTTTTATTGAGCTGTATAGCCCCCATCAATTACACATGCCTGACCTGTTATTCCTTTTCCATGTTCACTTGCTAAAAACATAACGTAATTTGCTATTTCCTCAACCTCTAAAAGACGCTTCTGTGGGACAAGAGGATAAATTACCTCCTCCAAAACCTTTTCCAGATCCACTTTTCGTGTCTTGGCTAAGTCTGCAAGTTGATTTCTTACAAGTGGTGTATCGACATACCCAGGACATATTGCATTCACTGTAATTCCGTGCTCTGCTCCTTCTAATGCAGCAACCTTTGTTAATCCAATAACACCATGCTTTGCGCTATTGTAGGCAGCTTTACCAGCAAAACCTATTAAACCATTTATGGAAGCCATATTAATAATCCGTCCAAATTTCTGTTGTTTCATAATCGGAAACACATGCTTAATTGCTACAAATGGGGCAGTAAGCATAACGGATAGTAATAATTCAAATTTTTCTTTTGGAAATTCTTCAATTGGAGACACATGCTGCAACCCCGCATTGTTGATTAGGCAATCAATTTTTCCGTATGTTGAAACCGTATTATTAATAATCTCAACAATCTCTAGTTCATTTGTGACATTACATTTTAAACCAATCGCATCATAGCCTGCCTCTTGAAGCTCTGATGAAGATTTTTTCACTGCCGATTCATCTACATCCGTTAACACAACACGCGCGCCATTCTTAGCAAAGGTTTTCCCCATTTCAAATCCAATCCCTCGTGCTGCCCCGGTAATTAAGATAACCTGATTTGTAAACATGACGTCCTCCTAAATCCCTAGACCTAAAGAAAATAAAATAATGGCAATGGCTAACCCAATTAATGGAACAATAACTGTTAACGCACCAACTGCACCATATGCATCCTTATGTGATTCTCCACAAATTGAACGAACAGTTGTAACAACATAGCCATTATGTGGGAGTGAATCCAATGCACCTGACGAAATGGCCACAACTCTATGAAGTGCCTCTGTATTAACGCCTGTTTCAATATAATGTGGCGCTAATAATGGGAGTGCGATTGCCTGACCTCCAGAAGCTGAACCTGTCATTCCAGCAATGACACTAACTGCAATTGCTCCTCCAATTAATGGGCTACCTGGGATACTTGTCATCGCATCAACCGCAACCTCGAAAGCTGGAACCGCTTTTGCAACTCCTCCAAACCCAACAACGGCCGCAGTGTTACCAATCGCAATTAATGCACCAAGTGTTCCCTCAGAAAGTGCTTTATTAACAGATGTAAAATACTTACGATTTAATAAATAAGTTGAAATAACCCCACCTAATAAAGCAATGATAAGGGCGGATTGTGCAAGCTTGTCATGAAAGAAAAACGAAATAATAAGAACCACTACTAACGGAATAAGTCCTGTAATCGGGTGTGGCAGTTCTTTATTTTCAACAATTGGGTCATTTTCTCTTGAAACGAAGGTTTCCCCTTTTGCCACTGCCTTATTAATCATCCGTTTTAACCACCAGCCGCCAAAAATCATCATAAATACCGCGACAATGGCACTAACTTCCCAACCTGCTAATGGTGATGTACCTAAATATTCAATAGGGATCCAGTTTTGAATCTCTGGAGAACCTGCTGATGTCATTGTAAATGTAACAGAACCGAAAGCTAATGTTGCAGGGATAAATCTTCTCGGTAAATTTGCTTCTTTAAATAGACTAATTGCCATTGGATATACAGAGAAAGCAACAACAAATAAGCTTACACCGCCATAGGTGAGAACTGCACAGGCTAAGACGATTGCAAAAATGGCATATTTCATGCCTAATTTATCAACAATCCACTTTGACACACTATCAGCCGCACCACTATCCTCCATCACTTTTCCAAATATAGCTCCTAATAGGAACATGAGGTACCAAGACGTAACGAAACTTGAAAATCCACTCATATAATTGCCAACAAAGTTTGCTTCTCCCTCACCTGCTAACTGTGGAAACAATGGAAGGCCACTTAAAACAGCTACAACTAGAGCACATAATGGCCCTGCAATTAGTAAGTTCATGCCTCTCATTGTTAAAACAATTAAAAGCACTAAGCCCCCAACCAACCCAATCATACTGAGCATTTTATATCCCCCTTACTCAAATTTTATTGTGAAACATTGTCAACCAAATACAGCAACTCCATCTCCAATCCTGCCTCACTTAGTAACCGCTTTCAATTTCCTTTCGCCCTCTTTTTTCAATTCGCTATATTAGACCTCCTTTTGATCGTTTCAGTTTTAAATATTGCAAGTAGTATGCCAAAATCAAAAAGGTCACTAAATCGCCATATTTTAATTTATTTTCCACCCTATCATTCCAGAATTCTGGAATGATAGTTTCCTAGTTTTTTAGAAAATGAGTTTACATGGGCAAAAAAAGAATTCCAGAGATCTGGAATAACGTTCCGGATTCCTGGAATTTACGATTCTAGCTTTAGCTTCTTAAGTTTTTCATACATACTAGATTTACTTATCCCAAGTGCTTTGGCAGCTAATTGTTTATCGTCACTATATTTTTGCAATGTTTTCTCGAGCACCCTTTTTTCAGTATCTTCAAGTATTTCCTTTAACGTTTTTTGGCCGATTAATAATTTGGGATCGTCAACCAAATAATCCGGTAACGAACGGATCTCTATTTTTTCTCCACTTGTTAAATGGATAGCAGCCTCTACTACATTTTCAAGCTCACGAAGGTTTCCTGGCCATTGATGTTGATTAAAAATATTCATAACCTCATCGTCAATTGCAGTAATTCTTTTTCCAGTACGCTTTGAAACTTTTTCGATAAAAAATTGGGTTAAAGGACCAATATCTTCTGGCCGTTCACGAAGGGGCGGAATTCTGAACGGGATTACATTGATTCGGTAAAATAAATCCTCACGAAATCGATTTTCTTCAATCATCTGCTCCAAAGGTCGATTCGTAGCTGCGATCACACGAACATCAACTGGGATAGGCTTTACTGCTCCCACCGGTTCGACTTCTTTTTCCTGGAGAACGCGCAATAGCTTTATCTGCATATTTAATGGCATGTCACCCACCTCATCTAAAAAAATGGTTCCACCATGTGCAAGAACAAACTTGCCTTTTTTTCCACCCTTTTTTGCTCCAGTGAATGCTCCTTCTTCATAACCAAATAACTCAGATTCTAATAAATGCTCAGGGATTGCTCCACAATTAATTTTAATAAAAGGATTTTGACTTCTTTCGCTTAATTGATGAATACTGTGGGCGAACAATTCTTTCCCAGTTCCACTTTCGCCTCGAATTAATACAGAAATATCACCTGATGCGATATTTTTAACCTTTTCCTTCAATTCAAGTACTTGCTTTGAAACCGTTTTAATATCATTTAACGTATATTTAGCCCCATTGTTTTCCTGCCAATCCTCAATATAGGTTTGCAGCTGCGACATTAAGCTTTTAATATGGCTATTCATCTTATTTAATGCCTTTGTATCTTTAAAAATAACGGCCCCTACTGCCCCAACTATTGTATGATCAGAATAAATTGGAATTCGATTCGCAATCATATAATTCCCTTTTATATAATGCGGACTGCCAATTTCCTCTTCTCCGGTTTGAACAACAATATGCATCCTTGTGTTTTCGATTACCTTTGTTACATGTGTGCCAATAACCTCTTCTCGATTAACTTCAAGGAAATCACAATAATTTTTATTCATGTACATAATTTTACCTTGATGATCTACTACAACAATCCATTCATAAGCAGTGTCAATAATCGTTTCAAGAATTTTGTTTTTGAACTCAAAATCATTGTGATTAAACATTTATTCCCACACCTCTTTATTCTCCCTTTATATGTTCATCATATCATCTGAATAGGTATTCATTAAAGAGAATAAAAAAAGACCTGATACCAATTTTTCGTATCAAGTCTACTTCGTTATGCAGTAATAACAACATTTGTTTTTTCTTTTAGTTTTTTATCATATTTCATGGTAGTGAAGATGGAAACGAACAATAATACCGCTAATACCGTAAATAACATGCTCATACCCCATAAGTCAACAAGCATGCCACCAAGTACTGGCCCAATCATACGTCCGCCAGTAGCCATACTGTTAACAATCCCTTGGTAAAAACCTTCGCGACCCTTTGGTGCAAGATCGTTTGCAATGGTCGGTACAGCTGGCCATACAAACATTTCTCCAACCGTTAATATGATCATCGCAACTAGAAATCCGCTAAATGAGCTCGCCGCTGAAACAATAAGAAAAGAACAAATAAATATAAGAATTCCTATGATAATTTGTTTTTTCAAGGACTTTGCAAATGACTTTATTGCTATGTTCAGTAATGGCTGCCCGAGAACGATCAAGCCTCCATTTACAGTCCATAATAAGCTATATTGCTTTAATGTGATCCCGATGTCTTGTGTATAGCTTGAAATGGTCGCTTGCCATTGCACATAGGCCACCCAACATAAAACATATCCAATACAAAGAATCAGTAATGCATTTAATTTTGAGCGATTTTTCACCATTTTCGACTGTTCTAATAAGCTTGATTGGGTAGCCTTTTCAGCGTAAATTCCTCGGTAACCGAACAATGCCACTAAGAAAAATAGAATATACATAAATGTATTCGCCATAAAAATATAATCAAATGAATAAGATGCCACAAATCCACCAAGTCCTGATCCAATCGCAACACCTAGGTTTTGTGCAATATAAACGGCATTAAATGACTTTCTTCCACCTTCTGGCCAAACAGCTCCTGCCATTGCAAACATGGCGGGGAATACCATACCCGTACCAAACCCAATGATGGTTAGGAAAATAACATAATGTGGCCAACCATGGTAAAAGGTAAGTCCTATTAGAGCCACTAATGAAATCAGGATACCTGTCAGAATTGATTTATAGCCACCTATTTTATCAAATAACACGCCACCTACTAAATTCCCAATAACGGTTGCACCCGCATTAACCATTAATACAAGACCTGCAACAGATAAAGATTTACCAAGATGACCATGAATGTAAATCGCGTTTAACGGCCATAAAAAAGATGAACCTGTGACATTAATGATCATTCCAATAATAATCATCCAAAGCGCTCTCGGCATACGGGCACCTCCTTCATTCTTACGTATTTATCGTATATCAAATAAATATTCTATTCCTTTCCACACGTTAATTCAATTTAAAAAAGTATTCGGATAAAGTGAAACTTCAAACAGTGAGGGTTGCCTTTAACCCCCACTGTTTGTTAGTTGAACCAATCGGGCTTTTACGGGCAGTTTCCCCTTGGGGAATTACTGCCCGTTAATGCGGGATAAATGGACAAGAAAGAGTGGTGTCACGGTGCATGCTTGGGCAAATTCAGCGCAAGCGTGTACCGCTAGAGCGGTGTCACGGTACATGTTCAGTCAGATTCAGCGCGAGCGTGTACCGCTAGAGTGGTGTCACGGTACATGCTCGGGCATATTCAGCGCAAGCGTGTACCGCAAGAACGGTATCAAGGTGCATGCTCGGGCAATCTCAGCGCGAGCGTGTACCCCAAAAACAATTTGAAGCCATGCTACTAAAAATGGACACAAAAAAACAAACCGACAAGCGAAATTCGCTTGTCGGTACGTCATTTTATTCGGGACGCTGTTTTGATTTGATGGGTTGTCCCTTTTTTTGATAGTTTTGCTTTGATTTTTTCACAGGATCAAAATCCTGCCCAAACTCCACATCATTGCTGTTTACACCGTTTTTTGTTTTTTGCTCTGGATTATTTTGTTTCGAACGCTTTTTCATGAATTCATCCCCTACATCTTATACTGTTGAATCACGTTTGCATCCAATGTCATATCATTTTGAAGTTGCTGTAATTGCAACCTCATTCGGTGCAATTCCTCGCGTTGCTGGTCATTACAACTTTGAGCTAACTTTGCTAATTCATTCGTGACTTCTTCCAATTGCATTTGAGCATCTGTATATTCCGTAGTATTATAATGCTCCTGTCTTCTTGCAGTCGTAATTTGTTCTTGAGCATTTCGGATTGAATCCTCGCAGCGCTGTAAAAAGGCATCTACTGATTGTCGAGTAGCCATTCTTCCCCCTCCTACATTCGAAATGAGAAGCAAAAGCCTTCTCAACTATAGTTTGTTCATCCTTCATTTCTTCTCTCAAAAAGTTATTTCCAATTTATGAGGCCCAAACGAGGCAGGTCACAAATACGTTGCCGCAGTAAGTGGCGTTCTTTGTTCTTCGAATTTCCATTTGAGTTCTTAAAAGCCCCCGTGCTAAAATTTACGTAGCAAATTTTTTACTTAGTTAGGAGGGGCGATTCAATGCCTCAAGGAAATCCATTTTCATATTCAACAGATAATAAACGTTATCATACATGGAATTACCACCTGCGTAATACCTTTGGACATAAAGTATTTAAAGTAGCACTTGATGGCGGATTTGACTGCCCAAACCGTGACGGTACAGTCGCACATGGTGGATGTACTTTTTGTAGTGTCTCAGGGTCAGGTGACTTTGCCGGAAACCGTGCGGACGATATACTTACACAATTCCATACGATTAAAGATAAAATGCATGAAAAGTGGAAGGATGGCAAGTACATGGCATACTTCCAAGCGTTTACAAATACGCACGCCCCTGTAGAGGTCTTGCGTAAACGGTTTGAACCTGTTTTAAGTCAAGCAGGTGTAGTCGGAATCTCTATTGCTACAAGACCTGATTGTCTGCCTGATGATGTTGTTGAATACTTAGCAGAATTAAATGAAAGAACCTACCTCTGGGTTGAGCTTGGTTTACAAACTGTACATGAAAAAACAGCGCAGCTAATTAATCGTGCACATGATTTTCAGTGTTATGTTGAAGGAGTTAATAAGCTTCGTAAACATAATATCCGGATTTGCTCCCATATTATTAATGGACTACCACAGGAAACACCGGAGATGATGATGGAAACAGCACGAGAAGTTGCGAAACTTGATGTACAAGGTATTAAAATTCATTTGCTGCATTTGTTAAAAGGAACACCAATGGTGAAGCAATATGAAAAAGGACTATTGGAATTTCTCTCTTTTGATGATTATGTACAATTAGTTTGTGACCAGCTTGAAATTCTACCACCGGAAATGATTGTTCATCGCATTACAGGGGACGGTCCGATTGATTTAATGGTTGGGCCGATGTGGAGCGTTAACAAATGGGAGGTTCTAAATACAATAGATGCTGAATTGAAACGTCGTGACAGCTATCAAGGAAAATTTTATGAGAAGGTAGCTGAAAACGTATGAAATTAGATCGCATCCTTCCATTTGCCCGAAATTTACTAAAACTTGCTGTGAATGAAGGGGATTATGCAGTTGACGCTACAATCGGAAATGGTCATGACACAGCAATGCTCGCTTCATTGGTTGGTGAAAATGGACAGGTCTTTGGCTTTGACATACAAAAAGAAGCCATTGAAAACACCACCAATCGTTTGAAAGAGCAAGACCTATATGAGCGTGTTCGTTTGTTTCATGAAAGCCATAGTCAACTTTTAACGATAATTCCAACTGAAGCCCACGGCAAAATTACAGGGGCCGTCTTTAATTTAGGCTATTTACCAGGGGGGAATAAGGAAATTGTTACAAAGGCTGATTCTACGATTGAGGCAATTGAGCAATTACTTACCATCATGAAGCCTGAAGGTATCATCGTACTTGTTGTGTACCATGGCCATGAAGAAGGTGCAGTCGAACGAGATCAGCTATTAGAATACTGTTCAACACTTGACCAAAACCGTGCTCATGTTTTAATGTACCGATTTATGAATCAAATGAACAATCCACCTTTTATTATTGCCATTGAAAAAAGATAGAGCCCAGCACTCTATCTTTTTCTTATTCAAACACATGTTGAAATCTACGATAGGCTCGTCCATTTACATAAAAGAAAAACGAAGTCTTCCCACCAAGTCTAATGATTTTCTTCGCAATTTTTAATACACTTCGTTGTGTCCTTACCTTTTCATCTGATAGATAGAGACCTAATAACCCCCTGTTAATCATTCGGTGAAATTTTTCATTAGGTAGCCCTGCTGTATGTTTATCTGCTTCCATGATAAAGTGCTTAAGGCGATCCACCAATTCATTTTCATGTGAATAATAAAAACAGAAATTCAAGTCTCCACCTTGACGGTCCTCTTCTTGATCAATGAAATAATCAAGAAGGATATGCAACCCTTGGATATATGGAAAATATCCATTTCGAACTTTTTTGGCCATATCTTCGTTAAATTCTTCATGAAAAGCGTACGCAACTAAACAAAAAATCCCTAGTGTAGACCCTGAACAGGCTGAGAATTCATACCATTCCATGCCAGGTAGATTCTTTTGGTGATCATTAAACCAATTCTCAAGTCTTGGTACTCGCTCTTCTACCTTTACATGTTTATGTATTTGCAAAGCACAATAATAACTTGCCAGTTCCTGTAAATAATCAGCAATCTTATCATAATGATTAAGGTCATGAAGAACACCCTGACAGGTTGTGACTAGGCTTTCCAAGTATCCTCCATCATCTTTTTCCTCTCGATATTGATAGTAGTTTTTTGTTGGCTGTCCTGGTTGTAATGCATCTGGCATAGAGTCATGCAACGAACTAAAATCTAACGGATCAAGTGAGGTACTGCGATCACAAAGATTATCTAGATAGTCACTAATCGTTTGATAGGCTACGATAAAACGAATACATTCCTCCATTTGTCCTTCTGATAATAAGGCGAGAATCGCCCCACCTTCACAGTGAAACGTTTTAGTTTGAATACTCGCTAATGCCTGTTTCCGAAGTTCCTCATTTGGAATAGCCTCCGCTTTCTTTTTCCAAATTGATAATTCACGATGTACAATCGGAAATACCTCACGATACACTTTCTTCATTAAACTAATTGGTTTTGTTGGTACCATCGCTATCACCTCATTTTTAGGAAAATTGAATATATGTACGATTTACGATATTTGTAAAAGTTGATACACTTACCATAAATGATTATTTATTGAATATCAAACGAGAGGATGTATCTATTATGATTTATCCATACAAAGGGAAATATCCTGAAATTGCCGATTCTGTTTATATTGCGGAATACGCGACTGTTACAGGTGACGTAAAAATTGGTGAGGAAACAAATATTTGGTTTAATACTGTTATACGAGGTGATGTGGCACCGACAATTATCGGAAAAAGAGTGAGCATTCAGGATAACTCAACCTTGCATCAAAGCCCAAATAATCCTTTAGTTATTGAAGATGATGTCACAATCGGACATCAGGTGATCCTACATAGCTCTATTATCCGTAAAAATGCTCTGATTGGGATGGGGTCGATTATTCTTGATGGGGCCGAGGTTGGTGAAGGGGCTTTTATAGGTGCCGGCAGCCTAGTTCCACAAGGCAAAAAGATTCCACCAAACACTCTTGCATTCGGAAGACCAGCTAAAGTTATTCGTGAATTAAATGAAGATGATAGAAAAGATATGGCAAGAATTCGCCGTGAATATGTGGAAAAAGGGCAGCATTACAAGCAATTACAAAAAGAAAAACGTGGAAACTAAAAAGCCCGCCATTAAGGCGAGCTTTTTTTCTATCTTATTTTGCAGCTTGTGTTTTTAGTGCTTCTGCTTTGTCAGTACGCTCCCACGGTAGATCAAGATCATTTCTACCAAAGTGACCATATGCAGCAGTTTGCTTATAAATTGGACGACGAAGATCCAGCATGTTAATAATTCCAGCAGGACGTAAATCAAAATTATCACGAACCAATTCTACAAGTACATCCTCTGACACAGTTCCAGTTCCGAATGTGTCAACTGAGATAGAAACTGGTTGAGCAACGCCAATTGCATACGCAAGCTGAACTTCACATTTATCAGCTAAACCAGCTGCAACGATGTTTTTCGCAACATAACGAGCAGCATACGCAGCTGAACGGTCAACCTTAGTTGGATCCTTACCTGAGAATGCGCCACCGCCATGGCGTGCATATCCACCGTACGTATCAACAATAATTTTACGGCCAGTTAAACCAGCATCCCCTTGAGGACCACCAATTACAAATCGGCCAGTAGGATTAATGAAATATTTTGTATTCTCATCAATTAGTTCACTAGGAACTACAGGATTGATTACATGTTCTTTTAAATTACGTTGAATCTGCTCTAATGAAATTTCAGGATGGTGCTGAGTTGAAATAACAATCGTATCGATACGAACTGGATTGTTGTTCTCATCATATTCAACAGTAACCTGAGTTTTTCCATCTGGACGTAAATATGGAAGAATCTCATCTTTACGTACCTTTGTTAGTCTGCGTGATAACTTGTGAGCTAATGAAATTGGTAGAGGCATTAATTCTTTTGTTTCGTTACAAGCATAACCAAACATTAATCCTTGGTCTCCAGCACCAATTGCTTCAATTTGCTCATCTGTCATTTGACCTTCACGTGCTTCTAACGCTTGGTCAACCCCCATTGCAATATCTGGTGATTGCTCATCAATGGATGTTAAAACAGCACAAGTTTCATAGTCAAATCCGTATTTTGCACGTGTATAGCCAATCTCTTTAATCGTTTCACGGACAATCTTTGGGATATCTACATATGTAGAAGTTGTAATTTCTCCCGCAACAAGTACAAGACCTGTTGTGACAGAAGTTTCACACGCTACGCGTGCATTTGCATCACTTGCTAAAATCGCATCTAAAATAGAATCTGAAATTTGGTCACAGATTTTATCTGGATGTCCTTCTGTAACAGACTCTGAAGTAAATAAACGGCGTCTATTTGTCACAAACGCTTCCTCCTTTTCGGATTCAGAATCGAAATAGGTTCGAGTTCTGACATTCATTGATACGGTACTCATTCCCTTAGTATTGTTACCTTCACGATTTTCTATCCTATATTAATGAACAGTTATCTGCGTTAAACACACATTACGCGTTAAGTAACATCAATAAAACCAATAAAGAATAAAAAACCTTTCCCACTTTTTTGAGGAAAGGTTTATCGTTTATCCAGCCTTTCACTCTTATCGATCAAGGTCATACCTTGCTCAGGTTAGCACCTTATCACTTTTACGAATGTGGAGACCTACTAAATAGGTTTCACAAAAAAACATTTGATATGTAAGAAAAGTGATGGTTGCCGGGTTTCATTGGGCCTGTCCCTCCGCCAGCTCGGGATAAGAGAGTATCCGTTCAATGACATATCATATCGCAGTATTCCTTAAGGTGTCAACAGAATTTCGAAAAAAAACAAAGTCGAACTGTGTCACACTATTTCCACGAAATCGACAAACTTTAAAAGAATTATCGATTATAAAGGACTATTTTAGAATCTGTGCGCACTTTTTAATGATATGTTACGTAAAATACGTTAAATAGTATAGACTATTTTTATTAATGTGTTATACTAATTGTAAATTTGAGATAATTTATGGAAATTTAAAAATTAATAAAGGATGGTTTAACATGAATTCAGTTGAAGTTTCAAATGAGCAGCTATTAGAATTAGTGAATGGAAAAAACGCACTCCATAACCTATCTGTTCCTATTTTAGTTGAAAAAGTACTATCTAGACAAGAGGGAATCCTTACTTCGACTGGGGCTATACGTGCGACAACTGGGAAATACACCGGAAGATCACCTGAAGACAAATACATCGTAGAAGAAGCATCTACTAAAGATAGAATTGATTGGGGTAAGGTAAACAAACCAATTTCTGAAGAGGTATATGAAAAACTTTATACAAAAGTACTTTCATACTTAACAGAAAAAGATGAGATTTTTGTATTCAATGGATATGCTGGTGCTGACAAAAAAGTACGCATGCCAATCCAAGTAATCAATGAATATGCTTGGCATAATCTTTTCTCACAACAAATGTTTGTTCGACCATCAGAAGAGGATCTAAAAACACATCAACCTGAATTCACAGTTATTTGCGCACCGAATTTTAAGGCTGATCCTGAGGTAGATGGTACCCGCTCCGAAACATTTATTATCATTTCCTTTGAAAAACGAACAGTGTTAATCGGAGGAACAGAATATGCTGGAGAAATTAAAAAATCAATTTTCTCTGTGATGAACTATGTATTGCCTGAAAAAAATATCCTTTCCATGCACTGCTCTTCAAACGTAGGCCCAGAAGGTGACGTTGCACTATTCTTTGGTCTATCTGGAACAGGAAAAACAACTCTTTCAGCAGATCCAAAACGTCGTCTTATTGGAGATGATGAGCACGGTTGGTCTAGCTCTGGAGTGTTTAATATTGAAGGCGGTTGCTATGCTAAATGCATCAACCTTTCACGCGAGAAGGAACCACAAATTTTCGATGCCATTCGCTTTGGCTCTGTGTTAGAAAATGTGGTTGTGGATAAAGAATCCAGAATAGCAGATTATGATGATAATTCATTAACTGAAAATACAAGAGCTGCATACCAAATTGATAATATTGATAATATTATTGTGCCTAGTATTGCAGGTCATCCAAATACAATCGTATTTTTAACAGCCGATGCTTTTGGTGTTTTACCTCCTATCAGTAAACTAACTAAGGAACAAGCCATGTACCATTTCTTAAGCGGCTATACTAGTAAACTAGCAGGAACAGAGCGTGGAGTTACTGCTCCACAAGCAACATTCTCAACTTGCTTCGGATCTCCATTCCTACCACTTCCTGCAACAGAATATGCAGAAATGTTGGGTAGAAAGATTGATGAGCACAATGTTCAAGTATTCCTAGTGAATACAGGCTGGACCGGTGGAGAATATGGCGTTGGAAGCAGAATGAAACTATCATATACTCGCGCAATGGTTCAAGCTGCTTTAGAAGGCGAGTTAAACAATGCTGAAACCGTGAAGAATGATATCTTTGGTCTGGAAATTCCGATTCATATTCCTGGGGTTCCTGATGATGTACTTCAACCATCAAAAACATGGGCAGACCAAAGTCAATACTATGTAAAAGCAAAAGAATTAGCAGTTAAATTCAAAGAAAACTTCAAAAAGTTCTCTAATGTTGCTAAAGAAATCGAATTATTGGGCGGACCACGCATTTAATAACAAATGTGTAAGTGCCTTGCTCAGCCCTGACAAGCACAAGACGAGCCGGCTTGAAGGTTGCTCTTTGACCTTCTCGACGGATTGGCTTGTGACCTCGAGGGGCTAGGCGCTGGAACTAGACGTAAAGGAAGCTCGAGGAGATTAGTCCTCGAGCTTTTTTGTCTTCGGCTCCCTTGTTTTCATCCACTCCGTTAATCGTCTTACTGTTTCTCGATTTTCATGTGGAGGAAAGTAATGAGTGTATTGTGGGAAATACCAACTTTCTACCTCTTTTCCGAGTTCCTTAATTCTTTTTTCTAGACGATTAGCATGGTTAACAGATACATTTTTATCTTTTTCACCATGAATAATAAGAACTGGAGCCTCAAGCTTTTCAAGTTCGTATAATGGTGTTCTCCACTTATAACGTTCCGGATATTTGGTAGGTGTCCCTCCAATTACCCGCTTCAACATTCGCCGCAAATCATTTCGTTCCACATACGTTAGGCTTAAATCACTCACGCCACCCCATGTAACGATCGAACATATCTGTGGATGCTGAATGGCCGTAAGAAGGGCCATTACTCCCCCGCGTGAAAATCCAAAGACATGGATCCGTGTCGGGTTCACTTTTTCATGCTCCTCAAGCACTTTAAAAGCAGAAAATGCATCATACCTGTCATAACCAGCGAAATCTTCATTCCCATCTCCGCCCTGATTTCCCCGATAAAAAGGTGCCATCACCACAAAACCTTCTGAAGCAAATTGGATGATGCGTCCAATTCGGACCATACCTACATTTTTTATACCACCACGTAAATATAAAAAACCGTCGTATACTCCCTCTTCCTTTGGTTCAGCAAGAAAACCTTTCACTTTTAATCCTTTACTCCAATATGTAATTAAATAAAGATTGATTGCCGGATTGGGAGACGGAAATCTCTGTTTTTCGATAATAGTGCCTTCCACCATATGATCCATCCTCTCTACAACATTATTGTACAACCTTTACTTTAAATGTTCTAAAAAAACGCAAAAATAGGCATTCACACATTTTTGTCACGTTTCATAATCTATCTTAAGTAATTACTAAAGTCGACAGATGAACTGTCAAGGAGGAATGAATACATGCGCCGTATTCTTGCAAGTCTTTTTGCATTACTGCTTATTATTCCGTTAGTCGCTTGTAATAATGACCAGGTCCAAAAAATTCGTATTGCAGAGGTTACTCGTTCGGTGTTCTATGCACCTCAGTATGTAGCGATTACGGAAGGATTTTTTGAAGAAGAGGGCTTAGAAGTTGAATTAACAACTGTACCAGGTGGAGATAAGACTATGACTGCGTTAATATCTGGTGGTGCTGATGTAGCCTTAGTTGGTTCTGAAACATCCATATATGTTGAGGCACAAGGCTCAACCGACCCTGTTATAAATTTCGCAGCTCTTACACAAACAGATGGTACATTTTTAGTCGCAAGAGAGAACATCGAAAACTTTAGCTGGGAACAACTCAAAGATAGTACATTCCTTGGCCAACGTAAAGGCGGTATGCCACAAATGGTTGGGGAGTTTGTATTAAAAAAGCATGATATTGACCCACAAGGTGATTTGAATCTCATTCAAAACATTGACTTTGCGAATATTTCTAGTGCTTATGCGTCAGGCACAGGAGAGTTCGTCCAGTTATTTGAACCAACTGCAAGCCTTTTTGAAAAAGAAGGCCGTGGCTATATTGTAGCATCATTCGGTGAAGAATCTGGGAAGGTTCCATATACATCCTTTATGACAAAGCAAAGCTTTATTGATGAAAATGAAGAAGCTGTTGAAAAATTCACAAGAGCGATTTATAAAGCACAGCAATGGGTGGATTCCCATAGCCCAGATGAAATCGCAGAATCCGTTCAAGAGTTCTTCCCAGATACACCGCTTGATCTAATCACTTCTTCTATTGAACGTTACAAGAATCAAGGTTCTTACGCAACTAATCCTGTTTTATCAGAGGAAGCTTGGAATAACCTTCAAGACATTATGGATGAAGCAGGAGAATTACCAAAGAGAATTGACTACAACACACTTGTGAACACAAGTATTGCTGAAAAAGTAATTTCCAAATAGGAGTGTTACTATGAGCTTTTTGTCAGTAAAAGATATACACCATGTTTACTTTACAAAGGATTCAACAACGACCGCACTCGAGGATATTTCGCTCACAATCGAGGAGGGAGAGTTTATCTCTCTTCTCGGCCCTAGTGGGTGTGGTAAAACCACTTTACTCTCTATTATTGCTGGATTATTAAAACCGACCTATGGAGAGGTTTTAATCGAAGGTAAAAAGATCGAAAAAGCGAAGTCCGACATCGGCTATATGCTGCAGCAGGACTACTTATTTCCATGGAAGACAATTGAGGAGAACATCCTTGTAGGCTTGCGAATCATGAACCTAGAAACAGAACAAACAAGAAAAAACACCTTAGAACTACTTGAAGAAATTGGCTTAAAAGGGGTTGAAAAAGCTTATCCGAAACAGCTCTCAGGAGGGATGAGACAAAGAGCCGCATTGGTTCGCACTCTTGCAACAAATCCAAAAATTCTTCTACTTGACGAACCATTCTCTGCACTGGATTTTCAAACGAAGCTGAAATTAGAGGACCTTGTTTCAGAAACTTTAAAGGAATACCAAAAAACAGCCATTCTTGTCACACATGATATTGGTGAGGCTATTGCCATGAGCGATCGAATCTTCCTTCTTTCTAAAAGACCAGGTAAGATTGCAAAAGTATTTGATATCCCAGAGAACCTGCGCAATGAGACTCCCTTTGATGCAAGACAACACCCAGAGTATTCGATTATTTTTCAGCAAATATGGGAGGAGTTAGATAAACTTGAAACAAAACCTGAACATTAAAGACCTTCACAACCATTATCTGCAGTCGATTAAAAAAGAGAAAAGACTAGTCAGATTTTATCAAATCCTAATTTTTATTGTCTTTTTCGGGTTCTGGGAAATTGCGAGTCGTAGCCATTGGATAGACCCTTTAATCTTTAGTGCTCCTTCAAAAGTTTGGAATCTATTTTTAGATAAAATAAATGATGGAAGCCTATTTAATAATCTTGCTGTAACATTGTTTGAAACAGTACTAGGGTTTATTATAGGAACGGTCTTAGGGGTTTTAATTGCCGCGCTTTTATGGTGGTCAGAACGTCTTTCAAACATCCTTGATCCGTATTTAGTCGTTTTAAATGCAATGCCAAAAGTAGCGTTAGGCCCAATCTTAATCGTTGCCTTAGGCACCGGATATGTGTCTATTATTGCAATGGGTGCAATAATTTCGGTTATTATCACGACAATTGTCATCTACACTTCGTTTAAGGAAGTCGATTATAACTACATTAAAGTACTACAGACCTTTGGAGCAAATCGGAAACAAATCTTCCGCGATGTCATTCTCCCCTCATCCTTTCCAGCCATTATCTCCACATTAAAAGTTAACGTTGGATTGTCATGGGTCGGAGTCATTGTCGGAGAATTCCTTGTTTCTAAGCAAGGCTTAGGCTATCTTATCATTTATGGATTCCAGGTATTTAATTTCACACTCATTTTCCTAAGCTTATTATTGATTGCCATTTGCGCAACACTCATGTACCAAGGGGTTGAACTCCTGGAGAGAAAGCTAATAAAGGATTCTAAATAGAAAGCTCTTCTAGTATCAACTAGAGAGCTTTTTTCGTTTTCAAATACTTTTCTACATAGTCAATGCTATGGGTTAAGACATCATCCTTCATGATGAAGCTATATCGTCGGTCCGTTTTTACATTGTCTAGTGGAATTTCTTTTAGCAAGACAGGCCCTTTTGTTTCAAAATAATTATTCTTCTCAAGAAGGCGTGCAATTTCAGCAAAATAAATATTTTTAATAATCGTTTTCCCTTTTCCTATAACCTTATATTGACCAATATATTCGATTTCCTGAACCTCAGCACCTGTTTCTTCCATTACCTCACGAATCGCGGCAGCCTTAGGAGCCTCCCCCTTCTCAACCTTTCCCCCTGGAAATTCGAGTCCTCGTTCAGAATGGTTTGTTAAAAGCCATTGGTCCCGATATCGACAGATGACCCACACATGCTTCGGTTGGTCCGAAAAAGGATTGGGTGTAAACGATAAATTCACTTCATTATGATACATGTCTTGAAAAACAATCATTTTTTTATTCTCCAATATCGTTGGTTTTATTATTATGATAACATAAAAACAAGCCGCTTCATGTAGAAGTGGCTTAATCAATATTACCTAATACATCAAGTATGCCTTGTGATTGTATGAATTCTTTTGTTTCCTGATCTCCAAGTCGATAGACCATCTGAAAAACCTGCAGCATGTTTGTGTCGTACTTATCATTTGATGAATCATTATGATATTCCACAAAAGGAACGTGTGCACGTAAAAATCCTTCAACTTCATTTGCATAATTCGAATCAAAAAGCTTTCGCAGTTGATGAATTTCCTCGTCTGTTGCTTCAATTTTGTACTCCCAAGTAGACCCGGACTTCACTTGAGATATTTCCCCACTTCCTACAGCAATATAATAGGTTTTCTTAGACTGTTGTTCCACTATGGTCACTCCTAACAGTGATTTACGTTATTTTAGCTTTTTCCTCTCGTGGAAAAAATATTCAACATTCAATATGGCCCTTGCCTAAATTTCGTTAAAATTAGTATCTTTTAAGACATTCCCCCATATACTAATTTCCAAGAAAACATGTGAAATAAGCAGGCAAAGGGGAAACCACTTATGAAAATAATTGATGAAATTTATGAACTGTATAGAGATAAATTAACAGGTGATGAAGAAGATGCGGACATCATTGCTTTTTCCGTGCTTGAACAATTTGAACGCGAAGATCTGATAGACCTTTTAAGAGATTTAACTGATCAAGAATTACGAAATTTAGTTGGTTTCTACATGATTGAAAACCTTAAAGCAAAAATGGCACGTGATGGAATTGGTCAATCAAAAATGATGACGATTAATGAGTTGAGGGATATACATTAAAAAGGATTGTCTTTTGACAATCCTTCCTAACTCAGTTTTAAAGTTTACTTACGATTCTTAATGCGTCCTCAATTGACTCTTGATTAACATCATAATGAGTGACAAATCGGACAAGTTTAGGTCCAAATGTTGAAACCAATACACCATGTTCTTTTAATAACGCAGCAAATTGACTTGAGGTTAAGCCTCTTTCACTCACGTCAACTAAAATGATATTGGTATCAATCTGATTTACGACTTTTATCCCTTTGATATTTCCGAGTCCTTCTGCAAGAAATTTTGCATGTTCATGGTCGAGGGCAAGACGGTCAACCATCGTGCGAAGTGCAACAAGTCCTGGGGCTGCTATAATCCCAACCTGTCTTAAACCTCCACCAAGACGTTTTCTCCATTTCCTTGCTTGCTTAATAAACTCTTCGCTCCCAGCGATGATCGAACCTACCGGGGCGCCTAAACCTTTTGATATACAAAATTGAACAGAATCCGTATATTGCGCAATGTCCTTTACAGGTCGTCCTAATGCTACTGCTGCATTGAATAGACGTGCACCATCCAAATGAACAGGAATATGATTTGCAGCTGCAATATGATGAATCGCTGCCATATTTTCAATTGGAATGACGGCACCTCCCGCTCGATTATGTGTATTTTCAATACAAATCAAGCCGGTTTCAGGGTTATGAACATCATCCTCTTGAATAGCAGACTCCACTTCTGTAGGATCCATTGCGCCTCTGTTCCCTTTTATTGTTCGTGGCTGTACTCCAGCAAACGCAGAAATCGCAGCACCTTCATAATTAAAAATATGAGAATCTTGTTCAACGATGATTTCATTCCCTTTTCGTGTATGAGTTAACACAGCAATTTGATTGCCTTGAGTTCCACTCGTAACAAATAATGCCGCTTCTTTCCCTAGCATATCAGCTGCTGTTTGCTCTAACTCTATTACAGTTGGATCCTCTTGATATACATCATCTCCAACCTCAGCTTCATAAGCTGCTTTTCTCATTTCGGCAGTTGGCTTTGTAACTGTATCACTTCGTAAATCGATCATAGTTCTCTCCTCCCCTACTAAAAAAATATAACAAAACCCTTCTTTCGACAAGAAAGAAGGGCAAACTATTTTTTATTTTCCTAAGAAGGATTGGAGCATCCAAATATGTTTTTCAAGTGTTTGGTGAATTGCAAGCAGCATATCGCCTGTTGTTTCATCATCCACATCACCAGCTACCTTCATACCTTCCTTTAATTCTCCCGTTAATATTGAAAAATCATTTGAAATAGTAGCTACCATATCATCGGCATTTTCATTACCGTTTGCTTCCTTAATAGAAGATAATTCAAGAATCTCTTTCATCGTAGCAACAGGTTGTCCACCAATTGCCAGTAATCGTTCCGCTAACTCATCAATATGAACTGCTGACTCATTGTACAATTCCTCAAATTTTTCATGAAGGGTGAAGAAATTAGAACCTTTAACAAACCAATGATAATTATGTAGCTTAATGTAAAGCACACTCCAGTTAGCAACTTGCTTATTTACCATTTCGACTAATTGTGTTGACATTCATATCTCCTCCTTATTTGTTAACATACCCCCTTTATAACACAGTGAAACATAAATTTTAATTTTGTTTCTTGACAAATTTCATACTTTTTCAATTTAATTGGAATATCAATATCTTCTATCATTTTTCATGTTAAAATAAAGGAAAAAAGAGGAGGTTGCTATGTTTATCGTATTAATTTTATCAATCATTATTGTTTTTGTTGTCCTGTTTTTAGCTGTTAGTACGACATCCAAAGCGTATAAGTACAAACATACAGTAGATGATTTAGAAGATAATCCACATTTAAACCAACCTGAAAATAAGGAGAATTCTGATGGAAAATAAACTTCTTCAAGAACTTGCAAATAATTGGTTAATTGAGGCAACTATTGATTCCATCCAAGAAAAGTATGAAAAAGAAGAATTAACAGCCAAACAATTGGTACTCATGTATTTACGTAGAATTGCAAACTATGACTCAGCATTACGTTCCATCATAGAGATCAATCCAGATGCATTGCAAATCGCAATGGCTCTAGATGCGGAGCGAAAAGAAATCGGACCACGTGGCTCGCTTCACGGAATTCCAGTATTACTGAAAGATAATCTAGACACGAACGATAAGATGCACACATCTGCTGGCTCACTCGCTTTAGCAGACTCGCATGCATCTGAAGATTCATATGTTGCGTATCTCTTAAGAGAAGCTGGTGCTATTATTTTAGGAAAAACAAATATGACAGAATGGGCAAATTTCATGACAGAAGGAATGCCTAGTGGATATAGCTCACGAGGAGGGCAAACATTAAATCCATATGGACCCGGTAAATTTGATGTCGGGGGCTCAAGCGCTGGTTCTGGCTCAGCCATTGCCGCAAATTTTGCAGTTGTTGCAGTTGGTACAGAAACGTCAGGCTCCATTTTAAGTCCTTCAAGTCAAAACTCACTTGTCGGCATAAAGCCAACCGTTGGATTAGTAAGCCGGGCAGGAATCATTCCTATTGCTCATACACAAGATACTGCCGGACCAATGGCACGTACCGTAAAGGATGCAGCTTACCTATTAACAGCAATGGCAGAAGTAGATGAACGGGATCCAATCACTTACACAGGCAGAACGTTAACCGCTACCGATTTCACCCATTTTTTAGATGCTGATGGGCTAAAAGGTGCACGGATTGGTGTTGCTAGAGAGGTTTATTTTGACTACCTAAGTGAGGAAAAACGTGCAGTCATGGATAAGGCAGTAAAGAAGCTTGAGGAACTTGGGGCAACTGTTATTGAGGATGTAAAAATTCCTTCTTCAAAAAACAAGTGGAGCTATGATGTGTTAACATATGAATTTAAGGTAGACCTAAATACTTATTTACGAAACCTAGACTCTTCCGTAAAGGTTCGAAATTTATCTGACTTGATTGCATTCAACAAGGAAAATAAAGAAAAAATGTTAAAATACGGCCAAATTATTTTGGAAGAGGCAGAAAGAACGAGTGGGACGCTGACAGAAAAAGAATATCTTGAAGCACTTGAGAATGACCATTATCATTCAACCGAAAACGGGATTGATTTTGTTTTAAACGAGCATCAATTAGATGCCATTGTATTCCCGAACAATATTGGAGCAAGTATACCGGCTAAAGCTGGTTATCCATCAATAACGGTACCTGCGGGTTATACATCTGAAGGAGAGCCAGTTGGAATCACCTTCACAGGAACTGCCTATTCAGAAGCCGCACTGATAAAATTGGCATATGCATACGAACAAGGAACAAAATATCGAATTCCACCAAAACTATAAAACCTCAGCCCTAGTGGCTGAGGTCCTTTTTTATCCAAAAACCTTATGAAGGTCTTCTTTTGATTGTGTTAGCCAGAAACGCATGAGGCGCTTTGCTCCCTCTAAGTCATGAAGTTTCGCTTGACCACATTGAGTTTCATTCGCTGCAGGAATTTCTGTAATTTCTAAGGCACTTTGCATTGTAGCTTCTAATAGGTCAATTATTTCTGAAACTGTTGGTTCCCCACTCACAACTAAATAATAACCTGTTTGACACCCCATAGGAGAGATATCAATAATATCAAAGTGATCATATTTCTCACAATGCTCACGAAGATTAAAAGCTAGTAAATGTTCAAGTGTATGAATAACATCTGGCTTCATCGCCTGTTTATTTGGCTGACAAAAACGAATATCAAACTTATTTACAACTCCATCTGTACCTACCTTGTGTACACCACAATGTCTTACATACGGAGCTTTAACTGCACAATGATCTAGTTCAAAACTTTCTACTGATGGCATTCTCTTCACTCCCTAAATAAACTTTATATCTATCATAACGCTAATTCCGATTTTTTTCATCAATTTAATTTGAATTGGAAAAAATTCGATGAGGTGACTTTTTGGACAACCTTTACAGATGCTTTTAATTACTTCCTATAGTATAGTATAAGTACTTAAACCAAGTAAGGGAAGTAGAAAAAATTGCTTCAAACGTTATTTATAGGTGTTATTCGTTTCTATCGAAGATTTATATCCCCATTAAAACCGCCAACTTGTCGCTTTTATCCGACTTGTTCCCAATATGGACTTGAGGCCATCAAACGCTTTGGTGCATTTAAGGGTGGTTGGCTGACCATTAAACGTTTATTAAAGTGTCATCCCCTCCATCCAGGCGGGATTGACTTTGTACCCGAAAAAAAGGAAGGTAAGCATCAACATTAATGCTACCTTCCTTTTTTTATTTTACGTTTGTTGTCTTTTCAAGATGTTCGTGAATTTCTCCTTTTTCGATGTGAACTTGAATATTATAATTCCCAGTTTCAGCGAATGTATAGTCTGATTGATAGACACCATTTTCAGTTTCACTTGCATCTATAAACTCATGCTTCTCGGCGCCATCTTTCCAAACCTCAAACCGAACGATTGCATCTGTCAAAGGTGCTCCTGACTCTTCAAAAGATACATGTAATGTAGATGATTTTCCTACAGGGTATTCAGTCTCAAGAGGGAAGTCGATTGAAACATCCCCACTTCCATGATGATGTTCACTTCCATGGTGTCCGCCATCTTCTGTTGGTTCATCCGCTGGCTCTTCTGTTGCACTAGGGTTTCCAATTACCACTTCAACCTTTGGCATGGTGTGCATGCTTCTCGCCGTTACATGTGCTGTCACAAAATATATCCCGTCCTGCTCAAACGTTTTAACAGCCGTATATTCACCATCAGAAGTGTGCTTCCCATCTAGAAATTCGCTTTCTTCACTGCCTTTTTGTACAATTTCAAATTGGACTTCATCCGCATCTTCAACTGCTTCTACCCCTTGAGTTACAATCGCATGTAAGGTTGCTTCTTCACCTGGATTGATTTTTTCAGGATCAAGCTTTACATCAACCGCAATTGGTACTAATTCTGTCGTATTCGTATTTTTCTTTTCTGTCTCATTATTACATGCTGCAAGCATGATTATTGCAGCCATCAAGAGAAAAAGGCCTATTTTTTTCATTTCTTTCACCTCAACTACATGGTACAACAAACGACCACTTTTTCCTGTGTCTTTTTTATGACATTATTCCTCTTATCCATGATAACCAATATTAACTTCTCTTTAACCTCTAAACATTAAAAAAGAGGTCAAATGACCTCTTTCCATCTTATTTATACCCGTTAACCACTACATCGAGTTTACCTGTTTCAGGATTAATAACGAGACCGTGAACAGGAACTTCCACTGGAAGGAGTGGATGGTTTTCAACCATTTCAACACTGTGTCGAACACTGTCTTCTACACTGCTAAAACCTTTAAACCATTTATCAAGATCGATTCCAGAGTACTTTAATGTATCAATTCTACCTTGAGTAACGCCTCTGTCTTTTATTTTTTGTAAAATCGCATCTGAGTTTAGTGAACTCATACCACAATCGTGGTGACCGACAATACAAACCTCGTCCGCATTTAATTCATACACGGCGACTAATATACTTCTCATTACACTTCCAAATGGATGTGAAACAACCGCACCTGCAACCTTTAAAATTTTCACATCTCCGTTTTTCATGTTCATTGCTTTTGGAAGCAGTTCAATGAGTCGTGTATCCATACAAGTTACAATAACCATTCTTTTATTTGGAAGCTTTGTCGTTTGGTATTTTTCGTATTCTTTCGTTTCAACAAATTCTTGGTTATATTCTAGAATATTATCCAGTAGTGACATACTTTTCACCCTTCTCTCTTTATTTCATTATATTTTATCAAAAACTGTTCCTTTTAGATAATATTTTTATTATTATTCACAAGTTCTTGTGTGTAGCAGAGATACTAATAATGACATTGTTTCTCTTAAAGAAGTTTTTTGTTCTCAAATCGGAATAATTACGATATAATATGAAAGGATTTCAAACAGGCACCACTTTGGTACTTGAGAGGAGAAAGAGTTTATGAAAAAAATAAGTGGATATATCGCGCTCCTACTAGTAATTGGCATACTTTCAGCTTGTGGAGCAGATCAAAATAAATCATCAGATAAAGAAGGAATGCTCACGATTTATACAACCGTATTTCCTTTAACAGACTTTACAAAAAGAATAGGTGGGGAAGATGTTATTGTTAATAGTGTATACCCACCGGGTGCTGATGCTCACTCATTTGAACCCACTCCTAGGGACATGACAGAAATCGCAAGTGCTGATGCTTTTATTTTCACTGGGGTCGGTGTTGAGGCTTTTGTATCTTCAGCAAAAAAGACCCTAGAAAAGGAAGAGGTTGCATTAATTGAAGCAGGATCTGGGATAGAATTCATGAATGCGGAAGACGATACTCACCACCACGATGATGAAGAAAATCATCAGCATGGAGATATTGATCCACATATATGGCTAGATCCAGTCTACTCCATTCAGATTGCTGAAAATATTAAAAATGCGCTAACTGAGTTAAATCCTTCTAGTCAAGATGTATATCAAGAAAATTTCAACGTATTAAAAGGCCAATTAGAAAAATTGAACACAGAATTTATGGAAGTAGCCAACTCTGCAAAACGTAAAGAAATTCTAGTTGCCCATTCGGCTTACGGATACTGGGAAGCTCGTTATGGAATAAAGCAAATAAGTATTACTGGCTTTTCCCCTTCCAATGAACCATCTCAAAAAGAGTTAACAACTATTATTGAATCTGTAAAAGAACAAAACCTAGAATATATCCTATTCGAACAAAACATTTCATCAAAAATTGCTGAAACGGTTCAAAAAGAAACAGGTACAAAAAGCTTAACCCTTCATAATTTGGAGGCCTTAACACAACAAGAAATCGAAGATAACAAAGATTATTTTAGCTTAATGACACAAAACCTAGATACATTAAAAAAGGCACTAAATTAACTACCACCCTTGGGATATGTTGCTTGTTATCCGTGCTTCTTCACTTGGAGAAAATAAAGGATGCTAGACCACATTCCTAAGAAAGAGGTGTAGTAAAATGGCACAAGACGTATTATGTGAAGTTAAAAACTGTCATTATTGGGCAAACGGCAATAAATGTAGTGCTGATGCAATCTATGTTGTAAGTCACTCAGGGAAAACAGCATCAGAACAAACTGAAACGGATTGTAAAACTTTCATACCAAGTGAGTTATAGAAATGTGACCAAGACAGCTGATTTACTCAGCTGTCTTTTTATATTTTAAAATTGCCGAAACAAATTCCCCTATACTTGCATAATCCTTATAACATGTCGAATTTTTTGAAATAAAATAATTGACAAAATAAAAAAATAAACATATGATACTTTTAAAAGTTGCACTAAGGAAACAATTATTCATTAAAACAAAAAACATAATATAAAATAAAGGCTTGAGAGGAGAATAAGCGATGTATGAAAATCTTTTACTCGCTTTTGGTTTAACTTTATTCGCTGGCCTCGCAACCGGTATAGGGAGCTTAATAGCTCTCTTTACGTCCAGAACGAATACCAAATTTCTATCCTGGACACTCGGTTTCTCAGCAGGTGTCATGATTTATGTATCCATGGTTGAAATCTTTGTTAAAGCAAAAGATGCGCTAACGTCTGAACTTGGGAATGAACTAGGGAACTGGATGACAGTTGCAGGATTTTTCGGGGGAATGCTTTTAATTGCTTTAATTGATAAGTTTGTCCCTGAGAGTAGTAACCCACATGAGGTAAAAAAGGTGGAGGACATGAATCTGTCATCTTCCAAGTTAGAAGAAGCTCAATTATTAAAAATGGGAACATTTACAGCTCTCGCTATTGGGATTCACAATTTTCCTGAAGGTATAGCCACCTTTACTTCAGCTCTTCAAGACCCTGGTCTAGGTATCGCTATAGCAGTTGCAGTAGCGATTCACAATATACCTGAAGGAATAGCGGTTGCTGTTCCGGTCTATTTTGCAACAGGAGATAAAAAAAGAGCGTTTAAGCTCTCGTTTCTTTCCGGTTTAGCTGAACCTGTCGGGGCCATTGTTGCTTTCTTGATTTTAATGCCATTTTTAAACGATATCATGTTTGGGATAATCTTCGCTGCCGTAGCAGGAATTATGGTGTTTATTTCTCTTGATGAATTACTCCCTGCTTCTAAACGTTATGATAGTGGACATTTATCCATTTATGGATTAATTGCAGGTATGGCTGTTATGGCGTTAAGTCTACTACTATTTATCTAACTTTATTCAGCTGGGCCCATCCCACGCTGAATAAAGTTAACATTGCATTACCTGTTTCTGTTTCGTAATATGCTGAATCCATTCGCGGTCTACCTCATATCCAATTCCTGGTTCATCTGGAACGGTAATGCAGCCGTTTTCTACAGTAACTTCTGGAATAATAACATCCCTTGACCAATATCTAGAGGACGCAGAAATATCTCCAGGAATTGTGAAGTTTGGTAGGCTCGCTAAGGCAATATTATGGGCTCTTGAAATTCCGGTTTCAAGCATTCCCCCACACCAGACAGGGATTTGATGGGACCTACAAATATCATGAATACGTATTGCCTCAGTGATTCCACCCACTCGCCCAATTTTGATATTCATTACTCGACAGCTCCCCATTTCAATTGCCTTACGGGCATCTTCTGCCGATGTGATGCTTTCATCCAAACATATAGGTGTTGAAAGTACTTTTTGCAGCTTTGCATGATCAAAAATATCATTCTCCGCTAGTGGCTGTTCAATCATCAACAACTTAAACTTATCTAATGCTTTAAGTTTTTCAGTATCTTGTAAAGTATAAGCCGAATTCGCATCAACCATTAGCGGTAGATTTGGAAATTCCCGTCTAATTTCTTTTAGAAGCTCATAATCTTGTCCAGGCTTAATTTTTATTTTGACTCGTTTATAACCTGTGTTCACGTGCTCCTGAATTTTACGTAATACTTCCTCAAGTGAATTAATACTTACGACTACGCCTGAATCAATAGAATCTCTCGTTCCGCCAATCGCTTTAGAAAGAGAAGTTCCTTGTTTTTTTGAATATAAATCCCATATGGCCATGTCGATGCTAGCTTTCGCCATATTATTTCGTTTTACAAATTGAAAACATTCCTGTAGTTGCTGAGGATGCTCAACCTCCTCTTGTAAAATTTGCGGGATCAGATAATCGACAAGTATATGCCAACAAGTTTTAATCGTCTCTTCTGTATACCAAGGTGATGAAAAGGCAACAACTTCTCCCCAACCAACGAAACCTTCAACATCCTCCATTTCAACAAGAATACTCTCTCTTGTATTAACCTGCCCCATACTTGTTACAAACGGTGAGAGCAAACTTTGTTGTATGAGATGGAGGGTAACCTTTTTCACCTTAATCATTTTTCTCATCCTTTAGTAGATCAACTAATTTCCGTCTCATAAGTTTATTAGATGCATTTCGTGGGAGGGCATCAACAAAATGGATGGATTTTGGAACTTTATAACGTGCAAGTTGTTCATGGCAAAAAGCAATGATTTCATCTTCATCTAGATTACTTCCTTCTTCTTTTATTACGAAGGCAGCTGGCACCTGTCCCCATTTTTCATCATCCACACCTGTAACACCCGCTTCTAAAATGTTAGGATGTGACAATAGAACTGCTTCAAGTTCAGCAGGATAAATGTTCTCTCCCCCTGAAATAATTAAATCTGAACGGCGATCTAACACAAATAGAAACCCTTCCTCATCGATGTAACCAATGTCACCAGTGTATAGCCAGCCATCAACTATTGAAGTCATCGTAGCATCAATCCGATTTAAGTAGCCTTTCGTCACGTTTGGTGCCTTTACAACGATCTCCCCTATTTCATTAGGACGTGTAGGTGTACCATCTTTATCTATTTTGATTTGTACTGGAAAAAGTGGTTTACCTGCTGAACCTAGCTTTGAAATACTATACTCAGGTCCTAACGTAACAACCTGTGATGCTGTTTCAGTCATGCCATAAGTCTGGAAAACAGGAATATTATAGGCAATACAATCCTCTAATAATGGTTTTGGTGCAGGACCTCCTCCAAGAAGCATACATCTAAAATGATTAGGGTAGCGCTCATCCCCTAACTCTCTAATCATCCTCGTTAGCATGACACCCACTGCTGACATGATTGTAACACCTTGATTCATAATCGCATCATTTGCTTTTTTGGGGTCGAATTTTTCGTGAATCACCGCTGGTATTCCGTAAATGACACTTCGATACAAAATCGATAACCCACTAATATGGAACATCGGAACAGTAAGTAACCAGCAATCATCCTGGTGTAACCCTAAATTTAAACTTGAGCCAATCGCGCTCCACCAATGGTTTCCATATGTATGAATAACACCCTTTGGTTTTCCAGTCGTTCCTGAAGTGTACATAATTGTATCTGCCTGTTCTAAAGAGAAATACTCTTGAATCTCACAGTCTTTCTCAGGAAGCTCATAAAGTTCATTTAATGGTATGTTTTTAATATTAAGATGAGCTACTTTCTCAAGAAAAGGCTCTTCGGTTAACAGCATTTTTGTGCCAGCATCACTCAATTGAAATTCTAGTTCATTACTTGTTAGTTTAATATTCAAAAGGACTGTAACTGCCCCAATATATTTCAGTGCATGAATCACCTCAACCATCTCAACACTGTTTCTCAGGAGCACAGCTACAACGTCATCCTTTTGTATCCCTGCAAAAGTGAGTTGGTTAGCCCTTTTTAACACATTTTTATGTAAAGTTAGAAATGATATCTCTTCATTTTCAGTTTTTATCGCAATTCGATTTGGCGTTAAAAACGAACGCTGTTTCAGCCAATTTGGTATTTCTGTTGAATTCATCTTTTTCAAATCCTCTTATGTTTGTATTAAAAATGCAAAAACAGCTTGATGAGGTCTTCATCAAGCTGAGAACTGAACATTAAGGGAAACGAGGGAATTGCTTAAAGTCTGGCATGCGCTTTTCTTTAAATGCGTCACGGCCTTCCTTCGCTTCTTCTGTTGTGTAGTATAGAAGAGTAGCATCGCCAGCCATTTGTTGTAGACCTGCTAAGCCATCTGTATCAGCATTCATTGCGGCTTTTAAGAAACGAAGAGCTGTTGGACTCTTTTCAAGAATTTCTTCACACCACTTAATTGTTTCTTCTTCAAGCTGCTCTAATGGAACAACAGTATTCACAAGACCCATGTCTAATGCCTCTTGCGCATTATATTGACGGCAAAGGAACCAGATTTCACGAGCCTTTTTATGACCAATGATGCGAGCAAGATATCCAGAACCATAACCTGCATCAAAGCTTCCAACCTTCGGACCAGTTTGTCCGAAAATAGCGTTATCCGCAGCAATTGTTAAGTCACATACAACATGTAATACATGTCCTCCACCAATTGCATAACCTGATACCATCGCGATAACTGGCTTTGGAATTACACGGATTAAACGTTGTAAATCAAGAACATTTAATCGTGGGATTTGGTCGTCTCCAACATATCCACCATGTCCTCGAACCTTCTGATCTCCACCAGAACAGAATGCTTCATCTCCTGCACCAGCAAGAACAATAACACCAATATTTGAATCATCTCTTGCATAAGCAAAGGCATCAATCATTTCTGCCACTGTTTTCGGCGTAAACGCATTTCTAACATGTGGTCGGTTAATGGTGATCTTTGCAATACCATTGTAAGTTTCATATAAAATCTCATCATACTTACGTTCTGCAACCCATTCAACTGCAGCCATTAGCTTGTCCTCCTTTATGTATAGGTTTGTATGTAATTTTGATCATTGAGAAAAATGATGATCAGAAACAAACTCATTTATTATTTTACCAAAAAAATGTGGTTGTTCCACATGAATTGCATGTCCAACCTCTACTATTTTCTCCACTTTTGCATTTTGAATGCTTAAACTCATCTCTTCAGCAATCCCACAATACTTTTGGTCAAGCTCTCCACAAAGCAATAAAGTTGGTAGGTTAAGCTCATTTAATCTATCCCAGTATGAGGGTTGTGAACCAGTCCCCATCCCCTTAAGACTATTAGCTAAACCGACTGGATTATTTTTAAGACGTTGTTTGCGTATTTCTAGTTGACTTTCTTTCGTTAGTGCCTGTTGGGAAGAGAATAACGGGATCTTCTCCCAAAAATCAATAAAACCTTGGATTCCCTCTTGCTCAATACGATTTGCCAGTTGCTCATCAGATTTTCTACGAGCAGCTCTCTCTTCTTCTGTTCTTAATCCTGGAGAACTACTCTCTAGTACGAGGCTAGTTACTCTAGTTGAATAAAGAATAGAAATGGCCAAAGCTAGTCTTCCTCCCATGGAGTAACCAACTATATGAGTTTTTGGGATAACTAAGGCATCAAGAATATGAATGATATCTTTAGCAACAGTTTCTATATGATATCTTGAAAAGTCATCAGGACTATCTGTCTCTCCATGACCGATTATATCAATGAAAATACATTGATAACTTTTATGAAGTGGCTCGGTTGCTCTGCTCCAAGTTGCTATACTACCTGTAAAACCATGGAGGAACACAATCGGTTCGCCTTCACCCATCACTTGCACATGATAAGTAACCCCGCTTGATGGAATAAACATAGTTATTGTTCCTTTTTAAGCAGGTTTTTTATTTCCTGGGAAACATTATTCCACATTTTCCGATGAATCATGACATTTTCTTGACGGTCCGTTTTTACTTCAACAACATGAAGGCCATTACCATTTAATGAAGCAGATATGGCTTTTCGAAATTCCGGCCAATTCTCAACACTAGTAAACTTCCCGCCATACATTTTTACAGCATGTTCATAATCAAGCCCGATTGGCGTACCAAACAGGGTTTCAAAATGCTTTACTTCCTGTGATTGTGGTAAGAAAGAAAATATACCGCCACCGTCATTATTAATTAACACGATCGTACTATTTAAACGATGATGTTTTGCTGCTAATAATCCATTTAAATCATGGTAGAAAGAAAGATCACCAATCACTAGAACCGTATGCTCATTTTGCGAACTAATGCCCATTGCCGTTGAAACAAGTCCATCAATGCCATTGGCTCCTCGGTTTCCTAGTGCATGAATTGACTTTTCATTATTTGTAAAGAAAGTATCAAGGTCCCGAATTGGCATACTGTTTCCGACAAATAAAGTAGAACCATTTGGCAGGATTTCTTGAAGTTCAGTAAATACCTTCCCCTCAAATAAGGTTTCCTCTTGGTGTACCGCGTTGATATTTTCTTTTACTATCTCATTTATTTTAATCCAAGAGCTTATCCAACCATTATCACTACGTTTCTGAATTCGTTTCGTAATCGCCTGGCAGAATTCTATTTCATCACAGTACACCATATCGGTTGCCGATAAAGTAGGATCTCTCCATCCACCGTCCCCATCTACAACGATTTGTTGTGTGTTTTTTTGTTTTTGAATATATTGTAGTAGCGACTTAGAGACAGGCATTGCTCCGAAACGAATAATAATGTCAGGTTTATAAGCTTCTCGGAACTCTTCGTTTCGTAAAAAAGCATCATACCCATCTAATATGTATGATTTAGGATGTGTACCACTTCTCAGTTGGGATAATGGGTCAGCAAGTATTGGAAATTGAAGAGTTTCTGCTAGATTAGCTACAGCATGTCCAAATTCAGAATGATCATGTGAACCACATACAATAATTCCCTTCAGTTTTTCACTGACTACATCACTTATCAGTTGAGCTTGTTCTTCGTCCATTGTCGGTTTACCAACAACGACATTAACATTTTTTTTAGCCATTTTGCTTGTACCCCATAGATGATCAAGACCGAGGTTTGGTATGAGCGGCTCACGAAAAGGAAAGTTCAGATGGACCGGTCCTGCAGGAGCTGATTGTGCTGTACCCGCTGCTCTTCCTGCCATTGTTCTGACATAAGCCAACATTTGCTCAGAATCTTCAGGTAGCGCCATTTCAACAAACCATTTCGCATGATTACCATATAACTGGTTCTGGTCTATGGCTTGCGGTGCACCAACATCACGCAATTCATGTGGTCGGTCCGCTGTCAGCACAATAAGCGGTACTCTTGAATAATAGGCCTCCACAATAGCCGGAAAATAATTCGCTGCTGCAGTCCCAGATGTACAAAGGATCGCTACAGGCTTTTTGGTGGCTTTAGCTACCCCAAGCGCGTAAAAAGCGGATGATCGTTCATCAATATTAATTGTAACATTCATATCAGGATGTTCAGCCATTAATATTGCCATCGGGGTAGAGCGGGAGCCAGGGCTCACAATGGCCTCTGTGACACCCACTTGGACTAATTCATCAATAAATGATGCTACATATCGAGTTAATGCTTCATTATTCATTGTCTAAGCCTCCTAATGCGGATAGCATCGGTCTAAACTTAATCATTGTTTCTGTATATTCACTTTCTGGTTCTGAATCTCCTACAATTCCACATCCAGCAAATAAGGATGCATTGTTGCTATTTATTAACCCAGAACGAATGGCAACGGCAAATTCTCCATTATCTTTCGTATCTAACCAACCAACTGGGCTTCCGTACCAACCACGGTCGAGAACCTCAAGCTCACGAATAATTTCATATGCTTTTTGTTTAGGTTGTCCTCCAAGGGCTGGAGTTGGATGTAGTCGATCCACAACAGTAAGCAATGACACATTTTCTTTTGCTACCCCTCTTACAGGTGTGTATAGATGTTGGATATCTCGCATTTTTAAGATATCTGGTTGAGTTGGTGAAGAGATGCGTATACAAGATTCTTTCATTGCATTTTTAATCATTTGTACAACAACATCATGTTCGTATAGATTTTTCCGGTCACTAAGTAATTCATTAGCTAATTGTTCATCTTCAGAAGGTGTTTTGCCACGTCGTATCGAACCCGCTAAGCAAGTCGTTAAAAATTCTCCACCTTTTTTCTTAATGAGTCGTTCAGGTGAAGCTCCGATAAAACATGAATCTCCGTACTCAATTGCAAATAAATAACTCATTGGTTGCTCTTCTTTTAGACGTGCTAAAATGGCATCTGTTTCAATTGGCTTATCAAAATGCAGTTTAATTTCTCTTGCTAATACGACCTTTTCAACCTCGCCGGCCTGTACCTTTTTTGTTGCATTTCGAACAGATTCCATCCATTCCTTTGGTTGGACTTCTTCTTTCGTAAAGGAATTGCTTATTGGATCTTTTCGATTTCCCTCAAGCAGTCCTTCTAATTGTTCTATATCAGATTCAACAAAAGTTGTTCCTGTAGGCTCACAAATAATATTTGTGGTTAAATAAGTACTTCCTTTGTAGACAGAAAGCATAATCGTAGGCAAGACAAACTTTGCATCATCAAAATGATTCCAAAGCTCAGTTCTCTTTATTAATGGATCGAATGAAAAGCCTCCCATTAAGATTGGCCCTGTAGAATATGGTGCGAAATCATCCACTATAATCGAATTGTGAACGAGTTTTTTCCACTCTTCTTCTATTGCAACAAAACGTTCTGTAGACTCGCTATCGCTAATTGTATAGGCTTCTCCAAGTCCAACAATTATCGTATCATTTGTTGGATTGGACCAGAAACATCGCGTTTCAAACGTTTCTTTTTTCCCAGTAGAAAAGAACAATAGGGGGTCTATGTTCTCTATCTCTCTAACCTGACTTACAAGTATCGGCTTTGAAAGCTCCTTTGAACGGAACATTCCTTTCTCTATGTAATCCTTCAATCCTTTTTGTTGTATCATGACCAACTTATATCCCCCCGAAGTGTATTCCATAATAAATTTTACTTTAGAAATAGTATATGATTATAGTATATCATTAACGTGTATTTACCCTTAGTATTATAATCCCGATAATTTTTGATTAATGAATCAAATGCTACGATATACCTCATAATGAATAGTTGTCAACAAACTTGATTCTACCATACCTACCCGCACTATGACCACTTACTTCCTTATTATTACGTTTTGAGAGTTAGGTTAGTCTGGGGATTAAATCATGGGAAGAATGATTATGTCTTTTTTGTTACATTAAACCATTGACAGTACTTGTCCAATTCACTAAACTGAACTTTGGATATACATGATATGACGTGAGAGGAGAAGTCTAATGCATACAGAACTTCAGTCAAATCAGAAGCTATCTAAAAAGCCTTCAAATGGGTTTCAAGTATGGTGGAGACTTATGCGTCCACATACACTAACTGCATCCTTTGTTCCAGTTATTCTAGGAACAGTTCTTGCAATTCCAGATACATCTATAAACATGGCATTATTCTTAACAATGTTACTTGCTTGTCTTCTCATTCAAGCAGCAACTAATATGATTAATGAGTATTTCGATTATAAACGTGGTCTTGATACCGCTGAATCAGTCGGTATTGGTGGGACAATTGTTAGAGATGGAGTAAAGCCAAAAGTGATCATAAACTTGGCATTTGCCTTTATGGGAATTGCCACACTTTTAGGTGTTTATATTAGTATGAATAGTAGCTGGTGGTTAGCATTAGTGGGGACTATATGTATGTCTGTTGGTTATTTATATACAGGTGGCCCATTCCCAATTTCATCAACACCTTTTGGAGAGCTTGCAGCTGGTTTCTTTATGGGTATGATTATTATTTTAATATCGTTTTTCATCCAAACGGGTACTGTTACTTCAACAAGTATTTTAATTTCTATTCCAATAATGATCCTTGTTGGTGCCATTAATATGTCAAACAATATTCGTGATTTAGATGGCGACAAAAAGAACGGACGTCGTACCTTACCGATTTTATTAGGAAGAAAAAATGCGATTAAGTTCTTAGCGGTTTTGTTTATTATTTCATATGTCTGGATTATTGCTTTGTCATTTATGGGAATAGCGTCATGGTGGAGCCTACTTGTACTGGTGAGCGTTCCAAAAGCAGTTCAAGCGATAATTGGTTTTATTGGTAAATCAGAGCCAATCCAAATGATGCCAGCAATGAAAGCAACTGCCCAAACAAATACATTTTTTGGTTTCCTATTATCCATCGGAATCTTTATCGGTTACTTCTTTTAAAAACACGATTTTTTACGATCGTGTTTTTTCTCTTGTCTTCTTTCATACAAGCACTTTTTTACATTTATGATTTTCGAGTTTATGTATATAATACATAACAAGATTCGTTACGAAATCATTATGGAAGGAGTGCTTTTAAATGTTATCAAATGAGCAATTATCAACCTTCCGTTCACAGTTGATAAACGCAAAAAAAGAGGTTGAAGAACAATTAACAGATAGCGATCATTTTGATTTAGAACGCGGTCATTTCCATGGGTCGGTGGGGGAACTTTCTTCTTATGATAACCATCCAGGGGATGAAGGAACTGAGCTATTTGAACGTGAAAAGGACATTGCACTTAATGAGCATATTGAAAAAGAGTTAAAAGACATTGACTACGCCTTACAAGCAATTGCTGAAGGTAGATACGGGAAATGTGAAAAATGCGGTAAGGAAATACCTGTTGATCGGTTAGAAGCAATTCCTACAACAACATATTGTGTTGAGCACAGCCCGACCCAAGTCGTATCTCATAATCGACCTATTGAGGAAGGGGTATTAATGCCACCATTTGGAAAGTTTGTTGATGAAGAAGATAATGTGTCCTATGATGCAGAAGATTCATGGCAAGATGTCGCAAAGTATGGAACATCTGAAACTCCTTCAGACCTTGCTGACCCAGTTGATAGTTATAATGAAGTATTCCTCGAATCAGATGAAAATGTGGGCTATGTAGAGGATTACGAAAACTTCGTCGCAACAGACATCGAAGGAAAAGAAATTATCATCTATCCAAACAACCAGCATGAACGATATGAAGAAGTATTAGATGAAGAAGGAATCATGACCATGTTCGGTGACCTTCCTCCATATGAAAAAGAACCTTACACACAAGATGAAGCCCAAGATTAAATTAAAAGCAGTGGAATCTTCCACTGCTTTCTTGTTACTTTATTGGTTGTAAAAGAAGTCTATAACTATTTTTCATAAAGTTCTCTTTTTCAGTATGAGTGATATGATATTTCCCTGTCGTCCAATCAGTAATTTGATCATGATAGAATTGACTTAATACATGACCAGATTGCCCTGGGCCTACCACATTATAGCTTTGATTCATGTTTGATAGGTCAATTACTGAACGCCATGCAGCTCCGTGTGTTATAGCTCCTGATTTCTTATTAAAACTTGCAGCAGCTACCGATACTCCGCTACCGCCCATAGGAACAAATTCATTATGATTAAATAGATAGTTTAACGGTGAAATTGCCGACAACGGATGATTAAAAGGAACCCTATGAAATTCACCCCATTGCCATTTATCTGGATGTTCCCCTTGTTTTTTAACAGCAAAATCAACAGCTCGCTTAAATGACTCTAGACTCACCTGCTCTAAGCCACCAGCTTCACTCAACCATACACCTTCGACTCCATTTGTAGCATTTCTAATCATTTGGTCTACAATTTGGGATTTACCTTCGAACAAGTTATCAATTTCATTTGGAATGGATTCTTCAAACAATACATTCCCGAATTCCTCCATCCATTTATGAAAGACTAGAGGCTCCCCATCTTCTATTCGGTCCACAAAGTCCCATCCTTCAAACTGCTCTAAGACTTCTTTATCGATTGCCCTTAGCTTACCTTTTTGGCTTGTTAATACATCAAGAAGAATCGGTACAAATTCCTCCGCCTGCAAATTATGTTGGTCAAACTGTAGTTGAAGCATATCGTCAACCGAAAACTTATTCTTACTCATTAAGACATCCCGTATACGTTGCTGACGATATGGCTGTGCCCAAGTATTCGTAATATGGTATGGATAATCATCTGTTACAATTTTATTATTTGCCGTAGAAATAAAACCTTCCTCCGGGTTCACAATTGTTGGGAGTTCATCCCATGGAATAAACCCATCCCACTCATATTCATTCGTCCAACCTGGTACAGGTACCGAGCTGTCTCCCTTTTTTCGAATAGGAATTAACCCATTTGCTCGATAAGCAATGGTTCCATCCGTAGCTGCAAATACAAAATTTTGAGCCGGGGTATGAAAATATGTAAGAGCTTCTTTAAATTCATCCCAACTTTTCGCCTTGTTAAACATCAACACCGCTTCTAGCTCAGTCGAAGGGTCGAGAGCTGTCCATCTTAAAGCTAAAGCCGTCTCCTCCCTATGGTCATGGGTGAATTCTGAAATTCGGACCATGCCTTGTTACCTGAACCTGATAAGGAATTGTTTCTCCATCCTTCACCTTTATTGGCTCATCAATGATCGTGGCATCCTCCCACTCCCCCATATACTCGAACTGATTTGGATTTTCTGGATTTCTTTTTTCAATATATAAATCCTGAACATCAGGACCTACATTGGTAACCCCCCAGGCAATATGTTCATTCCGTCCTAATATAATTCCTGGAACACCTGCAAAAATGACACCACTAACGTTTACCTCGTCGTTTTGTAAATGCGTTTCATACCAAATCGATGGAGTCGCCAATGCTAAATGAGGATCATCCGCTAGAATCGGCATACCTGAATCAGATTTCTCTCCACTAACAACCCAGTTATTACTCCCGTTAAACTCATTTGGAAAAGGTGCTTGTGCAATACTTTTTGAAATATCAACAGGATTTTCTTTGATCGCTTGAAGAACGGTAGCCCCATCTTCAGGATATGTAGGGAATAATTCAAGTAGTTTTTCTTCTGATACATGTTGTGCTATGTAATATCGAAAGGCTTGACCTTTATAATGGCCTCCTAAATCATAAGCCATATACTTTCCTATCGTGAGCGAGTCGATAGGACTCCACTCAGTTGGTTCATAACCAGCAAAAGTAAATTCGACGGGTAATGTATTCTCTTCGTTTGCTTCCCTAATAAAAGCATTTACACCATCCGCATAAGATTGTAAGACACCCTTTGCTTCTGTTGAGTATCCATCGTACGATATTTCAGCTGCTCTACGTAAGCCAAGAGCTCTATAATATTTATCCTGCTCAATAAGGGAGCTACCAATGACCTCACTGAGCTCTCCTGAGGCCTGTCTACGGCTTAAATCCATTTGAAATAACCGGTCCTGAGCTGTAACATATCCTTGTGCAAAATACAGATCATGAGTGTTTTTTGCAATAATATGGGGAACCCCATTTTGATCACGAATCACTTCAACCTCATCAGTAATACCAGCAACACTAATTGTCCCTTCAATTTCCGGTAAACTTTTTCTCAAATATAAATAGCCTGCCAAAATACTTGCGACAAGAAGGAGGATGATTATTATTCCTGATACTAAAATAACCCTCCATCTTTTCTTTCTAGGCCAAATACGTCTTTTTACAACGACTTCCGAACTCATAAAATCCCCCTTAGACTAATTATTTCAAGAAAATTCTAAATATATTATAATATCCCATTTTCATTTTGTCATTGAAATCTCCAATAGACTGACATTATTTTCATACTTAGTGCAAAGTTTAAAGGAAGATACAAACCAAATGACGAATTATTTCTTTAATATCATTTTAAAAGTGAAAGGAAGAATTTAATGAACGCTCATGAGATTGAATACAAACTATATGGAGATGACATGCAATTTGTTGAAATCGAGTTAGATCCGAGTGAAAGTGTTATTGCAGAAGCAGGAGCAATGATGATGATGGAAGATGGAATCTCAATGGAAACCATATTCGGTGATGGGTCAGAATCTGGAGGTGGAGGTCTCTTAGGTAAACTCTTTGGTGCAGGTAAAAGAGTCCTGACTGGTGAAAGTCTTTTTATGACAGTATTTACAAATAACCATATAGGGAAAAAACATGTTTCCTTTGCGGCACCGTATCCTGGTAAAATTATTCCAGTTGATTTAAGCATGCTTGGTGGAAAGGTGATTTGCCAAAAAGATTCTTTTCTATGTGCAGCAAAAGGAGTATCAGTCGGAATAGACTTTCAACGCAAATTAGGTACTGGTTTCTTCGGTGGAGAAGGCTTCATCATGCAAAATTAGAAGGAGATGGATTAGCCTTTCTACACGCAGGTGGAACCATCCATAAAAAAGAGCTCCAACCAGGTGAAATCCTTCGCATTGACACAGGCTGCTTAGTTGGGATGACGAAGGAAGTAGATTACAATATCGAATATGTAGGAAAAATAAAAACAGCTTTCTTTGGTGGTGAAGGTCTATTCTACGCAAATGTACGTGGCCCTGGAACGGTTTGGGTACAGTCATTGCCATTTAGCCGTATGGCAGACCGTATTTTCGCGAGTGCACCTAGAAATGGGGGAAGCACAGGTGAAGGAAGTATACTAGGAGGAATCGGAAATTTATTAAACGGTGATAACAGATAGAATAATTATAGACACTAACTGGGAGGATAATAAATGGAGGTGTGGATGATGAAACGTAAAGACGACGTTAATAACAAACCCGATGCTCCACTATTTGATGCCCCAGATGATAAAATTCTAGCATTTGATATGTTCCGCGGAATATCACCCGGGCTCTTTTCAGATGTAGATTTAGACAACCCCGCAAAGAAAATAGAAGATGATATCATTTCTCAAGATTAAGCACCTGGCAACAGGTGTTTTTTTCTTTTTGCTAACCATAAAGAAATAAGAAGCTAGAAATCTACTAAAAATAAAAAAACGCCATGAGAAATTCTCATAACGTTTGATGACCCGTACGGGATTCGAACCCGTGTTACCGCCGTGAAAGGGCGGTGTCTTAACCGCTTGACCAACGGGCCAGAAAAAAATATTTATATGATTCGACATGGCGGAGAAGGAGGGATTTGAACCCTCGCGCCGCTTACGCGACCTACACCCTTAGCAGGGGCGCCTCTTCAGCCACTTGAGTACTTCCCCAAAAAATGGCTCCGCAGGTAGGACTCGAACCTACGACCGATCGGTTAACAGCCGATAGCTCTACCACTGAGCTACTGCGGAATAATTATATGGTGGGCCTAAATGGACTCGAACCATCGACCTCACGCTTATCAGGCGTGCGCTCTAACCAGCTGAGCTATAGGCCCATTGTATAAATTGGAGCGGGTGATGAGAATCGAACTCACGACATCAGCTTGGAAGGCTGAGGTTTTACCATTAAACTACACCCGCACATTAAATTTTAATTATATAAGATAAAGCAATACGTCTTTCTGGCCTTACATGCCTCTTCCTCTTCTAGCTTATCTAGGATGTAAATGCGTCGAGGCAACTCGTAGCATAATCTAGGAAGCTTTGCTCGTGGCTGAGGTTTTACCATTAAACTACACCCGCATTTATATTTTTTATATGGGGCGGCTGATGGGAATCGAACCCACGAATGTCGGAACCACAATCCGATGCGTTAACCACTTCGCCACAACCGCCATTAAAGTTTAGAAAATAAATAAGGTGGCTCAGGACGGAATCGAACCGCCGACACAAGGATTTTCAGTCCTTTGCTCTACCGACTGAGCTACTGAGCCACAATATATGGCGGTCCCGACCGGGATCGAACCGGCGATCTCCTGCGTGACAGGCAGGCATGTTAACCGCTACACCACGGGACCATTAAAAACTATTAAGATTTATAATGCGCAAATTATTGAGCATTAACTGTCCCTTCCTCTAATAGCTTATTCGAGGAGTATTGTCCGTCGGGACAACTCGTAGATGATTCGACGATGTATTGCTCGTCGCTACACCACGGGACCATTTTTTTAACAACAAAAATTATTTTACTATAACTTTTTTTGTTTGTCAACAATCTTTTTTGGTTGCGGGGGCAGGATTTGAACCTACGACCTTCGGGTTATGAGCCCGACGAGCTACCAGACTGCTCCACCCCGCGATAATAAAATATTAAATTCAAGCCATACCATTTTAAATAATATGGCGGAGGAAGAGGGATTCGAACCCCCGCGGGCTTTAACACCCCTGTCGGTTTTCAAGACCGATCCCTTCAGCCGGACTTGGGTATTCCTCCACATATAAGAAGTTGTAAATGGTGGACCTTGTAGGACTCGAACCTACGACCGGACGGTTATGAGCCGTCTGCTCTAACCAGCTGAGCTAAAGGTCCTAGATTTTTCAAATGGTAGCGGCGGAGGGGATCGAACCCCCGACCTCACGGGTATGAACCGTACGCTCTAGCCAGCTGAGCTACACCGCCATAATTAATAGTAACTATTCAAAAATTTATTGGTGGAGCCTAGCGGGATCGAACCGCTGACCTCCTGCGTGCAAAGCAGGCGCTCTCCCAGCTGAGCTAAGGCCCCAATTTTTTTAATGGTCGGGAAGACAGGATTCGAACCTGCGACCCCTTGGTCCCAAACCAAGTGCTCTACCAAGCTGAGCTACTTCCCGTAAAATGGCGCGCCCGATAGGAGTCGAACCCATAACCTTCTGATCCGTAGTCAGACGCTCTATCCAATTGAGCTACGGGCGCATTTTATGAATTTATTAGATGGTGCCGAGGACCGGAATCGAACCGGTACGGTAGTCACCTACCGCAGGATTTTAAGTCCTGTGCGTCTGCCAGTTCCGCCACCCCGGCATTTCTAAAATTACCTCTGGAGCGGAAGACGGGATTCGAACCCGCGACCCCCACCTTGGCAAGGTGGTGTTCTACCACTGAACTACTTCCGCATAATGCGGGTGAAGGGACTCGAACCCCCACGTCAAAGACACTAGATCCTAAGTCTAGCGCGTCTGCCAATTCCGCCACACCCGCATATTTAATTTAAATGGTGAGCCATGAAGGACTCGAACCTTCGACCCTCTGATTAAAAGTCAGATGCTCTACCAACTGAGCTAATGGCTCGCAAGTGGTGCCGGCGATAGGAGTCGAACCCACGACCTACTGATTACAAGTCAGTTGCTCTACCAACTGAGCTACACCGGCAAATATAAATTTTAAAATGGTGGAGGATGACGGGATCGAACCGCCGACCCCCTGCTTGTAAGGCAGGTGCTCTCCCAGCTGAGCTAATCCTCCGTCTCATCCAACCTAGCGACGTCCTACTCTCACAGGG
>NZ_NSEA01000029.1 GCF_002734285.1 Fredinandcohnia onubensis | reverse complement strand
GTGGTCAAACGAAGTTTTTCAGACTTTCTCCTCCTAAATTGAAATGTTTTTTTCGTATCTACAATTAGTTTAGCAAGGGCGAGAACATTTTGGCACCAACAGTAAATTGGATATGTTGTTTATCCAACACTTTTAAGAAAGTGTATAAAAAATAGGTTGATGGTGGGGCGGAGCTTGGTCCCTTGTTCCGCCCATTAAACTGGGACGAGGAACCTGTCCCTGTGTCCCACCAACGCATGTGTCCCATTCACATCATAAACAGGACGAATGTTAAGGGTAGTATTAATACAGGTAGCCATGAGATTGAGAGAAAGGCGCTCTTTTTGTAGCCTACCTCTGGAAACGGAATCGAGGCTGGATTAAAGAACCAGTTTGCGATTCGATTTAGTCTTGATTTTTTCATTGGAAAATTGGGCACCTCAACCGTGTATTGATTGAGTTTCTCTCTTAATTCTTTGCCAAATTGGTCATTATTCAATCCTCATTCACCTCTAATTCTACTTTTAGTTTTTTTAGTGCACGATGCAGCTTTGATTTTACCGTTCCGACTGGGATGTGTAGGATCGTGGAGATTTCTTTTTGTGTGAGATCATGGTAGTAGGTCAGCAACACAATTGCACGTAAATCTTCAGGGAGCGATTGGATCGCAGTTTGTACGGTTATTTTTTCGTCGGAGTTTTCATGGTGTGGATGACGTTCTGCCAAAATCGGCAGCAAGGATCGAAATAAGTTTTGTCTCCTGAGCCTCGTCATCATCGTGTTATAAGCAATCTGATAGAGATAGGTTTTGAATTGTCCTTTTCCCGGGTCAAATTGATGAAATTTACGCTGTAGCTTTTCAAATGTGTCCTGAACAAGGTCGATGCTGAGTTGCTCGTTGTTTGTGTACCGAAAAATAAACTGGTAAAGAGGGGCTTTGTACATTTTGTAAATGACCTCTAATGCTTCCTTATCCCCTCGTTGAAATTGAAGAATTGCCTCCTCAACGCTACTGTAACTCATCAGACCACCGCTTTTTTATTCCTTTATAAATATATGCCAGCTTTGTAATGAACCACAAAAATGTAATCAAACTGAAGACAAACGTCTGATGAATGAAAAACTGGATGAACGGACTATCAATGGTATCTCCTCGTAAAAGGAAAATCAATAATCCGGTAATACATAAAAATGTATACACAGCCGCAATTGTAATAATTGTATCCCACCTAGACCAATAAAAATAGATGTTTGATTTCGTAAAATCAATATCACCCTTATGATCCCGAACCACCTTTTTATTCAAAGAACCAATCACTATTGCAAAAACCGATCCAAGAATGGCAACCACAACGGAACTCACAACCCACCCTATGATTGTTGTCATTTTTAGCACTCCCTCTTTTTTTGTTCTTACTTCTTATACTAATGAGGGAAGTGAAAGGTTCACTCTTTTCTAGAAAGATATCTATTTTTTCATACTTTTTTGGAGAGCGAGCATTTCTTCCGCCAATTGGTGGATACGTTTTTTAAGTCCCTGATTGGTGATTTCATTGTCGTCATCGAAGTTGTCATTATGTATGAAAACTTGGTGAACCGGTACTGTCCCTTTCAAGTAGGAAAGAATAGGCTTTAAATGGAACTCCGAGACGAGAAAATGTTTTTCCGTACCACCTGTTGTAATAATTCCAGTCACTTTATTCTTGAAGGAATCGACTGGGAAAAAGTCTAACAGATTTTTTAGAACTCCTGAAATGGACGCCTGATAAATCGGTGAACCAAAGACAAGCATATCTGCCTCTAACATTTTATTTACTACTTTAATTGTATCATCATTGTAATAGCTTAATGGGCTTCCATTCACAAATTCAATCTCAAAATCCTTCAGGTCTAGTAATTCAATTTGAACGTTAGGATCAAGTGACTTAATAGCAGCCAATACTTCATAGACCGCTTTTGATGTTTTGGCTCCAATCAGTGAGCCAGATATACCAACAACCTTCATTTTCGTGAGCCTCCTAAAAATTTCATTTACACCAGTCTTAGCGTTCACTTAAAGATTGGCATTTATGTTGTTTTTCAGGTGTTAGCTTTGTCTAAGTTTTAGTGGGTGTTATCTTTAAGATAGGAGATGGCAAAGACACGTCAGCAGTTTATTAACATAATGACTACTACTGGTTATCGAATAAATCCCTGTAAAGAGTAGAAAGTTAAAAAACGTTAAGTCCAAAACTTGGAGGAATGTTTGTGGGTAAATGTGAGCTCTGTGGACGTAGTGAAGTTGAAACAACGATTCACCATCTGCTCCCTAAAGAGTTTGGAGGTACATTTGGTGACACAGCAAACCTTTGTATCCCTTGTCATAAACAAATTCATGCATTATATACAAATAAAGAGATTGCAACTCGGTTAACTACCTTACGTGAACTAAGAGAAGACGAAATGCTTTCTCGATTTATTAAATGGATACGAAAGCAACCTCCTACCAAAATAATGAAAAATAGAAAGTCGAATGGTCGAAGAATGAAAAAGAAGTAGCATGTACATAGAAACTCATACTCTGAACATACTAAGCGTACATATGTTTGGGAGGGATTATAGTGGACACAAAGGATTTTAATCAAATATATCAAGACTACAAGCAACAAAGTGAAGAACAGGCTCGTATAGAAGCTGGAGAAACCGATTCTACAAAGGAAAAGATCATAGCAGTTCGTAAAAACGATGATGGCGACCTGATTGCTTTTAAGACAGAAAGCGGTAGGGAATTGGATTATATAACCGCTCTAAACGAGGCAAAAGCCGGCATGCTTGCCCATGTAGATGTCTTCCATAAATATGGCAGGGATATTCTACGTAGTGAACCAGATGGTGTAAAAGAAAATAACTTAAATAATCTTCCTGATTTTTAATTGCTGTAGAACAATTAGGAAATTGCAAAAAAGGAATCCCAATAGATTGGATTCCTTTTTTAGATAAATTTTACACTTACACCGCTTTATGCTTCCATCCTTTGCCTTCCTCAACAAAAAGGATTCCTAACTCATGATGCTCGCCTTCGTAAAGAGCGCGTTGGACGTATCTGACCTCACCGTGAATATCTAACACATCAACCTTGCATAAAGCGCGATTTTTTTGAAGAGCCATGTAAAATTCCTGAACGGTTTTTACGTGTATGCCGTTCACCTTTGAAATGGTTTCACCAATTTTAATCTGCATTTTGTCAGCTGGCGATTGTGGGATAATACCCAATACGAGTAGACCCTGATTTCGTTGTGAAAAGATGGACTGTCTCGCTTCATCGCTAAAATAGTGTTGCAGGTAGATGAGTTCCCGACCCGCTAGTGCGAAACAGGCTGCAATAATGGCTGCAACAGGGTACCAAATGCTCACCAACGCTAATCCTGAGATTACAGCCCCTAGAATGACCACGCGTTTTCCGACAACGGGGATACTCTGGGTTGGAAGCATGCTTTTTACTTTATGATAAAATCCAATTCCAAACGGTACTAAAATGAGCGAGTAGGCTTGTCCAGATATATTGAACACAGGCCACCATTCATATTGAGTGGTGAGTGCCTCACCTGGAATAAGTAAGAATACGGGTGCAAGCCATAGTCGTTGTGAAATATGGACGCCGACCGGAAGTCCACGTTTACTTTTTAAAAGATCGGGTGATGTGCCAATATGACCTTTTTTCAGTATCAATATTCCTTCTGCAAGTATTAGGGCACCTAGTAAAATCGCGATTGCCGCAAGACTTGTATTGCCCATGTCATCTAGCAATCTCGCAATAAGTTTATTTTCAACAGATAGATTTGATAATAAAATAATTCCGAAAAACGATACCCCTAAAATATAAGCTGGAGATAGTAGACGTGTACTAATCGGTAGGCTGAGTAGTAATGTGACGATTGCAATTAACACGATGCTACCAAGTGGAATGACGACACCGGCTGCAATCGTTACAACTGATATAAGCAGTCCCGCGAGCCAACCGCCTGGAAGAAGCGATCTCAGGTCATAAAAACCATCTTCTACTCTTATATGGAAAGCGCGTCGCTCACGTTTAACGCGGAAATAGCCTAAAAGTACACAATATCCCGCAAAATAATAAAACATTGGATTCAGGAAAAAGCGTCCAATCCCCTTTGCAAATTCAAGTAACCATGCTTCAATCAATGTTTTCACCACCTATGGATATGACTTGATATGTAAAAATTTTCGTTCGATTTACTAACTTTTATTGTACCAAATACTTGACATAAAGAATACGATGATTTTTTTGGAAAAAGGGCTGGTTGCTCCATGGTTAGGCATATTACTGGTTGAGGGTCTGGAAATTGGCTTTGTCCGATATATGGTGATTTATGTCCGATATCCTGAAAGTTGTGTCCGATAAATCCACGACTATGTCCGTTATCCGGCTGACTCTGTCCGATAAAATCAAAATTGTGTCCGATATGGAAGTTCCCGGGCCTTTAAATTAGGACCCGGAAATATTGCCAAGGTCAAAATAGGGACCACCAGAACCGTCCCCTTGTTTCCCCTAGTTCCCCATAGTATAAAAAAACACCTCTCCGACCGGGAGAGGTGTACGTAATTCTTATTTAAATAGTACTTCCATTGCTTTTTTGAGTTGTAGGTCGTTCTTTTCGTCTCGGATGGACTCGATGACTTTAGCCTCGATTGCGCCGGCTGTTTTTTCGTTGATGGTACCAGTTGCTTCTATATCATTTGCTTGTTGGAAGGCTTTTACGGCAATGACGGTTTCTCCACTGAAGTAGCCGTCCTCACGTCCTGGGTCGAATCCTAATCCCTTTAGCATGATTTGAGCGTTTTTGATTTTTTCATTGTTCATGTTTTGCGTAAGCTCTTTTTCAAACTGAATTGGATTCGCATAGAAGTATTCAGGTTGTTTTGCCTCCACTGTTGGCTCAATTCCTTTTTTGTGAATCCAGTTGCCATCTGGTGTTAACCATTTAAACATCGTTAGCTTCAGGTTACTGCCGTCGCCCATGTCGCGCGCCTGCTGAACGGTTCCTTTACCAAATGTTTTTTCACCAACAATGTCATAGCCACCCGCTTCTTTTAAGGCACCTGCTAAAATCTCAGATGCGGAAGCACTACCTTGATTTGTGAGCACGACAATTGGGTATTCCTTTTGTTTTTCAAGAGTGGAGAAGAAGCGCTGCTTTTCGCCATCTCTGTTCTCGATTTGAACATATGGCTTATCCTTTGTAACAAGTTGTTTTAGAATTTCTTCAACACTTTCTAAAAGTCCACCAGGATTGCCACGAACATCGATGACCAGACCCTCAATGCCCTTATCCTCTAGCTCATTAAGTCCAACAATGAAATCCTCTGCTGTATCATTTGCAAATGATGTGATTTCAATATACCCAAGCTTTTTATTATCATATTCCTTCAAGTCTGTGTAGACTGTTTCAATCGGAATGGTATCACGGGTTACTTTTACATTCATAAGTTCGGTTACTCCCGGTCTCATGACTTCTAGGGTAACAACTGTTCCTTTTTCACCACGAATTTTTAAAACGGCTTCATATAGATCAAGACCTTCGATGCTTTCGCCGTCAATTTTGATGATTTGGTCATTTGGCTTAAGACCTGATTTTTCAGCCGGTGAATCCTTAAATGGAGCGACAATTGTGACCTTGCCTTCCATCATACTTACCTCTGCGCCAATACCTTCAAACGATGATTCCAGCGACTCATTGAACTGGGCAGCGGTGTCTTCATCCATATATGCAGAATACGGGTCCTCAAGTGTGCTGACCATCCCCTGAATGGCACCCTCAATTAATTGTTTTTCATCCACCTTTTCAACATAATTAGATAAAATCATGTTGTATGCTTGACCGATTTTAGATAGATCGTTTTCGTTTTCCTTCGTATTATCATTGTTTTGGCTTGGTTGCTGAACGAGTGGTTGTTCGTTGTTATCAAGTAACTGAACCACTAAAAATGTAGCACTCGCTCCTAATAGTAAGGATAGTACCATGTATAATGCGACAACTTTACGACTCACCTATTTGTTCCTCCTCCGTTACGAATACAAATGCATACCGTTAATTTTTGTAGCTTTTATGTTCTTATTCATCCCATACTCATGATGATAGTCAAAAAGTCTTGTTTGACATTTGGGCCTGGCCCTTTTTGACTATCCGGTCAGAGTTGCAGGAAAAGGCACCACACCTGCGTTAGTGCGATGCCTTTGTATAAAAATATGTAATGCTTGTACACTTTATGACAAAAATGAGGCCACGCCCCAACGTGTATTTGGTAAAAATTTTTGCTCCTTTACCATTATAAAAGTTTTTTTAGAATGAAGTAAAGAAAAATGTAGTCACTTAATGGATAGTGCAGTAAGATAGAAGAAATCTTTTTTGAAGGAGTGGTTGTGGTGGCATATGAAATTCGCGAACTAAAGACGGCTGAGGAATGGAAATTAGCGTTTCCTGTTATGAATCAATTACGGACACATCTGGACCTCGAGGAGTTCATAGCTTTGGTGACGGACATGCAACCTCAAGGATATAGATTATTTGCTTTAATTGATGACGGAAAAGTCGCAGCAGTTACTGGGGTTGCGCAACAACTCAACCTCTATTACGGAAATCACATGTATGTCTATGATTTGGTGACAGACGAGGCCGTGCGTTCAAAAGGCTATGGCGAAGCACTACTTTCTTATATACATGAGCTTGGTCGTGAATTGGGCTGCGGGCTGGTTGCATTGACGTCTGGACTGCAGCGTGTAGATGCGCATCGTTTTTATGAAGATAAAATGGGGTATGAACGGCAAAGTTTTGCGTTTGTGAAGGAATTGTAGAGGTATCTTGGGTGCGTTTTTCCGGTTGAAAACTGGTTCGTTTTCGCTAACGTCCATAAAACTTTTTTATCGGCCGTATTTTCATTTTATTAGCCGTATTTTTGGGCTATCAGCCGTATTTTATTTTTATTAGCCATAAGTTGTGGTCTCCGTAAATTTACAAAGCATCGGTCCCCTCAAAGGACCGATGCTTTTATGTTTAATACCCGTCTGATTCTTGTCCCATATTTTTAGATTTTTCTACTGCCTCATTCGCAGCAGCGGAGCTATTATTGGTTGTGTCCATTGCTTTTGCGAGGCCTTCTCTTACACGTCTTCCGTAGTCCTCGTCGGCATTGGTGAAGTACTCTAGCATTTTGTTTTGGATTTCTGGTCGGCATACTTTTAAGTTATCGACCAAATTGCTGATGAGTTCATCCCTCTCTGCGTCCGAAAAGGCACGATATGTCTCACCTGCTTGTCCGAAATCATTCGGGCGGTCAATTTTTTCACGAACCAGCTTGTCATTATAATGAGGTTCATGAATTTTGCCCTCCTGCTTCGCTTCCTTCAGGCCGCCAATCGTGGACGGTTCATAATTGACGTGCGGATTACCGCTCGGAGGTACATCCACATGATAAGACATTTGCCCACCACGCTGATTGGTTGCAACCCGCTTTTTTGGCGCATTAATTGGAAGTTGCAGATAGTTCGTTCCAACACGATGTCGCTGCGTATCTGAGTAAGAGAACGTTCTTCCTTGTAGCATCTTATCATCTGAAAAATCAAGTCCATCCACCAGTACCCCTGTACCAAACGCAGCTTGCTCGACCTCGTTAAAATAATTCTCAGGATTCTTGTTTAACACCATTTTTCCAACCTTTAAAAACGGGAACTTATCTGTCGGCCAGAGCTTTGTATCATCGAGTGGGTCAAAATCTAGCTCAGAGTGGTAATCATCAGTCATAATCTGCACACAAAACTCCCACTCTGGGTAATCTCCACGCTCGATTGCTTCATATAAATCCTGAGTAGCATGACTTACATTTGTCGCTTGGATTTCATTTGCTTCTTTTTGAGTTAAGTTTTTAATACCTTGCTTCAGTGGCTCCCAGTGATACTTCACTAATACGGCCTCGCCATCCTGATTTACCCATTTGTATGTATTAACTCCTGAACCTTGCATTTGGCGGTAGTTTGCTGGAATTCCCCATGGTGAAAACAGGAATGTTATCATATGTGTGGCTTCAGGTGTTTTCGATAAAAAGTCAAACATTCTTTCAGGGTTTGACAGATTTGAGACTGGGTCTGGCTTAAACGCATGAATCATATCAGGAAACTTCATTGCATCGCGGATAAAGAAGATTTTTAAGTTGTTTCCGACTAAATCCCAGTTCCCATCCTCTGTATAAAATTTCACTGCAAAACCACGGGGATCTCTTGCCGTTTCTGGAGACTCCATCGCACCTGCGACCGTTGAGAAACGCACAAAAACTGGAGTCCTTTTACCTGCTTCTTGGAACAATTTCGCGCGAGTGTACTTAGAAACCGGTTCGTCGCCAACTTTTCCATATGCCTCAAAATACCCATGTGCACCAGCACCCCTGGCATGAACCACACGTTCTGGAACGCGCTCACGGTCAAAATGGGACATTTTTTCAATAAAATCGTAATTCTCTAGAGTCGAAGGACCTCGGTTCCCGACTGTTCGGATATTTTGATTATCTGTGACTGGATGTCCCTGCCTGTTAGTTAATGAATCAGCCGACTCACCAGTTCCGAGGCGGTTATCATGTGGTCCGCCTACTCCTTCCACACTTCCATGCTGCTTTTCATCGTTCATGTTGCACTTCCTCTCTTAAACGAAAATTCATTGTCATTATTTCCCTTACATCATTTTCTATGTATTAAAAAATGCTATATTCCATTTTAATTCTCAAGTACGCACAAAAAAATGCCTTTAATTGAAAATTAGTAGAGTCAGATGCACGAATAATAATTCGAAATAATGTTTAGTATCATGTAAGTTATGAGTGCTATAACGTTCATATCACCATGATTGAATACTAAATCTAAGAGACTATTTTATCCTACATTATAATTATTATAAAAAGGTATTGATTTTTATTTTATAGGTGTTATTATAATAAATGTATTCAAATTTAATACGAGGTGATCAAGTTGACATACAATAAACTCACTACAAGTTGGGGAGCTCCAGTTGGGGACAACCAAAATTCAATCACAGCTGGTTCTAGAGGACCGGTACTAATCCAGGACGTACACCTCCTTGAAAAATTAGCACATTTCAATAGAGAACGTGTTCCTGAACGTGTTGTTCACGCGAAAGGTAGCGGTGCGCACGGTTATTTCGAAGTAACAAATGATGTATCTAAATATACGAAAGCCAAACTTTTCAACGGAATTGGCAAGCAAACTCCTCTATTCATCCGTTTTTCAACGGTTGCTGGGGAAAATGGTTCTGCAGATACAGCTCGTGACCCACGTGGTTTCGCGGTTAAGTTTTATACTGAGGAAGGAAACTACGACATCGTTGGTAATAACACACCGATTTTCTTCATCCGTGATGCGATTAAGTTCCCTGACTTCATTCATACACAAAAACGTCATCCACAAACACATTTGAAGAATCCTACAGCCGTATGGGATTTCTGGTCTCATTCACCTGAATCTCTTCACCAAGTTACTTGGTTAATGGGTGATCGCGGTATTCCTGCGACATGGCGTCACATGCATGGTTATGGAAGCCATACCTTCAAATGGACAAACGCTGAAGGTGAAGGCGTTTGGATTAAGTACCACTTCCGTACTGAGCAAGGCGTTAAGTGCCTAACAAATGAAGTAGCTACTAAGCTTGCTGGAGAAAATCCAGATTATCATACAGAGGATCTATTCAATGCAATTGAAAAAGGTGACTTCCCTGCTTGGAAGCTTTATGTACAAATCATGCCATTGGAGGATGCGAATACATACCGCTTCGATCCATTCGATGTCACAAAGGTATGGTCACAAAAAGACTATCCATTAATCGAAGTGGGCCGCATGGTACTAAACCGCAACCCTGAAAACTATTTTGCAGAAGTTGAACAAGCCACATTCTCACCTGGAACGTTAGTACCTGGTGTAGATGTATCACCTGACAAAATGCTTCAAGGTCGTCTATTTGCTTACCATGATGCACATCGTTACCGTGTTGGAGCAAACCACCAAGCATTGCCAATCAACCGTGCAAGAGTCGATGTGAACAACTATCAACGCGATGGTCAAATGCGCTTTGATAACAATGGTGGTAGTTCCGTATATTACGAGCCTAATAGCTTTAGCGGACCGAAAGAAGCACCAGAAGCGAAGCAACATGAATTTGCTGTTGAAGGAATTGCAGACAGTGTAGCTTATGATCATAACGACCATTACACACAAGCTGGTGACCTTTACCGCTTAATGACTGAAGAAGAACGCACTCGTCTTGTTGACACAATTGTGGCAGCCATGAAGCCTGTTGAATTAGAAGAAATCAAGATTCGTCAAATTAGCCACTTCTACAAAGCAGACCCTGAATACGGAACACGTATCGCAGAAGGCCTTGGCTTAGAGGTTCCTGGTGAATTAGTAGCGAAGTAATAAGCAAAGAACATTTCATTTTATTCTCACATACGATAGGTATCCGCTTGCTGTGGATACCTATTCTATTCCCGCAATCAACCCCAAATTAAAAATTACTCGCACCGATGGAAGTGTACGGACTCTGTAACTCATGTCAAAACAAAGAAGGTGACTTTTAACATGCCTAAAACAATCTGTCCAATATGTAAAACGGAAATCAAAATCCTCAAACACAGTACAAGCTGCGCGTGTGGAATGAAATTGAAGAAAAACAAAACCCGTTATGTAAGCTAAGCTCGATTTCGTGATCGAGCTTTTTTCTTTTGTAAATGACAGGTTCCTAACATTCCTCTAAAAAGTTCGTAACGAAACAATCATTAGGTGAATATCCTAATGATGCAAAGGAGGGATCATATGCACTACAATCCATATGGTGGTATGCAAATGCCACAACACGGTCAGGACATCAAAGGCACATGCCACAAACTGCAAAATTACTATGTCATCGGACAAATGAGCGATGGTTCTCAAATGGAAGGAATCATTGAGGACATGGATGATGACGGTGTAACAATGCTGGTACCTGAAGAAGTGGAAGATACAGAAATGGATCGCCAGTTTGGTGGCTATGGAGGCTTCGGAGGATACGGTGGTTATGGTGGCTATGGCCGCAGACGTTTTCGCCGTTTCCGTCGTCGTCGCTTCCCATATAACGTTTTCGTATTTCCATTCTTCTACCCTTTCCCATTCTATTATTAAAGCTAAGCACGAAAAAGCGCACCTTTGCAGATGCGCTTTTTTTCTTATACTTTTAGGAACTTGCGAACAGACATTAAGCTTCCCCAAACCCCAATGAATGCACCAATTACCAGCAAGAGTGCCGTTACTTGGAAAGCAAATGGATTGAAAGGCAATAGCTCTAGGAATGTTCCGTTTAATTGTGGTTGAATCAAATCATATAAGAAATTATAGAATCCTAGGATAATTCCAATTGGAATTAAAGAGCCAAGAATTCCAAGGAATAATCCTTCTAGGAAAAATGGCCAACGAATAAACCAGTTGGTTGCTCCTACTAGCTTCATAATCTCAATTTCTCTTCTTCTCGCAAAGATTGTGATTTTAATTGTATTTGAAATTAAGAACATCGCTGTGAAAAGGAGACCGATGATCAGCCCAATTCCAATGTTTCGTGAAACACCGACTGTACTGAAAATCTTTTCAACTTTTCCTTTTCCATAGTTCACACTGTAAACATTCTCCATTTTTTCAACTTTTTCAGCAACCGCCATAATTGCTTGTGGTTTCTTCGTTTCTACGACAAACACATCATGAAGTGGGTTACTTTGTTCGTATAAAGCAAAAACTTTTCCATCTTCTCCAAAGCTATCAATCATTTTTTCTAACTCTTGATCCTTTGATGAGAAGGTGACAGATTCAACCTCAGGAATTTTTACAATTTCTGCTTTCAAGGCTTCCTGCTGTTCTTTTGTTGACGTTAATTCGGTGTGAACACTAATACGAACGTCTTTTTCAAGTGATGTCGCCATGCTGTTAAGATTCATCATGATGACTAAAAATACACCAACTAGGAGTAGTGTAACAGTAACGGCGCTGACAGATGCAAATGTCATCCATCCGTTTCGCCCTAAGTTTTTTGTACTTTCACGTAAATGACGGCGGAGTGTATTAAGCTTCATAACCGTAATCACCCCTTACCTCGTCACGCGCAATTTTTCCACCTTCAATGGCAATTACACGCTTTTTAATCGTATTAACAATTTCACGGTTGTGAGTCGCCATCACAATGGTCGTCCCACGGAAATTGATTTCTTCAAAAATGTTCATAATTTCCCAAGATGTCTCAGGGTCAAGGTTACCAGTGGGCTCGTCCGCAATAAGCGCACCTGGAGAATTTACGATCGAGCGTGCAATCGACACACGCTGCTGTTCCCCACCTGATAACTCATCTGGTAAATGTCGTGCTTTGTGCTTAAGACGAACAAGGTCAAGCACGTCCATTACACGTTTTTTGATATTCTTCGGATTTTCTTCAATAACTTCAAGTGCGAACGCCACGTTTTCATAAACCGATAGGCGTGGTAACAGCTTGAAATCTTGGAACACTACGCCGATATTTCTACGTAAAAGGGGAACCTTTTTCTCTTTTAATTTAGCAAGATCCATTCCGTTTATGACGATTGAACCTTTTGTCGGCTTCTCTTCACGATACATCATTTTTATGAACGTCGACTTCCCCGCACCACTCGGACCAACGACATACACGAACTCACCTTGATCGATTTTTACATTTATTCCATTAACGGCCATTACACCATTCGGATACTTTTTAAAAACGTCTTTCATTTCTATCATTACGAATCACCTATCATCGTTTTTTTTATCCTTCGTTAACAGGAAGTAAGAACCCCACCGTTCTCAGTGGGGATTATATTATTCATCTCTAGTAATCTATTTATATTAAATGTAAGCGCTTATGTCCCTATAGACATACTTATGCTTCTAATGAACTATGCAACTTGAAATTATAAGCCAAAATGAGGATAAATTCATTACTTTTTTCATTATAACATCATTTTTCGTCAAAATACGACTCAATTTTATTACATTTTCATTTCATGGCAGTTAATATTTGATGGGATAGGATTCAGGTGGTGGTGTGTAAATATTGGAATTGGGGGAAGCGGTACATTCTTCCTTTTTTCTCTCCTGCAAACTCGAGATCCATAGATTTTAATAATCGAAATACAAATTTACTTGAAGGGATTTGTAAAAAATCTCGTATTTCCTCGTTCGTAAACGCTGGTTTTATGAGTAGGGTATAGTCCTGGAGCGCTTGAAAATACGCATCTTGGGATTTCGCACAACAATTAACACAATACCAATATCCTCTTTTTCTTTCAATCGGAACAGCGGAACATTTCGGACAATGTACCCCTCTTATAATTTCAGTTTGAGAGATAGAAAACTTTACCAATGGGTCAGTCTTTTTAGGGGTATGGTTTCTTTCAATGGTCCCCGCTATTTTCTTCATTTCCTTCATCGTCAAAATTTCCTTCGTATGTCTATTTTGAAATTTTTCAAATGTAAATGGGAGATTTGCATTGTGCATTACTTTTGTGAAAATACTTGGTCTTGACGCTTTTATGATTGTTTTTGGGTCACTAATGATGACTAAATGTTGGATTGGCAAGAGTGGTAACTTCCGTTGGGTGAGCCAGTTTTTAAATTGGCGTGAATGTCGGAGCGCTTGTAACATTGGATTGGCCATTCCTTCTTCTTCATTGTTAAAGGTTCGAATCATTTGATTAGATTCATCTTCAAAATAAAGGGTCCCTGCTATATTTTTGACTTCTAGGATTAGAAAAAAATTTGGGGTAATCATGAGAGTGTCGATTTGGAAGAAGCTTTTGCCGTCTGTGAGCCTAATATCGTGCAAAATGAGGAATTCGGGTGTGTCGATGAGGTCCAAATAATAATTTAACGAAAGTTCTCCTCGGTACCCCTTCTTTCTTTTGACTAACTCGACTTGAATTTGTGGTCTTTTAGGATGATCTGGCGGGATTCTCCGCAATAGTGCTTCAAGAATTAAAATAATAATTGGAACTGTACGAACTTTTCTTATCAAATACATCTACTCCTTTCACTTTTATTGGGTATTCGACATTATTTTCGTCTTTCCTGCAGTTTTTTTATAAAATATTTTACTTGGAAGATGGAGAAGGTTATGGGTATCGGACAAAGTTTTGATTATTTCGGACATTGGCGCCGGGATATCGGACATTGATCCAGTTTTATCGGACACAACTCTGATTATATCGGACATTCGCCACTTTTTATCGGACACAACACTATTTTTGGCAATTTTAAAAGCCTTCCGGTTCATCCGGAAGACAGACTATCTAAGCAGTTTTTTGGATATCGGACAAAATTTTAATTATATCGGACATTGTTGCCGGGATATCGGACAATGATCCAGTTTTATCGGACATAACCCTGATTATATCGGACATTCACCACTTTTTATCGGACATAACACTATTTTTGGCAATTTTAAAAGCCTTCCGGTTCATCCGGAAGGCAGACTATCTAATTAGGTTTTTGGATATCGGACAAGATTTCGATTATTTCGGACATTGGTGCCAGGATATCGGACATTGATCCAGTTTTATCAGACATAAATCGGAATATATCGGACATTCGCCACTTTTTATCGGACATAACCTATTTTTGTCCTAGTTAAAAGCCTTCCGGTTCTTCCGGAAGGCAGACTATCTAATCAGGTTTTTGGATATCGGACAAAGTTTCGATTATATCGGACATTGGTGATGTTAGACTAAAAAACGGACAC
>NZ_NSEA01000028.1 GCF_002734285.1 Fredinandcohnia onubensis | reverse complement strand
TTTTCATAGAACTTTTGACACTACCCAAGTTTATTAAACTTACATATGCATGTAGTTTATGTAACACCTTATCTATATTTTATCTGGGGAACAAAAATTCAACCCCAACCTAATGGGTGGGGTTAATTAGATTACACATTCTAAAAAAACGTTTTAGTAGAGATAGGGTTAGAATCATTCTTTTCAATCGTTAACTCTTAGTTTTATTAAAAAAGAGTTTATGAGGTAACCACAGCGCAACTAGAGATAGTAGTAAAAAGATTATGTCAGGCATGAATGTACCAAAACCAATTATATGAAGCAAAAAGAATAAAGGGTATACCCAACATGCATACCAAGCCCATCGTTGGCCTTTACGATATGCATTGATAATAATACCAATACCAAGTATTGTCATACCTATTACTAATGAACCACGTAGCTTTAATTCAATCCCAATATCTGTTTGATCATTGGATAAATACGCTTGTAAAACTGAACCTTCACCTACTGGTCCATTTTCACCTGAAATACTAATAATTAGCATTAATAATTGTATGAGAAGCAATAGGAACCAAGCCTTCGTTTGTAAAAACTTCACTTGAACCATCTCCCATTTATTAATTAAATTATTAGAACATAACTCCTTTCAGATGTTTCTATTTACATGTTAAATTACATAATATTTTACCTATTTAAATTTTATTTTTCTTTTTCTATGTTATTCCAGTTTATAATTAATAATTTTTTCGTTCTTCTGGTACGTTTCATCTTGCATTTTGCTATACACATTCACCGAGGATGTACACCCTACCTTGAAAATAATAAGGAGAAGATGGTTTAAAAACCAACCTTCTCCAAATACAATCCCTCGGCTTCCGCCATACGACCTGTTTGAATTCTTTCTTTTGATTCGAGAATACTTGGTATTGCAGCAGAGTCTTTTTCACCTAATCCAACTTCAATTAACGTGCCTACAATTTTTCTCACCATATTGTAAAGGAAGCCATTGCCTCGCACTTTGATTTCGATAAAGCCTGCATTTTCATTGATCTCAAGTGAGTATATTTCACGCACCATCGACTTTTTCTTCGACTTCGCATTGGAATAGGAAGTAAAGTCATGCTTCCCTAAAAAATATTGAGATGCTTTTCTCATTTTTTCGATATCTAGCTTTTCCTCTACATGCGTACTGTACTTTCTCATGAAGGGATGTGGGTATTGCTCGTTCCAAATCTTATACAAATAGGTTTTATCTTTCGCATTATAGCGTGCATGAAAACGATCATGAGTTAACGTAACATCCACAACGCTAATGTCATTAGGCAGATATCTGTTTAAATACTGCATAACTTCATCTTCCGTTGCATTTTTACGCATCTTAAAATTAGCGATTTGAGCAAGAGCATGTACACCTGCATCGGTTCTTCCAGAACCAATAATTTCCATCTTCTCTCCTGCCAGCTCTGTTAATACGTTTTCAATTTTCCCTTGAATCGTATTATCACTATTACTTAGTCGCTGCCAACCCTTGTAACGGCCACCATCATACTGAATCGTTAATTTATAATTGTTCATTGCTTTCTCCTTAAGCTATACATATTTCTCTGTTATTATAGCTTACTTTATATTCGCTTCATAATGCTCTTCATTTGTATACGTCACAGTGACGACCCGAAAATTCTTGTTTCACAAATAGTTCCACACTCAGGTGTTAGGCAATAAGTCCAATCCTTGTTAAACCAGTGCCTCAATTTATACATGAAGAGCAGGGCCTGTCCCCCAGTGCGCTAACGCTTTAGTACGATGGGGGTCAGGCTCATTTATTCCAAGAAAAAATCCCGGGTTCCTTATGAGGAAAAACCGGGTTGAAATTAAATCAGATTCGAAAATCGGAAATGTTTATTTTTGGTTAGGCCGTCTTCATAAATCTCCACATCTTCCTTCCAAATTAAGAGATTCAATAACTGATTACTTTTTTTACTAAATAGATTTTTTATTTATTTTTTTACCGGAAATTTACTTATAGTTTTAACACATTGAAGAAAAAGAAACCAGTTCTTAACTCAGTAATACTTACTTTGCAACTGATTCTGTTTGTGGAGTGTTTGTGGCGATACGTGAGATGTCGTTGATGGGGTTCAATGTTAATTTTCTTTCCTTAATTAGGGTCTGATTGGTTTATTAAATATTACGGGTTTTCATTATATGAAATCCTTTTTAGAAAATGACTTTAATAGGTCTGCCGTAGTAATTCCAAGTCCTTCCTTGTACTGTGCTTCACTTTCTTTAAACATAATGTCAAGCTGTGGTTTTTTCTTTACATCTGCAAATATTGGCTGGTCATCCTCCTCTTGTAGAACAAGAGTAAACCGACCCTTTCCCGGAATGGTAAATTGCACAACTGAATTATCGCGATCCATTTTATCAATATATTTTAGAAGTTCTGCTGATGAGAAAACTTTATTCATAAAATCACCATCCTTTTTTTATTCAGTATAACATCTTTCAAAAGTTTTAAAAAAAGCAAGAAGTTATTGCAGGCTATATCTCATTTTCATACTCCGCCGTACTCCTATATAAGGCTGGTCAATTACCTTTATTTCTTCAATTTTCATGTGAAAGATATATAACTCAAGGTTTTGATTTTCAGAATGTAGTTTTTTATACATTTTCCATGCCGAATTGCCGTTGCTCAAGTAGTGATATTTTGTTGTTGATTTAAAAGGAAAGTTTTAAGACAGGAAGGAATGGGAAGACGAATAAAAATGAAATGAATTGTTACTAAAATGTGTGGTAAAATAGATGATTCAGTAAACAATCTGAAATACTAACCAAAAAACACCGCTACACTACCCTCTTTTCGTGCTGTTGCTAAACAATTCTGTAAAAACAATAGAATTTGTTTTTGATCCCAAGATGCCGGAAGAGAATGTTTATATAATTGATCGTAAGAATTCAAGGCGTTTTCTATTTGTTTTATTGAAAAGTTTGAACTATCACCAGACCCACTAACTCCAGCATAGTAATTATTTGCATCTAATAAATCGTAGAGTATAGTAGCATTATAGTTCCCCATGCTAAAACGTGCATAAGCAATTTCTTCTCCCGCTTTATCATAGCCTAAAATATCATGACTCATAGTTTTCCTCCTACAATTAGCATAAATTTCCAGATATAGTATTCTCCACTTTAAAATACCTATGAAAATTATAATTAGTTTACATTCGTTACCACTCCTTTCAGTCTTAACTTTGATAAATATTGTTAGTTAAAAAAAGTATAATAGGGAAAAATAGAATAAAGTAAAAATATAGTTTAGGAATTGATCCTGGAAATGTTAGTTACAGGGTATAAAAACAAGAGGAACATCTAATTGAAGTGTGAAAATGAAATGAAAGTGTAATTTATAATTCAATAGTTTCATAATCTGTAAAAATTGTCAATAACTTATATTTTTAAAAATTAGGTTACGTCACAGTAACGACCCGAATATTCTTGTTTCACACATTGTTCCACGGGTACGTGATAGGCAAAAAGCCCAATCTTGTTTTGATTGGGCTTTAAGAGGGACATGTATTTATTTTGAAAATTCGAGGATGTAATTTTAATTTGCAATCGACTGCCCTGAGGCTTTCTCCTTCTCTTTAAATCTTCCAATGATTGCTCCACCGATGAATCCAATTATTGCTGGAATTAGCCATGCGAACCCATTACTGCTCAATGGAATCATCCCAATTAAACGAGATAAAAATGGTATATTTACGGCTGATGTCATAGCCTCTGCTACGCTAATAATCAATGTTAAGAACACGGCACCTTGAAAGGAGGCAGCGTTTGGTAAGTGCCTATGGAAAATCCCAACCAATATGACCACGATACAAACCGGATAGATTGCCTCATAAAGCGGTGTTGCTAAAAATACGATTCGATCTACACCTAATAATGCAATGGCAATGCCAAGGACACAAACGATGGCAGCCGTTGTTTTATAACTTAGCTTCCCATTTGTTAAACTATCAAAAAATTGCGCAACAGCTGTAGTCAAGCCAATCGCAGTAGTCAGACATGCTAATGCCACCACGACCCCTAATCCGTAGAGACCGCCTTTACCTAATATCGATTCTACAATACCTAATAATAGTTCGGCCCTATCTACGTTTTCAGGATACATCCCACTAACTGAAGCCCCTAAATATAAAAGCCCCGAATAGATGATAACTAAAAAGATAAAGGCGATGAGCCCGGCAAATGCAATCATTTTATTTCTTTCCTTATCAGACCGGTATCCTTTGCCAAAAAGATGTGAAACAAACACACTAGCAACCATAAAACTTACTAATAAGTCTCCTGTTTGATATCCGCCAAGAAATGCATTAACAAAACTACTTGAAATTTCTGTGTCCACTGGTTGTCCAACTGGGGCTATGACTCCATTTATGATGATAGCAATTAAAATGACAACTAATGCAGGTGTTAAAAAAGTTCCCACTTTATCGATAACATTGTTCCTGTCATTTACAAAATAATAAGTTAACGCGAAGAAAATGATGACAATAGGTGCTGCTGGAATCGATGGGAAAACTGCCTGAAAACCTAATTCATGGGTAACAGCCCCCGTTCTCGGTATGGCAATAAAGCTTGAAAATAACATGATACCTAGTAGTATCCATTGCGAAAATTTAGGATGCACTTTTTTAGTCAATTGATCTACAGTACCACCAGCATGGGATATAATATAAATCGCTAGTATAGGGAAAAAGACCCCTGAAATAATGAATCCGATGTTCCCGCTAAGCCAGCCCGTCCCGGACTGCAGCCCTAAAAATGGTGGGAAAATTAAATTCCCTGCCCCAAAAAATGTGGCAAAAAGCGCAAGCCCAATAATACTACTATCTCTTAGAGTCTTTTTCATATGTAAATCAGCCCTTCTCTTTTAATCTCACAATTTGCATGAATGCTTTTCTAAGTAGTACATATTTCATCAATATTAAGTAATAGCATAAACTATCGTCTCCTAATGATTGATTTTACTATTCCACCTTTTCTGAAAAATTCAGATGCACTTCACCTAATCGTTGCGCTCACTAAACCCAAGGTAGGGTAGCCTCGTTGTGTTCTCAAGAGGTTTAATTAACCTGTTATAAGTTCTTCACTTATCAGCATTCATACGAATAATATTTTGTTAGACAAATATTTTTATAATATACCACAAATTTTGCAATAGTTGAAATTTAAAGAACAAAAAAAGAGATAAGTCACAGTGACGACCCGAAAATTCTTGTTTCACAAATAGTTCCACGCAAAAAAAAGCAGGGCCTAACACCCAGTGCGCTAGCGCTTTAGTACAATGGGGGTCTGGCCCTTTAATTCATGAATTTTACAGTAGAATCTTATTTACTTTATCACTTGAGTTTCCATTCCAAGGGCAGCAATTTGTTTAGCATGTTGAAACTTCTTTTCTTTTTCCAACCATTTTGTTAATGCTTTTACCGTAGAAATCATGTCATTCAGCTTTGTTTTACTGACTCTATCATTTATCTTATATATTCCATTTGAAATAAACTCTTGCCAGAAAGAAAAATTACACTCGTCCCAATTCTGTACTGTGCTTCTTTCCAAAACTTCTCTTATATCATAAAGACTATTTTGGTATTTTCTTTGAGTACTTTCAGACATTCCATCGGTTTTTTCTTTATAAAACTTAATGAGGTCTTTTGTATAGAAGTTATCAACCGTTTTCGGAGTAAAGCCTAAGTTTTCATAAATCAGTATATCCTGTTCCAAAATAACCGTTTTACGTTGTTCCTTATTAAGTACCGGTAGAAGTTTTGACTGACGTTGCTTTCCACCTGTAACAAAAGGTGAAGTCTCCAAGCCTAATTCTCTTCTTACAGTATTAAAATCAGCTGTGACCTCTACATTTCCATATTGTTGATAAACAAGGAGATATAAGGTATATTCCGATTGTTTCAACCATACTTCAGCTAAATCTCCTTTTCCCTTTTCAACTAATTGCCTTAAAGACAAATTATCGAAAATTGGAATCGGCTCATCTAGTTTTAGGTTCCATTTATTTTGTGCAATTATCCCAAAATATTCGGGTACACCCTTTTCAAGAGCAAGTGATAGTTGTTGCACTTCAGCATTTATCGGTAAGGTAATTCGTTCTTCCTGATCATCTACCAACTGAAATGCTCCTCTAGCCTTTTGCAATTTTCTTAGAAACTGGTTAACGATACTCAGGTTAGTAGAGACAAAGGTTAATGTTGTATTCTTAAGTTCTATGCTGGCCAGAACTTCCCCAATATGTAGGCTGCCCTCTAGTTCACTATCCTCATAAAAGTGTAAATTATCCAGCCAAACTAGTTTTTTATAAGAATCCTCCCAAGTATCAATCTTAAAACATTCTTCGTTATATAAGAAATTCTCCCCTACAACTTTGTCATTAAGTAGGAATTTATAATTATATTGAACTAATTCCTTTTCACCTAAATCTTCGTCGCTTTCATCTCGTAATGCTACCAGTAATTCAGGATAGTACTCAATAAATACTTGTTCGTGATCCAGTCCTGTTTGCTTCATTAGACTTTGCACTAAAATTGTCGCTTTATGAAATCCATTTGGACTTGCCTGAGTTCTAACACCATTAAAATAAAATTCGTCTACAAGTGGTTCAAGTAAAGCCAACGTACTATACCAAGGAGTAAAGAATGGAATATTTTCATGATAGGCAGATACTAGAAACTTTTCTTTTGTGAAAAAATCTAGAAAAACAACATGGGAATCCGTTTTATCAATAGCTTGAACAAGCTTTGGTCTAAGCTCGGCCCATCTTTTAGCCATTACAAGCTCTTCTTCTGAGAGTCGCTGCCCTTTTTCCGTTAAAAACCATTCAATCCCCCGCATACCATTTTCATAACGGTAGAAAAAATAGAGCCAAAAGTCTAAAAGTCCTCCTAGGTCTTTATCAGATTTCAATTTTGCTCTATCTTTAAATTCGGATTTCAATCGGTAGTAAAGTTTATTTGAAACCCTCTCATAGATAAAGTCACTGAGTAGATTCACTAACCTATGCTTTTGTTTATAAAATTGCTCTACTTTAAATTCTCTTAACTGCACGACGTTACTCTTTTTCATACAACACTTTTTATACTTTTTCCCACTCCCACAAGGACATGGATCATTTCTTCCAACTGTCATTCACATTCCTCTTTCTGCATTTATTTTCCCAAATATGTGTTTTTTATTAATTATAAACCAACACCACAAATTTTACCTTTATGCCATCTAAGCTAGCGGCAAGACTTCCTGAAGTAACAAAAAGAGCTCGGATTTTTGGGATGCTTCTTTTCGCTGCACGCTAATGCTTTCCGCAAAATACTCCTCTGATTCTTCTAATTCTTGATAGTATAACTCTTCCAATTTACAGGATAACACTCCATAAAAATAGGCAAAAGGATTATGAACAGTATTTCTCTTTAGCTTGATAAGCATTTGTTTGAAGGCTTTAATCGATAGCTCGATTATATCTAAACATTCATAATCACGATTGTTTTTACTGGCTGCAATGGCTGCCATTTTCCAATATTCCTCGATTGTTCTTGCTTCAGGAAAAAATGGTTTTACTGCTTCCACAAAGGAAACAGGAACCCAATCACTCGTAAATGTAAAATCTAGAGGAGCGTCTTTACGTTCTTTTATATTTTGTTTAGTTTCAAAAGGATTACTAGTTTCTTTAGGGAGGTTCAAAATTTCGTTTTTAGGTGGTTCATGATAGGTCGAGGTCATTTCAGGGTAACGATTAAACACGTAAAGATTGCTAGATTGTGAGCCATTCTTGCGCTCGGTTTCATAAACAGTAAAAATACCTAAAGCCACTGCTTTTTGAATCATCCTTTTAAAAGTAGAACGAGACACGCCATTTCCATTGTATTCCTCATGGATGGACTTCAGCATCGTACCAATCTTTGCATTGCAAACCCCTGGAATTTTTGCTGAATAACGAACAAGGCGTTTTAACCCAACGAGCTCACCTTTTGAAAAATCATCCTTATATTGAAGCATCCACATCTCCATATGTCTGTTGAATTCCTTTAAACTATTAAAATTTGAATAGTTCTCAAACTGATCAATTGTGCCCGATTTTAAATTCACACGAATGCACCACCCTTTCACCGTTGTTATAGAGAGGTAGTGGTAAAAAAGGGGCATCCGTTTTGAAATTTTTTTGTGGCAAATTAGTGAACAAAAAGGCTTAAAGGAAAATCTCCTCTAAGCCTATCATTTATATTCCATTAGAAAAAAAGAAAGTTCTTATGTTTTTTGCTACGCACTCCATGGATTTGAGCAGTAATTGCAGATTCACTTAAAAATTAACTGCGATACTCACTCCACATTTCCAGTAAATGTGGCAACACATGGATGCTGGTGATTAAACATCTGTTGAAAAAAATGTAGCGATTTTTTAAAAACCAACCTTCTCCAAAAACAAGCCCTCAACATCGGCCATACGGCCTGTTTGGACTCTTTCTTTTGCTACTCTACTTTCAATCTATTTGAGTTACAGTGGAGATATTCGATCTTCCTTAATATATTTACGAGATTATTGAAGTAAGGCTTTACAATAAAATCTGTAGCTCCGTTTCTAATCGCATCTATAATATATGATTTTTGCCCCAATGAGGAACACATAATAACTTTTGCATTAGGATCAAATTTTTTAATTTCAATTAGTGCATTAATACCATTCACTTTAGGCATTGTTATATCCATAAAAACAACATCTGGTAAAAATTTTTTATATTGGAGAACAACCTCTTCTCCATTGCTAGCTTCCGAGATAACTTTATAGTTTTCTTCGACTATTATTCTTTTTAAATAAGATCTCATAAATAATGAATCGTCAGCAATTAATACTGTTTTTCTCAAGCTCGCCATCCCCTTAAGGAGTAATTATATGTTAGAGTTATTGAAGCTATGGTATGTGTTATGAGGTTATCAAGTCTCTTTCTTTCCTTAATTGTTCTCAAAGAAGTCTGATTCCTATTTATACCGATAACTTCATCAACTTTTCACTCGATAGGGATATAGCAAGCCAGTACCAACGGCCACTTTTCATCTATATAATACTAACCTGCTGTGAATTCCTATATGCTAATCTTGCCTGAATTTGCAAAAAGAAAAAATCACCTGTTGTTCCTATTCATATAGGAAGGTGTTCTTATTTCTATTTAGCTGGGTTCCTATTATTACAGTTTTAAGAATAAATAGGATGGGAGGATGAACTCAACTCCTCAACTCATCCTTTAATAGCCATAAAAAGCATCTTTTTTGATATTCCTTTTTGAAATACTATTATTTTGTAAGTAACTAGAAATTGAATCCACCATTGACTTCGGCCCTGCAATCAAATATTGACCATTGTTCTGATACAGATTAGCTAACTTATTTATCTCCTGATGTAAGTTATCCCTAGAATCAAGATACGTGGTACTTATTGAGGCATTATTGGCATCAAGTTCATCTTTAAATAGATAAGACTTTTCACTATCCATATAGAGTAGGTGAATTGGCTTCTTATTACCTTTTCCCTCTGCCTCAATCTTCTTTACGATGGATCGAAACGGTGTGATTCCAATTCCTCCAGCAATAAGGACAGTAGGACGATCATCGTTTATATTAAATGACCCTAAAGGACCAGACATACCAATTGTCATTCCCTGTTTTAGTTCTAACATTGCCTTCTTAAAATCACTTGGCTTATCATTTATTTTCATTGTTAACCTGACAATATTTTCACTTGGAGCAGCTGCTATTGTAAAAGGTTTAGTAGGATTTTTCACTTTTTTATGAGTAATACTAAACAATCCATGCTGCCCTGCTTTCCAGGTTAGATCTTTCTCTTTTTCAAATACAAATGTATACACATCATCTGATTCTTTATAGCTTTCTCTAAATACTAATTGTCTCTTTTTAAATACTGCAATCATATCTTGAAAAAATCCCATTTCATTATCTCCTTTAAGACTCACAGAAGCCCTCATACACTTTCTAAGGGCTACCCTATATTTTTCTATTTCCTCCAGAGAGTTGTACAGTTTGCCTTGTCCTTAATATTAAATTCAATCATTTTCTCAAGTAGTGTGTAGTCTACCGGACTTTTCCAAGGAATACGTATAATCTCCTTTGTGTAATCATAGCCAGCCTTTACAATGTCATCCTCTACATGAGTAATCGTTACACTTTCAGGAGCGACGGCTAAATGCTTTTTAGAAACGCTAAAGCCAATTATATATGTGCCATGATCCGTAAACATTGGTTGATTCCATTTAATTTCTTTCTTTAAATTTGGATATTTATCTGTTATCCAAGTTAATACTTCTTCTGTTCTTTCTCTGTGGAAAGGGTCATCAATCCCCGCTAAAAATTTAACAAAAACCTCCAACTTATACCCTCCTATGATTTCGTTCAAATTTCCTCTAACACTTTTTTAAGCTCTTCAATCTTATATGCCCAACCATACTTCGCACCGTTGAACGCTTGAACATTCTCATTTTCAAATCCAGTCTGCTCAAGGTGTAGGTAGGTTGTTCCATTTTCTTCTTTCAATGTCCATGTGACGATCGTGTTTACCGGCCCACCTACCCATGTGTAAGATAGCTTATTAGGCTTGTCTACTACCAATACTTCACTATCAACAATTAAATCTATATCCTTATTTCGAAACTGACATTTATATCCTACAATTGGCTTAAAGTCATTTTCCATTACCCATTGTGCAAGTGTATCCGAATGTGTTAATGCATCCCATACCTTATTGATTGGGCTCTTAAATTGAAAATCTAATGATAAATCTGCCATTTTCTATTCCTCCAATATATTCTTTAGTAATATCGCTCTTTCATTCCAAAACTTTTCATAAAAAGCTAACCAATCTTTCACTTCCTGTAAGGGAGCTGGATTTAGTCGGTACTTTGTTTCTCTACCTATTTTACGGTTGGTAACTAAATCAGCATCTTTAAGGATAGCCAAATGTTTAGACACAGCAGTCCGACCCATTTGAAAATGAGGAGTTAGTTCGTGAAGAGGTAATTCTTCTGCACCTGCCAACAAACGTATTAATTTACGTCTTGTTGGGTCTGCAATTGCTACAAAAACATCATGTTTTTGGTGAGTAGTGTTCAAAATCCTCCCCCCTTATTAAATATAAATGACACTAATTGGTGTCCTAAATTATATGACACCAATTAGTGTCTAGTCAATATTTTTAAAAAAGTTATCTAGCATTTTCTGCATGTAATCCTTCTATTTATTCTTGTCATCTTAACTTAAAAAAACCGTAGCTTTAGCGACCAACTTTAAATCGTGAACATTCTTTTATTGATAAATAATCATTTCCTTTTAGTTTTATTTGTCATTTCTTAATGTGGTGAATATCTATATTTAGTTAGAGACTTTTAATATCAAAAAAGAATGCCTGACACCACATATTGTGTATCAGGCACTCTTTATATCATCGTTTTTTATCTTTTAGTTTGAGTGATGTTTTGACAAAATAAACTCGTCTTTCAACATAGAAATTTTTTCATCAATATACATATTAACAAGTAATTTTAACTTTATTGAAAGTGAAAGATAATCAGAATTATCTGGCCCCTTTCGAGAGTATATTTCGCTTAAGGTATTTCTAAGATGAAAGATTTCTATTAAGAGCTCCATATTTTCACTTTGAACATTCTCTTTTGTTTTCATCATACACTCCAATAATATTTTTTATGATTTTGGAATGGGTGATGATCAAAACCAGTAATACTCTAATCTGTGATGAAATATCTTCAAATTCCAAAACCTATAAGATAGTATCATAGTACTTTCTTGGAGGAAATACTAAAGAAAAAAGCAGAAATATTTTAAAAAATCCATCGGAGTATTCATATAATACTTTTTCATTAGATGAAAACTATATGTTTGTTTAATAACTTGGTAATCAAAGATTCTTTCCCTTTTTCGCTTTAAAAAATTACTGGACTATATTTTATTAATATAATAGTCAAGGAAAAAGAAATACAATTTTAAAAACTTAGATAACCGAAAAAGCAGGGCCTGCCCCCGTGTGCGCTAACGCTTTCGTACGATGGGGGACAGGCCCTTTAATTAAAAGATACCAGTTTTACTTCTCAACCAAACTACCTTCTACCTTTCCAAACCAGGAAACTGCTGTCTTTTTTAAAACGCTATTTAAGGCTTCTATATTATCTCTACCCGTTGTTTGTAACCACTTACTCCCTACCGTTTCTCCTTCTTTCGCAAAGGCTTCCACCCCATCTTTCCATGTTGCTCGGCCACATAGGACTCCATTAAAATTAGAACCAGCCTCAGAAGCGAAGATAAGTGTTTCTTGAAACAGTTTTGCACTAACTCCCCCACTCAAGAAAATAAAAGGTAAGTTAGTTACTTTGTTTTGTTCTCTAAAAAAACGTTTGGCCTCTTCTTGGCTATAGACTTCTTCATCCTTAGCATAGCCTTCTACAAAGTTCATGTTGACAGGTGTTTCTACCTTTAGAACATCAGCTTGATATCTTGGTCTTGAAAACTCCTTCATTGCTCCGATTACCTTGTGAGGACGGACTTTAGCAAATTCTATTCCTCTTTCATTCTGAATAGTTGCGTCATACGTTAAGATTTCCAAAAAGAATGGAATATCCTCACCGGCACATTCAGAACCAACACGTTCCATATAGACATGTTTATATTCATTAATCTTTGGATCCTCATCTACATCGTAGTAAAGTAAGAATTTAATTCCGTCTGCTCCTGCTTCTTTCAAGCGTTTTACAGACCAATCATCCAATAAATCTGGCAATCTACCTGGCTCAGATGCGTCATAGCCTGTCTTCTCATATGCAAGAATTAAACCAGCTTTATGACTACGTACCTTTGATGCAGGTAGCCCATATTCTGGGTCAAGTAAAATTGAACTTGCAAATGGTGTTAGTTCCTCTGAAACAATCTTTTTAAAATCAACAATGCCATCATCGCCAAATTTTCCTGAATGATCGTGCTGCGCAATCATTTTTTTGATTGAACCACGTTGATCAATCGCTAATGCACCAATAATCCCATTTTCATCCGAAAGTCGCTTCATTGCTCCTAGTTTCTTCTCTGATATCCTCATGTTAGACACCTCTTCTCGCTAGATTTCAATCACTTCTACCATGTCATAAAACCGCTTATAATTTTGTAAATTCACAGTTCCAGTACCAGCCTCGATCGCATTGGCCATACCCGCTGCCATTGCTGATGCAAACACGCCTTTAATAGAATCTTCTTTTTGAAGAGCTACAGCCATTCCCGCAACTGTTGCGTCACCTGAACCTACTGGGTTAATAACCTCTATTTCTGGTATTTTTACTCTATAAAAGACTTCCTTATATTTAACGAAAGCACCCAATCTACCAAGCGATACAAGCACACATTCAACGCTTGCAAATAGATTATCACTCAATACATCTATTAATCCGTTGTTATCTAAATGGACATCTCTACCTATTAAATGAACAAGTTCCTCGAGATTAGGCTTTATCGCAAATAGTTTCTCACTTTGTAATAACGCCTGTCGTAACGGCTCACCTGAAGCATCCAAAATCACCTTGATACCTTTTTGGTTACAAAGAATAAGTAGTTGATGATAAAAAGATGATTCTATCCCCTTAGGAAGACTGCCTGAAATCGTAACAAGAGATACCTTTGTTAGTAAGCTCTCAAACTTTTGAAGAAATAGCTGTCCTTCTTCAACAGATATAGTTGGGCCAGATTCCAATATCTCGGTCTGTTTTCCTTCATGAACAATAGCAATACAATTTCGAGATTCTTTCTCTGTTTCGATAAAGGCATTCACAATCCCGTGCTTGTTTAACTCATTAACAATAAAGTTTCCTAGTGTACCCCCAATTAACCCAGTAGCAGTGACGTCTCCATCCAATTGATGGATGACTCTCGCCACATTCAATCCCTTTCCACCTGCTGTTTTACGGACAATGTCAACTCGGTTTACGCCATCTAACACGAGGGTTTCAAGCGGATAATAGATATCTACAGAGGGATTCATTGTTACTGATAGTATCACTAGCTACACCTCTTTCTACTATTCATATTGCCATCGTCTTAGAAAATAAATTGCGAGTAGTCCATAGACAAACTTTTATTATGGATTATTCATAGCTATGAATGGTAACCCCTTTAACTACTCGATTAACTATTCCGGTCGGGGAAGGAGTATCCGGTTTATTGCCTACCTTAACTGAAAACAATAAGGAAATCGTCTGTGCAAACATGACGTATGGCAACGCAATATATGCATCTGGGATTGATTGGGCTTCTTCACTAAATTGAAAGCTTTCACCATTGAAATTCACTTCGCCAGTTATTTCAATTGAACAAACATGCTTAGCTACAGCATCCTCTTTTAATTCATGGAGCATATCCAAATCATATTTACGTGTATAAGGATGGTTAGATACGAATACAAAAATATTAGACTTTTCATGAACAAATGATTTTGGTCCATGTCTATATCCCAAAGAAGAATCAAATCCAGTTGCAATTTGGCCTGCAGTTAACTCTAAAACCTTCAATTGTGCTTCTCTCGCTAAACCTTCTAAACTACCCGAACCAAGATAAACGATACGACTAACATCAGCATCAACATATCTTTGAATATCCTCTTCCCTTTCCACCACGCTACTTCCCATCTTACAAATGGTTGATACATACCCTTCTTTTACCTCTGTAGCTTGCGGATCTAAAACAAGTAATGCTGCTAATGTCATACACGTATAACTACCTGTCATCGCAAAACCTTGGTCATTAGAGTTTGAAGGCATTAATAATAGAAAGTTACTTTCATCCCCTTCTGCATTCAGAGCTAACTTTCCTTCAGATGCACATGTAATCGTAATCTGATAAAGGTCCTTGACCATATTTTTTGCTAACTCGACTGCAGCTAAACTTTCCGGGCTGTTTCCACTTCTTGCAAAAGAGATTAATAATGTGGGTATATCTTTCTTAAAGTATTGATACGGATTGGATACCAAGGTTGTTGTAGGAATACTCATCAAATCCCATTTATTCTCATCAAGCTTTTCTTTCAAATAAGGGGTAACCGTATCACCTACATATGCAGAAGTTCCTGCACCTGTAAAAATGATACGAATCCTTTCGTGACGGTCCGATATATTTAGTAAAAATGAAGAAATGTCTAATTGATGTTCTTTATAGGTTTGAAATGTTTCCTCCCATAGTTGAGGCTGCTGTTTGATTTCCCTTGTTGTAATCGCTGCCCCTATGATACTTAGTTCCGATTCTTTTAGCTCAAACATTCAGATTTCCTCCTAACATTACTAATATTGGCTGATTAATCAATTTCAGAAAAAATATGTTACGGGTGAAACACTCGTAAACCTGCGCCAATAATACCTTGTTCATTTCCCAAGTGACTCATTTTCAAATCTTCTAAACTATGTTTCTGTTCATCAATTACGAATTCAGCTAACCTTTCTTTTAGAAGACCCAATAAGAATGAATTTTTTGATGCAACACTTCCACCAAACACTATTAGGTGCGGATCCAATAAGCTATTAATCATATAAATGCCATGTGATAAGGAAGTAACCATATCATTAATTAGCTTTCTAGCTGTAAGGTCACCGGCAATATATGCATCAAAAATCATCTTCGTTGTAAACGAGTCATCAGCGTATACCTTCTTTGCGCGTTTCTCTAATGCAGGTCCAGCAGCAGTTTCTTCTAGTCTCATGACAGGAGTTTCTTCACCAGGAGCGTAAACTGGAATTAATCCTAATTCTCCTGCAAAACCAGCTCCACGTATAAACTCCCCTCCTTGAATAATGGAAATAGCTATCCCTGTACTGATGGTACAGTACACAAACAACTCATCCTTATTAAGGTTTGCCTCTTTCCATTCTGCAAAAGCTGCCATGTAAACGTCGTTGTCAATGACGACATTTTCAATTTTCAATGATTCCTTGATTCTTCTTATAAACGGAAAGTTACTCCACGGAAGATTGTTCTGAAACACGGCAACACCTTTAGCTCGATCAACCTTCCCAGGAATCCCAGCTCCAATTCCATAAATTTGGTCAATGGGAATACTAGAATGATTCAGAAGTTGTTCTACACATTTTTTTACCTGTGAAAACATTCTTTCTTGATCGGAGGGATCACTAGGCAAAATCTCTTTTTGAATTAAGTCACCTTTTTCATTGACGATTCCAGCAGCAATCTTAGTTCCCCCAATATCAAGCCCAATTGCATATTTCATGCAAGATTCCTCCCCTTCCTTTTCTTTTTTCCTAAAGTGAGGCTTCGGCGTAATATGTTCAGATTTCTACTTATATGATTTGAATCCTAACAAACACCGAAGCCTTGTTCAGACATTGTTCCTCACTAACAACGCTAAACAAACTTTCGATTATAGTTCCACAAAAGAAATAGCAAACCAGAAAGACCCAGTAATTGAATAAACAACTCCAACTTTCCTACTGTTTTTTGTCCATAAATAATTAAGAATAAGCAAAAGAGAAAGAACACAAATTTTAGAATGAGTTTCACATGGTCCCTCATGTTAATATTCCTCCCATTTGATTTCACTTGGATTTAGGTTAATCTCTATTTTTTCGCCTGAGCCTTTATAAACAACTGTTTTTTGTTCTTCAGTAGAATTATTTACAACTGCATATCGTTTTGCTTCTGGATATGCATGAACTTCACAATTCAAATTAGAAGAGTACCATTTTTTAAAATCAGCTTCTTTTTGTGCTGCATAAAACATCGCTCTCATTAGTAACCTAGTATTCTCTAAGCTATAAGGAAGGCCGGCAATATATACGCTTCTTCCTTTACCAAAAGAGGAACTAGAAAGGTGAATTTCACCATCAGAGTACTCAATGATTTCCGTATCTTCACGTAATGAATAAATATTTTTAACGGATTCACCAAAATCATATTCACTGATATCTTCCGTAATAAAATGGGAGCTAACTGCTTCAACAAAGTATTTATTAGTTGATAAGCTATAGCCTAACTCCTTATCAACACCAAGGACATTTGCCAATTGAAAGTAGCGCCCCTCACGGTGATATGCTGTCGGCTCTCCAACTCCAATAAATCCACCGCCATTATAAACCCATTTTCTTAGGGTCGAAGTGAGTCTTTCGTCAAGCCATCTCTCTCCACCGGAGAAAGCCGTACCAGCATCCCCTGCATTGATAATGACATCAATATCCTGCGGTACACCATTTTCAATCACATCGTCAAAACTAATAAAAGTAACATCTACTGCCGCACCACTAAGTGATTCTAGAATTCCATGATACGAATAGGCTTGTTTATATGGTTTTCCATGTGCAACCAAATGAGTTTGCCATGTTCTGAGTTTCCCCCATGAATTTAAAACGGCCACCTTAAGTCCTGTATATGGTTTAACACCCTTAATCTTGTCGTAAATGTCACGATATTCATTTGTCAGGTTTTCAACAAACTCTACAAATTCTGGAAACTTGTAAGCTAAACTTAAATAGCCGCCATAGCCAATACGATCAAGAGGACTTCGCATAAGAGCTCTTCTCGCACTTAACCAAATTGCATTTGCTTCCTGAACTGGATCGTTCCCGTCATAAAAAGTATCAGGAAAAAAGTATGGTAAAAATCGTCCTTCCGTATACTTCACATGTGGTATATCTGAGATAATCCGTAGCGTTGATCCATCTCCAACACTACCTACTACAGCATCGAGACCGGTCTCCTTAAAATAATCTCCATATGGTTCCGTTCCAATCCAGTTGTCTCCTAAGAACATCATGGACTCCTTCCCACTTTCATGGACTAACGCAACAAGTTCTTTAACTTCCCGAGCAACAAACTTTTGAATAAAATCCATATAATCTAGATATGCTTTGGAAGGAACACGGAAAGTTGTATTATAGTAACCTTGGTCGACAATATCTTCAGGTCGTAAACGATACCCTTTTTCTTTTTCAAATGCCTTTAGTGCTGCAACCGAAACACTTGCCCCATAACCAAACCAGTCAACAAATTTTTCTTTTGCTAGATTATTAAAGACCAAGGTGAAATGGTAGAAGAACGTTGTGAACCGAACAACATCTGTATCAGGATTTTCAGCCAACCATTTTTTAAGTGTTTCTTTCACAAATTTGTTAGAGTGCGGTTGACGAACATCAAACGGGATTTCATGAGGTTTATCGCCCCAATCATTGGTGATATGATTATACATATGAGTAGGATCCCATTTCATATATGCTAAGAAAGAAACAGTATATTCATGCCATGGTGTAGCATCATGTATAATGACTGTATTTTCTTCCTTCTTTACTTCCCAACTTTCTGTACTAACTAATTCTCCAGTCGTCCGGTCGATTACTTCCCACCATTCTTTAGGGTCATGAACATAATCGGCTGTTACCTGTTCTTCAAAATAACCTTCTAAAAATGCAATTTCCAGTCTTGTTTCGTTTGCTGTATTGAATTGAGACATAAGATATAGTTGCTGCATTTCTTCAAGATGCTGATTCGCAAACTCGTTATGGCCACGGGCAACAAAATAGGTTGTATAAATTTTTGCGTTTAGCTGTTTTATTTCTTCATCGAGCTTTGTCCCATCACTATCACGTAAAGCATCTGCACCCCACCGTTCCATTAATTCTTTCGTCTCTTTTAAGAAGTTTTGTTGGCTAGGGAGGGTTACTCTGCCTTTTTGATTGTTCATTTATTCCACCTATCCTTTCAATCCTCCGACTGTCATACCTTGAGTGAGTCGTTTTTGTAATGCGATAAATAAAATTAAAGTTGGTAACATGACGATCACCATTCCGGCATACATCGGTCCGTAATTGGCTGCTGCGCGTTCTGCTGCCATTAAGTTTAATAAGCCTACTGGTAGTGTTTTATGTTCACCTGGCATTAAGGTTAATGCCAAAATATATTCATTCCAAAATAAGAGGAAGTTAAACAAAATAACGATGATTATACTTGGTTTGGCCATCGGAAGCATGACCGAAAACATTGTTCTGTAATACCCAGCACCGTCAATTCCTGCTGCTTCTTCATAATCAGAAGGAAGCGTTTGGAAATAACTAGATAACAGATAAATCGTAAATGGTAACGCAGTAGATGCGTAGATGAGTGCCAACATAAAGCGGTTATTTAAAAAGAAGCCATCTCCAATAATTAGTCTTGCAGCTGCATCCCAATCCAGTAGCATTAGAAAGATTGGGACGACAATATAGCTCACATTTATAAACAGTCCTGCCTTAACAAATGAGTTAATAAACGAACTCCCTTTGAACTGGAATCTAGATAAAACATAGGCTGCAGGTAGAGCAACAACTAATAGAATAAGCAGAGCCATTGAAGTAACTACTATTGAGTTTATGAGATACTCACCCATGCTAGCTTCATTGAAAGCCTCTACAAAATTATCTAAATGTAACCCCATTGGGAGACTCCAAGGACTTCCATAAAATTCAGAGTTTTCCTTAAGGGAAGCTAGAAATACCCATGCCACTGGTACAAGAATAGAAATTGCAAGCGTAATCAGTGCTACATAGATAAATAGTTTATATAGAGTATCTGTACTGAAGCCTTTTGATTTTTTCATTTATTCTCGTACCTCCTTAATACTCTAGTACGTCACGCTTTGTAATTCGGCTAACAATTGCTGCAAGGGTAAATGAGAAAATAAATACGACTACACCAATTGCCATTCCATACCCAAACGTAGAGTTTGTATAAGCCTGATCGTACATATAGAATAGGAAAACCTCTGTAGAGCCGTCTGGCCCTCCACCTGTCATTACTTCTACTAGTAAGAAGCTAAGGTTAATTGTACTGATAATATAAAACGTTAATGTGGTACGAATATTGGTCCAAATAAGCGGAAGGGTTATGCTCGTAAATTGCTTAAACTTCCCAGCACCCTCCAATGATGCTGCTTCATAATAGCTTGCTGGTATGCTTGCCATACTAGACATATACATAACCATGTAATAACCAACTGCTTGCCACACTAATGCCCCAGCTACGCTATAAATAACAATATTTTGATCACCCAACCACTTTTGCTCCAAATTTTCTAAAGACAATAAACTTAAAATACTATTTAATAAACCTGAATCTGGGTCATAAACCGCCGAAAAAATTCCTGCTATAACAACAATCGATAGAATGTTAGGTATGTAAAACACAACCCGAAAGAAACCTCCGCCTTTTACTTTTTCTTTCGTTAAAATATATGCAAAAAAGAGTGCAATCACAATCGTTACAACTGCAACAAACACAATCAATACAATTGAATTTTGAAATGACCGAATAAAATTCATATCATTCCATAAGAGAACAAAGTTATCTAAACCTACAAATTGTTTATTGTTAGAAAAACCACCCCAGTTATATAAAGACATCCGAAACACTTCAATTGTTGGGATAACCATAAACAGAACTAATAACAATAATGCTGGGGTGATACATACTCCAATGAATACATTTCGTGAAAACCTTTTATTCAAAATGTCCACCTCGCTTAATAAATAAAACGGCGAGTATACTATACACTCACCGTTTTATTAACCACTTCCTTATTTCCAAACGGCTTAGTTCATAGCTGGTCTTAGTTTGTCACTTACTTCTTCTATTTTCTTCTGCCATTCTTCATAAGATAATTTGCCGCTAATTACACTATCAATCGAACCATATAAAGTATCCCCCATACTTACTCCAGGTACAGGCTGTGTAGATGCAAATGTTCCCATAGCTGGTAATACTCCATCATCGTAGATGCTATAGTACATCAAGTTATCTCCATCTAACTGTTCTGTAATGCCATCGATTGGCTGAACTGCTCCTGCTTCTAGAAAGATAGAGGCGGCTTCATCAGAGTATACAAATGTTACAAAGTCTTTAGCAGCATCCTTATTTTTTGCTGCTGCCGGAATCCAAATTTGTTCAAAGAAAGTAAATGCATAGCGCTCTCCACCCTCTTCATATGCAGGGAGTGGGGTCATACCCCATTTGAAGTTTTCCGCTCTAGGTGCTTCTGCCATCTCTCCAACTACCCATGTACCATTTGGCATGAATAATGCTTTATTATCTAAGATTAGTTGTTGGTTCTTTGTAAAATCGTTGGGGTTAGCATTAGCAACTGTATTTGGATGTGTAAAATCTGCTAACTTACCAATTGTTTCAAGTACACGTTTTGCTTCATTTGATTCCCATACACCATCTTCATATTTCATTGCTGAGTTATAAAAATCTGTTCCACCTGAAGCGTAAAGCATAGATCCAATTACAGTATCAAAGTAACCTGTTGTAGGGTATGTAAATAGTGAGATACCTTCTTCAGCAGCTTTTTCACCTAATTCCCACATTTCATCCCAAGTAGTTGGAACTTCCCAACCTTTTTCTTCGAATAATCCAGTATTGTAGAATAATCCAGTTGGGCTATAAAACATCGGTCCTAAGTATGTTTTTCCATCTGCGTATGGATTTGTTGCCAGTGTATCTGTAAATCCGTCTAGTAATTTTTCACCTACAGTTACGGCCTCACCATATACTTTCATATCTAAAACATCGGTAATATCTTCTAAGCCGTTCTCTTTAATAAGGGTTTCTGTCAGCGCTTCGGGTCTTCCTGTTGCTAACAAGAAAACATCAGGATACTCCCCTGCTTGCATGTTTGGACGAACAACCTCTTCAAGATTTTTTTCAACAGTTAATTCAATGGTTACGTTTTCATTTTTTGCTTCATATGCTTCTTTCATTTTTGTCCACATGTCAGAACCATAAGCAGATTCTAAAGCCGCGACATGTAGTGTTACTTTTTCACTAGATTCTGTTTTACCGCTTCCTTCACTTGTTGATGTGGAACCCGTCTTATCTCCAGAACAAGCAGCTAAAACTAGTAAAAACAGTGAAAATGTAATAGCAAGTAATAGTCTCTTAGTTTTCATATTAAATGCCCCCTTAAATTTGTTTACATCTTAATCCTAAGGTTTTTAAAACGCTTTCACAATAAACATCTTGTTCATTTTTTTAGTAATATTGCTTTTTGTTGACAACCTAGTTAAAATTAAATTAGAAAATGTTGGGAGGTGTATCGTTTGTCTTATGAGATTTATAAAGTTAGAGATTCATATACGAATAAGATGCCTATAAAACTATTGTATATTACGCGAACGGAATACGATAAAGATTGGCATAGTACTCAACATTCACATCACTTTACTGAACTTTTTTATATTGTTAAAGGAAAAGGCTACTTTATACTTCCAAATCATGAGATACCTGTAAAAGAGAATGACTTAGTAATTATTAATCCAAATGTCGAGCATACAGAAAAGTCAAATTCTCAAGATTCACTTGAATACATAGCACTTGGCATAGAAGGATTATCATTTGCTTTGGAAGAAGAACAGGATAGCCAAATGGGAGTATTTACTTATCAAGGGGATCGAAAGGATATTCTATTCTACCTAAATAAATTAATAGCAGAAGTAAAATATAGTGATGAGGAATATGAGATTATTTGTCAAAATATTATTGAAATTCTTATCGTCAAACTTAGAAGAGAAAAGAAGTTTACTGTAAAAAAGACAAACCAAAAAAGTATGAATAGGGCTGTTTCCTTAATCACTCATTTTATAAACCAAAATTATCGTGATGATATTTCATTAGACACTCTAGCTGAAGTTGGGCATATTAACAAATATTATCTCGCTCATTGCTTTAAAAACGATATGAAAATCTCACCGATTGAATATCTCAATCAGGTGCGAATCCGAGAAGCGAAAATCCTCTTAGAAACTACCGACTACAACATCGCTAACATTGCTGAATTTATTGGTTTTTCCTCCCAATCCTTTTTCACACAAGTGTTTAAACGAACAACTAATCAAACACCTTCTGGTTATCGTAAAGAAATAAGAAAAAAATCAGAAACTAGCTTGTCTTAAAGTGAAACTTTTTATTACTGCCCTTTATTGCGGGATAAAAAGAACAGCTGACCAAAAGGAGAATTTCTTTTTGATCAGCTGTTTCTTCAATTCTATATCTTATTCTTTTAGCGTGCCTCTTTTAGTAACAAGTTCCCAACCGTTTATAGATTTTAAATATAAGGCTCCTGCCGTTTGATCTACATAAAAATCACCATTTTTACCTTTTACTTCACTTGGCACTCCATCTCCTAACGTCCACCCTTTGTTATCACTGCTGTTTATTTTCGCACGAATATTGTCAAACAGTTTCCACTCTTTATCTTGCTTCTGAAAGATATCGAGTTTCTTCGTGTCTACGTAATAATCTCCTTTGGCACCTAAGTGATCATTCGGGGCTTTTTCTCCAACATGCCATATTGGAGACGTAGCTTCAATACGTAAATTATCTAAAATAAACGTACCTTCACCTGTGTGCATATTTAAACTAGTTCCATCGTTAAAGATCCCAATATAGGTTTGACCATTTTCAGCACCAGTAATGGTGAACTCAGCTGTTCTAGTTTCAGTAGAGGCTGGAAGTAGTTCATTTACGTTAACTTCTTTAACTTGGTTGATCTCTTTTTCATCAATTTCTTCGTCTCCAGAAATGAGTCTAATAGATGTTGCTGTAGTCTGATAGTCGAATGATACTTTGTAAGTAACTCCGGGTTCAAAACGGAAATGTTGTGGAATGGTACGATACACTAAACCACGATTACCAGTGTTTACTTTAACTGACCAATTCCCTTCAATTACATCATCAACTACCTTGCCAGCCCAACCTTTCTGAGTATATGGCGCATGTTTTTCAGATAGGTGAATCCTGTTATCCTCTACATTTTCTGTATTCCCAATAACAAATGGGTAAATTCCCTGAACAACTGTCTCAAAGTCTTGTGTAAATACACCTGGTTTTGCATAATTGTTCAAAGATTTTTGTACGACTCTAATATCATCAAATTTAGTTATTCCTTCACCGGCTTCACGGCTTAGAATTAATTTTGCTGTTTTATCTTTCGCAGTAAAACTTACCTGTATGCGCTGCATTTTACTTTGGTATCCATCGTTAGTGGCATGTGAATCTGCTTTGACGTAATTTTTTTGCAGACTTCTTATTGTGTAGTTCGACTTTTCTTTTACACCACCAGTTACTTTGATGGATGCTTTTACGTCACTTTGGTTATCTACATATACTTCAGCTACATAATTTTTACCAGGTTCTAATCCCGTAATAGAACGTGAAATTTCTGTATATTTTGATGGGCTATCAAAGTTTAAGTAGTAGTCACCACTGCTTAATTGACGAGCTGTTCCAGTTTGATCAGTACGGATCACACTTACAGACTTCTTATCCCCTTTGACCTTAGTATGCTTATCTTGTACCGTACCTGTATTGAAGCCTGTATCGTGAACATGAGCACCTGTACTCCATTCATCTACCTCTACTCCTTTTTCGTCTTCAGCTATAACGATATATGGAGTATTAGCTTCAGCATTTAAGGTAATTTTATTATTTTTTACCTTTATTACTTGCTTGTCTGTTCTTCCTTGATCAGTTAACTTATACACCTTCACATTATCAATACCCTGATATTCGTCTGGAAGAGTCCATGTCGTTTCCCCACCCTCTAAATTCCAATGGTATAATTTTTGAGAATCATGTGTAGGTGTTTCAAAATCCTGTTCTACCCATGGTAAAAGATACGTATTCCCATCAAGAACAACATTGCCATTTAGTGTAATGATACGATCTCTAGAGTCATCTTTTCTAGTGACAACTACCCTGTCTCCATTACTAGGGTCTTGCAACTTAATTTCTTTTTCAAGGTTGGTTTTCGTTGGATCTCCATCCACCTTCGTCCAATTTGTTACATAATACTTTTGTAAAAATTTAGTTGGTAAATTTGTATCGAACGTTCTAGTAATGAAGTTGTCAAAGTTTTTATCTGACTGCCAACCTTCAAATCCACCTAATTCAAACCCGCCAAGAAGTGGATGATCTGCTGTTCCACCAGCTTCTGGCCAATTTAATACCCATGAATCTTTTTGGTGATTGCTTATAAAACGTAACACTTCAGAGTTAATCCCTTTACTTGCAGGTCCGCCATAGTTTTTATCAGTAGCCCAATGCTGCCATGTAGAATGGTTCGGGATAGACGTACCAAATTCAGTCGTTACTCGTAGACCTCTTTCCACAAATTGTTCTACAACTCTATTAGATTCCCATTGGTCCTGGTACCATACATCTAAATACACAAAATCTAAATCTGGTGCCACTGCTTCCAAATCATCTAAGCGTTTTGCACGGGAACCTGAATATAAGTCATATAATTTATCTATAGTGTACCCTTGGTCAATCCATCCCCATCCCCTTGCATTTGGACCATTGATGAGGTCTTCATTAAATGCTTTTGCTTCTGGATAGGTTTCCTGTGCATTGATATGGACACCTAGTTCAGCATTGTACTTATGTCCTTCTTTGATTAACAGGTTTAGATCTTCGTCACCACCCATACGTTCACCTACATTGCCATAGTCTGGGTGTGCACTATCATGTCCTTCGTTTCCATACCCTTTTAATAGTACTGCTTGACGTAAACCATCTGTTGCTAATGCAACCTTTTTAATATTATCCAATGTCTTTAAGAACGGCTGTTGTCCTTGGGAACCGAAATTCATTGCAATACGTGTTCCTACGATATTATTCACATTTTCCCACTCAGGAATATCCTGCATAATGTCACGATATGCAATTGCACCGTCTTGCCAGTCAACATTGGAATCCTCATTTAAATCTTCGGCAATTGCAATTTTTATCGTTGCTGGATTAGAAGAAGGTTTTGGCATAAATTCTCTATGATAAAATAATGGACTTGAACCAATACCCACCGCTTTTGCACCAACTTCATTTTCATACCGATTTGCTGTCAAATTACGATGTCCATCCACTTCCGAACTCGACCATACACCGGCACTCAAATCGTTGTTGGATAAAAACGCAGTATAATACGTATCTGTTGTGCCAACTCTATTCATATCCGTATCAACTGTTACATCAACATCACCAGGTTTTGTAACATCACTGCTAAGATTAGTTAATTTTGCTTTAGCATTTTCTTCATTCGAGTTAACAGAAATGAAGTTCATGTCCGCAAACTCAATGGTTTCAATTTTTGCACTACCTGCATTTTTAATATCTTCAAAGTGGTAGATTACTTGATTATTTTTTACTTTTAATGAAAGTTTAAATACAGCATCTAGATCTTCTACTTCATCTTTAATAGTTAAAGTGTATAGAGCTTCATTATCTTTGGCCTTTTCAAAGCTAACCTCTGGATAATACAACACGCCATTCACTTTCAATCCATAGACAGGTCGTTCCTGACCTTTCATTACTTTATTTCCAACTCTGTATTCGATCACACGAGGGAATACCTCATCGATTACGACATCCATATATTCTGAGCTTAACTTATTCTCAACAGGAGGTGTACTCGGTGGCTTAGGTGGAGTATATTCCAAAATACGAATATTACCGATTGTAATTTTGGCATCTCCACGACTTTTTTCTAGACCTAATTGTCCAGGAACATTTACTCCACCAGGTTGAGTCCATGAACCCATTTTTTCACCATTAATATACAAAGTAGATACATCATCAATAAATCTTACTTTTAGATGATAGGTTTCACCTGGTTTAAGTGCTACCCCTTCAGTCATTGCAGTCCATCTGTTTGCAGGACCAAAGATTTCACCAAAATATTGATTATTTTGATCGCCTGTACCAACATAGGTGTATGATGTTGGATCTTGAACACGATAGATAAATCCAAATCTGTTCAAATTTTTATCCGTAGTAATATCTGCTTCAAATACACCATTTTTAATTTCTTCCATCGGTTTATAGATGATTTTGTTTTTAGCATGGGAGTTAGGAACATTAAAAGTAACCGTTCCATCATTGTTATAGGTTAACGTTCCATCCCCTTGTATAATCTCAAAGTCTCCATCTTGGAGGTTATTATCAGTAATGTTAACAGGTTCTCTATCAGGTACCTCTGGATCCTGCTCTGGTTCTGGTTCTGGTTCAGGTTCTGGCTCTTGCCCCGGTTCTTCAGTTCCAGGGTCAACAGCTGACTCGTCTAACTCAAGGAGAACCTGAGTGTTTTCACCACCATATTTTCCAAGCTTTAGAGCCTCAGGAGCATGAATAAGCTTTTCGACATCACTTGCTAACGTTACTGTTCCCCCAAATAGATTCTCACCATTTAGAGTTACATCCATTGTTGAACCACTATATTCAATCTTCAAAGTATATTCCTTTCCCTGTTCTGGATTAGGTACATCAGGTCGTTCTTGTAACCATTCACCTTTTCCTTGATACTTGTATTCGTAGAACCAGCCACCAGCATCATAACCTACAAATACAAAATTGTTTGCATCCACATAATGAGGGTTAAATCCGAATCTTGTTGTTTTACTATCTGTTTCTGGTATAAACGTATATTCCATTGTACCAGTTTCTTGACCTTTCGCTCCTTTTTCACGGAAGACAGCTGCTTTTCCCCCATTGTCGTTACCATCACCAGTACCAAGTCTTGCATATGACTTTGAGTCTTGTGTTACGACTTCATTTACTTCATTGCCAACATTGGAAATCGACATCCAAGGATTATAGATTCCCTCAGCACTTACAAGCAAATGTGAAAAACCAGTAGTATAATACGGTAAAACCAGCATAACTACCAATAATCCAACTAATGATTTCTTAAACAATTTAAGATTCAACTTGTCATTTCCTCCTTTTCAATAAATTACTCTTTTTGCTATTTGGTCTTTTTCTTTACCTAGAAGGGATAGATACCTATATAACCATGGTAATAAACTTTTCTCGAATCTCGTGTGAAAGTTTCAATGAGGATAAAAGGGAGTGATTCGGTGATGTCAGTGGATTCGTTACAAGTATGTATAAAAGTTTATTTAACCTGGTTACCTGTTCTCCCCTGCTAACCTGTTACCTAATCCATAACACCAACATACTAGATAAAATGGGCCCTTTCTAAACTAGTATAGTTTGAGATTACTATCAAGAAAGCCCTTTCACAATAAAGATATTGTTATATTTTTTAGGATTTTTGTTTTTTTGATTTTGTTTTCTTTAATTAATGATAAAACTCCCCCTTAAGTCCTATCCTTTTTTTGCTTTACAGGCATAGTGGCTCATCACTATCCCGTCACAGTGACAACCCGAATTTTCTTGTTTCACAAATTTGTTCCACAGGTAAGTGATAGGCAAAAAGCCCAATCTTGTTTTGATTGGGCTTTTTGTTCAGCTTGTATGAAATTGCCTGAGCACTCGACATGTGCGAAGTGTATGTTCAACACAAGGTATTTATGGGTTTAATAAATGGCTGGGATCCTATTTACGTGGAATCTAGTCATTTTTTAATACATATTCAACTTAAGCCCTCTTTAGCTTAAGTAAAAAACTTTACATATATATTTAACAATAAAAACAGGCCGGGATATAACTAACTTAAGATAGAGGTATTGGAGAAATTGGTTGGGTGAACTCAAATTATCTTTCTCTTTTTTGCTAAAAATATATAAAAGCCTGTGAAATTTTTATGTTAAAATTTCACAGGCTTTTTCACTTCAGAAGATTGTTATATCCGTTTATTCAAATACAGCTACTAAGCGTCCTTTTACTTCATGGTTTTTCAGTTTTTCAATCCCTTTGTCGACTTCTTCAAATGGGATTGTGATAAGAGCTGGATTCATTTTTCCAGTAGCGAAGCAATCATACACACCTTTTAGGTCTTCTACAGACCCACCATTGCTTCCTAAAAGCTTAATTTCTTTTGTAATCATTAAGTACGTATTGATATTAGATTCTAATTTACCCATACCAACGATTACAACTGTTCCTTTTGGTCTTACAGCATCCAGTGCGTCAGAAGTTGTTTGTCCAAAACCAGCAAAGTCCACAATAACGTCACATTCTGCTTCTTTCATATCTAGAACAGTATCGAATACTTTATGAGCTCCTAGTTCTCCAGCAAGTTTTCGAGCTCCTTCAGAAACATCGGTAGCGTATACTTCGCAACCTTTAATTAGAGCCATTTGTAGAGCAAATTGACCAAGACCACCAATGCCGATGATTCCTAATTTTGTACCTTCTTTAGCTTGTCCGATACTGAAAAGAGCACGATAAGCTGTAATCCCTGCATCTGTTGAAGCTGCTCCTTCTACATAGGAAACGCCTTCAGGAATAATTACGCATTGATCTGCAGGAACACGTACTTTTTCTGCATACCCGCCGTCATAGTTATACCCAGCAGTTACTTTTGTTTCTCTATTCATTGGGTTAGCCCCAACACGGTCTCCAACTTTAAAACCTTCAACACCTTCACCCACTTCAATAACAACCCCAGCAAACTCATGCCCCATAATAACAGGACCATTTGGGAAAAGTGGCATCCAACCTGGATCTTGTAGTGCCGCAACGTCTGAATGGCATAGACCAGCAGCTTTCACGTCTATTACAACATGACCTGGAATCGCTTTCGGATCTTCTTTTTCAATTAATTCTAGTGGTTTATTTGTACCTGAAAATAGCCAACCTCTCATACTATCTCCTCCAAATTGTTCAAATTTTATTTTTTGTAATTTCCCCTAATAATTCTTGCTACATTTATAGTTTACTAGGTTTCTCTTGCTATAAACCATCCTTAATATTTGTTATAATGTTGAGGATACCAACACTTTCATCAAATCTGTCTAATAGGAGAGGAATATGATGAAATCCAATTCCAACCAAGCGATGCGGACAAAAAATTTCTTAAAAAAAGCATTTATTGAAATGGTACATAAAAAGGGATTTAGTGCTGTTACGGTGAAGGACATCGTTGATCATGCGCACTATAATCGAACAACGTATTATGTGTATTATCAAAACATAGATGACCTTGTTGAAGAGTTAATGGATGAAATGTTTGAAGCCATTCAGTATTACAGCATGTGTAAATACCAAAGCGATAGTCGGGTAAAAGTAGAAGAGTTAACAACAAACTCCTTCGACTTGTTGTTTTATATTTACGATCACCGTGATTACTTTACATTAATACTTTTAGAAGATACCTTGCCACACATTCACCAGCAACTGCCTGAAGCGATATTTAATTTATTGAAAAATAAATTTGATATTCAATACGATGTGCCTTCTGTTGATGATTACCACCAAAAGCGTTATATGGCATATGGTACGGCGGGGTTAATTACGGACTGGATTGCGCGGGATTTTGATGTGACACCCGGTGAAATGACAGAGCGTCTCATACGTATTTTAAATACCTTTGCAAGAGGGTTTGTTATAAAAGAGATTGACAGTTAGGATACGTCACAGTGACGACCCGAAAATTCTTGTTTCACAAATAGGTGATAGGCAATAAGCCCAATCTTTGATTGATTGGGCATTGTTCGACTCCAACAGCCCACACATGCGTGAATTTACTAACACAAGAATAAAAAGAGCCAGAACAAAATTGTCCTGACACTCCAAAAAAAATCTAATCTTATTCTTCTAATAACCCTTTCTCCTCATAATAACGCTTCGCACCATCATGCAATGGAATACCAGCAAGCTCGGTTACTGCATTTTCGATTTCCATTTGCTTGACGATGGCATGAGTATTCTCAAGCTGATCTAGGTTTTCCCAGAATACTTTTGTCATTTGGTAGATCGTTTCTTCGTCAACTGATGCATCAGCTATTAACATCATTTTAATCGCAAGCGTATCAACATCCTCTTTCTGGTTTTCATATGTACCAGCTGGGATCGTCATTTCTGAATACCAAGGATATTCTTCCATTAATTGTTTACGGATTTCCGGCTCAATTCCAATTAATTTACCGTCAGCGGTAGAAGTCATTTCTGTAACCGCAGCAGTTGGAAGCCCTGCTTGGATTAAAGCACCGTCAATTTGCTTGTTTCTCATTAAATCAATCGCTTCTGTAAATCCAACAAAGTTAGCATTGATATCATCTGGATAGTTAATTCCATAAGCTGGTAAAATAATACTTGATTCAACTTCAGGTGTACTTCCTGTTGATCCTGGTGCAAATTTCTTTCCTTTTAAATCACCAACAGATTCAATACCTGCATCCTCTCGAACAACAAACTGATTTGGATTGTAGTATAGACCAGCTACAATACGAACATCTTCATATTTGCGATCCTTAAATCCTCTTTCACCGTTATAAGCTTCCCAAATGATGCCAGAAGTAGCGAATGAAATATGTGCTTCTCCTTCTTTCAATTGGTTCAAGTTGTCAACCCCGCCATTGGAAGCTTGAGCATTGACACGTAACCCTTCAATTTCAGTTCCCCAAAGGTTTGCCATCGCTGAACCTAACGGATAGATGGTACCCGTTGATCCTGCTGTTGGGAAATTTAAATTTTGCTGCTTTGCCCCTTCTTTACCGCCACCTTCTTGACTTGAAGAATCTCCACCTCCACATGCACCTAACACAAGGGCTGCACCTAGCATCATTAATACTAGAAAGCCTTTTTTCTTTCTAAACATTCTGTAGTCCTCCCCCTTATTTTATTTAATTAGTTTATAGATTGACTGATTGGGGCCAACTTTCTTTTTGCAACCCACTGCCAAGCTAAAACTACTATTAATAAACCAATGCCAATATAGTCAGTTAAACTACCTGGTGCAATTGTTAAAATACCAACGATTGCAAAGATAACTCTTTGAACCACATTCGCTTTCGTAAACAACCACCCCTGCAACCCTGCTGCAAGTGAAATACATCCAATAATTGCTGTAACCGCTGGAATAATACTCTCAGAATATGGATTTGCTCCAAGCAGCAGCGCCGGATTAAAGATAAAGAAAAACGGCAGGATAAAGCCGGTTAATCCAAGCTTTACAGCAGTTAAGGAAACCTGATTTTGATTGGCACCCGCGATCCCCGCAGCAACATATGAAGCAAGTGCTACTGGTGGTGTGATATTTGATAAACAAGCATAAATCAACACAAACATATGGGCTGCAAGCGGTGAAACTCCAAGGTTAATTAATACTGGAACACCCACAGTTGCGACAATCACATACGCTGCCACCCCAGGAACACCCATTCCCAGAATAATACTCATAATCATTACAAGCAACCCAGCGATAAGCAGGCTATCATTTGTATAATTCATCACCGCATAGCCAAAGTTCAGACCAAGACCTGTTAGAGATACAGTACCAATGATAACACCAATTACGGCACAGGCAACTGCAACGCCGACTGCACCTCTCGCTCCTTCTTCAAGTGCCAAGATGATATCTTTTAGTCCCATCCTCGTTTCCTTGCGCAGCCAGCTTGCGACAATACAGGCGACGATTGAAAATACAGCTGCATATAATGGGGTATATCCCATAAATAGCATTCCCATCAATACAATTAATGGAAGAGATAGATGCCCTTGTTTCTTTAGCACATCCATTGCTTTCGGAATGTTATCCTTCGAAAGCCCTTTTAACCCAAGTCGTTTCGCTTCAAAATGGACAACCATGATTAAAGTTAAGTAATAGAGAAACGCCGGAATAATCGCGGCCACCATGACAACAGTATAGGAAACACCTAAATACTCTGCCATAACAAATCCCGCTGCCCCCATGATCGGCGGAGCAAATTGACCACCTGTCGAGGCAACCGCTTCAACAGCCGCTGCAAACCTAGCTTTATAGCCATTTTTCTTCATAAGAGGAATAGTCAGTGTACCCGTTGTTGCTACATTGGCTAAGGCACTACCATTGATCATTCCCATCAAACTGCTGGCGATAACAGCAACCTTTGCCGGTCCTCCTGGAGATCTCCCTGCAATCGTTAATGCGAAATCATTAATAAATTGACTGAACCCGCTTCTGCTCAAAAATGCACCAAATAAGATAAATAAGAACACAAAGGTTGCGGAAACGCCGATTGCAATTCCAAAAACTCCTTCGCTTCCGTAGAACAAGTAATCAATGATGCGCTTGATGCTAAACCCACCATGTCCGAAGATTCCAGGGACCATCGGGCCGAAGAAATTATATAGGAAAAATATTAAAGCTAAGATTGCTAGATTCCCAACCACCCTGCGCGCCGCTTCAAAAATCATCAAAATACCAATAGCTCCAAATATGTAATCCGGTAGTAGTAAAAAGCCTCCACGTAACACTATGGTTTTATATGAAGCTAATAAATAGCCGGTTGACGCAATACTTAATAAGATAAGAATGATATCGAATACAGACGGAAATTTAAGCACCCGTTTGCCTTTTTTTGTAGCAGGATAAAGCAAAAATGTAACAACAAGAAGAAACATCATATGCCATGCCCTTAAGGAGATCGCATCAAAAACACCAGAACCTGCAGCAAATATTTGAAAAATCGACCAAATGACTGCAAGTCCTGTGACAGCCATAGCAGCTTTTCCTATATATGTGCGAACACGAAACTCACTATCTAGCTTCTCTACTAATTCCATTTCCTTGCTCACGGAGACCACTTCCTTATTGATGAAAGAATTTAAATTTTCTCTAATTTACTTTATATTAGTGTAGTTTCTTTAGTACGTCAATACGAAGGGGCTTTAAAGTATTAAGCAATTTCTTCACTGGCCTTGTATAGGTGTTACTAAATTTAAAATGTTGAAAAATTTTATATTTTATTAGACTTAATGAATAAAAGGAGAATAGGGTTGCAATATTACCTTGATCCTTTTTTGATAATTTCCTAGCTTTATTGGATTTTTTCTATCTTCACTTTTTTTTTCCTTTACTTCAAATAATATCTATCGCTGTTGACATTGGTATGCCAAGTTGCGAATGGATTTCGTCAGCCCTTCCTTTTACATTAGGATTAACTCCTAAATTTAAATTTGTGGTTTTTTCCATTTGAATTATGTCCTTTTTCAAAATTGTAACGCTTTTTCGTTGTATCCTAACCAAATTCCCCCTTTTACTAAAGGCGTAAACCCTCTCGAAAAGCAGGGCCTGACCCCCAGTGCGCTAACGCTTTAATACGATGGGGACCTTTAATTGAGGTAATTTTTATTAGAAAATTCACATTTTTAATATGGGTTTATATGGTAAAATAGTCTTAATTTATGAGAAATTATTACTGGGGGGATTCATCAATGTTACAAGCTCGTGTAAACGAATTGAAAAGTGGCATTTTGGATATTGAAGATGGGAAAGTTCTTGTTACGGGATTTATACGTGAGGAAATGTTACTAAGGCATTTAGAAAATGGAACGCAATGTTTTAGTTCCAAGGGCATATATAAAAATCAAAATTTAGTATTTCATAATATTCAAAACGAGGCTTTGATTATCGTTAGGAGAGATGGGAAAGAGATCCGTCGACATCAGTTTAAGCCCATACATAAAGAGTCGATTCAATATAAAGAATGGAAAGACGAGGAAGAAAAGCTTTTCTCTGTTACATATACCATCCGTAAAAGTATATACAGTGACCATTATCATTTTTTAACGGAAACATCGTCTTTGTTATTTGAAAATAAAGTGGAATTAGATAAATATTTATTGGAAAAATATAAAATTGGAGGGATAAAATTTGATTTTATCGCAATCGATTTTGAGATTGCCAGCAAGGAGCTAAGTAGTGCGTGTTCAATGGGTTTAGTTTTTGTAGCGAATAATGAAATCGTGGATAAAAAACATATTTATATCCAACCGCCTGGATTAGAATTTGATCCAGAGATGGTGGATGTTCATGGGATTACGTTAGATGATGTTAAAGATGCAAAAAAATTTGATGAAATATGGAGGGAAATTAAAGATATCTTCACAGATTCAAACATTTTTGTAGCTCATAATGCACAGTTTGATATGAGTGTTTTACATGCTTGTCTAACGGAATATAATTTGGAACTGCCCGATTTTACTTACATAGATAGTATCGCAATAAGCACACGAGCATGTAGTGGAGTAACTGTGGGGAATTCTTTAAAAGAACGAACAGAATTCTTCGGCATTTCATTAGAAAATCATCATGATGCTTTGGCTGATGCCTTTGCAACTGCGGAGTTGGTTCTTCATTGTGTAAATTTAAAAAAGAAAAAGTCACTAGAATCATATTGTCGTTTACATCGTAGTATTGCTATAAAATCTTTTTCGGAATTAAAACCAATAAAATCGTTTGTAAAAAGAAGAAAGTTTACTAAGGTGAGTGTGTCAGAAATTGCCGCCAACGCTGAAACGTTTGATGAAAATCATATCCTTTTTGGAAAAAACATCGTCTTTACTGGAGAACTTGAAACAATTGAGCGAAAAACTGCGATGCAAAAAGTTGCGGATTTAGGTGGCGTTTTAAAATCCGGGGTTAGCAGCAAAACTCATTATTTAGTTGTTGGAAAGCAAGATAAATCACTTGTTGGTGAAGATGGATTAAGTACAAAAGAGGAGAAAGCTTACGAACTTGTTGAAAAAGGGAAAGAAATCAAAATTATTACTGAACATGATTTTTTAAAAATGATTGATTAGTACATTAGTATAAATTAAATCATTACAGTTGAGGTGGGTAATTGGAGATTTGTTGCTGTGTTTGCCATCAGGAATTGAAGAGTGAGGACGGAGTGGTCATGGGGATCAATAAATACCTTGGCTAATTTGCTTGTTTTACACTAAATCCGACGTTCGTGAAAGAGATTGAGTCTTATGGGAATCAAAAAAATATTGGTTTTCCGTAGAAACTAGTTAAAAATATATAATTTTATCGGATAAATATACGAAAGGGTATGGGGTGTTATGCTAGGAGGATATATATTTAAAAGCAGGGCCTGACCCCCAGTGCGCTAACGCTTTAGTACGATGGGGGTCTGGCCCTTTAATTGAGGATAATTAACACCCCGTACTAAAAATTATATTATGTGCGGTTGGAATAAATATTTTCTCTATATAAAGTGGAGGTTTTACTTCGCTTTTGTAATAACCACATAAATAATGTGGCCCAATGATTAATTATATTTAAACACGCTCTAATTTCTTATTTTGTCCGCAGGAAAATATTCATATATTTCTTAAATAGATACCCTATGATACTCAAGGCAGATATTTTAAAGTATATATCAACTTCATTTAAATAATTTTAAACATAGAAAAAGCAACACAAAGGATGCTGGCACTTAGTTAAATTGATTTATATATTGCTAATAAATTCGCTGCATAAGTTTCATTCCAATTATAGTTTGAATCTTCAAGGCTATTGAATTCAATCGCTTTACCACTGGTGAATTTCAAAACTAGGGTCGATGAAGATTCTCCTTCAGAAGGAATAAAATTAGCTTCAACTATATCCTCTTTTATGGTTTGAAAATTTATTACGTTTTCTATTATAGTTACAACAACTATTTTATCTACATAAAAGAAATATAAATTTTTTTCTCCTTCTCTATAAATGTTTCTACCGTAGAAATAGTTTACTTCTTCGGTAGAAACAATATTTTGTAACAATGGAGATAATCCTTTTACCCATTTTCGGTACAAAGGTATTTGTCTTTGACTTAAATCATTGTAAAAATCATTCACTGTATATAATTGCTCGCTCATTTCCAATTCCCCTTTGTCTTGGATATTCACTATGGGTCAACATTCTCGTAGGTGTATTCTCAATATTCTTCATTCTCATTTCTATCTAATATGATGCGATAAATTATTCTTCCATATTTCTTTTACTATCTCATCTGGAGTTGACGCATCTCTATTATTTCCATAGACATTCATTGTCATCTTTAGATTTAGTGTTTTATCTTGGCCTACCTCAGAAACAATTGATTCATTATAGGAATTATCGTTTTCAAATCCCCAGCCAATACTTCCGTAACTCAGGTTGATACTTTTTTGCCCCCAACTATCGCTAATCCACATTTTAACACCAGTTACTCTATTTCCATCAATATACAAAGTGAAATGGTTTTGGGTATTGGTTATTCTTTCATTAGTGTATTCGAAGTTCGGATTTGTTAATTTAATACTATTAAATAATTCTTCGAAGACACGATTAATATGATTATAACTATCTACAATAAAAACTTCTTTGTCCCTATCTGTGATTCTTTTTAGATTAGGGATTTCTATATCCGAAAAATCAATTGTTGGTGTGGAATTCGAAATTGGACTTTTGCTACCTAACGGTTTTAAATCTGGCACTTCACCAAGAGGTTCCATTTCATATAATGGAGCACCAAAAATCTTATGTATCAATTCTTTTAATGATTTCGCATAATTTAATTCGTTTGAAAAATTAATTGCATAGTAGCCTTTTAAATGGAATGGAAATGCATCGTTAAAATTGACCTTATGCTTCATCACAAGAATGATTTTATCGGGATTTTCCAATAGGATTGGTAAAGACAAGAGAGTTTCAAAGCCAACGCCACCTTTAAAATTGTCAGACCGTTCAGCATATCCTTCTGTTAAAACTATAATTACATAGTCTCTATCTCTTATATTAGTTATCATCATTTGATTTAAATTAACGGTACCGGACTGTGTTTGAAATAAGTCCATTGTAGCATCAACACCATTTTTTCTTAGATCATTAGTTAGATTCAGGACCCATTGTTGGTGTTCTGTTGAATCCCAACTATAAGTAACAAAAGCAGTTTTACGTTCCATTTTAAATCACCTTTTCAATAGTTAATGTCTTGGGTTCCAATTACCTTCTTTATAACTTTGTGAACCATTTAAACCACCTGAGTTCCATAAAACATCAAAAGCTGGCTTCAATACTTTTGGGATTTCCACTTCACTATCAATCAATATTTGTGGCAAATATAATTCGTCCCTATCTATCAATAACTTTTCATAGAAAAATTGATTTTGAAGATATAGAGAATAGTCCTTAACACCATGGAAACTTCCACAAACTAGATATTGCTTACAATCATTCCATTGATTCAGAACTTGTAAATATTTTGGAAGGTTTTCAATTAGTGCATTCTCATACCTAACTGGGAAAAGCCATTTGTTTTCTTCTTGAAAAAACCCATTGTCAACTATTTCTATACAACCATTCCGGAATACTTGAAGGTATGAGCCATTATAAGAATTATAGGAAAGAAATCCATCGTAATTATATCTGGAATCTCTTCCAGCCCCTGATAGCAAAGGTAATGAATAACCTCTATTTACAAAGTACGCCATATCTAACTTGTTTTGTTTGGAATCGAAAATGCTTAATGGTATAAGGTGAATCACCGTTAAAGTTTTGTTTTTAAGTTCAATAGGGGTTATGCCATTTTTAATATTAGTTATTCTTTCTTCTATAAAAGATTGCAACTTCGTTTCATTTTCTTTTTGCTTTTCTTGTTGTAATGAGGTTAATGTAGTTATTAGCAACTCTGTAATTTCATACGACAACTCCAATGATGATTGCTTCTCTCCATGTTTCATTAAAGACTTTATCTTTTGTTCTAAGAACGATGCTGTTTCTATTATTTCATTCAAAACAATACCTCCATTAAGAAAGCCGTTATAATCCTTATTTAGACATATTTCAACATATTCCCATAAAATCCTCTAAATTATTTAAATAAAAAGACACCGATGAAATATAAATTCAACGATGCCTTAAATTGATATAATTTGGACTAAAGATTATTCCCATACTTCTTAAAATTCTTGCCTGCTCAAAGAAAAACAGGGCCTGACCCCCAGTGCACTAACACTTTGGTACACGGGAGGCAGGCCCTTTAATTTATTATAGAATTGCAGACTCACTAAGGGTTTCTGCTGCTAATGAGAAATCATTATTCGTTGACTATAAAAGTTGATTATTTTATCCGCATTTCAACCACATTTCTGTTGCCAGTGTATCTATGTTCAAGCAATCCCTTGTGGACCATCCAAGCTGCAACATGACTTGCTAGTTTAGGAGGGCGCTTAAGTTCCGTCTCAAAGAAATAGCGGAGCCCACCAGGAGTGGTTTTTTCCATCGAGCCGTCAAAACGGAACCAATCTCGATCTTTGAAGTGGGCTATAATCCTATCAATATCGCTAACTTTGAATTTCATCGAAGTCCTTTTAGTTGGTCCCATAATAATCATAATGTAGTCTCCAAAAATCCCTGCATCGAACTTAGTAGCATTAGCCCCATAACTTAGTGTATTTATTTCCTCCATAACAGTTATTTTCCTCGTTTTTCAGACTCTTTCCGGATTGTTCCAATCTTTTTATCACTTCTAGTGTCTCTGCCATCCGGATTTCTAATCGTTCCGGGGGGAAGACCATTTTTCTTCTCGAAAGTTCCTACAGTGCAATCGCTTCTTACCTTTCTCGCCATATTATTTCCTCCTAACATTTTTTCCTTTAGTAATAATTTCCTATATTATCAAATAAGTGTCAAGTCTAACCTTAAGGGTTAAATATAGGCTATAAATTCCTATTTGGAGGTACATATGCTTAGACCTCATACAAGAGCATACATAACTGGACAATGCAAATTTGTCAACGGATAACAAAGAATGTCCTCTTGTATGACTTTTATTATTAGTCTTCTTAATTAATCTGTTAAGAAATATTAATTAACACTTTGAATACAATTCAGAAAGTTGATAATACTGGTATTTGAGGTGATAATATGGAATATTTTATATTAATAGTTTTGTTAGTAGTTATCTATTTCCAGTGGAAAAGATATAAAGTTACTGAGGAATCCGCAGCCTATAAAAAATATTTATCAACTGAGGAATTTAAAAAGACATTAGCATTTGGAATTTACCAACGGTTTTGCAAGGAGAATGAAGATAAATCTTATTCTTCAAGCTTTTTGAAAAATAATCCAATAGAATTTGAACATTTTATTGCTGATATTCTAAAACACAAATATGGTGAAAGTAGCTATGTAACAAAAAGTTCCGGGGATTTTGGTGTTGATATAGAACATGGCGTAGGTGATGGAAAAGTTCTTGGCCAAGTGAAATGTTACAAGGATGATGTGGGATATGAACCCATCGCATTAATTCACTCCAACATGATAAAACAAAACGCCTCCAGAGGATATGTAGTTACTACATCTAACTTTACCTCACAAGCTCGTTCTTATGCAGAAGGATTAGATATTGATTTAATAACCGGAACTGATTTAGTAGAATTGTGGTTGAACTACAATAACCCTGTTTCTGAAACGTTAACAACAATTAAACCTATTACTAATCAATCAAATAAATTAGATACTCCAATATAAAAATTAACCCTAACCGAAGATTGGTTAGGGTTTTCTACTTCCTCGCTACTTTTATACTTATCTCTTTCTAATAAGCTCACAATTTTAGAGCCAACACCGCAACAGCTTCTACATGCGCCGTATGCGGAAACATATCCACCGGCTGCACATACTCCACCTTATAAAGCTTCGACAATACTTGAATATCCTTCGCCAAAGTAGACGGATTACAAGATACGTACACCATCTTCTTCGGTTTAACTTTTAAGACGGTTTGTAGGAATTGATCGTCGCAACCTGTGCGTGGTGGGTCGACTACGATGACGTCTGGGCGCCAGCCTTCGTTTACCCATTTTGGTAGGAGTTTTTCTGCTTTTCCTACGGCATAGGTGGCATTCTCAAAGCCATGTTTTTTGGCATTTTTTCTTGCGTCTTCGATGGCTTCTGGGATGATTTCGATGCCGCGGATTTCAGCCGCTCCATCTGCTAGCCATAGTCCAATTGTTCCGACTCCACAGTAGGCATCGACGATTCTTTCTTTACCGGTTAATTGAGCTGCCTTTTTTACTTCATCATATAATTTAACGGTTTGCTCCGGGTTCAGTTGGAAGAATGCACGTGCTGACAGTTCAAATGATAGGTCTCCCAGGGTTTCTTGAATGACCTCGTTTCCGTGTAAATGAATCGATTCGTCACCAAAAATGAGTGAAGTCTTTTGTCCGTTGATATTTTGGATGATTGATTTCACTTCTGGTAAACGTTTTGTGATTTCATCTATTAATAATTGTTTACGTGGGATTTCTTTTTGGGCTGTAATTAAGACAACCTGAACTTCTCCCGATTGGACGCCTACTCTTGTGACGATTGTTCGGACAAGTCCTTTTCGATTTCGTTCATTATAGATTGAGATTTTTAAATCTTGTAGAATCATTTTGACTGTTTGGGTGACCTTGCTTGTTGCAGGATGTTGGATCATACAGTCGGCAATGTCGATTAGTTTATGTGAATTAAGGCCATAGAGTCCCGCGATCACCTTCGTTTTATCAAGTCCAACCTGGAACTGACTTTTGTTTCGATAGTTCCACGGATTGTCCATGCCAATTGTGTCTTTAATATTCAGCTTTTCAATCGGCGTTTTGCCATAGCGTTCAAAAGCTTGAACGACAATGTCCCGCTTCTCATTCAATTGCTGACGATAGTCTAAGTGCTGAAGCTGGCATCCGCCACATAGTTCGTAGATTGGACAAGGCGGCTTCACCCGATGCTCTGATTTTTCACGGATTTTCTTAATCTTTCCTTCAGAGAATTTCGGGTGGACCTTTGTTGCTTCCACGACTACCTCTTCACCTGGAAGTGCTCCCGGAACAAAGACGACCTGCCTTTTAAAATAACCGACACCTTCTCCGTTGATTCCGAGTCTTTTTATTGTAAGGGGGAATGTTTGTCCCACCTGTAATTTTGCTTGGTTTTCTTTTTGTTGTTTCATCATTACACACAACTTTCTATTCGATGCTCCGCCATAAGTACAAGGAAGCATAGCTTAAGTATGGTTCCCATGGCTTGCTGTATTCTTCCATCTGTTCATAGGATGGCTTTTTCTCAAGATTGTATAATTTTTTGATGGCATTTTGGATTCCGATATCTGCCATCGGGAATAGATTGGGCCGTCCCAACCCGAATAAAAGAAAATTTTCTGCAGTCCATTTTCCAATTCCGCGGACTTTTACAAGAGTCTCTATGACTTCATTATCCATTTTCGATTGGAGGTCACTGAGTGTTAGCTCTCCTGCTGCAATCAGTTTGGAAGTATCTATTACATATTCAGCCTTTCGCCCACTGAACTGCAACTCTCTCAAATCTTCAACCGTTAACTTGGCTATTTTTTCAGGTCGAGGATGGACCCACGTTCCGTCAACTTGTTCGCCAAATGTCGTGACAAACCTTGATGTCAGTGTATAGGCAAACGTCATATTAAGTTGCTGATGGATGATACACTTCATCAAGCAAAAATACGGATCGAAATCTAAGACTAACGGTGTCCCGCGATGTTCTATGAAAATATCTCTGAGGTCCGTTTGTAAAAAATGGTCCTGGATTTTATCTAATGGTACATCCCATTGAAGAATGTGAGAAACTTGCTGCAAAGCCTGTTCCGATAAATCAGTTTGAGTACCCGTGACTATGAAAGTTGGCTTCTCTGTTGTTCCAGTTGCTTTTACCGTAACAACCACAGGTTCATTTTTTATATAAAATGGTACCTTCACGTAGCGTTCATCTTTATTTAGATTAATAAGTGGATTTATTGATAGCCGGTCTAGGACGCGATCGAAATTATATGGCGGCTGTACATGCACTGTTTTCTCCCACATGGAACCAACCTCAATTCTTAAGTGTTAGTACACATTATACCATTTCAGCATAAAAAAAATCCCCCTGCAAGCAAGAGGATTCCCTGATTTACCTATTTAGTAGGTCTTCACGAAGTGGTGTAAATGTATCTAGTAAAATACCTTCTTCTAGTGCAACGACTCCATGTTTATGGTTCCCTGGAATAAAAATCGTTTCTCCTTGGGAAACCGTTGTTTGTTCACCTTCGATTGTGAACTGGAAGCTTCCCTTCATGACGTATGTGAACTGTTCATGAGGATGACTATGTTGGTAGCCTTCTGCACCTTTTTCAAAGTGCACCTCCATCATCATTACTGATTCACCTGGAGGGAAAATTTTACGTTTTACCCCTGGTTCTGCGTTTTCCCATTCTCCAACCATTTCCTTGTCCCCCTTATTGTGGATTCCCTTTCAATTATAAGAGGATATGCTTTTTTATTAAAGTGCTTTAGCTGTTGGATTCTCAATTTCTTCGTTTTTCGAAGAATTTAATAGTATCACTCCACCGATAATCAAAATGATGCCTGCTAGTTTAAGAGTGCTAAAAACCTCTCCCCATACCAGCGCACCAATAACTGCCGTTAATGCTGTTCCAACACCAGACCAAATCGCATACGCCAAACTTAGCGGAAGGGTTTTTAAACATAAGGATAAGCAATAAAATGCGAGTCCATAACCTATGATGACACCGACCGATGGAAAAAGAACAGTAAAGCCCTCGGACATTTTAAGCATCGCCGTTGCAAAAATCTCACAAATAATTGAAATCGATAATGCTAGATATCCTTTCATTTAATGACCCCCTCCGACATTTAGTAAAATGACTCCACCGATGATTAAGAAGAATCCAAGGATTTTTTTCCGATCAACATGTTCTTTATAGATGATAATTCCGACAAATGCGGTTAGTGCTGTCCCAACGCCGGCCCAAATCGCGTAAGCCATACCGAGCGGCAATGTTGTTAATGATAGTGATAAAGCATAGAATGCTAGACCGTATCCAATCATGACTCCTAAAGAAGGCAGGAACTTTTTGAACCCGTCTGTTGCTTTAAGCATCGAACTGCCGAACACTTCACTAATAATCGCAAAAATCAAAAGGATGTATGCATTCATTGTGATACCTCCTACCTAAAAAGTCTCTTTCTCCATTTTACCTCCTCGGTCAAGTTTAGAAAATATAGGACCTCAGTTGTAGCGAAAGTTACGTCTGGGGCATATTTTTAAACGTCCCTCCTCCGCGTAAAATGGATGATGTTGTTCAGAAAACACGGGAGGTATTGGAAGATGAAAAAAATCGGACCTAATGGGTTGAAATGGTTAAAAATCATTCACGTCTTTCTAGTCGTAGTATTTTTCGGAGGAATATTAAGTTCCCTTGCACTTAATATTCATCTTGATTTTACTAAATTTGATGAGTCCTATTTGGGATATAAAAATATCGTAATCATTAGTGATAACATTGTTCGATGGGGTGCAATTGGCACACTATTAGTGGGGCTCACCTATGGGTTCTTTACAAACTGGGGCTTTTTCAAGCATCTTTGGGTTGGCGTGAAATTCGTACTGTATTTAATTCAAACGATTGTTGGGATTTTTATTATAGACAAGCTAATGATCACCAATATGGAGCTCCTTGAAACTCAACGGGAATTAGCCTTGACCAACCCCGAGTTCATTCAAAACCACTTAATGAGACAATATGCGGTCTATTTTCAAGTGGCAGTTACCATTTTTATTTTTATTATTTCATACATTAAACCTTGGCGGAAGAAAAAAGTACCACAGAAAAAGAGCTGAAAACTTACAGCTCTTTTATCGTTTTTACGATATAATTTGACGATACATGCATTTTTGTTAAAGTAGGTTACATAGAACAAATTATACAAGGAGTTTTTAAAATGAAGAAGTTTTTACTGTTAACTGTCATATTAGGTTTGTTGGCTGCCTGTTCAAATACAGATAAGGAGACCAGTTTGACACCAGAAGAACCAACTAAAATCGAGGAAAATACTTCAGACTCAGAAAAAGCAGATTCAAATGAGACTGTTGAAGCTTCTGAAACCACTCAAGAAGAAGATTCTACAGATGAAAATGTCGATGCAGAGTCTACAGACACTAACGTCGAAGGGGAGACAGAAGACAGTCCTCTTAAGATTCAATATCTAAGTGAACTTGAAGCAATTGAAAAGGAAATCGAAAGCAACCCTAAGGGTGAAACACAACTAGAGATGAATGAAATTGCGGCAGCAAACTATAAAGTATGGGACGATGCGCTAAATAAAATCTGGAAAGAACTTGAGAAACAACTTCCGACTGAAGAGATGGATGAGTTACGGGAAGAACAACGCCGATGGATTAAAGATAAATATAAGGCGGCAAGTGAAGAAGCAGAACAATACAAAGGTGGCACAATGGAACCTTTAGTAAAAACAAGTACTCTAGCCCAGGTCACCAAAGAAAGATGCTATGAATTAGTTGAAAAATATATGTAAGTTTAAAAGGACTTAGGCATGCTAAGTCCTTTTTCTATTTAGTTCATGTTGAATAGTAGCTCTTCTTTAATGGATTTTTCCGCCATTAGGTGATCTAAGCTTCGGAAGGTATACCCTTCTTCCCGTAAATCATCGATGGCTTTACCGAGCGCTTCCGCATTATCCCTTGATACTGTGTGCAGCAACAGAATGGCACCTGGATGAATTTGTCTCATGATGTTGTTGTAGGCATACTCCCAACCTCTTTGGTTATTGATATGCCAATCAACAAATGCGAGTGACCAGAACACATTTTGATAGCCCAAATCCCTTGATAATGCTAAAGTGCGTTCACTGAAAATGCCTCGCGGTGGTCGAAGATAGGTGACATCCTGCCCAGTCAGCCTTTTCGTTTCCTCCCTTACCGAATCTAATTCTTTTCGAAGACGCTCGTCACTCACTCTTGTTAAATCCGGATGATACCATGAATGATTGCCAACAATATGACCTTCCTTTGCCATTCGTTTGACGAGGTCGGACTGGTCTTTTAAATAATGTCCGGTTACAAAGAATGTTGCCGGAACCTTTTTCTCTTTTAACACATCGAGAACTTGTTCGGTGTAGCCATTTTCATAACCATTGTCAAAGGTGAGATAGATGTCTTTCTTGGTTGTGTCTCCAATATAAAATGCGCCATATTTTGCGAGTAGTTTATCATACTCCTCACCCGCTGATGCCGGTTCATGGTTTTTGCTTTTTTTGAAGCCCCAATGGATGGGGGCGTTTGAATAAGCTGCTGCTGCCTGTTGGGCACCAACCAATGAAAAGGTAACAGTTAAAAGAAGAAGTAAGCCCAAAAGCCTTTTCAAAAGTAAAACCTCCCAAACTCCGTTAGTAGTAGAGTTAGTTTTTACCACATTTAGGGAGTTCATGCACGAATCCATTACCAAAAAGATTTTATTGAGTGGATGAATAAAATTTGTGGGGGGTGGGTTGTGTTGTTGATTGGGTTTGCGGGACATGGTGGGGCATTTTTGGTTTGTGCTTGTACCGAGTGGTCTTGTGGTACATGCTAGAGCATTTTCGGTTTGAGCGTGTACCGCGAAACTAGTCTTGTGGTACATGCTGGGGACTTTTGACTTCGAGCGTGTACCGCTAAACTGATCTTGCGGTACATGCTAGAGCATTTTTGGCTTGAGCGTGTACCACAAAACGAGTCTTGACCTACATGCTGTTGTTTTTTTGCCCGTGTGCGTGTACCGCGAGCCTCATCTTGCCATACATGCTTAGGGGAAATCGCTCTTAGCTTGTACTTTTAAAATGATCTTAACTAACATGCTCTTCCTTATTTGAAGTGAGCATGCTCCACAAAACCATTTATGATAGTCATTTTTAATTTTTGAAGATTGTTTTTCAAAAAATGTGCTGTTGTGAACTCAGGTTGATACCTACATGTTATTTGTTCCCTATTCTCGAATAATTGTGCCCTAACTTTTAACATTTGTAACCTAACTCTAATTAATTGTTCCCTAACCTCAAACAGCAACAAAAAACCCGCTACGCACAATACGTAACGGGCTCCTTAAAATTAAGCAAATACACGCTCTTTGAATTGTTCTAGTTTTTCTAATGATGATTTGTCAACGTCCTCGTGTAGACTGTTGCCGTGTGAATCCATAGTTACAACGGCGGTGAAGCCTTCAACAGATAGATGCCACATTGCTTCTGGAATACCGAATTCCATTAAGTCAACGCCATCGACTGACTTGATGCAGTCTGCATAATATTGTGCAGCTCCACCGATTGCGTTTAGGTAAACTCCCCCATGCTCCTTAAGTGCAGCAAGCGTTTTTGGTCCCATTCCACCTTTACCAATTACAGCACGGATGCCGAATTTTTTCATGATGTCGCCTTGGTAAGGTTCCTCACGAATACTTGTTGTTGGGCCAGCAGCTTTTACGTGCCAGTTTCCATCTTCATCCTTAAGCATTACCGGACCACAGTGGTAAATGACTTGTCCGTCTAGATCAACTGGTGCATCGTTTTCAGATAGATGTTTGTGGATAGCGTCACGACCTGTAAACATACGGCCGTTGATTTTAACCACGTCACCCACTTTTAGTTCGCGAATTTGCTCTTCAGTGATTGGAGCTTGTAGCACAACTTCGCGAGTTTCTGATTTTACTTCTTGTACTTCTTCTTGTTCTTTAGAGAAGTCAATTTCCTCTCCCTCATTGTATAACCAATCTTTGATATCACCAGTTTCAGCATCAAGAGTGATACCTAGACGGCGATATGCCCAACAGTTGTACGCAACAGATACGAAGAAGCTTGCTGGGATACGGTGCATAACGCCAACTTTACAACCAAGTAGAGTGGTTTCGCCGCCGAAGCCCATTGTTCCGATGCCAAGCTTATTTGCATTTTCCATAACGTATTCTTCAAGTTGGCGAAGATCTTCATTTGGATTTACATCTTCAACAGAGCGGAAAAGTTGTTCTTTTGCTAACTCATAGCCTGAAGTACGGTCTCCACCGATTCCAACGCCAATGAATCCAGCACTACAGCCTTGTCCTTGTGCTTGGTACACAGAGTGCATGATACACTTACGAATACCGTCTAAGTCACGGCCCGCACGACCAAGTCCCTCTAATTCACAAGGTAAGCTGTATTGGATGTTCTTATTTTCACAGCCGCCACCTTTTAAAATAAGGCGAACATCGATGTAATCTTTTTCCCATTGTTCAAACTTAATAACCGGAACACCTTCACCGAGGTTGTCCCCGCTGTTTTTACCAGTTAATGAATCAACTGAGTTTGGACGAAGCTTTCCGTCTTTCGTTGCTTCCACAATTGCTGCACGAATCGCAGCTTTGATTTTTAATTGGTTCACTCCAACAGGAGTTTTCACTTTGAAAGTTGGTAGACCTGTATCTTGGCAGATTGGTGATACGTTCACGTCCGCCATTGAAATATTATTGGTGATGGTTGAAAGAGACATAGCAGCACGAGTACCTGCACTTTCACTCGCTTTTGCGCGAGCAACCGCTCTACGTACATCCTTTGGAAGTCTTGTTGATGTCTCTACAATTAACTTGTACATACTTTGTTGTAGCTTATCCATCTGTATTCCCCTTTCCCTTATATCCCCTTAATCAAATGCGCCTTGGCGTATTTGCGCCCGATTTTTTTCGAGCTTGCTCGAAAATTTTCCTTTTAAAAATCGTGGCATCCGCCGGAGGCATGACTTATTTAGTAGAAGTTAGGGACTTCTACTGAATAAGTTAACATATTATTTATAATCACAATTTTCATTATACTCCTATCTATTTTTTTCGGAAAGAGATTTGCAAACGATTCCAGATTTTATCTTACGGGAATCGCCGCAACTTGAGGTTTTTCTTTTATGAGGTTCACTCCTATCAAACCGAAGACTGAAAAAATCAAGGGAATGATAAAGCCATAATAATATCCAGCGGTAACATGGTCTAATACACCCCCGAAAATGGCAGGAAGCAATACAGCACTTAAAAATCCACCTGTGTTCGCAAATCCAGAAACCATTCCGGATTCACTTGTTGGGAACGTTTGGCGGACAACGGCAAAGGTTAGAGAATTTGAACCGAACGAAAATCCGATTATAAAGAAAAGTGAAATGAGCAAGAATAATGGGGGTCCCTCTCTGAAAACAAGAAAAGTAGACCAACATAGCACCGTGACAATATGAAAAATGATATAAGGTTGTTTGATTAACCCTAATCGACTTGAAATCCAGCCGATTAACGGTGCACCCATTAGCGCACCAATCAGACTAAACATAATAAGCTGACTTGCTTCCAAACGGGTCAAGCCGTACATATCCATTCCATAAGGTACTGCCCACGAACCTATAAAACCTATATACCCTCCAACAAGTCCAAAGTGACATAAGAACAACGCCCATGCCTGCCGATTGGTAAAAATCCGACGGAGTAACACCGATGTTTTTTCACGTTGAACTTCTTTTTTCTCAATCATCGGGTGGCCTGGCTTTTTGACAAGTACAATGTATAAAAAAACACCACACAAACAGAGTAGAATTCCCCCTGAAAGAAATGCGCCTCGCCAACCTAGTAAAACAATTAATGCTGAAAAAGGGACAGTTGCCATCAGGAATCCAAGGCTACCGGTCATGCCTGCGACACCAATTAGCCGGGTAAATTCTCTTTCGTTAAACCATCTGCTTAAAATCAGCACCAGGTTCACCCAAATGGTTGCATCCCCTATTCCTGTTAGGATTCTTGCAAAAAAGAGGATCACTTCATGTGTTCCCAAGCTATAAATGATGGTTCCAACTCCTGTAAGGATGGCACCTAGTATCAGGAAAAAATTGGGTCCATATCGATCCGCCAAGATTCCCATCGGCATTTGCAGACCTGTGTACACAAAAAATTGGATACTTGTGAGGAGTCCAATGGTTGTTGCTGTTACTTGAAAATCCGCCATTAATTGGTCTGTAATCAATCCTGGTGCAGTTCGTTGACTTGACATGACCACATACGTAAACAAAACAGAAGCAAAAATAACCCATCTAAATTTACTTGATTGCATGCCCAATGATATCTTCCCCTGTTTGCTTTTTACCTTATATATATGGGTTTTTATACCGGTAGTGCGCATACATACACGAAAAAATCAATCATTACAATTTTTGATGCCAACATGTATAATCAAAAAATGGGAGTTGAGATTAGTGAATAAAAAAGACATCGCAAACATCCGAAAACAATTTAAACTAGAAAACCAATACTTAAAAATAAACGAAATTTTTAATGTGTATGTCAAAAAAGAATCCGGTGAGATTTATCACCACATTTGTCAGCCATTCGAGCTACTAGAACAAGAAGCGCAGGAATTATTTTTAGATAACTTTAAAAAAACATTATCTGGGCAACTTGATACGAAGCTATTTGAATTGAAGTTTATGCATGATGTGGAGAATAGCACACGCGACCTTCTATATGATGGACTACAGCTGGAAGACACCGAAGAATGGTTGGAGCAAATGCTGCAAATTGTAGAGAAAATGTATGCTTCTAAGGTTTACGAGTTTGACACAGTGGTGACATTCATCCGTGCCGAATACCGAAAACCAACTCGAAAACGCGACCCTGAATCTGAATTAGGCGGATCTGATGAGGTTTATTTCAGTCCACTCATTCTTTGCACATTGAATAAAATTGACCAACCGAAAAAGACATTGGTTTTTGACTATATTGAAAGAACATTCAAACCAAATACTGAGCTGGACCCGATTATAAATATAACTGCTCCGTTAACCGGTTTTCTTTTTCCAGCCTTTAACGACAATGCAGCAGACGTAAATCATATTCTTTATGCTTCCGGAAAAGCGAATGAACCTAGCTATAGTTTCATTTCCGATGTGTTGAATTGCGAAGATATCATGACAGCGGAAGATGACAGGATTGGCTTTGAAATGATCTTGAAAAATGTCATCGGGGACAAGGTAGAATCTGAGGTTATTTCGAACGTGTATGAGGAAATCGACCGCTTTGTTCAAGAAAAAGAAGAAGAGGAAGAGGAAGATAGCGAACCACCGATGATCAACTATCAGGACGTAGAGCGCATCTTGAAGGTGAGCGGCGTAGAAAATGTGGATACCGCAAAAGTAGAGCATGCCTTTAAAAGTGTAATTGATGACGAACGACATGAATTTAAAGCTAACAACCTCATTCCAAAATCAATCAAAATCAACACCAAGGTTGCCAAACTCACGCTGGATCCAAAAGAGCTCAAATACGTCAAATACATCATGTACCAAGGCAAGCGCTGCTTGTTATTGGAAATCGATGAGGACGTTGTTGTCGAAGGATTGACTTTGGAGACGAAGAACCAAGGGAACACCGAGGACCAGGGGGACGGTTCTACTGGTTCCTTCTAAACGAAAAACAGTGGATTTTGTTCTGGATCCACTGTTTTTTTATTTTGCGTGGCAAATACAGCCAATGAACTAAGATCCTATGTAAACAATCAAACGCCCAGCACAAATGCTGAGCGTCCTCCAAGCTTTTATTCTTTCCAATCCTTTTTAAATCGTTCGTATTTTCCTTCCAAGTCATCGAGCATCCCGATCAGACGATCGATGTCCTCTAGGTCAGTTGATTCAGGGTCTAATGAATCAATCACCTCTACGAACATATTTAGTCGATTTTTTAAATAGGTTATTTGTAAGTCCTTATCCCGAATTGCGTTTCCCAAGTGACAACGTTCCTTTCATTTTTCGATATCTTTTTATCTTAGTAAAAGATGTTTGCATTGACAACTATTATTCTTTTCAATACAATGCCTAAGGCGATTTGTGTTTTAACAAATCCGTAAAAAGGAGTTATATATGTCAAAATTACAATCTTCTATAGGTATTTCTCCCGCACATGACCCGTGGGAGGCTTATTTAGATGTTGAGCAATACGGCTCAATGCAACTTACCAATATTGAATTTACAACGACCTATCTCTGTAACATGAGATGCGAGCATTGTGCGGTTGGCTACACTTTACAACCAAAGGATCCAAATGCTTTACCAATTGACCTCTTATTAAAACGCTTAGATGAAATTCCAAAGCTTCGGTCCTTAAGTATCACAGGTGGCGAGCCAATGCTGTCAACGAAATCTGTTGCGAATTATGTGGTTCCTCTTCTTAAGTATGCCCATGAAAGAGGGGTTCGTACTCAAATCAATTCGAATCTCACATTAGATCTCGCGCGGTACGAAAAAATTGTTCCTTATTTAGATGTGCTTCATATTTCACATAACTGGGGAACGGTCGATGATTTTGTTGAAGGTGGTTTTGCGATGATGGAGAAAAAGCCATCATTTGAACAGCGCGAACGTTATTTTCAGCGAATGATTGAAAATAGTAAGGCTTTATCGAGAGCTGGAGTGATGGTTGCTGCAGAAACCATGTTAAATAAACGCACTCTTCCACATTTAGAAACAATTCATAAACAAATTGTAGAGGAAATGGAGTGCGGCCGACATGAGGTTCACCCTATGTACCCGAGCGATTTTGCTAGCAATCTAGAGGTGTTGTCGCTTGAAGAAATTAGGAGCGCCATCCATCATCTCCTTGATATTCGCAATGAGGATGTATGGATGTTATTTGGCACCTTGCCATTTTATCCGTGCAGTCACAATGAGGATGATCTTACTTTACTAAAGAGACTGTATTCAAGTAAAAATGTAACAGTGCGTAATGACCCAGATGGTCGCTCACGATTGAATGTGAATATTTTTAACGGGGATATTATCGTGACTGATTTCGGAGATACTCCGCCACTAGGTAATATCCAGACAACCTCGCTTCAAGATGCGTACGACAACTGGTCACAAACAAAAACCGCAAAAGAAATTAGCTGCCACTGTCCGGCAGTGAAATGCCTTGGGCCCAATATTCTTGTAAAAAATGCGTATTACAAAGAGGATGACTTTACAAAACGGAGTGCAAACCTATAAAAAATTCGGGCGCGGAGTGTCGCCCGAATTTTTTTATCCCGTATTAACGGGTTTATCTTGGGGTGTCTGATACGAGGAAACCGTATGAAACGTGGTCTTGGACTGGAATCCATGCGCCAATCCCTTGGTGGGTTACATTTTTAACAACGATTGATTTTTTGCTTCCTTTTAGAACAAGATAAACCTCACCATATGTAACCTTACCCTTTTCGTTAACTGCTGGCGCATAGGCATATAAGTAGCCTAGCTTTTTCGGTGGTACATTATAGATCTGGTCTTTTTTCGTTCCTCCACCAATAATCGTTTTGAAGGAAAGTGGAAGCTTTGATTTTTTCGCAGCTTCAATCAGCATCATTTTTCTTACATCTTCAGCATCTTGAATTTCCGCTGTTAATCCGCCTTTGACAATCTTCTGCACTTCTTGTTTGTAGTGAATTTTATATGGAGACTTTCCACCACGATTGTCATAATAATTTGTATTGATTTTTTCATATTCCCAATTCGTGCTTGTTTCAGACGATTCATAGTTCAGCGGCCATTGCCCTAAATAAATGGTTGCGCGATACCCGAGCGCTAGAGGAGTCGTTTGAATTGCCGACTCATTTAAAATACGAATGAGATCTGGATTTTCTATTTCTACATCGGCACTTTTAATAAGCTCTTTTGTGAGCTTACTTGGTTGTAGATATGGCAAATCCTGCGTCGGGTTCGGGTACGTATTATCTTGAGATATGTCTAAAACAGAACTAGGAATCTTGAATTTATCTGCTTTATTACCCTTTGCTTTTTCGGTACCTTCCGCCATCGCTGTTCCTGTAACAAAACTAAACATTAACATGGCGGCAACTATAAAATGAAAATATCGTTTCATAGGTCGGTACTCCTTTCCTTGGCTTTGTGCTTAGTGTTTTCGAAGTTTTTGCGGATTATCCATCCTTTTATTAGAAATTAAATGAGTGTCACGAAACAAGCATATAAAAAGCCTTCCGGTTCACCCGGAAGGCCGACTAACTAATCTTTTCTCTCGATCTGGATATCGGACATATATTTGAATATATCGGACAAAATTGGGCGGATATCGGACATTGCGTGTATTTTATCGGACATAAATCTAAATATATCGGACATAAACCGTAATATATCGGACAATCTAGGTTTTACCCCATCATAAAAGCCTTCCGATCCCGGAAGGCCGACTAACTAATTTTCGGTTTTGCCCTGGAGCCGAAGCCCTTTTCCATCAACCTTTCACAATGAGGATAGAAGAATTGAATTATTGGTCCGATTCCGAATGTAACAACCAAGGTTCCAATGCCAATGGGTCCTCCAAACAAAAGAGCCAACACCAAGCCTGTCGCCTCACCAATTGTTTTCGAAATCCCAAATCTCAACTTGAATCGCTTGCTGATTGCGAGCATCAGATTATCGAGCGGTGAGAGTGGAAACTTTGCTTGCAAGTAGATGGCAATTCCAAGTGATGCGATGACTAATCCCCCAAGTAAAACAAGGGCCTTTACGACGAATCCTTCTAAATTCAATTCATCTAGTGCAATTAATAACCAAAAATCTATAAAAAAGCCAATTAAAATGATGGTTCCAATTGATAAGTATGCTGGCCGTTCCTTAAGTAAAAATGCATTTAAAAGCATGACACAAATACCCACAATAATAACCCAATTCCCTACAGTAAGACCGATTGACTCTGAGAGTCCAACATTGAGTGCGTCCCATGCCCCAGCCCCGATATCTGCAATAATCATTAAACTGATACCCAGTGCTAAAACAAACAATCCAACGCAAAAGAATACGATTCGACGTGTGATCATAGAAGTGCTCCCTAAAGATTAAAATTTTTTAAAAAGTAACAATTAGTTTAAACATTGGATTTATTATAATCAACTTGGAAAGATTAATCGATATTTTTTCATTTTTTTAAAATTAAATTGAATATTTTTAATGTTGTGTAAATATTATTAAGTATACCTTACTTAAAGGAGGGATAAGGAGACCATACCTTAATGGAGGGGGTATGCTATCGAGTTGCCGGACGAAGAGAACATCAATGAAAAAAAGTTAAGTTATCCCTTAAAAAGTACTTAGAAGATTAAAACACCAAACGACTCTGTGTGGATGTTGTCTACACAGAGTCGTTTTTTTCTTATAATAAATAAAAGCCAATTCCCATGATGGCGTATGCAGCTAGAAGAGTGCCACCTTCAAACCAGTTCGTTTCTCCATCATTTGTTAGTGCAATGGTTAAAAATACCGCTGTTATCATAGAAATAAGTTCTGGCATAGAGAAAACTAGAGACATTTGTGTGTCTAGGAATAATGATATCAAAACCAATAACGGCGCAACAAACATCGCTACCTGTAACGTTGAACCAATTGCTATCTCAATGGCCACATTCATTTTATTTTTATAAGCCATCATAACGGCTGATGCATGCTCAGCAGCATTTCCGACAATCGCCACAATAATAATTCCGATAAAAATTTCACTCCAGCCAAACGCTTCCGCCACGACTTCAAAGGTATGAACAAGATTTTCAGACACATACCCTACCGCAACCGTAGACAAAGCCAAGATAATAAACGCCTTCCATTTCCCCCATTCAGGTTCTTCATGCTCTTCACTTTCTTTTTCAACCTGTTCCGAATCTTCCTGATAAATGCCTCGATGTGAAACTAGCTTAAAGAAAAGCCCAGCTAAATATAACATAATTAAAATGATTGAGATTCCAACGCTTAATGTAAATGTATCTGTATCATTCATATCCATTGAAAAAACTTCTGGAATAACAAAGGCAAGAATGACAGAAAAAATTAATAGACCCGAATTGTGTCGCGCATCATGTACACTAAATTTCTGCCTTTTAAACTTAATACCTCCCACTAAAAAAGAAAGCCCCCCTACTAGTAAAAGGTTACCAAGGACAGAACCCGTTAGTGATGCAAGCACAACCGTGACAAGTCCTGCTTTTAAAGCAAAGATAGAAATAATAAGTTCAACTGCATTTCCAAAGGTCGCGTTTAACAGACCACCAATTCTCGGACCAGCAATTATGGCAAGGCTTTCCGTCGCTCTTCCCATAAATCCAGCCAAAGCGATAATGGTTAAACAGTACACAATAAACATGATAACAGCTGGCCAGTGAAGCAGACTTCCAATGATAGAAAGAGGTAAGCCGATTATCACCATAATCAAGAAGATTCGATTCATAGGAACACTCCCTTTCATTGACCTTTACGAATGGACGAAATCTAAAAAAACTACGCCCATCATTAGCGTAGTTTTTATCTTTAAAAATTATGTTCTATTAGAATATTTTTATGCATCCACAATCTCAAAAGTTTTAATAATATCGATGCTTCCCTTTACTGATTGGGCGATCGGACAATTCCGATGAGCGACTTCGATCGAACGTTGGATTTTTTCCTCAGCTAAATCTGTTCCTTTTATCACATAGTGAATGTAAACTTTTTCGACCCGGTTCGCATGTGCCTCATTTCGCTCCACTTCAGTTTCAATAGTAATATCCTCTACCTGCATTCTCTTTTTTTCAAGGACCTTTCGAAGTGTACCCCCACTACAAACTGCGATCGATGAAACTAAAAGTTGATATGGTCTAAACCCATATGCTTCGTCCCCTGCAACCTGCAACTTCCCAAACTCTACATCTGTGTAAAAGCCAACTTCTTGCATCTTAAAAATCATGAAATATGCCCCCTGTCTTTGTCTAATATCTTAATTTTACTCAAATTCTCCATAGAATGAAAAGAAAAGAGAATCATTCTTTTTCATTTCAAACCCCTCATTAATTTTGTATCATTAGATTGTGAAATGAAACTGGGGGAAAAACAACATGAGATTACGGTTTTGGATATTAGTTAGTATTGTTGCAGTTTCTGGGTTTAGCCAGGGTATGTTGCTTCCTTTGATTGCGGTTATTTTTGAAAATAACGGAATGTCATCTACCTTAAATGGATTACATGCAACTGCACTATATATCGGGATATTACTTGTTTCGCCATTTATGGAGTACCCGCTAAGGAAATATGGATACAAACCTGTCATTCTATTTGGGGGATTGCTCGTTGTCGTGTCACTTGCCTTGTTCCCATTATGGAAATCATTTTGGTTTTGGTTTGTTCTAAGACTCTTGATTGGAATTGGCGATCACTCCTTGCACTTTGGAACACAAACATGGATTACATCATTTTCTCCTGAGAATAAGCGCGGAAGAAACATCTCCTTATACGGATTATTCTTTGGGCTTGGCTTTGCAACAGGGCCGTTAATGACACCTTTGGTTAACATTAATGAAACCCTGCCATTTATTCTATCTTCTGTCCTTTGTTTAATTGGTTGGTTCTTTTTATTCCTATTAAAAAATGAATTTCCGGAACAAGATTTAGGGGTGAACTCCTTTAGAGAAACATTCAACCGTTTTTCAAAAGCCTGGAAGTATGCATGGGTTGCCTTTCTACCGCCGCTGGCCTATGGCTTTCTTGAGTCCTCCCTTAACGGAAGCTTCCCAGTTTATGGATTACGAATTGATTTAAATGTAGGATTTGTTTCAATTCTATTAACTTCATTTGCGCTCGGTAGCATCATTACCCAGCTTCCATTGGGGATTTTAAGTGATAAATTTGGTCGAAGAAATATTTTAATGATTGTACTGTTTTTAGGATTTATAAGTTTTACCATCGCAAGCTTCCTTGAGCACTCTCATGTCGGGCTTTGGCTCTGCATTACGTTTGCAGGAATGGCAGTTGGTTCGACGTTTTCACTTGGAATCTCTTATATGACAGACTTAATGCCAAAGAATTTATTGCCTACTGGAAACCTTCTATGTGGCGTTTTCTTTAGCATCGGAAGCCTTGTCGGACCGTTTTTCGGAGGACTGTTTATCCAATACTTTGAAAGCATCAGCTTTTTCAATGTCATAGGGACAATTCTGTTATTAATATTTATCATTCTATCTGTCTTTGGCACCAGAACGGCAACCAAGACAGTTGAAAATTGACTTCCTTTTTAGGGAGTCTTTCTTATTTTCTAGCTCCAGGCGCCATCGGCTCGAGGTCATAAGCCAATCGCTTCGGAAGGCAAAAAGCACCTTCTGTCAGCGCTTGTCTTATGCTTGTCACCGATGAGCAGGCACCTTCCGCTTTTATTGTTTTCTATGATTTTCGGCCTATTTTTCAAAATCTGATTGACGTTTTTCGAAAAACTGTTATATAATACATTAAAGATTAATACACTGTATTAAAACAGATGTGTAGGACGAAAAAATTTAAGGGGATGAGTGTAATGAGTAGGCAAGAACGCAAAAACATGATGGAGTTTATTGAGAAGTTTAAAGGCATTACTAAAATGGAGCTTATGTATATGACCGATGCAGATATCGAGCATATCTATAACACCACCTATTTTCACTTTGAGGAAATCGCAGAATAAAGAAGAAGAACAACTCGTCATTCGTTGGCGAGTTGTTTTTTTTTATGTTCTTACAAGCTTATTTAAAATTATTATAAAAAACGCTTTTAAAAACCGGGTAATGTGTTATAATTAATAATAATTATAAAGTAAAAATCAATTAAATTAGTAACTGCTATCGAAAAGATTGCAGTTTTCTTGTTTTAATGGCTTATTGATTGTGATTCCCTTTCTCAATTAGCAATATCAAGTTGATTTTTATTCTCAATTAGATATTGATAATTGATTGTTTTTCTCAATTAGAAAATGGAGGCGAACGAAATGAATACTGAAGTAAAGACTGCTCCAAGACGACAGCAAATATATAAAACAAATAATGAATCTTCCCCGCTCCTTGAAAAAGTAAAGCTTCACGGTGAATTAATAGCAGCGTTAACGAGTGGAGTTTTAATTGCGATTGCCTGGACATTAGGGCATTTCGAACACAGTACCGCCTCAATCGTTATGTATCTTCTTGCATTTGTGATTGGTGGTTTTGCTAAAGCAAAGGAAGGTATTACTGATACGATTGCGGAAAAAGAATTAAATGTAGAAATGTTAATGATTTTTGCGGCAATTGGCTCTGCGATCATTGGATACTGGAATGAGGGTGCAATTTTAATCTTTATCTTCGCATTAAGTGGCGCTCTTGAAACCTATACGATGAATAAAAGTCATAAGGAAATCTCTTCACTTATGGGCCTTCAGCCTGAAGAAGCGACCCTTGTTGCAAATGGCATTGAGAGAATTGTCCATGTTTCTTCTCTTCAAATTGGCGATACGATTTTAGTTAAACCAGGTGAGCGCATTCCGGCTGATGGTAAGCTATTAAAAGGGGAAACAAACGTAGACCAAGCGGCCATTACAGGTGAATCAATTCCTGTGCGCAAATCCCTAGGTGACGATGTTTTTGCAGGAACAGTTAACCTTCGTGGGTCCATCACTGTTGAAGTGACAAAGCCAAACGAGGATTCGTTGTTCCAAAAAATCATTAAGCTTGTACAATCGGCTCAAAGTGAAAAGTCCCCTTCCCAGCAATTCATTGAAAAATTTGAAGGTACGTATGTTAAGTTTGTTTTAATTGCGGTAGGTTTAATGATGTTCCTTCCACACTTCTTATTAGGTTGGACATGGACCGAAACCTTCTACCGCGCAATGATTTTATTAGTAGTTGCGTCCCCTTGTGCTTTGGTTGCCTCCATTATGCCAGCAACATTATCGGCCATTTCAAATGGAGCAAGACGTGGGATCCTGTTTAAAGGTGGTGTGCACCTTGAGCAGTTAGGTAATTTAAAAGCTATTGCATTTGATAAAACAGGGACACTGACAAAAGGTAAACCTGTCGTAACCGATGTGATTGTTTCCGATTCAATTGATTACAACGAATTTTTACAAATTGTAGCTTCAATTGAAAATCAGTCCACACATCCATTAGCACAATCAATCGTGAATCATGCTAAGTCAAATGGTCAGGAGCTAATTTCTATAGAGGGTATTGAGGATATGCCTGGATATGGGGTTAAAGCAACTGTCGGTGAGACCCATTGGTCAATTGGTAAAGCTGAGCTTGTCGGAAAAGAAACTGCATTCACTTTTAAAAATGGTGCTGCGAAACAACTGGCTTCTGAAGGTAAAACGATTGTTTATGTGAAATCAGGTGACGATATTGCTGGGATCGTCGCTCTCAAAGACGTTGTCCGTGACGATACAGTTTCAGCTATTTCTGACCTAAAAGACCTTGGGATTTATACAGTTATGCTAACTGGAGACGGTGAAAAAACAGCTGAAGCAATTGCGGCTGAAAGTCATGTTGACCAACATATTGCTGAATGTTTGCCAGAAACAAAGGTTAACCACATCAAAGGCCTTATTTCAAAATTCGACACTGTTGCAATGGTTGGAGATGGAATCAATGATGCACCTGCTTTGGCAACTGCGAATGTTGGGATTGCGATGGGTCAAGGAACGGACGTTGCACTCGAAACTGCTGATGTCGTGCTGATGAAAAATGACCTTCCACGAATTGCGGAAGCCGTTAAGCTTTCAAAACGCATGAACCGGATCATCAAACAAAATATTATTTTTTCTATCAGTGTGATTATGCTGTTAATCTTGTCAAACTTCTTTCAAATCATTGACCTCCCATTTGGCGTCATTGGCCATGAAGGAAGCACTATTCTTGTTATTTTAAATGGACTTCGCTTGTTGAAGTCATAAAATAAGGGCTTGACCCCATCGGTCAAGTCCTCTTTTGTTAAATATCCAAGTATTGGGGACCAATAGAACCGTCCCTCTGGTTCCTAGTGATAGCCGTTGCTGCCGTTTGCAGAACTGCTAGTTTTTTGTTTTGGGCTATTTTTCTTTCCCTTTTGCTTTGTTCCACCGTCTTTTTTAGACATAATAAAGGCCTCCTTGTACTGTACTTACTGTACTTACACCTTTATTATCTCTCGCTACCTCACATTCCATGAAGGTAACTTACGGTAAAATTATCGGCCATCCCTAATCCGATGGCAGTTTAAAATGGCGTTGATTTCTCCCCCAATGATAATGATCATCGCTGATAAATAGAACCAAATCATCAGTACAATGATGGCACCTAGACTGCCATAGGTCGTGGAATAATGGCCAAAGCTATTTACATAATAGGAAAAAGCGAGGGAAACGAACATCCATCCGAAAGTTGCAAAAAAGGATCCTGAAATAATTTCTTTAAATTTTAACGGACGGTTTGGAGCCACCCAGTACAAAAACGTAAATACAATAAACAGGATAGCCGCACTCACAATCCAACGAATTCCATTCCACACATCTAAAAATTCATCAGACAAGCCAAATGACGAAAACATAAAAATCCCAATTTGTTTTCCGAAGACGGGTAATAATAAAGCGACGATAATGACAAAAATCATCCCGAATGTGAGTAGTATTGAAATCCCACGCGTGATAAAGAAGTTCCGGGTTTCTTTTACATCATAGGCTTTATTGAACGACCTAACGACCGCGTTGATTCCATTGGATGACGACCACAATGTACCAATGATACCTATTGATAATAGCCCGCCTTTATTTGAATTGACTATAAAATTCAAGTTTTCTTCAATCAAATCAACAGTACCTTCAGGTGCATACTGTCCCACAAACGCCAATACATCTATTTGGGATATTGGCAAGTATCCTATGAGTGTCACGAGAAAGATTAAAAACGGGAATAATGAAAGCAAGAAAAAGTAGGCTAATTCTGCAGACATACTCCCTACTTCATCTTCCTTATATCGCAAAATCAATTCCTTAATAAACCGCAAATCTAAGGTTCGAACTTCGGTCATTTCTTCACCTCTCTATATTATCGTCCCTCATACCTTCCGTTTTATTAGCAATTGCATCCTTTGTTTCTTTGACAGCTTCGACAATTTCTGGTGTGGTTTCAACGATTTCGTTTACCTTTGAGGTTACGATACGAACATCCTCTGCGACCTGTTCAACTGTAGTACGAACAGTATTGAACTGGTCCCTTACAAGCTCTGTATAACGCTGTGGATTTTTCATCACTTCAACACACCTTTTACTCACTCTTTTACTAGTATGTAAAAATTGCTCTCTTGTTTCCTTATCGAGTAAAGAAATTGCTGCACCAATGGCAGCACCTATGACCATGCCTTCCACCATTTTATTACGTTTCGCCATTCGTATTACTCCTTTCCAACTAGGTTTTCATTTTTGATGACGTCTAATAGACGTTTGCAACCGTTGGTCACAAGTTCGTACACCTCATCAAAATTCCCAGTGTAGTACGGGTCAGGTACATCTGTAATCTTACTCTCATCGACAAAATCAAGGAGCCGTTGAATCCGACCTGTTTTTTCGCCAGTTATCATTTTTTGAAGGTTTCCTAAGTTGTCTGAGTCCATTGCAATAATATAATCAAATTGCCCAAGATCTTCCGGTAACACTTGACGTGCCTTAATTCCTTCAAATGAGATATTATATTTTGTTAAAATGGTTTGCGTGCCTTTATGTGGCGGATGTCCGATATGCCAGTCTCCCGTTCCTGCTGAGTCAACTTGGATTCGATCCGCAAGCCCTTCTTTTTGTACTAAATCACGAAAAATGGCCTCCGCCATCGGTGATCTACAAATATTCCCTAAGCATACGAATAATACCTTTATCATTTTTGTCCATTCTCCTTCATGTCATATTTTTCCGTACCTCGCCATATTAAATAATAGCAGAAACGTGATACAATAAGAATACACTGAAAATTGAAAGGATGAAAACATGGATCTCTCACAAAAGTCAGTCGAAAACGTAGAATTTATGATAGAAAAAATTAAAGAAAAGCTTAAAGTTCTAAACCTTGGTGCCATTAAGCCTTCCCATTTTGACGAAGAAATGTACGAAGAATTAAAGGATATTTACGACCTTACCATGAAAAAGAACTCATTTAGCCCGAACGAAATGCAAGCACTTGTCGAAGAGCTCGGAAGCTTACGCAAAAACAAATAATACATAGAACCAACCTTTTTGAAACTCGCCTCTGGCGGGTTTTTTTATTGTGCGCTACATAAATCACAAGATTGTGTCAATAACTTTTCCCCCTTGCATATATCTATAAAAAGGGCATTGTAACTTTGGGACAATGGACCTTTCTAAAGGGGGGAATACACTTGCTAGGACTTTGGCTAACGCTTATTGGCATGTCTGTGTTGTATTTTATCTCCGCTGGTTTCTGGTTTTACTTTGTAGCCACTTCTATGGATAACGATGATTCAAAGAGAATTGACCCACTACCTGATGAAAAAGAATAAAAGGTATGAAAATGAGCCACACCCTTAGGTATGGCTCATTGTTTATTTTGTCAAATGGTAGACAACAGATTCGTAAGGACGTAATTTGATTCCTTTTGAAAGATCAAGTTGCGAATTCTCATAGTTGGAAATGAGTAAGTCACTGGTATATTCACTTACATTTAAGCTTGCAGGAATCTCAAACGTTGTTTCTCTTCCGTAGAAATTGTTTACAACAAGAAGCTTCTCATTCTCACCATTACGAACATACGCAAAAATTTCAGGATGGTCCTCATGCAATAATTCATAATCTCCATACGTAATAATGTCGTAATCCTTACGGAGCCTTATCAATTTTTGATAATGATAGAAAACTGAGTTTGTATCCTCTAACGCATTTTGCGCATTAATTGTTTTATGATTTGAAGCAACATTAATCCATGGAGTTCCGCTTGTGAAACCAGCATGTTCACTTGCATCCCACTGCACAGGTGTCCGAGAATTATCACGTGATTTATGTTTTAGAATCTCGATAATTTCGTCGTTGCTCATTCCTTGTTCTTTTTTAATATTGTAGATATTTATGGACTCAACATCACGATACTCAGAAATATCATTGAACTTCGGATTGGTCATTCCAAACTCTTCACCCTGGTAAATATAAGGTGTACCTTGCATCATATGAATGGTTGTAGCAAGCATTTTCGCTGATTCCGTTAAATACTCACCATCATTCCCATATCTTGAAACAATCCGCGGTTGGTCATGGTTGCACCAGAACAGTGCATTCCAGCCACCACCCTTATGCATTTCAACCTGCCAGGTTGAGAGGATTTTTTTCAATGCTTGGAAATCAAAATCGGCAACCGTCCACTTATCACCGTTAGGATAGTCCACCTTTAAGTGATGAAAATTAAAGGTCATACTCAGTTCTTGACGATCTGGATTTGAATATTTAATACAATCTTCAATTGTCGTTGAGGACATTTCCCCAACCGTCATACTATCGTATTTCGAGAAAACGTTCTGATTCATTTCGTGCATGAACTCATGGACGCGTGGCCCATCTGTATAAAACTTTCGGCCGTCACCTGGAGGGACAGATCCATCATCATCTGGGAAGCTTTGGTCTTTTGAGATGAGATTGATCACATCTAGACGGAAACCATCTACCCCTTTTTCAAACCAAAAAGTCATCATGTCATAGACTTTTTTACGAACCTCTTCATTTTCCCAATTAAGATCCGCTTGGGTTACGTCAAAAAGGTGAAGGTAGTACTGACCTGTTGTTTCATCATACTCCCAAGCATTACCGCCGAATTTGGATTCCCAATTAGTTGGCTCATGACCGTCTTTAGGATCTTTCCAAATATAGAAATCTCGATACGGGTTGTCCTTTGACTGTCGTGATTGCTTGAACCATTCGTTTTCAGTCGAGGTATGATTCACAACGATGTCCATGATGATCTTAATGCCGCGGGAATGAGCTTCCTCTAGCAAGCGGTCAAAATCCTCCATTGTGCCATATTCTTCTTGAATCGCAAAATAATCGCTAATATCGTACCCGTTATCCCGCTGTGGAGATTTGTAAATTGGCGTTAGCCAAACGACGTCCACACCAAGGGTCTTCAGGTAATCAAGCTTTTCGATGATCCCTTGTAGGTCACCGACACCGTTTCCAGTTGTATCATTAAAACTCTTCGGATAAATTTGATAAACGACAGACTTCTTCCACCAAGGCTGTTTCAATTGCTACACCACCATATAAGTAATTCATGTTTGTAGTATTTCATAAAGGAAACAAACTTATTTGTAGTTGTAGTTTAACTTGTATATACAAGTTAGTCAAATAATCGCTATCATTGATCTGCTGGGCAGAGGCATCATGATGTGTGGAGTCAATTACTGTGAAAATACTAGCGTTAATTCGAAAATAGTGTCACTATCGGTGAAATACTGTCACTGTTCCAAAATTACTGTCACTATCTCGAATATACTGTCACTAAGCAAGATTACTCCCGCTATTTCAAAAATACTGCCACTAACTATTTTGGGTCTCGTCCATTACACGTGCCAATACTTCCTTCAGCACGACCGCCTGGTTATGCACTTCATCCTTTGCACCAAACAGAAGAGTAACTTTTTCTTCCTTCGCCATCTCTAGCAACTGATTCAACGCCACTTTTTTCTCCTCAGTCTCTTGCAGTTCTTTTATGTAATGTTCCTTAAATTCTTCAAATCTTTCGGGTTTGTGGTTGAATTCTTTGCGAAGCTCAGTACTTGGGGCGATTTCTTTCATCCATTTGTCAAGTTGAGCCTTGTCCTTTGAAATTCCTCGTGGCCAAATTCCGTCCACTAATATTCTTTTTCCATCATCCGTGCTAAAAGGCTCATAAATACGTTTCAAAACAATCATTGTTCTCTTCCTTCCTAAAAAAAGGGCAAAACGCAATGTTTTACCCTCTTCTACTATTTAAATTTATTATGCAGTTTCATTTGGTAGTTTTTAAAAACTGCTGAATGTGATGTCTTTCTATTTTTAAGGATTTGGTTTAAACGAAATTGTTTTTCGTTTAGTTTTTTCTGATAGATTTGCCGCTGTACTTCATCCTCACAGTTATCAAGGAGATTCTCAATCGTGAGCAGTTCTTTTTTAATTTCTGTTTCTTCATTGATGAACCCTGAATTTTTCATGACGCGATAAGCCATTCGAAGGTCCTCTGGAATCGCAGAATCGTCATCAAGCTTTAGTGGTTTGCCGTATCCGGGTAAGTTATCAAATTCCCCTTCTTTATAGGCCTTACGAATTTTATCCTCTGATACAATACTTGAAAAATCCATATTAACGCCCTCCTTCTTGGAGTGTTTCATCTATTACTATTTTACGTGTTTTTTGAACATTTTGCCATTCTCCTCATATATTTCTCCTATATTTCAATTTTTACAATATGACAACAACCCCCAAAAATCGACATTTTTTCGTGAACTCTATAGAGTAAGTGGGTTGAAATGACTACTTTTATAAATAAATGAGGGCTAAAAGTGTTTCGGAAAACCATTTTTAGTCTATTAGAAATATAACCCCCAAACTTTATAAAGGATGGAGATAACAATGTTTTCAAACGTGGAAATTGGAATTGATTTAGGAACTGCAAATATACTTGTATATACAAAAAATAAAGGTATCATCATTAATGAGCCATCCGTAGTGGCGGTTGACACTGAAAGTAACAGAGTCATTGCTGTTGGGGCAGAAGCGAAAAGAATGATTGGTAAGACGCCTGAAAAAATCGTAGCGATTCGCCCTTTACGTCAAGGTGTAATTGCTGACTTCAATATGACTGCAGACATGCTTCGTCATATTATGAAAAAAGTGAGTCAAAAAATTGGTTACTCAATTCGCAAACCAAATGTGGTCGTTTGTACACCATCTGGGTCTACATCTGTCGAGCGACGTGCGATCCAGGACGCAGTTAGACTATGCGGAGCCAAGCAGGTTTATTTAATTGAAGAACCAGTTGCAGCTGCAGTTGGCTCTGATTTACCGGTTGATGAGCCGGTTGCGAACGTAATCGTTGATATCGGTGGAGGCAATACCGAGGTTGCGATTATTTCCTTTGGTGGTGTTGTCACATGTAACTCAGTTCGAATTGGTGGAGACCAGTTTGATGAAGATATTATTCAATACGTACGAAAAAGATACAATGTTCTTATTGGCGAACATACTGCTGAACAAGTTAAATTTGAAATCGGCTATGCACTTGTTGATCATGAAACAAAAACAATGGATATTCGCGGACGTGACCTTGTCACCGGTCTACCGAAAACCATCTCATTGCGTTCAACCGAAATTCAAGAAACGCTAAAAGAATCGTTACTTCATATTTTAGAAGCCATCCGCGCAACCCTAGAGGATTGCCCACCAGAGTTAAGTGGTGATATTGTCGATCGTGGAGTTATTTTAACAGGAGGCGGAGCGTTATTAAATGGCATGCAAGATTGGCTCAGCCAAGAAATTGTCGTCCCGGTACACCTTGCTCCAAATCCACTCGAATCAGTTGCAATCGGAACAGGACGTTCTTTAAGCATCATCACGAAGCTTCTTAAAATCGCAAAATAACGGAACCAGGGGGACGGTTCTCCTGGTGACCAGGTTCCATAATCATAAGGAACCACTAGAACCGTCCCTACGGTTCCCTGTAATAAGAAAGAGGCCGAATCCTATATGATTCGGCCTCTTCGTTTTATGCTGTTTTTCTAAGCTCTTTTTTGGCTGCAATTCTTTTGTTTTTCAAATATCCAGATCCTAATACCAGAACTGTTAATACTGCTGCGATTAGGTATGAAACTGGACCATGTTCGATGTGAAGGAAGTTAGTAAATCCCTTGTCCTTCATTACCATTTCCCCCGCTGTCCATGCAAGGATACCAGCACCGACGTATGAAATCCAAGCATATTTGTCCATTGCTTTTACGATGAACTTAGAACCAAAAATCATAATTGGAATACTAATTGCAACCCCTAGTGCTACCATACCAATGTGTCCATCCGCTGCACCGGCAACAGCAACAACATTATCAAGACTCATAACAGCGTCTGCCATAATAATGGTCCCAATTGCTGATATAAAACCAGATGTAGATTTCACATGAGCTTCTTCTTCTCCTTGAACTAATACCTTATAGGCAATAAATAAGAGTAAAACTCCACCGATTAAATTAACAAATGGAATTTTTAATAGGTAAACAATGATGGCTGCAAATAATATACGTAAAATAACAGCCCCTGCAGTTCCCCAAAAGATTGCTTTGTTTTGTTGATCTTTTGGAAGGTTTCTAGTAGCCATTGCAATTACGACTGCATTATCCCCAGATAGAATAATATCAATTGCAATGATTTTTAATAAAGCGAGTGTCGCTCCAGAAGATATAGCTAGTCCAAGAATCGTTAGCATATCCATAGGGTAATTCCCCCTTAGTATAAGTATATTAAAATAATAAAAAATTTATCCCATAAACTAGCATACTCCTATTTTTTGTCATATTCAATATATCCACCTAAATTCTTGTATGCAAAACCACCAGAATTATCCACATCATTGATGTTCATACTACATATGAAATTTTATTGACATAACACCTTTTGGTTTCATATAATCGGAATACAGAACCAAATGGTTTTATATATAATCGCAAAGGAGAATTTATTATGGCAAAAACACCTGATATAAAACAAACTGTTTTAATTGAAGCACCTATTGAAAAAGTATGGGACCTTGTATCAAACGGGGAAGGAATCGGAACTTGGTTCATGCCAAATGATTTAGTAGCGGAAGAAGGACATGAGTTTCATATCCAATCTCCATTTGGACCCTCTCCATGTAAAGTTTTAAAAGTAGAGGCACCACATCGTCTTACTTTTGCCTGGGACACGGATGGCTGGGTTGTGGAGTTTCTTTTGAAAGAAATCGATGGAAATACAGAGTTCACCCTCATACATGGCGGTTGGAAAGATTCTGAAGAAATCATTGGTAAAGCAAATCGCAAAGCTTCTGAGATCCGCGAAACAATGAATGGCGGTTGGGCAGGTATTGTGCAAAAACTTCGTCAGGTGGCTACTAATTAGTGGCAGAGTCTGCCGGGAAATATGATGTATTTCAAGCGATTGCTGACCCAACACGTAGAGAGGTACTCCGTTTACTTTCACATAAGGAGCTCCCTATTTCAGAAATCACAAGTCACTTTGCGATGAGTCGGACAGCCGTGGCAAAGCATCTTCACATTCTTGCTGAAGCCAATTTAGTGAGCGGCAAAAAAGTTGGTAGAGAAAAGCGGTATCGACTTCAGCCTGAATCGTTATCAGAGCTGCACGAGTGGCTTTCCTACTTCGATCAGTTCTGGAATAATAAGCTATCGGTGTTAAAGTATATCGCCGAGAACGGTCCAGATGGTGGTAGTGGATTAAAAGTTGTGAAGCCATCTGATTCGGAAGACTAAGTTCATTATGTGTCTTGTGTTAAGGTCTTCATCGGGTGATGAAGACCTTAACTTTTATAAAGAGCAAACTTAACGAGCTTATCGTTGCGATAAGGACTTTACGCGCAGGCTCAGCTGGTGCGCGGTACTTCATCGGGGTCATGAAGAACTCTACGCGCGGACTCAAGTGGTGCGCGGGACTTCATCAACGCTATGAAGGACTTTACGCGCGAGCTACAGCGGAGTGCGGGACTTCATCGACGCCATGAAGGACTTTACGCGTGGGCTCAGATGGTGCGTGGGACTTCATCGACACCGTGAAGGACTTTACGCGCAGGCTCAGCTGGTGCGCGGGACTTCATCACTGCCATGAAGGACTTTACGCACGGACTCAGCTGGTGCGCGGGACTTCATCGACACCGTGAAGGACTTTACGCGCAGGCTCAGCTTGCGGGTGGGACTTCATCCCCTATACTCTCAACAACCGCCAAGCAAAAAGGTCTTCACCCCAGATGAAGACCTTCAGCTATTAGCGGCAATGAAATTTCAATGGTTGTGCCTTTGGTTTCCTCGCTATCGATTGTTAGTTGGCCTCCGTGTTCTTGGATAATCGTTTGGCAGATCATTAAGCCAAGGCCGGTGCCTTTTTCTTTTGTTGTGAAAAACGCCTTGCCGATTTTCTCGAGCTTGTCCTTTGGGATTCCACATCCATTGTCAGCAAAGCGAAGTATCGCGTTATTCCCTTTCGGATATAACGTAATATCGATAATTCCTCCATCATCGATTGCCTCGATACTATTTTTCAAAATATTAATAAAGACTTGCTTCAGTTTATTTTCCTCACAATTGATGAACGCATTTTTTATTTCATCATCATAGGCGGTTTTGATTCGGATATTATGAAGAATTGCCTGTGTATCTAATAAAAACACCACTTCATTCAAGATTGTTGTGAGCTTTCGTTGCTTAAGCTCAAGTTTTTTCGGCTTTGCGAGTAATAGCATTTCATCAACAATCGTGTTAATCCGGTCTATTTCGGATACCATGATTTCGGAGTAACTGTTAATCATTTTTGTCGTTTTTTCATCCTGCAAAAGTTGCGCAAACCCTTTTAAGCTTGTAAGAGGATTTCGAATTTCGTGTGCAATCCCCGCTGCCATTTCACCAATCATTGAAAGTTTATCAGTTTGTTGAATAAGCTCTTGGCTCTTTTTCACTTCCGTAATATCCCGTACGACAATATATTGGAAAAAATCTCCTTGGTAGGTAATCGGCATGACTTTTAGTTCAACAGAGATTTCGCCTAATGTCGGATGGTCAATTATCCCTTCCGTTATCTTTTTAAACTTATTTCCTTTTTCTATTTTTCTTGTTGTCTTTTTGGAGTCATATTTGATAAAATCGGTCAACGAATGCCCAACGACTGATTTATCATCTGAAGCTCCTATAAGAAATTTACCCGTATCATTTATATAGAAAATTTCCTCTTGGCGCATTAGGATAATCGCATATGGTGCATTTTCTACTAAAAAGCGAAACTCTCGATTTTTTCGGGATTCATAAACGGAAAATAATGATGCTGTTATCACAATTAATAAAAGATACACTTCCCAACGATTCATGATTCCTACATAAAAGATTTGACCCAATATTAAAATCAAACTACACAGAAATATCGAAAAATTCAACGCCTTCCATCTTCTCTTTCCCATTTCTCCCCAACCTTTTCTCTATTTTTTTCTAAAAAAAAGAAAAATGGCCTAACCTCATAATAGAAGTTAGGCCATGACGTAGGCTTGTCCAAATAAGACATCCTCGCATTTACCATTTTTTATTTCAATATAAAACAGATTAAACTGTTATCTTCTTTAAAATCCCAATCAACAAATATATCAGCGACTGGCTGCGAAAATATTTGTTCATACTTTCCATATCGATGCAGATAGCTTTTTTCAAGATTGTCCTTTGTAAAAAGAAGTTCCTTCTCAAAGCCTCTTTTTAATAACGCCTTTTCAATGGGTACCAAGATTCCATCTCGTTTCACAATAAGAATCCTTGGAGAAATTTGAAAACTGGATGTTTTCTCAGGAATCTTCTGGACTAGTTTACTAATCCTATCGATTTCGGATTCAAGAAGTGCAAAATCAATCGCTTTATCATTTTCCATTTTATTTAACGGACTTTCTAATTCTGCGATAATAACACCCGTGTTATTTGGAAAGTTCCAATCGTCGTAAAAGTTTTTTACCTCTGTCTCAAGCGTGACCTGAAGAGCTCCTTTTAATTCAGCTAATATACTTTGAATCACAACATTCCTTGCATAATCCACTTCAATATCCTTATTCTCCTGTAAAAGAACCTCTTCCATCGGAGAAATAAAACCACGAATTTGCAAAACTAAAAAGTGATCAGCTGTAACCGCAAAACAGGACTCAGGTCCCCGTCCAAATTTATTACGGAGAAGCTTGCTTGTGTAACTACTTATGTATTTTAATTTTTCCTGTAAATCCATGTGATTCCCACCTTTAGGGAATTCACTACAATAACCAATGACCTTCTATTCATCGGCCTTTATTATTGTAGCATTGTTTCCCTTTCATTTCCATGTACACCACTTAGTTTGTCAATTTTGGTGGGAATTATTAGGAATTTATCACTTACAATAAAAAACCTTATAGCTTACATCTTTGTCGTAATTCCAAATCATAAAGATATCATCTATTTCTTTGTTTGTAATTTTGTTGAATCTCTTTATATTCGCATTGTAATTTTTTCGAACTCTATTTTCTCTTTCTGAGAGAATGTGCATACCTTTTTCGATTAGCAGTCTTTCAATTGGCAGTAAATAGCCTGCACATCTAATGATATAAATCGTTGAACCAATTTTCGTCAAATCAAGCTCTTTTGGCTGATATTGATAGAATTCACTTTGTCTGCTAATCTCGTTTCGTAGCAACATAAATTCTAGCGAATTTTCCGTTGGTGTCCTCTCTTCCTGATCCACCTCCGCCAGAATCACACCCGTGTTTCTTTGGAAGTTCCAGTCTTGATACATCTCGTTGATCTTGATATTCAAAATCTCCTCTAACGTTTCCTGAATAGGTTCATAAAGATCTACCATTATATTTTTTCGGATCCTCTCGGCGGTTTCAATATCCCCTTTTTCAACGAGTTCATATTCGATTTTTGTCATAAATTTTTTTATGTGAACCACAATGTATTGTTCCGAAATCGACGTAAAGCAAGTTTCTGGACCTTTTCCAAATTTTGATTTTATTTGTTTGCTCACATAGCTGCTGATTTGTGTTAATTCTTCCTGTTTTGTAATGTAACTCCTTGACATGCGATCTATTATCCTCCTAAAACACAATAAAAAATGGCCTAACTTCTACACAAAATAGAAGTTAGGCCATGGTTAGACTTATTCGTATTCTACCATTTACCAATCTTTTCGAAAGATGAATTTTAATATTTTAAAAGATACTACATTATTAGTTTCAAATATTGAGACTAATGACTGCTAGACATTAATCTTGCTCATTGTATCACGAAGTTACTATAAAGACAAACAAAACAAACTATGAAGCCGTGTGTAGAAACTTGATCGAGAATATGGAGACACCAATTTTCCTACAGATTGTTACGTAATGCAGAAGGGCAAGTAAAACAGCGCCCATATTCATACCAATAATAATTCCCTCCATTTGCAGTGTTTGAAGGGATCCTAAGGCAAACATAATCCCAAATGATACGATAGTTGACCAAACATTATGGATAAATGCATCCTTTACCAACCCTAACCCGATTAAATAGGCTTGCATCGGGATTAAGAAGAAATGGAATAAGAAATATGGCCACAACATTTGCAAATACACAGTGGCTGAAGATGATTCAAAGAATATATGTGTAAGCGGTTCTGCAAAATAGTAAAAAATCACACAGGCTGGAACCCCGTATAGGAAGGTCATTCTCATTACCTGTTTGAGTAGGTTTTGCAGCATTGGCATATCTCTCTTTGAGTAGGCTTCAGACACAGTTGGAATTAACACGATCAGCAATGAATGGGCGATAAAAGCCGGGAAAAAGCCTATTGTTAATGCGACCCCTGTCATCAATCCAAAATGCTCCGTTGCGACCGCTGCGGGCATGCCTGCTTTTAGAAGAGCTGCTTTAATTAAAAATGGTTGAACCGCATGTGAAATCGCATGAAAAATACGCATTCCGGTTGTCGGTAAGGAAACAGCCAGTAGGTTTTTGCGTACAGCTTTTCCACTTAATGATGATGTCGGCCGATGGCCTAATCTGCGATAGTGAATAAGATATTCATATCCTAAATAACCAAATACGATTAAATCGCTCGCTACAAGTGTACATAAAGCGATTAGGATTGAAGTATGAATTTCAAATTCAAGTAATTGATAAATAAACACTAACAAGATTAACTGGACTGCTTTACGAAGGAAATTCGCAAATGCAATTCGCCCCATCGATTGAATGCCCATAAAATATCCCCTGGCAATTGATAGAAACGAGACGATGGGAATAAACAAGATGACGAGCCATCTAACAAATGGATGGTAATCATCGAAAACGGGGATAACTGGTAGAATCACAAATGCGAGCGAAATAATAATCGCTGTAAATACAGTTGTTAAAACAGTGGCATGCTTTAGCATACTCTTGTGATACCTGTCCTCTTTTTCGGCAATAAATTTGGAAATGGAAATAGGCAGCTCCAGACTTGCCAATATGACAACTAAAAAGATTGAAGGCAAAATGGTCATATATAATCCCATTCCATGTCCACCGAGCTCTTTTGCCAGAACGAGATTGATTAAGAACTCCACACACTCACCAATAAATGCTGCGATAATCAGTAACAATGTTCCTTTAAAGAATGTATTCATCCTGTAGCCCCTTACCTTTTTTATCAGTACTAAATAGATATGAGACAAGTCCACAGATTATTTAACGAAAAGAAAATTTTTACTGTTCTACTAATAAAGTACCCTTTCCAACCTCTTGATTTCTCGTTTATAATTATAATAATGTGTTTGGAAACCATAGGGACGGTTCTACTGGTCCCTATTAATTTTATTTTTTTGAAAATAAGTAACCAGGAGAACCGCCCCCCTGGTCCTACTAAACTTATGAAAAAGGTGTAAATAGATGAGTATATTAACAGTTTCAAATGTGAGCCATGGTTTTGGTGATCGTGCAATTTTTAATGATGTTTCATTTCGTCTTTTAAAAGGTGAACACATCGGGTTGATTGGAGCAAATGGTGAAGGTAAATCAACTTTTATGAATATCATCACTGGAAAGCTTGAGCCTGATGCAGGAAAAATTGAATGGTCAAAAAATGTTCGCGTTGGCTACCTTGACCAGCATACGGTGCTTGAAAAAGGAATGACCAACCGCGATGTATTAAATAATGCCTTTAAATATCTATTTGATATGGAAGCGGAAATGAATGAAATATACGGAAAAATGGGTGAGGCAACTCCTGAAGAACTCGAAAAAATGCTTGAGGACGTTGGAACCATCCAAGATACCCTTACAAACAATGACTTCTATGTTATTGATGCGAAGGTAGACGAAATTGCCCGTGGACTGGGCTTAGAGGATATCGGTCTTGAGCGTGAAGTTCAAGATTTAAGTGGTGGTCAGCGTACAAAGGTATTGCTTGCAAAGCTTTTACTTGAAAAGCCAGATATTCTATTACTCGATGAGCCTACCAACTATCTGGATGAACAGCATATCATCTGGCTTAGACGTTATCTTCAAGAATATGAAAATGCATTTATCCTGATTTCGCATGATATTCCATTTTTAAATAGCGTAATCAACCTGATTTATCATATGGAAAATCAAGAGCTTAATCGCTATGTCGGGGATTATGATAACTTCCAGAAGGTCTATGAAGTGAAAAAACAACAGCTTGAGTCTGCTTATAAAAAGCAGCAGCAAGAGATTTCTGAGCTTAAAGACTTCGTTGCTCGAAACAAGGCCCGTGTTTCCACACGAAATATGGCAATGTCTCGCCAAAAGAAGCTTGATAAAATGGAGGTCATTGAGCTTGCGAAGGAAAAGCCGAAGCCAGAATTCAATTTTAGAACAGGTAAAACGTCTAGTAAGCTTATCTTTGAAACGAAAGACCTTGTAATTGGGTATGATGATCCACTTTCAAAACCGCTTAATCTGCGCATGGAAAGAGGTCAAAAGATTGCCTTGGTTGGAGCAAACGGAATCGGAAAAACAACTCTATTACGAAGCATCCTTGGTATGAACAAGCCGCTATCCGGTTCCGTCGAGCTAGGTGAGAACCAAGAGATCGGCTATTTTGAACAAGAAATTAAAGAAGCTAACTATAATACTTGTATTGAAGAAATTTGGAGTGAATTCCCTTCCTTCAACCAGTATGAAGTTCGTGCAGCACTCGCAAAATGTGGATTGACGACAAAGCATATCGAGAGCAAGGTTGAAGTCTTAAGTGGTGGGGAAAAAGCCAAAGTCCGTCTCTGTAAATTAATTAATAGAGATACAAACATCCTTCTTCTTGATGAGCCAACAAACCATCTTGATGTTGACGCTAAAGATGAACTAAAGCGTGCCCTTAAAGAATATAAAGGAAGCATGCTCCTTATTTGCCACGAACCTGAATTTTATCACGATGTTGTGACAGACGTATGGAATGTTGAATCTTGGACAACAAAAGTATTTTAATTTAAAAAACGCAAAGCACCATATCAGGTGTTTTGCGTTTTTTCATATGAAACATTTGAACCATAGGGACGGTTCTATTGGTCCTCAATAGAAGCTATTATTAAATTACATCCACGGGAACCAGGGGAACCGTCTCCCTGGTTCCCCAAAAATAGTTGCAAAATGATAATAAAAATAGTTGCAAAACGCAAATATTTATTGTATAAATAAAACAGAGGTGAAAATAATGGAAAATAATAACTTGAGAAGCTTATTTCAAATGGTTGTAAGACGATTTGGTTTCCTAAATGAACAGTGCTGTGAAAACTGCTGTGGAGAAGAAATTAGCCTTTTACAAAGTCATATTTTATACGAAATAAAAAGACAGAATGATCCTTCCATGCAAGAAGTTGCTGGAGCTTTAGGTATTGATATAACAACTTTTAGCCGACAAATAAAAACACTAGTAGACAGAGAAATCGTTAAGAAAACGCCTCATCCAAATGATAACAGAGTCAACATTCTTTCCCTTACAGAAAAAGGTGAAACAATGGAGATTAATATCGATCAAGAAATGAATCATTATCTAAGTCAAATCCTATCTCACCTAAGCGAATATGAACGAGAGTCAGTAATTAGATCTGTAAGATTATTAAACGATGCAATGAAGAAATCAGAAAGCTATTGTTGTCCTCCTAAATAGGAGGACACTATTTGAAACAATACTTGCATTTCGCAAATATTAAAGGAGTGAATACAATGTGGAAAGACGTATTTATTGACTTTTTATTAATTGCTCTTGAATTAACCGTGCTATTTTTTCTTATCTCTTTAGTCATAAGCATGCTTCAAGGATTAATTCCATACGAGAATCTTGAGAAGTATTTAGTTCATTCTAATAAAGTGGTCGGAGCGACTGTCGCTATCTTATTAGCATTCATTACACCATTTTGTTCCTGTTCGACCATCCCTATTGTGGTTGGAATGATTCAGAAAAAGATGAGATTCAGTTTTGTAATGGTGTTCCTTTTCGCATCGCCTGTTCTTGATCCAACCATACTTACTTTAATGGGTGCACTTTTAGGTTGGAAAGTGGCTGTTTTATACACAGTTCTTACAACTGTTTTTTCAATTATTATTGGATTTACACTTGAAGCACTCGGATTTGAAAGTGCTGTTAAAAACGTTATCATCAAAGGCTTAAACGAAGGAGCCACAAAGTTCAATATGAAAAAGGCTTGGGCAGAGACTTTATCCCTTATGAAAACTGTCTACCCCTATCTCATTGTCGGCGCTTTAATTGGTTCTTTGATTCACGGTGCAGTTCCGACTGGTCTTATTACTACGTATTTTGGTGGAAATGATTGGTGGTTAATTCCCGTGGCAGCGATCATTGGGATTCCCCTCTATATAAGGTTATCCACTATGATTCCAATCGCTCAAATTATGGTTGCAAAAGGAATGGCTATAGGTCCTGTGATGGCAATTATGATCAGTTCAACAGGTGCAAGTTTACCAGAAGTTGCTTTATTAAATTCCATTTTTCATAAACGATTAGTTGTCGCCTTTTTACTCTCGGTTTTTACAATGTCTACTTTGTCTGGTACTTTGTTCTATTTTATTTAAGGTATTAATCTTATAAAAGATTGATATAAATATTAATCCATTAGGAGGAGATTATTATGTTTAAAGGTTTTATGAGCAAATTTAGAAGTTTTTCCAAGGAAGACTGCTGCTCCATTACCATCGAAGAAGTTAAGGATGAAAAAGATGCAGCCGAATGCTGTGATAATCAGCAATCTTGTTGTAGCTAATGTAATGCCCCTCTTCTAATGAAGGGGGGCATTGGCTTGGAGCCTAGTTGCCAAGCTCCTTTTTATCTTCGACAATGAACCATAGGGACGGTTCTATTGGTCCTCAATGGACACTATTATTAAACTACATCCACGGGAACCAGGGGAACCGTCCCCCTGGTTCTTTATTCTATTTGATATAACTCCTCATCCACTTTATCCAGCAAAAAATTCGTAAGATCCGTTCCGAAAAAGTGAAGCCGGTGCAATGGACGGGTCATGGATACGTAAAGAAGCTTGATGTCTATTTCATTATTATCGAATACTTCCTCGTTCGAATAGACCAGCACCGCGTCAAATTCCAAGCCTTTTGACAGATTCGAACTAACAATGACGACCTCTTGCTTATTAATTTCCTCATTTTCTTTTAAAAGCTGCACGGGAAGATCACTATATTTTTTGAAGGCTTTCGCTAGTTTTTGGCACTCTTTATTGGTCTTGCCGATGATCGCGACTGTTTTCATATTATCATCATAAAGAGTGTTAATTACCTCAGTTATGGAGAGAACGGTTTCCTTCTCAAACCCACTAATTTGATGAAAAACAGGCTTATCACCACGGCGGACAACTGGCTCAACCATAGGTAGATTTAGATGCAGTAGATCAAGTAATTGGTTTGCTGCATTCATAATTTCAATGGTGGTCCGATAGCTTTTTTGTAGGGTCTTATAGGTTGCCCTTGGAAAGATGTTATCCCTAACTGTTGCCCAGTTGTTAATGCCTCGGTAAGAGTGAATTCCTTGGGCTATATCCCCTACAATTGTAAACATGTCGGTTTCAAGTGCTGTTTTTAAGGCAGCTAGCTGAAAATAGCTATAATCTTGCGCCTCATCAATGACAACATTGCGGGCCTTCAGCTCCTTTTTCACCCCATAAAGCTTTGCCTTCAAATACAATAGTCCAGCTAAATCCTCAAGCTCATATGATTTTTTTAGTTGTTTTTGATAGTCCATAAAGAATTGTATTTGCTCATCGGTCAGAATCCCTGACGCATAGGTTGGAAATAATTCAGTCACAAACCTCTGAAAATAGTAGAATACATCGTGATGTGGAAGCTTTTTAATATAGGTATTAACTGCCGTGCGGGATTGCTTTGTGATTTCTTCAATAAGCTCCGCTTTTTTATCCAGCGCTTTTGTCACATAACGACGGCGCTTTTCCGGGTCAATTTGCGTTTTGAATAACACGTTATCAAGCTTATCATCATAAAACTTTGTCACTTTATGAAGCATTTTTTTCTTTTCCAACCGGACCGTGTTTTGAAGCACCTTTTTCACTTTTTCAATCCGCTTATAATATGGAAGATAGCGATATTCATAGGTCATTAAATGATGAATATCTCTCGCCTTATATAGCCGAAACTTTGATACAAAGAAGTCCTCTTTCGGTAGCAAGGAGCTTAAAATATCCTCCACATAATGCTCCAGCATATCCCGGTACTCAAGGGAACCTTTAAATGCTGAGATCCATTTAATCATTTCGGGATTGTTATATTCATCATGGATGAATCCGAGTAGCTTCTCATCTGCTTTCGTGAGCTTAATCGGTTTTCCAAGGCATTTTTTCACAAAATCTACAAACGTTGTCTGCTGGATGTGATCAACACCTAATTCTGGAAGCACCTCAGAAATATAATCAATAAAAAGGCGATTCGGTGCCAGAATCATCAACTGGTCAGGAGAAAAATACTCTGCATAGGTGTAAATAAAATAAGAGATGCGGTGTAGGGCAATAGTTGTTTTTCCACTTCCTGCAGCTCCTTGGACAATGATTGGTTTGTTCAGATCCGCACGAATGATACTGTTCTGCTCCTCCTGAATAGTTGAGACAATATCAGTTAAGCGGTTACTTGCACTTTCAGACAACGACTTTTGCAGAAGCTCATCGGTAGTTGTTAAATCAACATCCCGAATTTCCGCGAGCGCCCCATCCTCAATGATGAACTGTCGCTTTAAAGCTAAGTACCCTTTAAACTCCTCCCCCTCTGCCTCATATGAGACATCCCCTAGGCGGCCGTCATAATAGAGGTTAGCTACAGGTGAGCGCCAATCCACAATAATTGGCTGTTGGGTTTCCTTATCAAAGAGAGAGACCTTCCCGAAGTAGAGAACCTCCTCTTTTCCCGTTTCTTCCCGATTAAAATTAATTCTCGCGAAGTATGGCTTGTTGCGGTTTCTCTTCAGATTTCGCACCTCTTCATGCGTTCTTCTTAGTAAGGTTGAATTCGTTAACATATTAAGATAACTCAAGCTACTGTCTTTGAAATCAACACCATCCAGGGCTCCCTTTAAATTTTCACGAAAGTTCTCCTCAGTTGACTCTGATGCCTGAATGACAATATCCATGTACTTTTTCGTAAAATCCAACCGTTCTGTTTCCTCATCGAAGTCTGGATGTTTCTCCTCCATCATCAAACCACCTCCACTTATCAAAAAGAAAAAACCATGAATCAGCCGATAATCCATGGTAAGTAATCTCAAAAGAACAAAGTTTTCTGATTCAATATATAAAAGACGTATTCTTGATTATAGTATACACCGTTAATGAGGGCAACCTATATTTTCCTTTTATGGAATATACATTATTAACTTTGCTCGCAACACCTTACCTGAGAATAAATGTTTGCTATATAATTTTTAGCGCTTTCATCTTACGTATTAGTACAGAGTAGTGTATAATTTTAAGTAAGTTCACAAATTATCCACAATTACTGAAAAATAAAAATAGATTTTAGAATACATAAGGGGGAGCTAATGATGATTCGGACAGGGATTGCCGCTTTTTTAAGTTTCTTTTTATTACTTTTTGAAGGCTTTATTGTAATTAAATTAAAAGGGTATACTGGCATTTATTTTGGAGATTTACATCTACTCGTTAGCGTGCTAGCAATGAATTTCTTCTTTGCATTTACGATACTAACTCATATTAAAATGTGGCATCAAAATAAAGACATTAAGGAATCTGAAGCACAAGTAAAATAAGCGATCAAAACAGTGTAGGCGCATGAATGAATCATGCGCCTACTTTTGTGTCTTCCTTATTATGCTAATGGTGATGGCTCCACCCCTTTTGGAATAGGGCATTCATATGGATTTCCATCTAATTTTTCTTCCAATTCAACTTTTGCATCTTCAATTACCTCAGGACGAAGGAATAAATCTAATGCTGTATTAGCTAACACCTTACCTGCTTGAAGCATTCCTTTATGAGCAATAGATGTTCTGCCTTGGGAAACTAACTGCCATGAATGGAGTGGTGTTCCCATTACAAAGCATTCCCCAAAGAATTGTGCTGTTGGCACAATCCAACTTACATCCCCAACATCTGATGAACCAAACAAGATACCATTCGATTCTTCATAAGGGACAACAAGGTCGTTGAAAGTTTTTGTTGCAAAGTCTCTTGTAATTAAATTGGCCTTTGATCCCGCAACTTTTTTCATTTCATTAAGGGCATTGCTAACATCATCATCTGAAATTTGCTTTCTAATTTCTTCCGCATAACTCATTTCTTCTTCATTATATTCCGCAAGACCTACATTCTCCAAATGATTATGTAACACTTGCCCTAGTGCATTATTTGGAATATAGTTTGAGCACGCTTTATCGAAAGTGACCTCGACTTTTGTTTCCGTCATCAAGGCTGCACCTTTCGCAATATTTACAACACGTTCATATATACTTCTTACATCCTTCATATGAGGTGCTCGAATTAAATAGAGAACTTGTGCTTCACTTTGGACTACATTCGGAGAAAATCCTCCTGTATTGGTAATGGAATAATGAACCCGTGCCTCTGGTATAATGTGTTCACGTAAATAATTGACACCTACATTCATTAGTTCAACCGCATCTAATGCACTTCTACCTAGATGTGGAGAGTTTGCAGCATGAGAAGCTACTCCTTTGAATGTAAAATAAACTTGATAGTTTGCTAGAGTTGATAGCGTAAATACTCCGCTCGTTGAATGTGGATGCCATGTAAGGGCACAATCAATATCATCGAACGCACCTTCTCTTGCCATGAATGTTTTTCCTGAACCACCTTCTTCACCAGGGCATCCATAATATTTAATGGTACCAGATAAATTGTTTTCCTCCATATATTGCTTCACGGCAATAACCGCTGCTAATGGAGCAGTTCCTAGCAAATTATGTCCACAACCGTGACCGTTCCCTTTTTCTTCGAGAGGTTCATATGTGGTAGAACCTGCTTTTTGACTCATACCTGAAAGTGCATCATATTCTCCTAAAATCCCAATAACCGGCTTTCCACTTCCAAAAGTACCAGTAAATGCTGTCTTAACTCCACCTACTCCACGTTCAACCTTAAAACCTTCATTCTCAAGCGCCTGACATAAAACGTCTGCAGACTGATGCTCTTCAAATCTAGTTTCAGCCAAGTCCCAAATTTGATCGCTAATTTTGATATATGTGTCTCTTTTTGCCTCTATATAGTCGTTTATTTTTTCAACAAAGTTCAATTTTCACTTACCCCCATTGTCGATTTTTAACTGATGTTAAGATGTGTAGAAATGATTCTACTCCAATTTTCATGACTGTTTCATCGATATCGAACTTTTCATTATGATGGCCAGCTGCTAAAGTAGTTCCTAGAATGCTATAGGTTGCAAATCCACCGTTTTCTTTCACTCTAGCCATCATATAGGTAGCATCTTCTGAACCTGCAGCAAAAGAAGACTCCTTTACGATCGAATGTACGCCTGTCACATTCCCGATGCTATCATGCATAAATTCGATTAATTCTTCACTTGAATCACTTGTACGGGCTTCGCCAACGATGTCATATTCAACATCCACTCCGTACATGGAAGCAGCGCCATTCAGTACATTTTTTGCGCTTTCTAACATAAACTCATTAACTTCTGTATTGATTCCACGAGTTTCAACCTTCAAATGAGCATGTTGAGGGATAATATTTCTTCCACTACCAGCTTGAAGTACCCCTACATTTACTCTCGATGCGCCACCACTATGACGAGGGATACTTTGTAAGCCAAGAACCGCAGAAGCAGCAGCAAGTAGAGCATTTTTTCCTTCTTCTGGTTTTGCCCCAGCATGTGCAGCTTTTCCAGAAAACTCAACATTTAATTTCGTCGTTGATAAAAATCCATTAGAACCACAAATAACCTCACCTAATGGAACTCCTGTACCAACATGTGCTGCAATAAATAGATCAACATCATCGACGACTCCTGCTTCTACCATGGATTTCGCACCACGTACACCTTCTTCAGCCGGTTGAAAAATGAGTTTAATTTTTCCAGTTAACTCCTCTTTCATTCCTGTTAAAAGCTTGGCAATTCCTAGACCAATTGAAGTATGCGCATCATGTCCACAAGAATGCATCATCCCAGAATTAATAGATTGGAATTCTTGGCTAACAGGGAAATGATCTTCTGCATTAGATTCCTGAATATCTAGTGCGTCCATATCAAATCGTAGTCCAACAGTTGGTCCTGGTTTTCCTGTGTCTAAAACACCCACTACACCTGTATATCCACCAGATAAATATGGGATCCACTCTTCTTTTGCTCCTTGCTCTAATGCTCTTTTTTCATGCATTTCAAGTACTGATTGCGGTGGTACACCCATTCGAGAATTATGATCGACTACTTCTTTACCAACCTTAACCTCATAACCCCATTCTGATAATTTTGAAGCAACGATTGAAGCAGTTCGAAATTCGACCCAGCCAGATTCAGCGTATTTATGAAAATCTCGTCTCCATTCAACCATTGATGGATAAATCTCTTCTACCATTTGTGAAAAATTTCTTGACATCGCGGTCACCCCTTTTAGACGTTGAAATGTTTATAGGAGAAGGGCTTTAATCCCTCCTCCTAGAACAAGTAATCTACAACTTTTATAAAAATAAATTAATTCATGTACATTTGAATTCCTGGTCCAATTGGAATACCAAATAGGCCAAATACGAGTAGCATGACAATCCAGATTGCTAAAAATGCAATTGAGTAAGGAATCATCAGTGCCATCAATGTACCAATTCCAGCTTTTTTATCATATTCATTCATAAAAGCGAGGATAATCGCAATATATGGGTTAAGTGGTGTTAGCATATTAGTTGATGATTCACCAATACGATAAGCAACCTGAACAAAAGCTGGATGATAGTTCATTAGCATCATCATTGGAACGAAAATTGGCGCTTCGAGTGCCCATAATGCTGAGCCACTCGTTACAAATAGACTAAGTAATGCTGTTAAGATGACAAAACCAATAATGACAGCTAAGCCCGAAATATTTGCAGCACTTAAGAATTCTGCACTATTAACAGCAATCCATGTTGCAAGATTACTCCAGTTAAAATACGCAATAAATTGTCCAATCGCAAATACGAGTACGATATAAGGAGCCATTTCTGTAATGGCCTCAGTCATATACTTTGGTACATCAGACGTGCTTTTGATTTTCTTCATTGTTACCCCAAAAGTTATACCGACGACAACAAAGAAAAGGAAAATAATCGGAATGATCCCACTTAGGAATGGAGAAGGAATTAATCCTCCCTCTTCATTTGTTAACGGGGAATTAGGCATATAGATCAGAGTTACAATAGCCCCAATATAAATAAGTGCAGCAATCAATGTATTTCTAAGTGCCTTCTTTTCTAGCGGATCAACTTCTTTTGATTTCTCGCTAACCGCGCCCCCTTCATATTTTCCAAGCCTTGGTTCAACTATTTTATCGTTGACGAATACCCCAACTACGGTAAGAACAAATACAGAAGCACTCATGAAAAACCAGTTATCAACAGGAGTAACTACTACATTTGGATCTATTGTTTTTGCTACCTCTGTGGAAATTCCAGAAAGGAGTGCGTCAGTTCCAGCAATTAGAATGTTTGCCGTAAAACCAATCCCAGCACCCGCAAATCCAGCAGCTAAACCAGCAATCGGGTGTCTACCCATTGTATGGAAAATTACAGCTGCAAGTGGAGGAATGATAACAAATGCAGCATCAGATGCAATATTACCCATAATCGCTACAAAAAACACTGCATAGGTAATAATGGATTTATGCGCTTTCATGATAGATTGTTTAATCGCACTCTCAAGTAATCCAACCTTCTGAGCTAACCCTATCCCTAGCATCATTGTTAAAACAAGTCCTAATGGTTTGAAGCCAGTAAAGTTATCCAACATTGTGGTTAACATAAACTGTAAACCTTCACCAGATATTAAGCTTTTAATTTCCAGTTCTTCTCCAGATCCCGGATGGATAACAGTTACATCAAATAGACTTACGACCCAGGAAAACAGAATCATAAATCCCGCTAAATATACGAATAACATGAATGGATGCGGCAATTTGTTACCTAACACTTCAATAAAATTCAATATTCGCATATATCCTTTTTGATTTTGATTGTTCTGAGTTTCAACTGTTGGTTGAGCCATCACATCACCTCTTTTATTTTGGTTTATTTTCGGACACCTTTTGTCCACTTCCTAATATAGTTTCTATCATAATAAAAAAAATAAATAATTACAATGTAAGATTCTGACTATTTTCTATAATGTCTATTTTTGCTATAGTATAATAAAAGAAAAAACAAGGAGTTAATAGATGTTTCAAATAGGAATCATCACTGCAAAAAATTCATTAACGTGGATTCTAGAGTTAGAAAACTTTTTTGAAAATCAATGTCAATTTACGTTTCTTCCATACGAAAACTTTAATGAAATTAAAGAAATGTATGAAAAAAACGCCCTATTTATGGATGGCATCATCTTTAGTGGTCAAGTCCCCTATTTTTATATAAAAAAGGAATTAATGTACTTTGAAAAACCTACCATTTACTTTGATTTAAACGAAAGTGATTTTTATAAAACATTATGTAAAACGATTTTAAAAGAAAAGAATTTTGATATTTCAAGAACATTGATTGATTTTATTTTTGAGCAAAATAATTTTCTAGGATTAAAAGAATGGTTGGAAGAAGAAGAGTTTCCCTATTTTCATAATAAGGATATTGAGTCATTTGACACAGAGACCGTATATGATGACGTATTTCAACAGCATGTAAGCTTATTTGAAGCTGGCAAAATCGATCTTTCTTTTACGAGGGTTAGTAGTATTTCAAAAAAATTAACTGAAAACGGCATCAAACATGTGATTGTTTATCCTTCCTTAGAATCAATGATTAAAAAAGTGAATGATTTTCTTAATCAAATTAAAATGTTGCGTTTAACTGAAAATCAAGTAGCTATCGGTAATATTGCCATTTCACAAATAACAATAAGCCCTGATATGAATCATGACCTAGAACGGAAAATGTTATTGTTGAATCAAGCACTGTTAGATTACAATAGTAAAAATCAACTCGGCTTTATTATCCAGAGAAACTTCCTTAATTTTGAGGTCATTACAAACTATAAGGCATTGAGAGACATTACAAATGAGTTTACACAATGTTCACTATTGTCCTATCTTAAACAAACATTACCTTTCGAAATAGATATTGGTTGGGGAATTGGCAATTCGTTGCAAGAGGCTCGTCTCAATGCTGATCATGCAAACAAAGAAAGAAGAATCGATCGCGGGACGTCCTATATAATGACTGAAGATGAACAATTAATTGGACCTCTTGGTGATGAGACATGTTTACAGATTCCAAATCAAATGAACATTCAGATTGAGAAATTTAGTAGTCAAATAGGCATGTCTGCATTAAATATACAAAAAATAATGGCCGTTATGGAGAAACTTCAAACAAATGAAATTGTTTCAGATGACCTTGCCATTCATTTTGGAATCTCTCAAAGAGCTGCAAACCGTATCTTACAAAAGCTTGAGGAAAAGGGAGTAGCTGAAGTTTCTTATAAAAAGCAAAAAAAATTACGTGGTAGGCCAAAGAAAGTTTATCAAATCGATTTCTTAGCAAAATTATCTTAATCTTTGAAAAATGGATAAATTTTTATAGGTAAAAACAAAAGCCGACTCCCAGGGTCGACTTTTTTATTGCGTAATTGGTAATATAATCTCTACCTTTGTTCCTTTTGCAGGTTTACTATTGATACTAATTTTCCCATGATGGTCTTCGATGATTTTTTTAGACACCATTAAGCCTAAACCCGTTCCATAATCCTTTGTTGTAAAAAATGGTTCGAACAGCTTTTCTTGTACATCCTCAGGAATTCCACAGCCCTCATCACTAATGAGAATTGACACCATATTATTGGCGGTTTGGCTGCCATTAATCGTTAGCTTACCGCCCTCTGGCATGGACTCAAAACCATTTTTAATGAGATTTAAGAAAACCTGTTTCATTTGTTTCTCATCACAATCGATATCCAGAACAATCTCATCCATTCTCAGATCAATGGCAACATTCCTCGCGTTCTCAGATTGCTCAATAATCGAAAGGACATATTCAAGAAGTTCCTTTAGATTACATTTCGTAACATTAATTTGCCTTGGTTTGCCGATAACCAGTAAATCATTAAGGATTGAATTAATTCGATCAATTTCCTGCTCCATGATCATATATTGCACTTCATCTTCTTTATGTTTTTCCCGCTGAAGTTGGGTAAACCCTTTTAAGGACGCCAACGGATTACGAATCTCATGTCCAACCGTCGTCGCCATCTGCCCTACAAACGCAAGCTTCTCCTTCTTGCGAAGCTCCTCATGCGTTTCCGACAGTGCTTCAATATACGAGTAGAAACGGGTTAGGAGGATATAGGCAATAAGTGCAAACATACCAATCAGTAAAATTATTGCCATTACAATACCATTTCCTAATAATAGACCAATCAATCCATATTTCATTGTAATCGCAATGGAAACTGTCAGGAAGAATCTCTTATTTATGAAGATAGGAGAGAATAGCAAAAAGGCTATTTCAGCTGCATTTCCACTCTTAAACTCTGCATTACTTCCCCAATAAGTGATTACATCATCAATTCCAGTGACTAAAAGATAAGACAACACATAAAAGTATTTAATCAAATGCAGCTTACCTATTTTCTTTAAATAAAATGAGACTGGAATAAGGACAATTACTAATATATAGGCTGCATATGCAAAATCGGTAGGAAGGCCAATCTTTGCTTGAATAAATATAGGGTATATAAAATAATAGAAGAAATCATATAGCACGAAAATGCTATAAAACAATATTAAATATAAACGTAGCGCCTTCTTCTCTTCATGCAAAAGAAGAGAGTTATGTTTTAGATAAGACATATCTATCCTCACTTAGTTAAATGATTATGCTTTTTCATTATATATTATTTTCTTCACCTGAGTATATAGTCCTATACTCTCTCTTATTTTCAAATTTTTTAAATAATGAGTAAGAAAGAAATAAAAGGAAAATCAACATCTGCGCACTGAAAACGAAAGCATCCCAAAATTTTAATGATGATACTGACTCAGTAAACCCAGGGAGCACATTTATCATAATATATACTAATTGAGGTAAATAGTAAAAACCAAACATAGAGAAGGTCAACAAAATTCCTATCAAAAAGAAAAAGGAATAGAAGACAATAATTCTGTTATCTGATGTTTTTTGTTTACTATTAAATAGTCCTTTTATAAATTCCATTCCACTTTCCATCAGATTATAATTCCCCGTGCTATTTTCAAAAACATAATAAAGATCTGTTTTCATATAAATACAGCATTGATAGATGATTCGAATCACAATATCGAAAGCAATCAAACCAATAATTCCATTCATAATCTCATTTGAAAATACGTTAGTTACTTTTAGGAGTAGTGTAACTAATAGTATGAAACTATCAAAATATATTCCTGCTAAAAATAATAGGTTTCGATCCTTTGAAGAAAGCTTCCAGCCTTGGGTTAGGTCCGTTTCGAATACGATGAAAAACAATCGATTGCCAATTTGTAATCGTGTTGGGAGATTAAACGAGCGGATAGCCAAAATATGTCCACATTCATGTATAAAGATTAACACCATTGAAACTCCGGCATACAAAAGTATATTAAACATCATTGTATCAAAGACAAATAAATCCTGATAACGAGGAAAAAGATCGGGATCTTTCACAAATAGAAAGAGATTCACTAACAAAAATAATGGATAGAAAAAACGAGTAAACCGATTAAAGAAAATCTTCCCAAGTTTCGGTGATATCCATTTAAGTCCTAAGTCTTCATGATTACGTGTCTTTTCTACACTTACTTTTGCTCCATCTACCATTTCTACTAAATCTAAATCCAGCAATTGTTGGCCAAAATCAAGCAAATCAATCTCTTCATCTGGATATTTTTCGATGAGTAGGTGTTCTATTTCACCAAGCGATAAACCGTTGTTAATCAACTCTATTGCATCAATACATACTACTGGCATTTCATAAAATTCATGAGTTACTAAATCTTCGATAATATAATTCTTATTATCTTTACGTATCATTAACTCGTGTAAACATAAAATAGATTCAGCAGTTAATTGCAATCTTCACACCTACTTTTCTTCATAATAAAAGGATGCTTTAGTTTATTTATAAGCACCCTTTCGAAAATATATATTATGGACGGCCACCTGGTAACCAAGCACACCACCAGCATGTCGCTTTTATCCTTTTTAGTTTTTTAATTAACATTTCGTCACCTCCTACTTTGATAGATTATGACTCTTTCTGTATCTCAATCCATAGTGGATAAACCTTTTTAAAGATAGCTACTAGATTTGGATCAAATTGAGTGCCTTCACCTTGAAGAATTCGATTATAAGCCTCTTCAACAGGTAGTGCACCTCTATATGAGCGTGATGATGTCATAGCGTCAAATGCATCCGCAATTGCTGTAATTCGGGCATTTAACGGGATATCGTTTCCTTTAAGCTGGTCAGGATATCCTTTTCCATCCCATCTTTCGTGATGTGATCTAATAATATTTAAACTTGAACCAAGACCTTCCACGTTTTTTACTGCTTCTTCTCCAACGACTGGATGTGTTTTTATTATTTCATACTCTTCATTTGTTAATTTCGCGGGCTTCATTAGTATAGAATCAGGAATATTGACCTTACCGATATCGTGCAGCAAACAAGCATAGTTAAAAGACTTTAATTCATCCTGTGTATATGTCCCTACCTCTTTAGCTAGCACCATTGCGTATTTAGCAACTCGCTCACTATGACCTCTTGTATAAGGGTCTTTTAATTCTAAGGCAGCAATTACACCTTTTACGATACCTTCCATTTGTTGGTCATAGGCAGTACTTAGCGCATTTACATATCCGTAAAATCTAGTAAGTAGTATATATGCCACCATCGCCAGTACTATAGTTAAAACAATCGGAAGAGCCACTAATGTTGTTCCAAGTATTGCACCAATCAAAAGATATTTAACGGTTAATCCTATAGAAACTACCCAGAAATATTTTTTATTTACAAAAATAGGAGAAAATAAAACTAGGAAAAGCTCAACTGCATTTCCATTAGAGAATAAATCAGGTTCATCCCAATAAGTTACTAAATCATTTATAAAACTTAACAACGCATACGTAAAAAAGAAATAGTATTTTGTTAAATACTGTTTATCTTTATTATTATTATAAAAAATTAATGGTATTAAAAGTGCAATAATAAAGTATAAAACATAACCAAACTTATTAGGAAATCCGAATGGTACATTTGATACATAACTAGGATATATAAAATAATAAAACAAATCATACCCTGCCATTATTATTAGGAATAAAAGGCTAAACCAAACAGCAGTTCTTTTTTCCTCATATAATAATACCGATCTTTTATTCATTTTCTGCATCACTTTTTCTCCATTTTCTCTTATATTTCTAGATATATATGCAATAATCCTTTTTATATTACAAAAAAGGTACAAAAGTCACAGACGAAATTCGTCAAATATCGACTTTTCAATTATAAACCATCTGTCCTACAAACTAAATAGTAAATTAGGTATAAAAATCTTCCTATATCACATAAAATATGGTAATTGCCGTGTAGGTCCTTGTGCCCGTTGGATAAAAATCGTTCTTTTATTTTAATACAAAAATAAAAACACAGAAAGGAATCTGCGTTTTTTGTCGAAAGAATATTTATTTTACAAGAGAATGTTTGAATGCGTATATGACCGCTTGTGTTCGATCTTGTACCTCTAACTTACTTAATATATTACTAACATGTACTTTTACCGTTTTTAGCGCAATAAAAAGTTCGTCTGCGATCTCTTGATTCGTTTTACCATCCGCTATTAGAAGCAGTATTTCCATTTCACGATTTGTCAATTCTTCATGTGGAAGCTGTTTTTCCTTTTGTCTCATTCGAACCATCATTTTCCCCGTAACTTCTGGCTCTAAAACTGACTGCCCATGATAGGTTTTACGGACGGCTTCAGCGATTTCACTCGCCTTCGATGTTTTTAACATGTAGCTCGTTGCACCCGCTTCTAAAGCAGGATATACCTTTTCATCATCAATAAAGCTTGTGACGATGATGATTTTTGCTTCAGGCCAGATCTCAATGATTCTTCTTGTTGCCTCAATACCATCCATTTCCTTCATTACGAGGTCCATTAATATAATGTCAGGTCGAAGCTCTAGTGCTAAATCAACCGCTATTTTTCCGTCATCTGCTTCACCAACGACTTCAATATCTGGCTGTGCAGATAGATAGGAGGAAACTCCTATTCTTACCATTTCATGATCATCGACAAATAATACTTTAATCATTTTCTCCACCCTCTAACACTGGTACTTTTACTTCAATCCGTGTTCCTTTGTCTTTAAGACTAACGGTCCGCATTGTACCGCCTATTTCCACTGCACGTTCATACATATTCTGAAGCCCATAGGAACCAGTCTTCGCTTGTTCCACGTCAAATCCAATTCCATCATCAACGATTCGTAGAATGACAAACTCATCCCTTTTAATTAGCAGGACTTCTAACTGATTTGCTTTTGCGTGGCGGAGGGTGTTTGAAACTGACTCTTGAAGAATGCGAAATAAGTGGTCCTCGACCCCTTTATCAATTTGAAAGTCCTCAATCTTTGTTTCAATTGTTACGGGTACCTTTTGTGATAATTCAACTAAGAGCTCCTGAATTCCTTCTTGGAGTGTCTTTCCTTTTAATGCAACTGGACGTAAATGGAGTAAGAGTGCGCGCATTTCTAGTTGTGATTGATGAATCATTTCCTCAACAAGCTTAAACTGTTTTGCCTCACGTTCATCTGTTCGCGGCTTAGACTCATTAATAGCGGACATCATCATCGACGCAGCAAAGAGCTGCTGGCTAACGGAATCATGGAGTTCTCTCGCTAACCGATTACGCTCATCGGAAACAATTTGTTGAATTCGTTTTTCCTGATCCTCAGCCTTTTCATTTGCAAGTTTTTGGGAAAGTTTCGTTTGCTCAGCGATATGAGTTTGTAGCTTTTTAATCCGCTCCCAAATAGTGTTGAATTCAGCTGTTTGGTTAACTGGGATGTCAGAAATGAACCTTCCCTGTTCCATTTGATAAATCGCGTTAGAGACAGAAAGTAGCTGTTTTCTCCATAAATACCCTGACAATATCCCAAAAACAAGCCCAGCAATTAAGCTCAGACTTAAGGTTAAAATAATATACGGTAAATCCATTAGCTTTGTTTGCCAAAGTGCGGCCCAATTGGCTAAAGGAAAGGCCATGAATGCAATGACATGAGCCAATACAAATAGAAACACCGAGACACAAATACCAACAATGATTTGTTTTTTTACGGTACTCATGCTCGCTTCACCTCAAGGTCTCCCACTCCAATTGAAGTGACTATCTTAAGCTTGGGTTCGGTGTGATCATATTGTTCAGTCTGATAATGAAGTGTTTGGTTCACCGTTTTAGCGTCCTGATTTTCAAAGATCGTTGTCGCTCCATAAAGGACGGAATGATGTACCTTCACTTCAACCTCATACGGGACAAAGATTTGAACATTCCCAATCATATTTCGAATAAAAATAACTGATTCACCTTTAGGTAAAACCGTATAGCTTAAATCAATAATCGTATCGCCAATTCCTGACTGAATGTTCACATCGTTCCATTCATATACATACTCTGGTGTTTTTTGTTGACCCAACACGATGTTTTGAAACAATGGCTGACGTCTAAGAATTGGTTCTTGTTTTGATGTTTTTTCCGATTCTTTTATCTCAGGTTTAATATAATGTGGTTTTTTCTTAGATTGTAAAAATTGAATTAGTAAATAAATAAGAACGGCAAGAATCAAAAACTTTACTGTCATCATATTTAAAATGGTAAAAGCTAAACTAATCCATCCAAACCAAAACAGGATTTTGCCAAATGTTCGCGGCAACTTTTTACGGCCAATATAAATACATCCAAACGATATCACAAAAGAGAAAAGGACTCCGCCATTAAAAAACGTAACTTCAATGATTAATAAAATGATTCCAAGAAGAAAAAATGCATTAAGATTGTCTGATTTGATTTTATTTAACATGTCCGGATCCTCCCTTCATTTTCATTGAATGCATTGATTATCGCCCGTAAGGTATAGGGGCTAAGAAGACGTAGATTGTCTACGCCTTCTTAGAATACCATGTTTTCACTATGAAATTGAATGTGTTTCTTCATTTTTCACTTCTTTTTCAAGCAGTGCAATTCTCGCATCAATTGTGTTGCGATGGTATGAGGAATTTACTTGATGTTCGAGACGATCAAGATATGATTCCATTTCTTCAAACGTTCTTGAAGCTTTATTTGTATATGCATTTGTATCTAGCACTTGGTTCATGCGATGATTAGCACGTGCAATGTTCTCACGGCCCATTAATTCCATACGCTTAATATGCATATCTTTAAGCTTATGCTTCATTTCCTCATACTTTTTCTCAAGTCCGATAAGTTCTGTAGCCGTATTTTTTAACGCTTCCTGTAACTTAGCCGCACGTTCTTCATATGACACTTGTTCTTGAACTGCAAACTCATATAATTCTGTTTCTCCAGCTTTGTGCGCTACACCCGCTTGGTGTTTACGCTTTTCAGCAAGATCCTCTGCTTCGCGATGTTCTCTTGCAAATTGATCCTTTAGAGAGTGTTGACGCTCAACAAGCTTGCGGACCTTCTCAACCTCTGCCTCACATTGACGTAGATACTGGTTAAGCAACGCGATTGGGTTTTTCTTTTCTTTTTCATCTAACACGCCATGAAAATCTGCTAAAATTGTGTCCTTTATACGAGTTAATAGGTTTGCCATTTGTATCATTCTCCTTTTTAATGAATAATCTTATTTCGAAAAATTAACGTTTGTTCAATTCAGCCCATTGTCTTTCAAAGTTAGTGAATGGGTCAGTTGATTCAGATACGACTTCTTTTTTTTCTTTTTTCCAGTTTCTAATAACAACATAAAGAATGTATGCTGCAACGACGCCTAGAATTGCAGGTGCATTTGAAGCTGACGCAATAAGAGCGATAACCCCAACAACTGCCCATAGTACCTTACCAAATGTTGAGTCAGTCTTCATAAACTGTTTAAATGCAAAATACAGAATGGCCAAGCTAATCGCTAAACCAATCAGTGGTCCAACCTGCGATAAAAGCACAATTGCTGCAATACCTCCAAGAATAAACAATCCGAATTTTTTCATGTTTATATTCATTCCTTTCGCT
>NZ_NSEA01000027.1 GCF_002734285.1 Fredinandcohnia onubensis | reverse complement strand
TTGTGTTCAGTTTTCAAAGAACTTTTAACGCGCTGTTCATCAGCGACTTTTATAATATATCATCTTTAAAAGTCTATGTCAACAACTTTTAAAAAGTGATTTATTTTTTTCATGTGCTGTAATAGCGACCTACTTAATATACCAAGTTTAAGGTTCGCAGTCAACCCTAAATTTTTATCGAATGTTTGGCCATAACATTTTTATTATTACACCTCGACAATTCCAAGTACAAAAGATAAGACATAATAAAAAAAGGATACCAGACTTTTAAATCCGGTATCCACTCTTTTATTAAGCTAAGAAGATAAAATATAAGATAAAGATAATGAACAAACCGTACATGATAGGATGTATTTCTTTTGCTCTTCCTTTAACCATCATAGTGATTGGGTAAAAGATAAAGCCAATCGCAATACCAGTTGCAATACTTGAAGTTAAAGGCATTGTTAGGATTGTTAAGAATGCCGGAACAGCAATCTCGAACTTTTTCCATTCAATATCGCCTAATGTTGCAACCATTAATACCCCAACAATAATTAATGCTGGTGATGTAACGGCTGGCGTTACAACTCCTAATAATGGAGAGAAGAATAAGGCTAGTAAGAAAAATAATGCTGTCACAACTGAAGCAAATCCTGATCTTGCACCTGCAGCAACACCTGCTGTTGACTCAACGTAAGAAGTTGTTGAAGATGTTCCTAAGATTGCTCCGATTACTGTACCAGTTGAATCTGATACTAACGCTCTTCCCGCACGAGGAAGTTTATTGTTTTTCATGATACCCGCTTGATTCGCTACCCCAACTAATGTTCCTGCTGTATCAAAGAAGTCAACGAACATTAATGTAAGAATAACAATCAGCATGTCCATTGTAAAAATATCTCCGAAGTTAGCAAATGCTGCTCCGAATGTAGGTGCTAGACTTGGTACAGAACTAACAACTTTTTCCGGTACTTCAATTAAATTAACAATCATTCCAACGATAGCTGTGATTACCATACCGATAAATACAGCACCATTTATTTTACGAACCATTAAGATTACTGTAATAACAAGACCAAAAATAGTTAATAATGTGTTTCCGTTTGATAGGTCGCCCAACGCTACTAGAGTAGCTGGATCTGCAATTACAATCCCAGCGTTTTTAAATCCTATAAATGTAATAAATAATCCGATCCCCGCTCCAACCGCTAGCTTTAGGTTTTGTGGGATAGCATCGATAATCTTTTCACGGATGCGTGTTAACGTTAGGATAACTAAAATGATACCAGATACTAATACACCTGATAAAGCTGTTTGCCATGCAATTCCCATTCCTAATACAACTGAATAAGCGAAGAATGCGTTTAGTCCCATACCAGGAGCTAAAGCAACAGGGTATTTTGCAACAAGCCCCATAATTAATGTACCAATTGCTGCTGCAAGTGCTGTTGCAACAAATACTGCGTTAGCATCCATTCTTAACTCTGATGGTAAATCAGGTATATCACTTAATGATAAAATTGATGGGTTAACGAATAAGATATAAGCCATAGATAAAAACGTTGTTAGCCCACCAATGATTTCTCGTTTGTAAGTAGTTCCAAGCTCATCGAATTGAAAGTACTTTTTCATAAATAGATTCCCTCTCCCTTTGATCCATATCGTCGTACATACGAGCTTTGATTTTGTAATAAGCGCATAAAAGCGCTCCAGATTAATATCTGAAGCGCTTGACCTTAAGGATAACGATAGAAAAGGAGAATCATAGTTAATTGACACTCTCCATTATCAGTTATACCTCGTAGTCAAGCTAATTTACGGTAGCCTGGTAGAAACTTTTGGGCCATATCCCCAAGATTATACGACGTATTTCAACAAAATCTGATTTCGATTTTATTATATGACAATGTACCTAGAGAGTCAACCTAAAAACGAACATTATTTTAAATTTATTTTATATTGTTCGTGTATTATTCCCACTCAATTGTTGCTGGTGGCTTGCTTGTAATATCATACACAACTCTGTTTACATGATTTACTTCATTTACAATTCTTGTTGAAATGACTTCAAGTACGTCCCATGGGATACGAGCCCAGTCTGATGTCATTCCATCAATTGAAGTCACGGCACGAATACCAATTGTGTAGTCATAAGTTCTTGCATCACCCATTACACCAACACTTCGGATATCAGGAAGGACAGTGAAGTATTGCCAAATTTCACGTTCTAATCCTGCTTTTCGAATTTCTTCTCGTAAGATGTAATCTGATTCACGAACAATCTCCAGTTTATCATCGGATATCTCACCTAAAACACGAATGCCTAGACCAGGTCCTGGGAATGGTTGGCGCCATACGATTTCATCTGGAATACCGAGTTCCGTCCCAAGTGCACGTACCTCATCCTTAAATAAAGCATTAAGTGGTTCAATTAATTTGAACTGCATATCTTCTGGTAATCCACCAACATTGTGATGTGATTTGATTGTTTGTGCAGTAGCGGTTCCACTTTCAATAATATCTGTATAAAGAGTTCCTTGTGCTAGGAAGTCGATTCCTTCTAGCTTTGCAGCTTCATCATCAAACACATAGATAAACTCATTACCGATGATTTTACGTTTTTGTTCTGGGTCGCTTACACCTTTTAATTTACTTAAGAAGCGATCCTTAGCATCGATTTTAATGACATTCATATGGAAGCCTTCGCTAAAAGTCTTCATAACACTTTCAGCTTCTCCCTTACGAAGCAAGCCATGATCTACGAACATACATGTTAATTGGTCGCCTATTGCTTTATGAATTAAAACAGCGACAACTGAAGAATCTACTCCACCACTAAGTGCGCAAAGAACTTTTTTATCGCCAACTGTTTGACGGATTTTTTCCATTTCAATTTCAATGAAGTTTTCCATTGACCAGCTTTCTGAACATCCACAAGCTCCGAAAACAAAGTTCTTAAGAAGATCATTTCCGTATACAGAGTGGCGTACTTCTGGGTGGAACTGAACACCATATAATTTACGAGCTTCATCACTCATAGCTGAAATTGGGCAAGACGGGCTAACTGCATCAACTGTAAAGCCTTCTGGCGTTTCAACTACTAAATCTCCGTGGCTCATCCATACTACTTGTTCATTTGGGATATTTGCAAAAAGCACGGATTCGTTTTGAACAGTAATCGTTGCTTTTCCATACTCACGATTATGTGCCTTTTCTACACGGCCGCCGTAGTGTTGTGTCATGAGTTGCATTCCGTAACAGATTCCTAACACAGGAATACCTAAATCGAAAATTTTCTCATCACATCTAAATGAGTTTTCATCGTACACACTATTCGGTCCACCAGATAATATAATTCCCTTTGGTTGCATCGCTTTGATTTCTTCAACTGTCATTGTGTGAGGATGGAGTTCACTATAAACACCAAATTCACGAATTCTGCGAGTAATTAATTGATTGTATTGACTACCGAAATCTAAAACAACGATCATTTCTTGAACGTTATCCACAAAATCACCTCGTTATATTTTGTAATATACCCATCAGATATTATGCATAAAAAAAGAATTCCACCTAATAAAGGCAGAATTCTAGGTCACGTACTTAAATAGAATAACTGCCTTCATAGTCAGACCATTTACGGTGGCCCGGTAGAAACTTTCGATCCATATTATCGAGGATATACGAAGGATACTTCTATTAAAATTGTGTTTTAATTCTATCAACCAGGTACCTATTGGTCAAGATGATATCTTTTTAATTAAATTTTCCCATAATTCAACTGACTTTCCCCATTCTACAGCAGCATTATCTTTGCGGTATAGGGCACGTTCATAGTTTAACGTTAATTGCTCCATTTCATGTCCTTTATAAAACTTATCAACTTGAACAGAGTATTCCCTTAAGGTTTGCCCTTCTTTTCTCGGGAAGCCTACTCGTGACAATTGTCTTAGTAAGGCATTATAGGCTTTAAAATATGCCTCTTCATCTTTCGCATTTTTGTATAGCCAAATATAAAGATATGGGATCCATCTTTTTCGAGTCTGAAATATGAGATAACCAATCAAGGAGATGCTTAATAAGAATATCAGCACATATTTCCATGAGAACGTATCTGCTATTGTATCAAAAATGCTCGTTTCCTTCTCTTCTGACTTAGGTTTAGCAACAGTTTCTTCAACCTCTTCTTCTTCAGGGACTACCTCTGGTGCAGTTTGTGGCGTTTGACTGTTTGTATTTCCTGTCATTGATAAATCATAGGAAAATAGATTTGAGTTACTAAATCCTTTTGTTGGCTCAAATGGAACCCAACCAAATTCCGGAAAGTATACCTCAACCCAGGAGTGTGCATTATTGTTTGTAATTTCATATGAATTTAATTCCACTCGCTGCCCTTCTGTATAGCCTTTTACCCATCTTGCGGGTATGTCAACTGCACGTAATAGGACAACCATTGATGTTGAAAAGTTATCACAATAGCCTATTTTTGTATCAAACAAGAACTGATCGACATAGTCCTCATCCGCTGTTGGAATGGCCACATTTTGCGTATCATAGGCAAATCCATTGGCTGAAAAATAGCCTTCGACTGCCTTTACTTTATCGTACCGATTCGTCTGTGAGCTCGTGATTTCTACTGCAAGTTCTTTTACACGTTCAGGGAGGTCATCAGGTAATTGAGTATATCTTTCTTTAAAGCTGTTATCCTGCTCAAGTCCACCCGGTTGTTTGATTTCTTTCAAATGGTTAATATAGTATTTCGGATACTGATAATTCAGCGTGTAGCTATCCAATTTGACTTCATCATCGCCTCTTAAAGTCGAAATTTTTTCAGATAATGGGTTTACGCTAAAATAGATATCCGGAGCAGTCTCAACTGACGTTAAACCTAATGGATACACGATATGGGAATACTTTAGATCCATCTGAATCTCCGTTTTGAATTCCTCAACCTCTGTTTTTGGCTCATACCAATTCAACACAGTATTTTCAACATTAAAGGTTTCTTTGTCCGCTTGACCAGATAATTTCCAACCCTTCCCTGTGTAGGTATCCTTAGATTCAACTCGCCAGTAATGGCGTTTTTCTGTCTCAGCGGTAAACACAACTGTATCATCCGCAATAAATGGTCCACCTAGATTTTGATCATTGGCTCCATAACCAATTTTCTTTACTCCATTGATGGAGCCGTTCGTATTTTCTTGCCCATATCCCTTTAAAAATGGAACAGGGTCGGGCCACTGAGGTGATGCTTTCGGTGAAACATAACCAATAAATGTAGAAAATAAAATAAAAATGGCTAATGGTATCGCCCATTTTTTCCCGATGTTTACATGTTTAGAAAGCTCTTTATCCTTTAAACGCTCAAATTGTAAAATACCTAGCATTAAAAATCCAATAAAGACTGTTCGAATAATCGCTGCTTTTGCATCATATGGGCTAAATGTGTCAATCACCGTAATATAAATGATCGTCAATACGAAAAACAGAAGTATTCTTTTTTGATGAGTAAACCAATAATGAAGCAAATAACTCATTAACCAAAGTAAAATGAAAAAGAGAATCGTCCGAAAGATCGGCGTCATCCCCAACCAATTCGCTTGGAACATAAGACCGATGTTTTTCATAAAATCACTAATAAATATACCTAACCATGTTGAATCTAAAAAATCATATCTAAAATACAAAGAATGAATCATATAGAATATAAGTAAAATCTTAATCAATGCACTAAACACAAACGGCACTCGCAGATATAACAATAGAAAGCTGACACCAATGAAAATGACAAATCCTGCAGTTTCCTTAGTATCCGTCACAGTTTCAAGGGGTCTCAACCATTCCCAAAGCAAGAGAAAGCCAAATATATTTAATAATAGGTTTCGAACATCACGTTTTGCTGGAATTTTAGGCTTCATGATTTCCTCACCTCATTAAATACCTCGGTAAATTGTCCTTCATAAACAACTTTTGCAAATACATGATGCTTTCTAATCGCTTCAAGGACACCAAATTCTTCCTGCGTCAGCTGGGTTCCTCTATCCTTCACCACAAAAAGCTGTAAGTCTGCGTTTCGCATCGAAAACCTGCCCACTAAATGAATTGTATCCTGACTTAATTCACTTGTGACCAGCATGAAAGTTACAGGTTGGTAATTTTTTTTGATTTCTGATTCCACAATTTGCGAAAATGATAGCGGACTATTGTCTTTTACTTTCGCAAGATGGTGATAGATTACTTGTTGCTGAGATTCTCCATTTTTTAACGGGAAGATAACTTGGTCTTCTCCAATCGAGATAAATGAAACCTGTGCCCCTTTTCTTAATATTGCTTTCGTTAGTGAGGCTGTAAAGGTTACAATCTGTTCAAAATGGACCGATTCTGATCGATCCATAAATAAAACAACATCATGGCTTTGTTGCTGCTCAAATTCTTTCGTCATAATTCCGTTTCGTCTAGCCGATGCCTTCCAATCAATCCATGAGAATCGGTCACCAGGTGTATATTCTCGTACACCAATCGCAATTGCTGTATCCCGCTGTAATCTTACGTTTGAGGAAGTCATCCCCTGTTCAAAACGACTTTCCTGTTGTCGGTATACCATATCTACGTACTGTGGATATACTAAAAACTGGTCACGTACTGGCGCAACGGCTTCTTTTTCAATAAGTCCGAATAAATCGCCTGTCTTGATTCGGATCCCCTCTAAGAGATGCTCCCCCCGAGGGACTGAGTTAAACTTGTATTTGTAAGTTAACTCTCGCTTAAACCAAGGGAACAGGATAACCTTTGATTGTTTAGATTCTTCATATTTTTTCAATTGAGGTGGAAGAAGCTCCTCAACAATTAGATACATGAGTGGGAAAGGGATATTTCTTCGAATTAAGATCGTTGCTTCAAATTCCTCCCCTGCTACAAACTCACTATGACTGATGTGACGTTCCAGTTTAAAATCTTTAAGAGGATAGATTGATAGAACAAAAGAATACAATCCAAATGGGATAAAACTATAAAATAGAAACCAGCTTACGAACCCACCTTGAAACATCGCATACACAAATGTAGCTACAATTAGAAGAAAAATATTAACGAGTTTCCCCATTTCTTTAAGTTTCCGAAATAGTCTCCTCATTAACGATTCAACGACCTTTGCACTGGAATAGGTGTTCTTTCAATGATTTTCGATACTATTTTTTCAGTTGTCATTCCTTCAAATCTTGCTTCTGATTTTAATATGATTCGATGTGGAAGAACATATAACGCGAGATATTGAATGTCATCCGGTATCACAAAATCCCTTCCATGAATCAAGGCATAGGCCTGAGATGCCCGCATTAATGCAATCGACCCTCGAGGACTAGCCCCTAAATAAACGGAACTATGCTCTCTCGTTCGGCTCACTAAATCTACAATATATTCTTTAATTGTTTGGTCAACATAAACTTCTTTTGCTTCTTTTTGAAGAAAAATGAGTTCTTCAAGTGTAATTACCGCTTCTAGTTTTTCAATTGGCTTGGACTTTTCCGCCCGATTCAACACCTCAATTTCCTCAGTAACAGATGGATACCCCATTTTCATTTTTAATAGAAAACGATCGAGCTGCGCTTCTGGTAATGGGTATGTTCCTTCATATTCAATCGGGTTTTGGGTTGCCATAACAAAGAAAGGCTTTGGTAACGATCGGGTTACTCCGTCAACAGTGATACTGCTTTCTTCCATTCCCTCAAGCAGGGCCGATTGTGTCTTCGGAGAGGTTCTATTGATTTCGTCCGCAAGTACTATATGACCAATAATTGGACCCGGTCTGAACTCAAATTGGAGTTCTTTCGGATTATAGATGGACGTTCCAGTTACATCTGACGGCAATAGGTCGGGCGTAAACTGAATCCGCTTGAATTCCGCACTCACTGATTTTGCAAGAGAACGCACCATCATGGTCTTCCCGACACCTGGTACATCCTCTAATAAGACATGTCCCTCTGACAATAATGCAACCAAACTCAGTGTGGCTACATCTCTTTTTCCGATCATTACTTTTTCAATGTTTTCAATAACTGTTCCTAAAACTGGATGTAACATATCAAGCTGCGCCATTTTCCGTCCCCCTATTTACCTAGCATCTTCTTACAATATATGTATCCATTATACTATCCACCATATTATGATTTCTATGGTTAACCAACAATTCCCTTTAAAATTAGAGGTCACTATAAAAAATGACTCAGATTCATAAAATAATCTGAGTCATAGTAAGTTCGTATTCTATTAGACTAAACTTGATAAAACATGAACCCGAAGGATAATGCCTAATAGTCGAGAATCTTCGTCGACTACGGCTAGTGGGAACTTTGTCTCCAATGCTTTCGGAATTATATCTTGGATATATTCATCCTTCGATACTTTAAAAATATCATCGTGAAGCACGTCAGTAAGTGTCTTCTTTTCCTTTATTCCATCAATGCAATCGTCAATCGTAACTATTCCTTGCAGTTGTCTATGCTTGTTTACAACGAATACACTCGATATACCATTCTTCTGCATTTCTTTTACCGCAACCTGTAATCCATCTTTTAAAGAAACCATTGCGCTTGACTTAATCATAACATGCTCCGCTTGTAATACTTTAGAGCGATCAATATCCTTTATAAATTCAGAGATATAGTCATTCGCAGGAGTCTCAATAATCTCTTCTGGTGTACCAATTTGCTCAACGACGCCATCCTTCAAGACCGCAACTCGATCTCCTAGTTTAAACGCTTCATTGATATCATGTGTGATAAAGATGATTGTCTTTTGAAGCTTGTCCTGAAGTTCTAAAAGTTCGAGTTGCATTTCTCTACGGATGAGTGGATCAAGTGCACTGAAAGGTTCATCCATTAATAGAATATCTGGATCATTTGCTAACGCACGCGCCAAGCCAACACGTTGCTGCATCCCGCCAGAAAGTTCTCCTGGATATTTATCTTCATACCCTTTTAACCCAACACTTTCAATATTCTTCAAAGCAATCTCTCTACGTTCTTCTTTTGAGACATTTTTTATTTCAAGTCCATATTCAACATTTGCTAAAACAGTGCGGTGACTGAATAAGCCAAAATGTTGGAATACCATTGCAATTTTTTCCTGCCTGAACTTTTTCAACTGGGAAGAATTGTAGCGAACAACATCTTCGCCATCTACATAGATCGAACCAGCTGTAGGTTTATTTAAAAGGTTAAAACAGCGAATCAATGTAGACTTACCACTACCGGAAAGCCCCATAATGACAAAGATTTCACCTTTTTTGATGTCCATTGATGCGTTATAAACACCAACGGTATGATTTGTTTTTTCTAAAATTTCTTTTTTACTCATTCCTTTTTCGACCATTGGAATGATTGATTTTGGTTTCGAACCAAATATCTTTGAGACGTTTTCTATTTTAATTTTTGTTTCCATGATTAAGACCCCCTGTGTTTCTGGAAGGAATTCGCTACCCCTGAAGTCACGCGGTCAATAATGATGGCTAGAAACACAATACTAATTCCCGCTTCAAATCCGAGTGCCATATCTATACGGTTAATTGCGATTAGAACCTGTTCACCTAGTCCCTTTGCACCTACCATAGACGCAATAACAACCATTGCAAGTGCCATCATCGTAGTTTGGTTTACCCCTGCCATAATCGTTGGAAGTGCCTGTGGTAATTGTACCTTTGTGAGCATTTGCCATCTCGAAGAACCAAAAGATTGAGCAGATTCAATGACATCTTCATCAACATTCCGTATTGCGAGCTCAGTTAATCGAATAACTGGTGGCAATGCATAAATTAACGTCGCAAATACAGCCGAAACATTTCCTAGACTGAAGAAGAAAATAGCCGGAATCAAATAAACAAAACTTGGCATTGTTTGCATGGCATCAAGAATTGGTCTCATGATGATGGAGAACTTTTTACTAAACGCCATCCATACCCCAACTGGAATCCCGATGACTAGTGATATTACCACCGAGGTTAAGACGATGGCAATCGTGATCATCAATACATCCCAAAGTCCAAACGTTCCAATTAAGAAGATAAAGAATGCATATAAAACACCGGAAAGAGCAGATTTAAAGCGCCATCCTAAAAGGAAAATAATGATTAAGAAGAGCCACCACGGAATGAAGCTAAGAAAACTATCAATTCCATTGATTGTTTGAGAGGAGATAAGATGTATGAAATCAAAAAACCCTTCGAATGTTGTATCGATCCACTTTATAAATTTTTCAACGTATTTACCTAGAAAATCCCATCGTATATCTGGAAAACTACCCATAAACAGGTTACATGATGTAACCATTCACCTCACTTTTTTTCGACCAAAAATCCCTGAAAAATGTAGTAGTTGGCAGTTACCAACTACTACAAATTTATTACTCTAATGAACTTTTTACTTTATCTGCAATATCTTCTGGAACCCATGTAGTCCAGATATCTTCGTGTTGCTTCATCCACCAATCTGCAGCCTCTTCGGCTGAAGCATCATTCTCATTCATATAGTTAAGTGCTTCTTCGGTTAAATCGTTACTCGTTTCGTAATTTTTCAGGAACTCCACAACCTCTGGTGCTTGTTCAGGCATGTCCTTATGAACTGCTACAACAACATCGTTCGGTGGGAATGCCGTACCAAAATCTTTGTTCCATTGTTCTTCGTTATATTCTGGTTCTTCTAAAAGAGTTAGATCATATTTTGCAGTTACCCATGTTGGAGACCAATAATATCCAACCCAACCTTCACCTTTTTCATATGCATCAACAAGCGTTGCTACTGCACTTGAATCTGAACCAGGGCTAATATAGCTAAATGTTTCACCTAATCCATATGTTTCGTATTTTGCTGTCATTGTTTCGTTAACTGCCCAACCAGTAGGAGCCCCTACAATACGTCCCTTGCTTGAATCCTCTGGATCTGGGAAAACCTCAGGGTATTTTTTCAAGTCCTCAACCGTTTTTAAATCGGGAGCTAACGGCTCAATTCCTCTTTCTTCGTCCCCTTCAATGACATAAGTCGGAACATACAGCCCTTGGCTATTATCATTAAAGTTTGTAGATACTTCTTCAATATCTCCAGCATCTGTCATTTCTTTATAAAGCTCTTTGACATTATCCGTCCATACTTCCATATAGACATTAATGTCACCTTGACGTAGACCTTCTAATGTTGCAGGTGTTGAACCCACAGTCACCTCTGTTTCATATCCGTATCCCTCTTCAAGGATTCTTTGCGCTATACTGTTATGGAAGCGAATACTATCCCAACCAGCATCAGCTAGCACAATTTTGTCTAACTTTTCTGGCTCTCCATCTCCTGAAGATCCTTCACTACTACAACCAACTAAGGCTAGCAATAAAACGGTTAGTAATGTAAATAACTTTCGTTTCATAATAACTTCTCCCCTTTTTCTATTTTAAGTTTTAATTTATCAGTAAACCCATATATTTACTGAGTTTATCTCAAAAATAACCCCATAATGAATAGTCATTCATTTTCAAGCATTAACATATTCCTCCATACCTTTATAGAACAGCTTCCCTATTGAATTTTAAGATTGATTAGAATAATAGATAGGTATAATTCATTATTCTGTCCGACGAAAAATGCAGGGGAATTATAAAGGCTACATTTTTCAAGACCGTTTGAGGATATAACTTTTGAACTATTGTTCTTGAGGGAATAAGCATTTTTTTGTTTAACAGCCATTACTTTTTGGGTTACATTAAAAGTATAGAGGAATAATAAAATTCGGACAAACCTGATAATCTAGCATATCTCGTGATAAACTAGCATATTTCACTCTTTCGAAAAATTTGAGGGGGAATAGTGGTTTATCCTTCCAAGATCCTCCCAAATCCTCAAATATCCTCCGAATATGCTGAAATTTTCTGTTTTTTTGTCAAAATACACTATATGTAGTATCCTCATAGTACCTTTTTACCGTATTTAGGGAATATAACTCGATACGCCCTAATTCTCTATACACATGATTGATAAGACGAAGAAAACCAGGCCTCGTTTTTTGAGAGCCTGGTTCTAATCTTTCCTACTATTCAACTTATCTTTTTTTCTTCTGCAAGTACTTTTCATTGATTACGAGCACTTTTCCATCTTCAGCCGGTCTGTATTTTCGAAACTTAAATTTATTTTTTTCAAATATGAAATTCCCAATAGCATAAATCGGGAGGATAATGAACAAGTTAATAAGCATTTGCAGCAGCAAATTTAACTCATTCTTAAATATATAAATAGTAAATACGATATGAAACGCAAACGACACCATTAACACAATAAGCACATTACAAATATGGAACGCGATCACGCTCGTTTTTTCGCGAAACATTCGCTCTAGTTCAGCTTTGAAAAAAAGCGAAATAAACACCGATACCCCTATTGCAATAAGGGTTACTATATATGTAAAAACTAATTGCATTTCCCCTAATCCCTCGCCCTCATGTCACAATAATTTCAAGCACAAAAGATTCGATTATATACCTACATTGTAACACATCCTATATGAAAGAGGTTTCGAACAATATATAACTAACTACATATAAAATGGAGGGATTAAAGCATTTTCTTCAGAAAAAAAGCCTATAGTAGAAGAACAAATAAATGCTTCTACTATAGACTCATAATAAATTTTTTATAAAAAAGTATTGCTATCTTTATTTGTTTTATTTTACACTTATAAACGCAGTTTTGGGTTGTCTTATATTCCTATTTTCAACTTACCAGGTTAGATCGCAGGATTAGACGCCCGAAACTTCAACTTCACTTTCTTCGTCTTCATTGGCTTGTGCTTTCACATAGTCGATTGACACAATCGTTTCATCATCTTCATGTTTGATTGTACAGTTACTATATTCTTTTTTAATATCTGCTACTCGAACGGAATGTCCGATTTCAAATTCAGTAATGTCAATTTCAATAAAGTCAGGGAGATCATTCGCCTTAGCTGTTATATCTAATTCATGAACAAATTGTTTAGCAACTCCACCGACTTTCTCTCCATTCGAAGTTCCCTTTAGAATTACACTTACTCTTGTATCAATTTCTGTATTCTGATCTACCTGAAGCAAATCTACATGAATAATTTCCTTGGTTACAGGGTTACTTTGATAATCTCTTAAAATAACGTTTTTTGAAGTCCCATCAACATTTAACGAGAAAATACCATTTCTACCAACAGCCTTGATTACATTTCTTAAATCAGTGTTGTTAATCAAGATTGACTCTGTAGGAATGGCCCTTCCATAAACAACAGCAGGGATTTTCCCTTCACTCCTCAATCTTTTCAAGATCGTTTTTTTAGTTTCTTTCCTTTTTTCTGCTACTAACATACTCATTTTACTTCCACCTTTCTGATAAGCTTTAAATCTTGGACATTAGTTTTTGTATAAAAAACAGTCTAAGAAATATTAGAATTACTTATATTTCTAGTATACCTAATCCTGCATTTTATTTCATGTAATTGGCTTACTGAGTTAAGAATTGTAAATCACACATATTGTCCAACTATTAAAATCGGAATCGGAATACTTTATTAATGATCGGATACAGAAATTTAACCCCTTTTTTCGTAAGCATATCTCCTAAAATATGCGAAAAATATGCGAACGTTGAAATTAGTGCCAAACCATTTACCTTTGTATTAACTTCCAACAGATGTGACATATACCACCAATAAGCCAATGCCCAAATCGTATGCGTCGGCCCTCTGTGTGCAAACCACCCTGCTCCCCCAATGTATAAAGCAAACATAACCAACCACCACAATTCATTCGCAACTGCATAATACAGTAAGAACAAACTTAGAATGCTCATTAGAATATTTTTTAAAGTTTCCTGACCATTAAAGGAAAGTCCTAATATTACTGCACCCCACCCAAAAAGCAGAAGACTGTTTTGTTGTTTAAACCATTTATCATCTAGGAAAGACAAGTAATTTAAATCTAAAAAGAATGCAACCAAAGCCAGGGCCATTAATGTACCACCTACAAAGACTCCACCCTTTTTTATTAGTTTAGCTGTCTTAGTTACACGCTTATTTAATAGATTATTCCCGTCTAAATCAGGAGCAAGGGAAGCCACGCCAGACGCAACTAAAATCACAGGCATCATTTCAAGCGGTTGGCTAACAGACGCCACCGCTCCTATCCCTAACCCTATTGCTAAATGTGTTCGACCTTTCATGTTGTCACCTCTATGTTGTTATTTATCTTAAATTGTCAATAATATGCTCATAATTTGTAGATATTTCCCGGGAAGTTGTAGAATTTTGAAATATAGTGCTATTTATTGGGGAGAGGTCTTTATCTAATGTCTCTTGTCTCGTAATCTCATATATCGCCTGGCGATACAAATCAAAATATAGCAGACAGCCCTTTACCTGTTGAATACTATTATTAAGTCGCTGAAACTTTCAAACTGAAACATATCGTTTATTAAGTGGATCTCATATCATACATGTGGCAAATAATCGTAAGGTCTATCGCCTAGCGAAATAAAAAAAAAGAGTCCTTCAACCCTTTCTAGATTACTCTATTCAAGATGACTCATTTTCGAAATATCGAGAAGATTCCTCCCCATTTTTCTTTTGGTTTATGTATCGCTTCTTCTAAACGCTTATTAAAATCATTTTGTGAATTCCATTCTTTTTTCTGTTCATCCCGCATATTTTGGATTTCTTTTTGTAAAAGCTCAGATTTTTGTTTTTCCTGTTGTAACAATGTTTCGTAATGGTTCTTTTGTTGTTCAGTTAGTTTTTCTATTTTAGCATTCGTTTTTTGCGCTGAATTTCCAATCGTAGAACTTATAATATGATGATCTTGTTGAAGTCGGGATACCTTTGTTTTAAGCTCTACCATTTCGTTTGTCAGTTGAACATTCATTTCCCGTGTGGCTGCAAGTTCATTTGCTAGAAACATTAATACCTCTTTTATTTGATTAGGATCTTGAGGTAGACTTTCATATGTATTGGTTACCGCTATCTTTGTTTCATTGGATTCTTCTAATCTATCTTTTTGTTGTTCCACAAGTTCTTTAGCTGTATCGTCTAGAGACTTGTCTGTATCGCGTAGCGCTATAAGCACTTCGATGTCTGAATGAACAAAAATACGCCGATCGCCATCTTTTAAAAACTCATATCCATTCTGCTCTAAGATTTGGCCATACTTTCGGACAGTAGGTGTTGCAATACCCACCTTTTCTGCCACTTCCTTAGATGAGTAAGCTTGTTCATTAGGTTGTATATCGCGTCTCATATCGCACCTCCTTTCTATTAAATATGAAGGTTTTTAGAGTTATTTGCAAGTGTTATATCGCCCTGCGATACGAAATGAAAGTGAACTGAACAGCCCTATACATAAAGACACCTTTGGTTTTTTCAATCTTTCAATAGAAATTTATCCAATTCACGTACTTGATCATAAGCACTTGATAAATATTCAGGTACCAGTGTTCTCCCATATTCCCAAGCATTCTCTTCGATTTCTGCTAAAAGCTGTTCCTTCTCTTTTTCTTCACCATAAAGGAGAGTCTTTAAAACTCTTGGATTTTTTCTAAATTCTAAGTAATAACCAAGCTGACGATATAGAATTAGCTTTACAAAATTATCATCTGTTTCTTTAACTTTAAAATTAATTTTAGAGTTATATCCGTTAATTTGTAAGTAATTAAACTTTATCGTATTTGTTGTTACATTATAACTCATCGGTACTTTGAGTTTATCGCTGGATTCAACATTTATTTTTATATTGAGGTCTAGTAACGTATCTTTAATTATCTTCTCAATATGCCACATATATAGCATTTTTCTTCACCATTCCTAAAAAACATTTTAAACCGATTCTCTATTGTAAGTTGCTGACTATACGAAAGCAAATATATAACTATCACACTAATGGCATTTTTACATTATTATAAATTACATAATGTGACAAGAGTCATTTATCATGGGACGATTTACTGTCAGTCTTCGATTATTCTTCAAAATACTAAGTCTCCTATTTTTGGAAATATTATTAATGAGGTACCTAGAGGAGGATAATTATGTTGGATGAAGCTCTTGTTGTCTTTGTGAGAGTTATTATTTCTTTTTTTACTCTCTTAATTTTCACTCGAATTCTCGGGAAACAAGAAGTAGGACAATTGACTTTTTTTGATTATATTAACGGTATTACGATAGGTTCTATTGCAGCCTCATTGGCCACTGACTTATCATCAAAAGCTTGGGCACACTGGGTCGGTTTAGCCGGTTTTGCCCTGTTAACCTTTCTATTACAATTTATAACTGTAAAAAATCGCTATATAGGCAGAGTTCTTGATGGGGAGCCAACTATAGTAATCGAGAATGGCAAGATTTTAGAAAAAAATTTAGTGAAAATGCGAATTAATATTAGCGAGTTAATAATGCTTCTTCGGGATCGAGGAGTTTTTGATATTACACAGGTTGATTTAGCAATATTTGAAGTAAATGGAAAGTTATCAGTTCTACAAAAGGCAGAATACCTTCCCTTGACTCCAAAGGATTTAAACTTTCAAGGTTCTCCAAGCGGTCTATCCACAGAGGTCATTCAGGATGGTATAGTTATTGTGCAAAATTTATTACAGAGAAAAAAGGATCGGAATTGGTTATTGCAACAATTACGATTAAAAGGTATAGAAGATGTTCAACAAGTTTTTTATGCTTTAATTTTACCCAATGGTGAATTATATATTGATTTATACGAGGACCATGTTAGTAAAAAATCAGATATTGGTGACTATGAGGGACCATTTTAAAATATTTGAGGTGAAGACATTGAAAAAAGTTATATTATCTCTTATCCCTCTTCTAACATTAGTACTTTTTATTTTTATTATGAATAGTGGCTCTTTATTAAAAAAACCTTTAGGAAAAGACGATCGATTATATGAGACCGTAAACCAGATCGAAGCTGACGTAAAAGAAAAGAATTGGGATAAAGCTAGTAATAATATCAATTATGCTGAAACTGCCTGGGAAAAGATTGTTCGTAGAATTCAATTTAGTGTAGAGAAAGAATATATATTCCAGATAAATGAGACCCTCGCGAGAATAAAAGGTGGCATAGAAGTGAAAGAAGACAAAGCAATTATGGAAGAAATCTATTATTTTTATGAGCTATGGGATAAGTTAGCAAAATAACTGGGGGCCCAAAATTAACTTCGAATATAAATAACTTAGAAAAGAACTTAACGTAAGTAAAAGAAAAAAGGCTTCTCACAAGTTTAGTTAACTTATGAGAAGCCTCTTTTATATTTACCCTATGTTGGCATTGCAGTCAAAGTTATATAGAGGTGTTTATCTTGTATCTTGAGCTGACAATTATACTTTACTTTTTACTAAGCGTTTCTATTTATTGTACTTAAATATAGGTTTAATGAATCTTCTACTTCGCCCGCGACTAACTTAAAAAAGTCATCATATTCTTTGTTTGTATGTGCTTTATCTAATGCTTCATAATAAGCTATTCGATTTTCCACTTTAATAACAATTGGCGGAAAACCATCTTTCATGAGTTCTAAATTTAATAACAACCGTGATGTTCGACCATTTCCATCAATAAATGGATGAATGCCAACGAATATAGCGTGTAGCATAGCTCCACGAGCAACTGGATGTAATTTTTTTGTTTCTGCTTGTTCGTACCATGCCATCAACTGTTCCATCTCTTCTTTTATGAGGAAAGGAGCTGGAGGGATATGTTTAGCACCAGAAATAAAAACTTGTTGGTCCCGATATACACCTGCATATTCATCATCAATTCCTTTTAGTACAAGTCGATGTAGATTCTTAATATGCCATTCCGACAAAGGTTCACTCTTATGTACAATTTCCTCTACATAGTGAATCGCATCCCGATGATTAATAACTTCCAAGTGCTCACGCAGCGTTTTACCACCAACGGTAATTCCTTCTAGAACTACCTTTGTTTCGTTGATAGTTAACGTGTTTCCTTCAATCGCATTAGTATTATATGTCCATTCGAGTAATAACTTTTCACGTAAACTTTTGACTGTATATTTGGGTAATGGTCTATTAGCATCTAGAAGCGCTTTTTTTTGATTAATATGTTCGAACACCGGCTTCACCTCTCTCACTAAAACATATACTTAAATTGAGAATACCATCGTTTCTTGAATATATCTTCTAAATTTTAATCAAATAATTTATAATAGGAGAATTGTAATTTGCACCAATCGATTCCCTCATTCATGCTGTTTAATTGTTAAATTAATTATTTATATCAAACTACTAGAATAATTGAATTTGTTGGCTTTTCTTTTTGTTTTGACCATATAGACTATAACCAATATTTTTATATCCCTTTAATCTCTTTTCAAACATTTTCTGTAAAACATCCACGTTTGAATCTACATAATCAAACACCTTTACCTCATCTTTATCACGATGATCCCGGTGAAGTCGTCCTACATATTGTTGTAATGTTCCTTTCCAAGAGATTGGCATCGTTAGAAAAAGTGTATCTAATCTAGAATCGTCAAACCCTTCTCCAATAAACTTTCCTGTAGCAATTAACAATCTCTCCTCACTATCGGGTAAATTCATTAACTTATCTATCTGTTGATGCCGTTCTTTTTTCTTCATTGCTCCTGATAAAATAATAATATTTTTAGCAAATCCCTTAAAAAGCTCATGTAGTTCATTTACATGGTCTAAACGTTCCGTTAGCACTATTGGAGATCTTTTTTCCTCTAGGGCTTGTAGAACATCATTAAAAATCATATCGTTACGTTCTTTATTAGTAGATAACAAAGAGTATATAGCTTGTATATCAGTTTCATTCGTTTTCAACGATGTTTCTCTTTTAACAAGGGTTTGTTTAAACGGTCGAATATTGGCTTGCTGTCTATTATTCGTTTTATATCTTACAGGTCCACATTGCATAAATATTATCGGGTGCATCCCATCTTTCCTAACTGGAGTTGCCGTTAAGCCATACACTTTTTTTGCTCGAACAGATTTCAATACCTTTTCAAAGCTGATAGCAGAAATATGATGACATTCATCAACGATAATTTGACCATAATGGTGTATATCAGATTTTATTAAACCATTATGATTAAGTGATTGAATTGTAGATATATCTATGTTGTAGCTTGGTTTGTTCTTCCCACCACCAATTTGACCAATTTCTTTTACTGGGATATTTAAAAAAGTTGATAATCTCTCTTTCCATTGTTCAACTAATTGTGTGCGATGCACAATTATGAGTGTATTGGTTTTATTTCTACTAATCAATGCTGCAGCTGTCACTGTTTTTCCAAAGCCAGTATCTGCTGCTAATATTCCATTGTCATAATTAACCATAGAAGCAACAGCATCCGCTTGTTGGGTAGTAAGTTGACCATAAAATTTAGCATTAATGGAATTCCCAACAAATTGATTGTTTATTATTTTAAGAGTTATTTTATACTTAAAGAAAATTTCCTCCACTTTTTCTATTAGACCTCTTGGCAATATGAGCATATTATCATTTATCTGTGTACAATCAATTATTCTAGGAATTCGATGAGTCGAAAAACGTTTTGCTTGAGCTTTGAAATACTCCGGATTTCCAAATGTCCCAAGTTTATGTAATTCATTTACTACCCTACTAGGTAATAAAGTCTTTGGAATCTGAATACCATGATTTAATTCAATGGTAACTTCTGTTGGCAAGTTACTATTATCAACTTTCTCATTTACCTTAATATAGCCTTCTTCCTCTGAAAATTTTGTTACTATTTGTAAAATGTTTTTTTCAGATATCTTTTTTATCGACGAAATATACTTCCATTGATCCGCAATTTCCTGAAAAGAATCATCAACAAACACACTATTACCTTTCATTTTTGCTTGTTTCTGTAACGGCAGGGCTATTAAATTGCCAAAACCGCCTTTAGGTAGCGTGTCCTGGTTAGGGAACATTCTATCATAGGAATCCATTCCAACCTCAAAGCGTTTTTCATTTGTTTTCGATAATAGAATCTTCCCAAACTTTCTAGCCAGTGAAGCACTTATTGCCTTTTCAAAAAAGAACCAAATATGAGCCCCTTCTCCTGACCGGGAACGTTCGATATGATATGATAACCCAAAGTTTTTACAGGTTTCAGTAAATGCACATACATCATCATGCCATTGTTTTTTATCAAAGTCCACAGCCAGAAAATAACACGTATTATCTTCAAGTAACGGATATATTCCTACAGTTTTTATGCCACTTAAATGTTCGTAAATAACTTGAGGAGTTAAGGTATGAAATAATCGATGGGAGCAATTCTGACATTTGATTTTAGGTTTTCGACAAAGCTTTTTATCCCACTCGTTTTCACATACAGGTGAATAACCAGATTTACCTGTAGTTTTCGACTCCCACCTTTGAGCAAAAACATCAGACCTCCCCCGAAAAAGGTCCATAAATAGCAAAATTGCTGCTTTTTCTTTATGGGAAAAATCAGTAATTGTTTTCTTTATACTAGATGTTTGACTATAGGATGTATTACGACCTTGCGCTTTATAGAGATCCTTTTTTAATTGTATATTTTCTTTTTTTAGTCTATCAATCTCTTTTAAAGCTTGAATGAGCTGCTCTTGAATATCCATAAGGCTACTCCAATCATTAATATCTTTAACTCCAGTTTAGCCAAGAATACACTCCTTTAACAGTATAAATCTAATGAAAATATACATTAAGAGAACTGTCTTAACGTCTAAATTGATGAAAGACGTTTGCAAAGTTTAATTGAAATAAACAGAGAGTAAGGAGCCTTTGATTAAATAGAGGTTCTTATAATTTAATTTTGTCTTATCATTAAGCAAACTAATTTAAATGTTGGAAAACATTATAACTATAATACGACAAGATAGTTTTTTGCTTTATGCCGTAGAATAAATACTTCCATATTTATAGGATAAAAAGAGAGAGGCTTCCCAAAAGTTATAAGAACTTTTGAGAAGCCTCTTTTATGTTTACCTTATGTTAGCAATTTGTTAGCAAATCACTTCAAACCCTTATATATCAAGGGGTGATGCGGCTTATTACATCATGCCGCCCATTCCACCCATGCCGCCCATGTCAGGCATTGCAGGAGCATCTTTTTCTGGTAGGTCAGCAATTACTGCTTCAGTTGTTAAGAACATAGCTGATACAGATGCTGCGTTTTGTAGTGCAGAACGAGTAACCTTAGTTGGGTCAACGATACCAGCGTCGATCATGTTTACCCACTCACCAGTTGCTGCGTTGAAGCCAATACCAATTTCTTCGTTTTTCAAGCGTTCAACAACTACAGATCCTTCAAGACCAGCGTTGTGAGCGATTTGACGAACTGGCTCTTCTAGAGCACGAAGTACGATGTTCACACCAGTTGCTTCGTCTCCAGCTAATTCGATAGCAGCTACTTTGTTATATACGTTCACAAGTGCAGTACCACCACCAGAAACGATACCTTCTTCAACTGCTGCGCGAGTTGCGTTAAGAGCATCTTCAATACGAAGTTTGCGTTCTTTTAGTTCGGTTTCAGTAGCAGCACCAACTTTGATTACTGCAACTCCACCTGCTAATTTAGCTAGGCGCTCTTGTAATTTTTCTTTGTCAAATTCAGAAGTAGTTTCTTCCATTTGAACACGGATATTGTTAACGCGAGCTGCGATCTTGTCAGATTCGCCAGCACCTTCAACGATAGTTGTATTTTCTTTTGTTACTACGATCTTAGAAGCGCGACCTAATTGAGTGATGTCAGCTGATTTAAGGTCTAAACCTAAATCTTCAGTGATTACTTGACCACCAGTTAAGATAGCAATATCTTCTAACATTGCTTTACGACGGTCACCAAATCCAGGAGCTTTAACAGCTACTGCATTGAATGTACCACGAAGCTTGTTCACAACTAGAGTTGCAAGTGCTTCACCTTCAACATCTTCAGCGATTAGTAATAATGGCTTACCTTGTTGAACTACTTGCTCTAATACTGGTAAGATTTCTTGAATGCTAGAAATCTTTTTATCAGTAATTAAAACATATGGATTTTCAAGAACTGCTTCCATTTTGTCAGAATCAGTTACCATGTATGGAGATGCATATCCACGGTCAAATTGCATACCTTCTACTACTTCTAGTTCAGTAGAGAACCCTTTAGATTCTTCAATTGTAATAACACCGTCGTTACCAACGCGCTCCATTGCTTCAGCGATTAATTGGCCAACTTCACTGTCATCTGAAGAAATAGCAGCAACTTGTGCGATAGATTCTTTACCTTCAATTGGTTTTGAAATAGCTTTTAATTCTTCAACAGCTGTAGTTACAGCCTTTTCAATACCTCTGCGAACTACCATTGGGTTTGCACCAGCAGTAACGTTCTTTAAGCCTTCACGAATCATCGCTTGAGCAAGAACTGTTGCAGTAGTAGTACCGTCACCAGCTACATCGTTTGTTTTGCTAGCAACTTCAGCAACTAGTTTAGCACCCATGTTTTCGAATGCATCTTCTAATTCGATTTCTTTAGCGATTGTTACACCGTCATTTGTGATAAGAGGTGAACCGAATTTTTTCTCAAGAACCACGTTACGTCCTTTTGGTCCTAATGTTACTTTTACAGCGTTTGCTAATGCATCAACACCACGAAGCATAGCGCGACGAGCATCTTCACTAAATTTAATTTCTTTTGCCATTCTTAAGCCCTCCTCAAAAAATTAAGATTCTATGATATAAAATGCTGTTTTTCTATTAACCGATTACAGCTAAAATGTCGCTTTCGCGTAATACTAAGTATTCAGTACCTTCATATTTCACTTCAGTACCAGCATATTTTGAGAAGATAATGCGATCACCAACCGCAACCTCTAAAGCTACTCTTTCACCACTGTCTAATACACGACCTGTACCAACAGCAACTACTTTACCTTCTTGAGGCTTTTCCTTTGCAGAATCTGGTAATACAATTCCGCTTGCAGTTTTTTCCTCTGATTCAACTAGTTCAATAACAACGCGATCACCTAATGGCTTTAACAAGTGAAACAACCTCCTCAAATAATATAAATAATTAGTTTCGTCTTCTTATTAGCACTCAACCAACATGAGTGCTAACACAATTATTATATTAAATAATCTCTACCTATTTTGCAAGTCATTTGATATAGAAATTTGCAAAAAAATTCTATTTTATTAAGCGAAACTTGGCCCACCTATCTATCCTATGTTAATGAAAGGAAAAATAAACCAACAATTTAATTTCTTTCAATGAAAATTTGGATTTGCATAATACTAATGGATATAAGTGAATATATGATACAATACAAAAAGTGGACAAAAGCATAAAAAACTTGATATTTATTCCAACTACTAAAGGAGATTTTCATGAAAGCTCGTTATTGGTATGTCATTTTAACTTACATTATCATGCAGTTCTCTGGAATTTTAGGTATCCCGCTTCTATTGCTATTAGGCATTGGAGATGGTTTAGACCCAAATACGATTATTGCCCTTTGGACTGTTGTTAGTTTTGTTGCGGCACTTCCGATCGTATTATTTTTATTAAGACAAGATATTAAGGAAAGACATCTAAGTCTTCATCGTTCTTCAAAAGGGGAAGCGATTGGATGGGCAATTGCAGGTATATTTATGGCAATGACTGCTCAGGTTATTGCAGCAAATATTGAGATTCATTTACTTGGAATTGAGGCTGGTTCCGAGAACACCCAAGAAATTATGGCCTTGGTAAAATCCTTGCCACTGCTTATAATCGTCGTTTCCATTATTGGGCCAATCCTTGAGGAAATTATCTTTCGCCAAATTATTTTTGGATCTTTATATAAAAAATTCAACTTTTTCATTTCTGCCTTGATTAGTTCGTTAATCTTTGCAGTAGTGCATATGGACTTTACGCATCTTCTGATTTATACAGCGATGGGCTTTACCTTTGCCTTCCTTTATGTACGGACAAAGCGGATTATCGTTCCAATCTTTGCACATGTTGCAATGAATACTTTTGTTGTAGTGGTTCAAACGATTTTTGCAGATGATATAGAAAGGATCATGAAGCAAGCCGAGAAGCTGCAACAGACATTTATTGGAGGCTTTTAATTTATGCGAAGAACTTCACCTTTTGTAATGGGCATCATTTACGCGTTAATGGGGACTCTGTTTACCTATATTGCAATTAATAGTGCGACGGAGACCGTTTGGAACTTCTCTACGATTCTTCTAGCAATTGTCGCAACTTTCGACTTTGGTGTGGCAATCCGAATGTTTGTCCTGCACAGTAAAATAAAAAAAATCGCAAAAACAAAAAAATAACCTCACATCGGAGGTTATTTTTTTACATTCTAGTTGCGCTTTTTGTTTTTGTCTAGCTCCAACGCCTAGCCCCTCGAGGTCATAAGCCACGCCGGAAAGAAGGATAAAGTGCATCCTTCTCACCGGCTTTTCTTATGATAGTCGGGGCTGAGCAAGGCGTTTCCGCATTTCTATACTACTCCATCGTATTTGCCGCTTCCATTTCTGCTTTTAGTGCCTTCCTGTAGGCACTTTTTGATACGAGAATACTGATTTCATATAATCCGAACAACGGGACTGTAACCATTAAATGCGAGATTATTTCAGGAGGGGTGATTAAACCTCCGATGACTAATAGAATAAAATACGCGAACTTTCTTATTTTAGAAAGAAACATCGGTGTTACAATTCCCAATCTTGTTAAAAACATCACAATAACTGGTAATTGAAACAAAAAGCCAAACGGTAAAGTCAATTGCAACAGGAATTGAAAATATTCGTTTATCCCGATCACCTGATTGATATCAAGGCGCTCCGCTAACCTTGTCATAAAGTTCACTACAAACGGGAACAAAATAAAGTAGGAGAATGAAACTCCTATTAAAAAAAGGATTACCGAAAGCGGAATATAACTCAAGGTTACCTTTCTTTCCTTCTCATATAAGCCAGGACTGATGAAGGCCCAAAGCTGATAAAGGAGAAAAGGGGACGAGATAACAAGGGCAATGATAAAAGCAAATTGCATATAGATTTTAATTGGATCTGTCATACGGAAAGCATTCATTGTCAGCTCTTTTGCTTCGTCAGCATTTTGCAAATAAAGGATAACTGGCTCTGCGAGAAAAAAGCTGCCTAATGCAACAATGAAGAAGAAAACGACTATGTAGATCAGTCGTTTTCGTAACTCTCCAATATGATCATAGACGGACATTTCTTTTTCGTTCATGTGACTCATCCTATCATTACTTCACATCTTGAGTTTCATTCTTCTTAACATCATCGTCATCATCATCTGCTAAACCTTTTGTTGCGTTTTTAAACTCACGCAATGTATTACCTGCTGCTTTACCTAGTTGAGGTAACTTCTTCGGTCCAAAGATTAATAACGCTGCAAATACAATCAGTAAAATACTACCGAATCCAAGACTTCCCACTGTAAGTCACCTCCCTACAATTGTAAGATCTATTTTTATTCTTCATTTGAATCATTTGAATCATTTGAATAATGCTTTAAGAAATATACTAGAGCTTGTAGTTCTACAGCCAAATCAATGTGATGGACCCGAATATGTTCAGGCACATTGATTCTTGCTGGGGTAAAATTAAGAATACCCTTGATCCCTTTATTGACCAAGCGGTCTGTAATCGACTGAGCTGCCCCAACTGGCACCGTTAAAATGGCCACTGTTACATCATCAGGCAATTCTTTTTCAAGATCATCAAGATGGCATACCTTTACTCCACCAATACTACTACCTACCTTATTATAATCCACATCAAACGCAAGCTCAATTTTTGTATTATTATTTTTCGAAAAATTATAATGTAAAAATGCTGTACCTAAATTCCCTACACCGATTAGAGTAACCTTCGTTAACTCGTCTTGATCTAAGGTTTTACTAAAAAAGGATAATAAATAATTGACATTATAGCCATAGCCTTTTTTTCCCAATGCTCCGAAATAAGAAAAATCTCTCCGAATTGTGGCGGAATCTACCTTAACCGCATCACTTAATTCTGCAGATGAAACCCTCTGCTTTCCTGAGGCATGCAAATTTTTCAAAAATCGATAGTAAAGTGGCAGCCTTTTGGCAGTTGCTTGTGGTATTTTTGATTGTTCAAGATTCACCTTAATTCCTCCACTAACTTGGAACTACTATAGCTCCCTTTTAAAATCTCCGTTCTTTCCACCCGTTTTTTCAGCCAAATAAGTTGGTCCAATGACCATTCCTTTATCAACCGCTTTACACATATCATACACAGTTAGCGCACAAACAGATGCAGCAGTAAGTGCTTCCATTTCGACACCTGTACTGCCCTTTGTTTTAACTGTAACTGTGATATGTAAAATATATTCGTCTTGGATCGTCCAGCTAAAACGTATATCAACGCCTTTTAATGCCAATGGATGACACATCGGAATTAACTCCGACGTCTTTTTGGCTGCCATTATCCCAGCAACCTGAGAAACAGCAAGGACATCACCCTTACTAATCTCATTATTTATTATTTGCTCATAAATGATTTTATTTACAGTAATACTTGATTTTGCAATTGCTGTACGGACAGTATCTGACTTTTCCGTAATGTCGACCATCTTGGCGCGACCTTGCTCATTAAAATGGGTAAATGATGACATAAAACAAACCCTCCCATAAACTATACACTATTTTAACACATCTGTCTTTGATACATCTGTGAACAATATCATTGCAGTTGCTCTAATTAAGTAATATAAGATACACTGTTGATAGAAACAAGAGGTGAAATAACATGATTTTACTACAAGTAAATCAGCTCAAAAAGTATTTTGCTGCTGATCTTATTTTATCGAATATAAAATTAGAAGTACAAACTCGTGACCGTATTGCCATCGTTGGACGAAATGGTGCTGGAAAATCAACACTTTTAAAAATTATTGCCGGCCATATGTCTCATGACGGCGGTGAAATTATCAAGCCAAAAAGCGTTACCATTGATTACCTCGCCCAAAACACAGGACTTGAATCAAATCTCACCATCTGGGAAGAAATGCTAACTGTTTTTGCATCCTTACAAAAGCTTGAAAAAGACCTCAGAAACCTAGAGGTTAAAATGGGAGACCCATCCCTCTTTGAAAATCCGGTTGATTACCAGAAATTACTCGAAGAATATGATCAGCTACAGGTTGATTTTAAGGAAAAGGGCGGCTATCAATACGAAGCTGATATTCGATCAATCCTACATGGTTTTAATTTTATAGAAGAAGACTACCAAACCAAAATATCGAGCTTAAGCGGTGGTCAAAAAACACGCCTTGCCCTTTGTAAACTATTACTAACAAAGCCTGATCTGTTAATCTTGGACGAGCCAACAAACCACCTTGATATTAGCACGCTTACGTGGCTTGAACAATATCTACAAGGATACCCTGGTGCACTGTTAATCGTATCCCATGATCGGTACTTCCTTGATAAAGTGGTCAACCAAGTCTATGAAATTTCAAGACACACAAGTACGAGATATGTCGGCAACTATAGCAACTATTTAAAACTTAAGGCTGAAAACTATGAGCTTGAGTTGAAAAAATATGAAAAACAACAGGAAGAAGTCGAAAAACTAAAAGATTTCATCGCCAAAAACCTAGTTCGAGCTTCAACCACCAAGCGTGCCCAAAGTAGACGAAAGCAGCTTGAAAGAATGGAGCTAATGGACAGGCCGTTAGGTGATGAAAAATCAGCTTCCTTCCGATTTGAAATTGAAAGACAAAGTGGAAATGACGTACTAAGTGCAAAAAATATCACCGTTTCCTATGAAAAAGACAAGCCGATTATTAAAAATATCAATTTCAATATTTACCGTGAAGATAGCATCGCATTAGTGGGTCCAAACGGAATCGGAAAATCAACCTTATTAAAAGCAATTATTGAAAAACTCGACAACGTAGATGGAACATTTCGCTTTGGTTCACATGTGACCATTGGTTATTATGACCAACAACAGGCGGACCTCACCTCGAACAAACGGGTATTAAATGAATTATGGGATGAATACCCCCTTAAATCTGAAAAAGAAATCCGTACGGTTCTTGGGAACTTTCTCTTTTCAGGGGATGATGTGTTAAAAACCGTTTCAACCTTAAGTGGTGGCGAGAAAGCAAGACTTGCCCTATCGAAGCTAATGATGGAGAAGTCAAACTTTCTAATTCTTGACGAGCCTACCAACCACTTAGACCTTGATAGCAAGGAAGTACTTGAAAATGCTTTAATCGATTATCCTGGGACAATCCTTTTTGTTTCCCATGACCGATATTTTATCAACCGCATTGCAACAAAAGTTTTTGAGTTATCCAGTGAAGGACTCACAGAATACTTGGGTGATTATGATTACCACCTTGAAAAGAAGTTTGAAATGGAAGAACTCGCAAGACTTGAAGCCAAAGAGTCTAAAAACGTCAAACGTGAAGTGGTCCAAGAAAAAACATCCTATGAACAAGAAAAACAATTAAAGAAGCTTGAGCGTCAAAGAAAACGTAGAATCGAAGAAATTGAGTTGGAAATTTCCACAATAGAAGAGAAAATCGAAGAAAATGAACAGCTTCTCTGTGATCCAGAAGTCTATCAAAATCATGAGGAAGTTCAACGAATTAATGAAGAAAATGAAAAAGCCTCAGCAAAACTTGAAGCTCTTATGGAGGAATGGGAGTCTCTCCACGAAATTAGTGGATAACTAACATCCTAGAACTTTACACCTATCAACAAAATGAAGATATCCCCATCTATAATTTTTAGAATGGGGATTTTTTTTGATCATTTACTGCAAAAAATAAAGTTATACACTATGTTATCCACTTTATCCACATTATCCACACTTATCAACAGACTTATCCACATAAAGTGTCCACAAATGCGGATTAGTTATTTCAGTACTTTTTATTAGTTTTCCACAAAAGCTGTGTTTTTGTGGATTATTTATCAACAAAAAAAGCCCTCTTTTATAAAAGAGGACTTTTTTACTATCTCTCAATGTCTAACCCAGGATTTGCATTCAATGCGTAAGATGAACGTTTCCCTTTTTCGTATAACACACTACCAACTGCAGCAATCATTGCAGCGTTATCTGTACATAATGAAAGTGGAGGAATAATGAGTTTAACCTCCGGCATGTCTGAAAATGCACGCTCTAAAGCTGCACGAAGCCCCTTATTTGCCGCAACCCCTCCTGCTAGTAATACCTGTTTAACCTTATATTCTTTAGCTGCCTTCACTGTCTTTGTCACTAAGACATCAATCACACTTTCCTGAAAGCTTGCTGCTAGATTCTTCGGATCTATGGTTTCCCCGCGTTGCTCTGCATTATGAAGGGTGTTAATAACAGCTGATTTTAAACCACTAAAACTAAAATCGTAAGAATCCTCTTCTAGCCAAGCTCTCGGTAAATCAATCGTTGCTGTTCCCTCATGTGCGAGTCGATCAATGTGAGGCCCCCCTGGATACGGAAGGTTAAGGGTTCTAGCCACCTTGTCATACGCCTCACCAGCAGCATCATCCCTTGTTTCCCCAATCACTTTAAAAGAAGCATGCTCCTCCATGTAGACAAGCTCTGTATGGCCGCCAGAAACAACCAAAGCCAATAATGGAAACTCAAGCTCCTCAACCAATCGATTTGCATAAATATGACCTGCAATATGGTGGACTCCTAATAGAGGAATATCATGGGCAAAAGCTACCGCTTTTGCAGCGTTGACACCTATTAACAATGCTCCTACTAAGCCAGGGCCCTCTGTCACTGCAATACCATCTATATCCTCAAAACTCTTATCGGCCTGCTTTAAAGCTTCTTCAATTACCAGTGTAATGGCTTCAACATGGTGCCTTGATGCGATTTCTGGAACGACACCGCCGAAGCGTTTATGACTTTCGATCTGGGATGCTACAACATTTGATAAAATTTCTCGTCCATTTTGTATAATTGAAACAGCCGTCTCATCACAGCTCGTTTCAATCCCCATGATTACTTGGTTTTCACTCATTTAAATTCACCCACATAACTAACGCGTCTTCATTATTGTCTGTATAGTAATTTTTTCGGATCCCACCAGGCTTAAATCCTAATTTTTTATAGAGGTTTTGAGCAACATGATTGGACACTCTTACCTCAAGCGTCATCGTAGCAGCCTGGTGCTGCATCGCTAAAAGCTTCGCCTGCATAAGTAAAGCTTCCCCAAGCTTTCTCCCTCTGTATTCAGGAAGAACCGCAATATTGGTAATATGGGCCTCATCCAAAATAAGCCACATTCCACAATATCCAATTACTTGATCGTTATCAGTCATGACAATATATTTTGCAAACTGATTATGAACAAGCTCATTATAAAATGCTTCCCTCTTCCAAGGTACTGTAAATGCTGAAGTCTCAACCTTCATCACACCATCAATATCTTCTACCGTCATGAAACGAAACAAAATTTGTTGTTTGATGATCTCTTCCATTCTTACCCCTGCCTCTTCCCTAACCAATTCGCCTCCGCCTCTGCCAAACGTATGTAATTTGGCACAAATGTATGAACATCTACAGGCGCTTTCTCCATCCCTAATACGGCCAACTCACTTGGTCTCGGATTCCAATCTGTATATGGTGCAACATATGCGAATTGCTCTAAATCTGTTTCTATCTGTTCCTTGTGGATAACTAGATCATTACCGATAAAAAGAACCGGCGTCTCCCTCTTTTTAAGCTCTTCTAGCCAATCTGCTAATAAAATAATTTTATCTTCTTCAACACAGGTTAGCCTGTTTCCTTCATATTGATAAAGCCCTGTATAAACTTGTCCACGTCTGGCATCAAACAATGGCGAAATGAATCCATTAAAATGCCGACCATTTGCCGCCACGATTTCTAAACTTGAAACTCCCACCAAAGGAATCTCCAATGACCATGCCAGTGTTTTCGCAATCGTTACTCCAATTCTTACACCCGTATAAGAACCAGGGCCCATCGCGACAACGATTCTTTCAAGCTCCTTTGGCTTAATCCCACATTCCTTCATTAACTGTTCAATTGTAGGCATCACGCGGACAGAATGGTTTTTAGGCAGATTTGTAATCACCTCACCTATTACCTTCTCCTCATTCACAATTGCAACTCCCAATACATAATTGGATGTATCTATAGCTAACACTTTCATTCGCTTAATAACTCCTCACATAAATGTTGATACCGTTCCCCTATTGGTATCACCGTAATCTTACGTTTCGTATCCCCTTGGTGTTCAATCCGAATGGTGAGACGGTCCTTAGGCAACCGGTCTTCGATAAGATGTGCCCATTCAACAACAGTCACACCCTCACCATCAAAATATTCATCAAAACCAAGGTCTTCATCACTGTGCTCCAATCGATAAACATCCATATGATACAACGGGATTCTCCCTTGATATTCTTTTATTATTGTAAAGGTTGGACTGTTCACCGTTCTTGTAATGCCAAGTCCTTTGGCAAGCCCTTTAGTAAACGTTGTTTTTCCTGCCCCTAAATCACCCTCAAGAGTTAACACATCACCAGGACCAAGCTTTTCGGCCAAACGATGTGAAAAACTCCCCGTTTCATCAGGTGTATTCGTAATAAACTCAAATTTTTTCATATATTCCACCTTATTTAGTAAAGTGATTATAACCCTTCATCTCAAGCTTATGAGATTCCCCGCCTCGAATCAAAATTACAGCAGGAGCACCTTCCGAGACAGTCCCAATATTTGAAAGGATATAACCATGTTTTTTTGCTTTTTTCTCTAGTATATCCCAATCTGATGGAGCCATAGTTCCGATCAATTCAAAGTCCTCTCCACCATATAACGCAAACTCAAGAGCACGGTCTTTATATTGATTTAAAATAGCTTCACTGAATGGGATTTTATCTTCATCTATTCGTAAAGTGACACCACTAGCTTTTGCAATCTCATTTGTTTCACTTGCTAAACCATCACTAATATCATTCAAAGAAACTCTTTGTAACGTTGATAATAATCTACCAATTTCCACTCTCGGTTTCGGATACTGATGTTTCTGGATTAGTGTTTTCTCTGGCTCAGTAAATGAGTATTCCTTACCATTATGTAATAATAAATTCAAACCAGCCGCAGAATCCCCAACCGTTCCCGTTACAAAAACAATATCTCCTGGCTTTGCATGGCTTCGTAATAGATGGGCACCTTTCTCAACTTCACCTAGAACAGTCACCGTAATAACTAACGTTTCAGCAATTGATACCGTATCGCCACCAATTAAATCCATATCGTACCTATCTGCTAGCATTGCCATACCTTCATAGATCGATAACAAATCTGTTTCATTCCAATCCTTTGGAATTGCAATCGACACTAAATAGTAGGTAGGGATTCCACCCATCGCTGCAATATCACTAATATTAACAGCCAATGCCTTATAACCCACTTGAAAAGGATCCATTGTTTGAGAAGTAAAATGAACACCCTCTACCATCGTATCCATGCAGATAATTTGTTCCATACCTGGTGTTGGCCGAAACAGCGCAGCATCATCACCTATACCTGCAATTAGTCCGGATTGGGCAACACGCTTTGGTTTAATTTGATAAATAAAGTGAAATTCGTCCTGCAAAGCCATTAACGTCACTCCTATAAAGTCGAAAGAAACTATAAAATACAAAGTAGTAAAAAAAGCCTTAGGACAACTCCTAAGGACCTTAGTACATCATTATAAGTTTACCGTATTTCAACAAAATCAGCAAAAAAAGAAAAAAATAATTGGTTGTTAATGAAGATAGGTGGGGAGATGGTTACATTGGGGTTGGTCGTTCATAATACTGATGAAGGACTTTGCTTGGGGGTTCTTGATGCGTTCGGGCTTTCATCTGCTTGATGAAGGTCTTTGCTTGGGGGTTCTTGATGCGTTCGGGCTTTCATCTGCTTGATGAAGGACTTTGCTTGGGGGTTCTTGATGCGTTCGGGCTTTCATAAGCTCGATGAAGGACTTTGCTTTGGGATTCTTGCTGGGTTCGGGCTTTCATTAGCTTTATGAAGGACTTTTTACTGGTATTCTTGCTGCGTTCGGTTCTTCATCTCTCATGAAGAGGATTTCATTCGTTTTATTTGTTCGTTTTCCCGTTCATAACCCTTATGAAGAGAATTTCATTCGTTTTCTTTGCTCGTTTTCCCTTTCATACCCCTTATGAAGAGTATTTCTCGTGTTTTCTTTGCTTGTTTTCCCTTTCATAACTCTCATGAAGAACATTTCAATTGTATTTTCTTGTAGTTTTCCCTCTCATAGCTTCCGATAAATGCTTTATTGAAAGTTCTCGTCAACAATTCTATATATTTTATCCTTTTCCTAAATCCATTCCTTCCAGCTTCAATTAGGTTTACCTTTGTTAACTTCTATCAAACAAAATAACATTAAAAGGTATTCATTCACTCAATAAATAAAAAAAAACCACAGCATTAATAACTGTGGTTAATCCAAAAACATTTAAATTTCCCCATAAAAAAAAACGAAACTACAAAGTTTCGTGTGTATGCATAAATGGCGGTCCCGACCGGGATCGAACCGGCGATCTCCTGCGTGACAGGCAGGCATGTTAACCGCTACACCACGGGACCATTTGGTTGCGGGGGCAGGATTTGAACCTACGACCTTCGGGTTATGAGCCCGACGAGCTACCAGACTGCTCCACCCCGCGATAATAGAAAATATATAGTTTTTGTTATGCGCTTAGTTATCTGTTGACTGTCCCTTCCTCTGCAAGCAAATTCAAGAAGCTTAATCCGTCGGGACAACTCGCAGTAACTTCGATGATGCAACGCTAGTTGCTCCACCCCGCGATAATAATATTTAAGCCTAGCGACGTCCTACTCTCACAGGGACAAAGTCCCAACTACCATCGGCGCTGAAGAGC
>NZ_NSEA01000026.1 GCF_002734285.1 Fredinandcohnia onubensis | reverse complement strand
TTTTAGGTTTATGACATTGGGACAGGTCCCATGACCCAAAAGCGCGCAAAAAACCCAGGGAGAATGTTCTTCCTGGGTTTCGTTTGTGTTTTTCGTATTAAAGTTTCGTTATATAATTGTTAGCTGCGCGCTTATGATAGTACATTTTCATTTCTATCGTTGATTTGAGATTCTGGCAGAGGCAATCTTCCAATAACGCTCGATTCTTACTAAATTGAAAGCTATGCCAATAATACTTTGCTTTGTAGATCAATTTTATCATGCATATCTCCCCTTCGATTTGTTGTACACATAAATCACGGAGTCGTGTTCGGAAACTGGCTGGCATAGTCCAAAAAACGTTAGCCCCTCTAGTTTTGCGTCATCACTTTTCAATGATTTTGCCGTTTCGTACGATTTATGTATGCCTTATCACCACTATAGAATAGAGTGTATGTTGACCAAAGGGGCTTTTGTTCTATTTTCACTGCAAATACAACTTTTGTTGTATTGGGACGGAGGGACAGGTCCCGTGACCCAAAGGTTCGGTGAGGTGGGACGAGGGACCTGTCCCCCCGACCCACAAGGCGGGTTGAGACCTCCTTGAATCCCTAGAGAACGTTAAAAAACCAAGATCGTTGTGATCTTGGTTTTTCGGTGTACTTTTATAGAGTGTTTTATAGTTTCGCTATGTAGCTGATTGCTTCTCGTTGATGGTGGTGCATTTTTGATTCGATGTCAGATTTAAGATCTTGGCAGAGGCACCCCTCTAATAGGGCTCGATTTTTGTTAAACTGGATGCTGTGCCAATAGTACCTTACTTTGTCGAAGATATTTTTCATGCACATTCCCCTTTCAATTTTTAACACAAATCTACTAATCGGAATTTTCTATATCATTCGTAAGGGGACAACTGCTTTTGTGGGTAGCCTGGGACAGAGGGACAGGTCCAGTGTCCCAAAGGTTTGGTGAGGTGGGACGAGGGACCTGTCCCCATGACCCGCAAGGCTGGTTAAGACTCGCTTTTCACCCTAGAGAACGCAAAAAAAACCAAGATCGTGTGACCCTGGTTTGTTGGTGTACATTTATAGGAGTTTTATAATTTAGCTATGTAATTAATAGCTTCACGCTCATGGTAATGCATTTTTGATTCGATGTTTGTTTTTAGTTCTTGGCAAAGGCAATCCTCTAATAGTGCTCGATTCTTGTTAAATTGTATGCTGTGCCAAAAGTATCTTGCTTTATAAATGACTTTTTTCATGCATATCTCTCCTTTCGATTTGTTGTGGACATAAATCGACGGAGCCTCGTGTTCGGGAACTGGCTGGCGTAGTCCAAAAGACCTTAGCCCCTGTAGTTTTGCGTCATCATCTTTCAATGATTTTGCCATTTCGTACGATTTATGTATGCTACATAATTACTATAAACTAAGGTGCGAATCTATTAAAAGGGACTTTAGCACTATTTTTGATGTTGCGATGCTTTTTTAGTAGAATTTTGTCGATTTTGGTCGTTTTCGATATAAATTGCGAGGTTTATTGAAGAAGAAATGTGAAATTGCGCGTTAACGAGGTGGAATTGCTTTTTATTTTGAGGAATTACGACTAGAACAGGGATAATTGCGTTTTAGCAGATTTTCGGTCTAGGCACTTATGCTAGTTTCAGCACGTCAGGGACAAAAAAGACTAACAATCAATTGCTTGATTGTTAGTCTTTATGGAATTTATTGGTGGGACGAGGGACCTGTCCCTGTGACCCTGCGATTCGCCATGATGGCGATGATTCCGGCTCCTAGTAACAGTAGTCCAAATAGTAGTATGTTGTAGCTATTTGTTGCTGTTGTTGGAAGCTTTTTGTCATCGTTTTTCTTGTTGTCGTTCTTTTTGTCTTGATTTTTATCGTTTGTTTCTTTTGGTGTGTTGCCTTTACCAGTGTTTTTGCCTGGAGTTGTTACTTCGTCTTTGTCATCAACTGGTTGTTCTACAGGTGTTTCGCCTTCTTCAGGGTCTGTTTCGTCACCTGGTTCATCCACCGGTTCTTCACCCGCAGCTGCAGTAGTTAATACTATTGTTCCAAAGATGAGACGTTCAGCATTTTCATCAAATCCAACGACTTCGATGCTGTATTCTGTCTCAGCCTCGAGGTCTGTGAGAAGGAAAGTTGTATCTTTAATATCTTCAGCTACTATTTCGCCATCTACAAAAACCATGTATGAGAAGTCCTCAAATCCATCCGTTGTAAAAGCTTCCCAGCTCAGTTCAACCTCTGAATCTGAAACATGATGAGCTGTAATGTCAAGGTATTCATAGAGGACAAATATCTCTTTTTGCTCTAATTCTTTAATTACCTTAAGAGTCTCTGACCCCTCATTAAAATCAAGTGGATTTTTCATGATGAGTACAAATCCTAAGTTTTCTAAAGTTAGTAAACTTGAAATATCAGTAATCTCATTGGATCCCAAATTAAGGAACTCGATATTCAGGTTTTCTAAAGCAGAAATATCTTTTACCTTATTCTCATATAGCGATAGATAAGCTAGGTTTGTTAAACCTTTTAGCGGCTCTATGTTTGTGATTGCATTTGAATCCAGATGTAACTCTTCAAGATTCGTAGCATACTCAAGACCTGTTAAATCCGTAATGCCTCTATTCATTGCATCAAGGCTTGGTAGAATGGACATGTCGCTTTCCACGATTGCACGCGATTTAATATGCAATGTTTCCCTTACTGCCTCTTCTAAAGCAGAGTCCACAAATTGTACCGGTTCACCTGATGGAATCGGTGTTGTTGTTACATACGTATAGACACTGCCCCAAACAAAGCCGTCCTCATCGACACCTTCAACCATGATGTCAATGTCCGATAACGGATCAAGTCCAGTCAGTTTATAAAATGGTTTAGAGACGTGCGTTTCCGTAACCTCTTCACCATTTACATAGATAATGTATTTTTTGATATTATCAACAACTTCAATAAAGTTGAACTCAAAATCTACAGTGGATTCCGTTACATCGGTGACGAGTAGCTCGTGCTCAAGGTCACTCCACTCCACATAAACACCGTTTTCGAACAATTCTTTTACAACAGCCATGTCTTCGGATCCTTTTGTAAAGTCAAGACCTGGGTTGCCATAAACGGATGCGTGAGTCAAGTTCGGTAATTCAAGCAACGCTTTAATATCTTCTAGTTCGTTATTGGCTAAGAAAATGGAATCGAGATTTTCTAAGTTTGATAGATTTATTATGCTTGTAATCTGGTTTGCTTCTAAATCAAGGTATGAAAGGTTTTTCAGGTTTTTAATTGGTGCAATACCCTTGATTTCATTGCCGCTTAGCGAAAGATCAACAAGATTTGTTGCGTATTCAAGGCCAGTTAGGTCTTTGATTTCTAGATAACTGGCTTCAAGTGATGTTAGTCTTTCCATATCGTCAACGTAGACATCACGGTGATAGATTTTTAACGCATCAGCAATAGCTGTTTTTAGATTTTCATCTTTGAATTGGACCTTTTCACCAACTGGTACTGGTGTCGTAGTTGCTTCCGCTTCAATGGTTTCAATCGTTCCGTCCATGTAGAATATATCCACTTTTAACTGATAAGTCGTTTCTTGTAAAAGATCATTGTAAGTATAGGTTGTAGAATAAGGATCTGTAATTTCTTCTATTAATTTCCCATTTAGGTACACATGGTATTTTTCAATGTCAATTTCGCCCCAAGGCTCTTCCCAATAAATTGAGATGGACTGCTCGGTTACACCTTCCACATACAATTCCTTTTTAATGATTAATTTTTCATCATCTAAAACGATCTCAATTGGATTTGAGAGGTAGTCTTGATTGCCTTCTACCTTAAATTCTGCTGTAATTTCTTCTTCAATTGAATCGTTGTATGTGACGAGATTATAGGTTCCAATTGGTAGTTCAAGATTTTCGGAGTCACTCTAATATTCAACAAAATAACCCTCTTCATTTAGATACCCGTAGTATTCTATATCTGTTACATTCTCGCTAACTCCGATAATAGTAAAACTAAAATAATCCCATGGTATGTTGCCATTTTTAGTGGATACTTTGATGTTTGTCGTTACAGTTTCGTCCGCTGCTGCTGTTAGTTCTGAAGCTTCTGCTGATTCTAAAGTTTCGGTTGCCGTTTCAGCCTCATCTTGTTCTGTAGCTTCTTCGGGTTCAGTAGTTTCTGCCGGTCCCATGGTTTCAGCTTGCTCACCAGCTAGTTCCGCCTCACCTGTGTTTTCTTCAGAGGTTCCTTTGGAAGGATACTTTACTTTTTCACTTGTTAATAGATTTCCAGAAGATGTTACCGCTGAGATTTCATATGAATAGGTGGTGTTCGGTTCAATCTCTGGATCTTCATATGAATAGTGATTACCATTTTGGACAGTTGGCTCAATTTCGGTTGCTTGTCCATTTTTACTAAGTTGATAGTTTGTGATTTCTTCACCTTGTGGAAGTAACGCTTCCCAAGATAAAGTAATGCCATTCTCTGTTTCTGTAATACTTACTTGGCTTAGCTTGTTTTGCGCATGAGTCTTGCTGATGGTCAATGGACTCACGAGCGAAAGCAGTAATACTAGGACCATACTAACATGCAGCCATTTTCGATTACGCATTCTTTCTTCCTCCTACCGGAATTCAATATTAATAGAAACCATCCAGCATATTATATATCAGAGAAAAGTTAAATAACACAAATATTTTACTAATATTTACATATTTCGAAGTGTGAAAATATTGAAGTTGAGGGACTTTCAATTGTGCTACCAGGACAATAGGCTGTCTAAAGGAGACAATCATTTTAGTTGAATTTTCAACAATAGTTTTGTTCTTAGTTACGAATTAGTTTATATATTATAAAGAACAATAATATCAATTTGAAAAGGAGAGGTTTTTTTGAAAAAAAGTAAACTTATTATGATGAACGTAGCCATTTCCTTTGTTTTGATTTTTGGATTTGTCACCGTCGTTGGCGCACAATCCTTTGGTACTGATGTATCGAAACAGCTTTCGGATGTTCGGAAAGCAACTGTTAAATATCATGACATTAACGTTGCCATTGAGGAAGGGTATGAACCAAGTTACCATGTAGTTCCAGGAATGGGAATTCATCTTACAAATCCAGAATTACTTAATGATGGCGGTATCCTTAACCCACTTGAACCAGAAGTTCTAGTCTACGAACCTAAAAAGAACGGCGGATACAAGTTAGTCGCTGTTGAATACATGACTGTTGGTGGAGAGAGGCCAACATTATTTGGTCAAGAGTTCGATATTGGGCCTTTCCCTAACCATTTCTCTTTGCATGCTTGGATTTGGCATGCAAACCCTGATGGATTGTTCAAACCTACAAATCCCAATGTAGCAAAAACAGATGAATAAATCATATTAATTAAAAGTGACTCCATTTGTTTTAATTGTTTCTTCTTAAAGTAAAAAGTCAATTTTGAGTAATAGGCACATTTACTAATTTCAGCACCCCAGAGACAAAAAAGACTAGCAATCAAATACTTGATTGCTAGTCTTACTAGAATTTATTGGTGGGACAAGGGACCTGTCCCTGTGTCCCAGCTCCTTGGACCTAGCCCTTGACCCGGTTGGACAAACCGCTGGGCCACCCCACATTACTTAGTTTTTCTTGTTTCCTGTGTTGCCGTTGTTGCCTTTGCTTCCGATTTTTACATCGTTTGTTGTTACGTTACCTGCGTTGTCAACTGCAACGATTGTTACGGTTTGGCCTTTGTCTAGTGGATTAGCAAAGACGTGTTGTGTTTCGCCGTTTATATATGGTGCTTCCGTAACAGATTCTCCATCAACTGCTACATACCAGTAAGCCACACCACTTGTTTTGTCTGAAACGTCGACTGATACTGTTTTACCGTCTTTTTCTAGCTTTGTTTTTACTTTAGGTGTTGTTACGTCTAGTTTCACTGGAAATGTTAACGTTTGAGCCTTAGCACCTTCATAGTCAAGAGTTGCCTCTGCTTGTAAGAAATATTGGCCATCTGGAGCTTTTTTGCCGTTGTGCATTGTGCCATCCCATGTCCAGTCTGAGATCAGGTAGTACATTGCTCCACTTCCGCTGTCGTAATAGTTCTTACGGACAAACTCTTCGTTAGCAATTTCTTTTACAACTTTTCCATCTTCATTCACTACGCTAAGATTTAAATCTTTTGCATTACGTATTAAGGAGAACAGGTATGTTGCACTATCATTTGCCCCGTCACCATTTGGTGAAATCGCGATAAGATCTGGGTTCAGATCACCAGTCGCTTGGTCGACACCTAGGAAATTGTAGTTGCCTCCACCTGTATGAGTTAATACACCTGTATTTCCGTAGAAAGTTGTTGGATCCCAAGCTGGCGTATCAAAGATTGGTGCTGCTGTCCAATCGCCTTTGAAACCAACGTAAGGAACAACTAATTCTGGATTTGTATCAGTTGGGTCTGTTAATTTTACAAAACCTTCTAACCAATAACCATTTGTAAAAATTGATTTTAAATCTGCATCTAAGTCACTCACATCAATTGTTACATCAAATGATTTAGTACCGTTTGCAGGTACTTCGATTGTGCTTGTAGCTTGACCGTTAACTGTAGCAACGTCTCCTAAATCCGAAGCCCCGAATAGGTTAGGTGCTGATACTAATACACCGCCACCGTTAACAGGTGTATCTGTTTGTGCATTTGCACTCACTTCATATGAAACTGCTTCATCAGAGTGATTTTCTGCAGTTAATGCGAATGTTACTGTATTACCTTTTACTTCTTTGAGCGCAACCTTTGCTTCGCCTGTTTTAGAGTCAGTCACTGTAACAGGAGTTGATAATGCTGCATGTAACTGCATTAAACCTGCACCTTGACGACGTGGTGAAACAAATTCACCGCCAAATTCAACTGGTTTCGCTGTGTTTAATAATAATTTTTTCGCAAGCTTAGATCTGTCTGCATTTTCAAAACCAAACTCCTGGTCAACACGCTCTAATACTAGTGCTGATCCACCAGATACATGCGGCGCTGCCATTGATGTACCACTCATTACTTGGTACTCGTTATGGTCAGCTGTAGAGTAAATTTGTCCACCTGGTGCTGTGATTTCTGGTTTGAAATCAAGGTTTGGCGTAATCCCCCAAGAAGTGAACGCACTCATTTTTCCAGAATCGCTGTTTGGAACTGCCAATTGTCCGCCACCAAAACTAACTGTAACCGTTTGTCCAGCTTGAAGCGCTTCTGCAAAGCGATCCCCATCAGCTTTTAACATAAACAATTGTGGAATTGTGATGGCTGCGTCAGTTGCCATATTAACTGTTCCATCCGTGTTGTTATAAACGATTACACCTGCTGCTCCAGCTTTTTGAGCGTTTAGCGCTTTTGTAACAAAGTCGAGTGTACCGCGTTGGATTAAAGCAAATTTGCCGTTTACATCTTTACCTTCGAAATCCTCAGGTGCTCCAATACCTGCATGAACTAATTCAAAGCTTGTCCCAACTGTTGGAGCCGTCTGACCTGCTGATAAAAACATCACTTGTTCAGCATCGCCACCATTAATTGAAACCTGTGCTGCATCTGTAGTCATATACGTATTTTCATAAGATGCAACTGAAATCGAATCATAGGAAACACTTGGTGAACCTACAACTCCATAATCCGGATTTGAAGCATATGGATAAAAATATCCGTCTGCAAAGAGTGCAGAGTTACCAGCTGAAATAGACATTACCACTCCGTTGTCAACCGCACGCTTAACTGCTTGTTGCTCAGGAGAATCTGCATCTACGAATCCAGCTGTGGATCCAAGACTCATGTTTAGAACATCTGCACCAAGTTTAAGTGCATCGTCAATTGCTTTGATGTAAATATCACCATATGTAGATGGCACACCTTCACCAAATACACGTAAAGCTAGTAATTGTGCTTCTGGAGCTACACCTTTAATGCCGCCAGTTTCTTCGTCACCGTTAGCAGCAACTGTTCCAGCAACGTGCATTCCGTGCATGCCAGTGTCAACATCATCGTCTAGAATGTCTTCGTTGTTATCCATGTAGTTCCAACCGTAAGGAACTTTTTCATTCCAAAACTGACCTGGAAGATCGAATTCAGAGATATCACTGTCGACTTCATCTTGTGTAAGTTTTGCAGTAGAACTGTTAGTTAGGATCATGTCTTTATGAGAAGGGTCGATACCAGAGTCAATGATTCCAACTACCATGCCTTCTCCTTTAAAGTTGTAATCACGCCAAGCATCTTGTGCCTGAACAAGTTCTTTACTGTACTTCATTTCAACTTCTTCATTTGGAATTTTATATTCCGTTGCAATGTAAACTTCCTTTACTTCAGGAACTTCTTCGATTTTTGCGATATCCGCGTATTTTACTTTACCGCTGAATCCGTTCACAATTGCATCAAATTCATGCTCATATTTAATGTTAATGTTCTTACCTTTGATTTTATCTTTTGCTGCATTTTTCTTGTTTTTTGCAGCCTTCTCTAATTGTTTTCTTTGACCTTTTGAAAGCTTATCGTACTTTTTCCCCTGTTTTGTTGCTACCTCAACCGGGGCATCGCCTTCCATTTCTACCACAACACGAACCTCTTGATCAGGATCGATATTTTGTAGATTAGTAGCTTTCAAATTGCTGTTATCAAGTTTTGGCTTCTGTGCATCTAGCTGTGCTGGCGTGATGCCACCCGTAACCGCAAAAGCGCTTCCGCTAAATGCCATTAATAAAACTAGTAATAATGCCGTGATTCTCTTCCCCATTTTCATCCTCCCTTTTAACATAACAAGCTAAAAACTAATAAACCGAAAAATAGTCCCCCCTCACGAAAATTTCGGCCCCAAAATCATACAAAATTTTCGGGATATTCACACTATACTAAATTACTATTTCTGGAACTAGCGCTAAAAGTCATAGGTAAATTCAACCAAAAACAAGAGTCGGTTATGTTGCAATTTGTCGTATTGGGCCATTTGTAGGAGTAGCGAATGGGTCAAAGGGACAGGTCCCTTGACCCTGCAATAGTGTAAAGGGATGAAGTGTTGTGGGTACAGGTGATAGATTTAGTCGCTGAAGGTGGCTCACGGAGGAGCAGTTTCCTGCCCCCTAATATATCCCAGACCACGCTCGAACTCCGTTCTCGCTACGTCTAGGGCGGAGGGACAGGTCCCTCGTCCCAATGAATGTCGTCGAACTTCACTATAGGAAATAAAAGTTTTTTGTTGTATTTTGTATGAATTTAGCGAACGTTTTACATTGATAGTTCTGAAGATTAAAAATAAACTAATAAAGACTATGAATATACTACAAAAGGAGGAGTACTTTAGATGCAATTTTTTAAAAAGAAAAAGCTTAGTATTTTGTTTTTGCTAGCTTTATTGTTTCAGGCTGTCGTAGCTCCGATGGCGTTTGCTGAGGATGGGCCGGTGGACAAGCCCTCTCTAGTAGCACTTGGTGATTCAATCACCTTTGGTTGGAATCTCTATGAGGGTGAAAATCCAGATAAATCAAAGCCATCCGCACATGCATTTCCTAATTATATATTAGGTGGTGGGTTTGATGTCACGAACTTGAGTCATCGCGGTTGGACTTCGAGCGATTTATTAGCCAAGTTTACAAGTGATCCATCGTATCTACCCGCTATCGCTCAAGCTGATGTCATTACGTTGAATATCGGAAATAATGACTTGCTTCAGGCTGCCGAAGTTTCGAAGCTTCTTACTGAAGGGCAACAACTAACACCAGAGAAAATAGCAGAAATTACCCAAAAGATTGAAGCCGCGTCTCTTCAATTGGCTAGTAATCTCGCGCAAATTATGGGTGCCATTCGTGGGGTTAATCAAGAAGCACCAATTCTCTTCTATAACGCCTATAACCCATTTGGTGCACATATCGAGCAAATCGTACCTAATTTACATACGATGGGCGAAATGATTATCACAAATGTGAATCAAAAGGTAATCGCACCAGTTGCAGCTAGTGTACCTGGAACAATTTTAGTAGATGCCTATTCGGCATATAATGGGAAACAAGCTGCTTACATTCTTCCATTCCCTGACGTACACCCTACTATTGAGGGACAGAAGGCTTTGGCCTCACTAGCAGACCAAGTATTGATTTCGTTATTACCTCCAGAACTTCCTGAACTGGAGATTTTATTATCTGCTACACCGGCCGAAACTACTGAAGGTCCTGTCACAATCAATGTTGCTACTAACCATGAAGAAGTTTTGGAAATGAAGTGGCTACAAGGCCAATTAGCTGTAGAGGATTTCGAAACAGAAGGTACCGACATTCCTTTGGACAATCCAGTGTTTAAAGTAACCGAAAATGATTTTTACACGGTTTATGTGCTTAGTGGAACTGGCGAGGAGAAGGTTGCCTCAATTGAGGTGAAGAACATCGTTCCAGTTGAAGAACCACCGGTTGAAGAGCCACCTGTTGAAGAGCCTCCAGTAGAGGAACCGCCGGTTGAGGAACCTCCAGTGAATGAAGAGCCACAAGCGGAGGACCCTAAAGAAGACCCGAAAAAAGAGCCTGTGAAGGATGAGCAAAAGGTAACCCCTGAAAAAACAGAAACAAAATCAGGAAATAAACTACCTAACACTGCAAGCCCACTTTATAACATGCTTGCGATAGGAATTACAACTCTTTTAATCGGTTCAGCCTTATTATTTAGGTACTTGAGAAGAAATAGAACAGCGTAATAAATGGCCTATCTTTCGAACGAAAGATAGGCTTTATTTGTGGGACGGAGAGACAGGTCCCTCGTACAGCTATTTTTGATGAAGGGTATGCACCAATAATTTATGGGGGCGAAGTAGTATATGAAACAGCTCCCTACTCCATGAATACCCATTGGTTGTGACTTAACCATTTCATGTAGTCTGTAAATGCATTTTCGCGATGGTAGTAGGGTTTGTATCCAATGTCGTTTATTAGGCGATCGATGTTAGCTGGTTTTGGATCCTGTTCGATGTGCATTTCTACTAGGTTCTCATCACGGTCGTTTGTAGAAATGGTGTAAGAAAAGCCAAGGTAATAGTCTTTTAATTTTTCACACCAGCCCACCATATCCCACATATAGCCTGAGCTTAAATTATATACATCATGCTTCGTCTGTCCTTGTTTTAATAATTCATAGGAGGCATTTGCGATATCACGACTGTATACCCAATCCCTCGCCCCTGTTCTTTCCAAACTTGCTGCTTTCCCTAACGCAGCTAATCTAGTTGCAGCAAAAGGAGCACTTAATGTGTCACGTACTCCAGTATTTCTCTCCCATGGTCCAAAAACAGACCCCACCCGTGCTACAACAACATCTAAATCGAATAAAGACTTATACCGTAGTACGGTTCTTTCAGCAGCAAATTTGCTAATGCCGTATAACGCATTTGGACGGGGGTAAGTTTTCTCTTCATCCTCAAACAGGAAGTCACCACTATAAGACACATCTCCATATACTGAAACAGTGCTTAAATAGAGCAGTTTTCTGATATTTCTTTTTCTGACCTCTTCTAATAAATGAACAGTACCCATGTAATTCACTTCTACAATTTGCTTACTATCTTTCATTTCTCTTCCCGGTCCGGGTGTAATGACAGCTGCATGAATCACATGGTCTATTCCATATCGATCTAAGATTTCACCAATCCGCTCTTGTTTCAAAATATCAAGTTCCGCAAAATACCACTTTCCTTTATATTCGTCTAACGCCTCCTTCATTTCTTTTAAAGGAGGTTTCCTTGAGCTTAATACGACTTCATGCCCCTCCGATAGGAGTTTCTCTGCAATATTCATTCCTATAAAACCTGTTCCACCTGTAATTAACACCTTCATTTATAATGCCTCCTTATTCTTGTAAAGCAGGTAAATCTCTTTATTTTAGGATAATTCCTTTTGAGGGTAGACTTTTAAAATCCATAGTTTCATTAAAAAGTAATAACAGAAACCTCCGACAATCATCGAAACAAAGAACGCGTAATTTGGAAATAAAATTCCAGATAATATACCCGGTATTAAAACAATGAATCCAGCTGGGTTAAAGTTCCGATAATATCTGTATTGTCCGTGCTCATTATACAAATCTTCAACTATAAGCTTGCGCTTTCTAACAAAATAGTAATCACTCACCATGATTCCTAATATAGGACCTAATAGACACGCAATGACTAGGAGAATTGTAGGTACTTGATCAGCAAACTCCCAAGGCTGAACAAGTAATCCGATGACACCAGCAGCAATAACAGCGGTACTGAACTTAATTTTTCTCGGGAATAAATTAACAAACACATAACCAGGTGGTAGTAAATTTTGCCCTGTATTTGAGGATACTTGAGCAAAGACAATGAATGCCGCTAACACAACAATTAGTAGAAAAGGATTATCACTAAAAACTTCAGTTAAAACAATGATTGGATTCCATTCTCCTGTCGCAATTCCGCTTATCAATCCAATAAAGATAAAAATCGCACTTGGGATTACCAAGCCAAAAAATTGAGAAATCATACTTCCTTTGTTTAACGAAAAATAACTTGTTCCACTTCCTTTTTTCAAGAAACGAGTAAAGTCGGCTATATTAACAGCCATTGTGATTTGGGCACCAGCCATAATGGCAACTGCTGTTAGAAAGGAAATCCCGCCTTGGCCTCCTTGAAAAAAGTCAGACATCGTGATTTCGTATCTACTTACTAAATAATAAAGGATATAGATTCCAATGATAATTAATAAAGGAGCAGCAACCCAGTCAAATTTTTCTATGGCATTGATTCCAAGTGCAGTATTCAAAATCTGAAAAATACCGAACACAATAATAATTAAAGTTAGATTAGAATAACCCGTAAGGATAATCATGATTTCATTTAATGCCATTGCACCAAGCCATGTTTGAAACCCAAACCAAAATATCGCAGGTAATGCCCGTGCTAACCCTGGAATGTGGGCACCAAGGTATCCAAACGGAGCTCGCAAATAGACACTATAAGGTACTCCATGTCTTAACCCAACATCACCATTAAGAACAAGTAAAATCCAGACTAATATATTTCCCAAAATGGCGGCAAGAATAATCGTTAAAGGCGATAAATCAGGATATAATTGAGCACCAGAAATGAAGGCAACCATCTGTACATACATACCGACACAAACCATAAAAAATCCGGTATTTGTCATTGTTCTTTCAGCATTTGTAGTTGGCATAATCTCCTTGCCACGCAAGCTTAAACCTTTTTCCCCGTAATCAAAACCCTTTTCACTTTCAGTTTGTGTTTTCATGTTTCACATCCCTCTCTTAAGTTAGAGTCTTGGTTGGAATCTTTTTATAAAAGTTCCATGGAATTCTTCATGACTTAATTCTCCATTGTTTATTAAGTGATGGCCCCTGACGAAAGTATGAGCAACTTTTCCAGTAATGATTTTTCCTTCAAAAGGAGTATAGTCTGTTGACATATGAAGATTTTCTGCTGATATTTGATAGGTTTCATTTGGATTAATAATTGTGATGTCCGCGTCACTTCCAATTGCAATTCTGCCCTTTTTCGGAAACATCCCCATTATTTTGGAAACGTTTTCAGAAGTGATTGCAGCAAACTGTTCCCTCGATATCCTTCCTGTTTGAACTCCCTCTGAATAAAGAACGATCCCTCTTGTCTCAATTCCCGGTAAACCATTCGGCGCACCCGGAAAGTAGTCTTTATATTTGTCTTTTTGCTGCGTGTTAAAACAAGAATGATCACTCGTTACAATATCAATCAAACCATCATTTATCATGCTCCAAAGGCCTTCCTGTTCGGTTCTGCTCCGTATTGGGGGACTACAAATGAATAAATTTCCGTCCTCCCCTTGATAAACCTCATCATCCAATGTCAAATAGTGGGTACATGCCTCTGTATAAATGGAAAGATTGTTTTTCTGGCGATAGGTGTTTAGGAGTTCTCGTACCTTACTTGTACTCATATGCACAAATAGACTAGGAGTCTCTGTTTCTTCAATTAACTTTAGAAGACTAGCCACCTCGATTGCCTCTGATATAGAAGGGCGACTCTTTGCATGATCAAGTGGGGTTACATTACCGTTCGAAATAAAATTATGAATATTACTACTGATTAAATCATTGTCCTCTGCATGGAATAAGGCTAAACCATTGTGTTTTTTTAGCTCTTTAAGAATTTGATAGATTGCTCTTTTATTAATTCGGACTGTGTCGTCATATACCGTAAACATTTTGATGGTAGGTATGCCTAACTGAACTAACTCTTTTACCTGATGAATGTCATTCGTATTATTTTCAGTGAAGCATGCATGAAAGGCATAATCAATAAATGTATTCCCCTTTGCTTCAGCTATCCTTCTTTCTACAGCATCAATAGGGGTTTCATTTTTATAAGGAACGGCAAATTCTACAATAGATGTTGTACCACCATATGCAGCAGCTATTGAAGCTTGTTTAAAAGTATCTAACGTAGCAAATTCACCAATTTCAAAGTTTATATGAACATGTGAATCTATCATTCCGGGATAGACTTCCATCCCTTTCGCATCAATTACATTTTTTGCCTCTGAAAAATATTCCGCCCTTCCAATTTGAACGATTTCTCCACCTTTAATCCCAATATCTACTTCTGAACTACCATCTGAGTTAACCACGACACCATTTTTAATTATCGTATCTAACATTCCAATCCTCCTTATGCTATTCGCTGTGTCCCTACCTTTGCATTCCTCCTGCTCGATTCTCTTGCCAGCATTATTAAAGTGAGGCATGTAGGAAATGGGACATGTAACTGTCCCTGTATCCCTCATTCATAAAATTTACCTTTTAGATGATCTAGATGTGATCTCATTAGCTCTTCAGCTTTGTCTATATCCCGTTTTTTGATTGCATGAAGGATACTTTCATGTTCCTCAAGCTGATGTAGCCTAGTTTGATAATTTTGTAGGGCAATCTGATTTAAATGCTGCCAGAGATGATTTTTATCGTATTCCAAAAGCTGATTTGCAATTTGCTCCAATACCTCGTTATGTGTGGATTTCGCCAACTTTTTGTGAAATTCGATCCCATAGACAAAAAAACGGTCTATTTTTTCATCATCATCGAGAAGAGACTTTAATTGATCATTCGTATCTTGAATCTCTTGGATATCTTCATCAGTTGCCCGCTCAATTGCCAGCTTCACAATAGTAGTTTCTATATACGCACGAGCTTCCATCAGTTCATAAGGTTTGGTTTTATTGACTAACTCAGGATTGATTTGAAATTCTCCTGAATCATCTACGACGTAAATTCCATCCCCCATTTTCACCTTAACTACCCCTGTTATTTCTAGAACTGCGAGTGCTTCCCTTACAGATGGTCGACTGACCTCTAATTGAGAGGCAATTTCCCTTTCAGATGGTAATTTATCACCAGCCTTGAAAGTACCATTTTGTATAGACTGAATAATTTCTTTTGCAATTTTTACATATAACTTTTCGCTTTTTTCCATGCTTCCAAATCTCATATCACAACTCATTCCATTTATAATTATTTTTTATTAGGACAGGAGACAAGGCCCATGTCCTGGCAATCTATTACTGGGATGCGGTACCTCTGTCCCAAGAACCTGTCAAGTGATAAAGTGGCCAGACCAGTTGGAGTAAAAAAATAGATGTACTAACTTTTCTAAATCTCATTTACACCTCCTTACTTAGGTTATATTTCACGAGATGTTTGAATATTACAAAATATTTATAAATTGGTCAGGTACTTTTACCACTTCCTGAAAAAATACCTGCGTATGAACTACTAGTGGAAGAGCATACGTTGGAATCTAACCTAAAAAGGGGCTGTCCCATAAGTCCTAA
>NZ_NSEA01000025.1 GCF_002734285.1 Fredinandcohnia onubensis | reverse complement strand
AAATCAAGACTAAAAAAATAAAAACACAGAAAAAACCTAGGCTCCCACGTCGTGTATATGTATACAACGTGGGAGCCTTTTTCAAATTTTATGTTTTAGAGTAAATCTATAAACTTTCATAAAGCTTCCCATTTACTCTTTTGATCTCATCTTTTAATATTTTATTTTCTTTCTCTAATTCCCGGATGCGTTCTCGAAAAACTTCAATTAAACTGTCTTTATTTTCATCATTCATAGACTTTTTCGTAACCTTTGAAGGTGGCATTTCCCTTTGTTGCTGTCGTAGTATTTCAATCCTTTTTCTCAGTTCAGGGTGATTATAGAGATACGATTTCGAAACACCAGCTGCTGTTGTAACTGTATTAAAATTGATTTTTTCATTCTGTTTTATTAATTGTTTTATTGCTTGTTCAACCTTCTCAGCTGTTTCTTCCTTTTTCTTTTTGGCAAACGCAATGACTGCCTCTGTATTTCTTTTGTGTTTCATTGCTTCATCACACTTTCTTGTGAATTCTTTGCTTGAAGTAATATTCTTTTAACACTAGTACCACGGTGCATCTTACCTACGGTAAGCTGATCCCTGATCATTATCAGATTAGCCAGTTGTTCTTGTGTCTTTTCGTTATATATTGGATAGTTCTTTGTGATTTCAATATGTTCTTCAACCTTTTTAATTTCACTCTCAAAGTCAGGCAGATTATCGGGTGTTGTACAAAAATTAGGACATGTTAAACATGGTGTAACCACGTAGGGACAGCCTTCTTTTTTCGATGCCAAACAATAGCCCAAAGGGACTCGCGCTGCCTCGATATTACTTTGAATGTATTCCCAATGGACTAGATCTTCATCCAAATCCATTTCTGAAACACTTGCCTTTCCAAGATCAACTCGTAATAGTTTACCCTTCTTTTCTTGAGCCTTTTGCCATTCATTTCTTAGGGTTTCATCTGAAATTTTGGCATACATCATGGTCATTTCCGGTGAAGAGTGGGCAAACCACTTCATGATATGGGTTACATTCATCCCAAGATTTATTAATTCTACTCCCTTTGTATGTCGGAAAGCATGGTTTCCAAAGTGATAGACATTTCCGCTTTGTTCAATAATATTATATCTTACTGCCCAACGATTTAATGCGTTCCGAATGCTGGCACCAGTGAATGGTTTGCCAATTCGTTTACCTTTTGTGCGAACAAATAAATACCCTTCGGGATTGTTTTCTTCTGTCGACTTATCTTTTGTTTGCTCAATTATGATTTGTATAAACCTTGCTGTTTCTTTGTCGATGGGGACACGATGTTGTTTTACATCAGTTTTTGGAATATCACCTTGTAAATAATAGCCTTTATTTGTGTTAATTAAACAATTCTTGAACCGAAGGTTTAAAATATCACTAATTCGCCAACCACTAGCTATAAGTAGTATTACAATAGGGAGATACTCCTTTTCACTCTTTGTCATTGGGGGAGTGAATTCATTTGGATTCTGGTTTAAAAGATCCTCCAATTGATTCATCACGGTTTCGGGTATATATTTAATTTGATTTTCATTTTGGGCTGTTCTTCTTGGAAAATCTTCCTTGAAAAACAATGTGGTAATAAGTTTTAATGGGGATTCGGGTCGTTCTGATCGTTGTAGATACTCTAAAAAGCGTTTTACCGACGATAATAAAACATGTTTATAAGAAGAACTTAAGGAAGCATTTTTCCCATTAAAGTAAATGAGATATTTTTCAACATCTATTCTTTTTAATCGTTTAAAATCTTTCCATTCTGGATGATCTTTTTGAACGAATTCGATAAAACAACTAATTCCTCTAAGGTGGTCTGCCAGTTTACCTTGACTCAAATGTGTTATTGAAAACAAACAATAGGCTTTTACTATTTGGCGGAACACGGAAGGGATTTTTTCAAATGAAATAAGATAGTCAGTTTTGTTTACTGTATACCTTGCATTCGGTATTTTTCTAAAATCCCATATATCCTTATCCATCTCTTCCCTTGTATCATAAAATTGGGATAAAAATTTATAAATCGAATTAAAAACGGTAATGGCAGTAGTATTTTGTCCTTTCCTATTTGTTATTTTAACTCCTTCGTTGGTCAAATAGGTCTTGTATTTGATTAAGCCTTGATTATATGGCATCTCTATAAAACTACAAACCTTCTGGTAATACTTATCTAAAAATAAACCTAAGTGCACAAATGAAGTTGAATAAACTACTATTGTGCCAAGGGATAAGTATTTATTCACTAATTGGTCTGCGAAATAGAATTTAATTTCATTCCTAATAGGAGTGGGAAGGGTCGTAAAGTTCAGTCTTCTTGGTTGTTTTAACGAAGAGCCCACAACATAGGAATCAAAAAATGGGTCTGTGAGATCCCATATATCCTTTAGGAAATGTCCTTGTAATTGATTTTGAATGGCCACCAATTTCTCTGGAGTTACACTAGGTTGATAAGTAGCAGTATTACTCATCAAAATTCTGCTCCCCTCTATGTTTTAGTTTCATGGCTTTTTCCCAGTCTTCCCTAACATCATCTTCAGATGGATGAATATACATTTGAACTGTTGTTTGAAAATGGGCGTGCCCTGCTCGTTTTTGAAGGGTTTCGGGTCGCATTTCACCAGTCTTCCATAACTCCGTTATATTTGTATGACGTAACATATGAGGTGTCGCATCTATTCCAGTTCTAGCTTCAAGACGATTAAAAAGAGATTGTACACTTTGATAATCAAGAGGGCTTCCCTTTAGTGCACCACTTAGCTTTATAAAAACAAAATTAGTATCAATATCATCAGTATGCGTGTCTAAAATATATTCACGATAAAGATTTGCTAGCTCATTTGATATATCAAGTGTTCGTGGGCTACATACAGTTTTAATTTCTGCCCCATTAATAAGTTCCCCACGATCTTTTATGGAGATTTTTTTTGCTGCAGGAACAATATCCGACAGGTGAAGTGACAGAGCTTCACCTATCCTTATACCAGTCTCATACATTAGAGCCAATAAAAATTTATCCCTTGTATTTCGACTGGCATTGATCAATATTTGGACTTGTTCAGTTGTCAAAACCTTTAATTTTTCCTTAGGTTCCTTTAGTTTAAGGATCATAATATTTTTTGTTTTATTTTTAAGGGTATGGTGGAGAAAACCCTTGAAGCTCCCTTGGGAAGCTAGTACTTGTCTTGTTAGACGATCAGATAAATCTAGCGAGTAATCCTCATGTCTCATGAGATAATCATAAAAGGCATAGACTTTATCTAAATAGATGTTAATAGTACTAGCCTTTCTTTTTTTAAAATCACTTTGGCGTATACCGACAATCTTTATATCCCGAAAGGGATTTTGAAGCCATCTAACAAACTCTGCCATTTCATCAATTCCTATATCGGTATAATCTGCCTGCTTTTGCTCCAAGAACTCAAAAAATAATTTCAATGCATAACAGTAAGACCGTAATGTATTTCTTGCAGAGCCCGTGTTGTCCTTATATTTAAGAAACTTTACAACAGGTTTAACAAACTCACCGTGTTGATCTACAAGTAAATATCTTAACTTTCCTTCGGAAGTTATGATCTCCTGAACTCTCACAAAAGACCCCCTAAATAAATTTTAAGAGGGGGAAACATACTTTTCTACACAATTGTTATCCCCCAAATATCAAATCGAAAATACTTTCGTATTATACTTTGACTACTTTATTTTTTGAATAGGGTTTTGTTGTCAATTATGTAAAATAAAAAGGGATAAACCCTACGTAGAATACGTTAAGGTCTATCCCTAATTATAGTTGTGTTTT
>NZ_NSEA01000024.1 GCF_002734285.1 Fredinandcohnia onubensis | reverse complement strand
TGGATTCTTAACTTGATGACATTGGGGCCTGTCCCTATTTGTTGATCACAATCGATAATTTATAGCTTACTATGTCGCTTAGATTAGTCAAAAATTCATCTAGTACTTCATTGGTTTGGAATTTACATTCGAGAAGATAACAGCTTTCTCCACTAACTTTGTAGTTGTTTATGACATATTGAGCGTGTTTTTTTATGAAAGACAAATAAGGTTGATGATTTGTGCTTTGAGTATAAATATGTACCATTGCGTGAACTGAATACCCCATTTTTACTTTATTAATCTTAATGGTATATCCTTCAATAACCCCTGTATCTTCTAATTTTGCCACTCTTGCTGAAGTAGCTGGTCCAGTCAAATGAACTTTCTCTCCCAATTCTTTCATTGTAATTCGGCTGTTCTTCGATAGTTCTTCTAGGATTTTTCTATCCGTATTATCTAACATGTAGTAAACTCCTTCATTAATAAAGTAAAACCGCCAAAACACTTTATTTAAGTTATGTATCCGACATTGGTACTTAATATAGAATATACATTGTTCAAAGGAAATTTTAAAGAAAAGGAGTTAATGAAATATGAATATACAACAAATTCGCAATGCAACACTTGTCATTGAATATGCAGGGAAGACGTTTTTAGTAGACCCGATGTTAGCAGAAAAAGGAACTTACCCACCCTTCCCAAATTCACCACGACAAGATCAAAACAATCCCTTGGTGAGCTTACCAATATCCATTGACAAGATTATAAAAGATATTGATGCAGTCATTGTTACTCATCTGCATTTAGACCATTGGGATGAAGCTGCAATACAAGCATTACCTAAAGAAATCCAGATATTTTCACAAAATGAAGAAGATGCGACAGAAATTCGAAAAGCTGGGTTCGAAAATGTAGAGGTTTTACAAGAGAATACTGTCTTTGAAGATATCCAATTGATCAAAACAAAAGGTGAGCACGGAAGAGGAGAAATCCTAAAGCTTGCTGGTCATGTATGTGGAGTAGTTTTCAAACACCAAACAGAGAAAACATTATATGTAGCTGGAGATACGGTATGGTATGATGCTGTTCAAGAAGTAATCTACACACATAAACCTGAAGTTATTGTGGTCAATGCCGGAGATAACCAATTCAATGAAGGTGGCTCTCTCGTAATGGGAAAAGCGGATGTCCATGAAGTTCATAAAGCTGCTCCTCATGCAAAAATTATTTCTGTTCACATGGAAGCTGTAAACCATTGGGCATTGTCAAGAGAAGAATTAAAGAGCTTCGCCAAAGAAAAAGGAATGGCTTCTAATGTGTTAGTGCCAAATGATGGCGAATCGTACTTATTTTAAGAGTAAAGAACAGACAAAAAAGGTTTAAAGACTAGGTTTAATTCCCTAGTCTTCTTGTGTTATTTCGTATTTGATTATTATTTCCGCAAAATCTTCTCCATCGCTTTTCCTTTTGCTAACTCATCGATTAGCTTATCCATATAGCGAACTTCCTTCATCAGTGGGTCTTCAATTTCTTCTATTCGGACTCCGCAGATCACCCCTTTAATCAAAGCCCGCGAAGGATTTAGTTTGGGAGCTTCCGCAAAGAAGTCTTCAAAGTTTGTCTTTTTTTCTAGATGTGCTTCTAACTCTTCCTGACTATACCCTGTTAACCAGAGAATGATTTCATCTACTTCTTCTTTCGTACGTCCTTTTTTCTCAGCCTTCGTAACATAATGAGGATAGACCCCTGCGAAACTCATTGTATAAATCCGATGCTTGGTCATGAGACATCCTTCCTTCTATGGTTTTCTTTATTATAGTTGGAAAAATAGTTGGGTTCAAACAAAGTAACCGACTATTGTTCTAGATTACTTCTTCAATTGTAGACTTCCCTTCGGTTTGTTCACTATCAAGCCATTTCCAACTCTCATGCAGTCTAATTCTGCCGTCTGGAAGTAATTCGGGGGTTGAATAACATTGTCCTCCCCTTATCTCATTACTTGTATTTACATGGTTATATCTAAAATTCAAACAACCATTATCCTCAACTATCCCGATTAGAAAACCTTTTACAATTTCCCCACCACTATAAAAAGCTGAAAGGATATTCCCTTCTTGTGTGTAATCGAAAAAAGTCTTTGAAGAGACTTCTCCATTTTCAGTGTTAGCAATTGAAACAAATCTTTTTCCATTGTAATTGATCATAATGTTCCCCCTGACTATTTTCATAGTTTTCCACCTCGTAAAAAAAAACTCCATAAGATAACCTTATACTAATTTTGGTATTTTTGCTGTAATTTTGCCAGCTTTTTTAAAGAAAAAGGAGCTGTCGTATAACGACAACTCCCTCAAGATAGACTACCAATCTTGGTATCGCTGGATATCTTATAAACTTATTGTCTTTAGTGCTTAATATGATTGGGTGTATCAGTATTAACGGGTGAAAGGTGTAGCTTTAAGTCTGAGGTTAGGGATGCAAAGAAAACCTCGTCAATCTTGGTAATACCTCTCCCTTGAAGTTGTTCCTTAAGCCAGGTTTCATTCGTACCAAGTTCAGATAAAGTATGATGGTCAACTTTCCCTTCGATAATGACTGGGTAAGGTAACTTATCCTGTTTACTTGGTAAACCTAGGTCTTCACGTAACACTGATGCTTTATTTGATTTTTTATAGACGGATATCCTTCCGTTCGCTTCTACAATTCCTACCTGAACATCTGACACATCAAAAACTTCTTTTTCTCGAAGCATCTGTAATACATTATCTAAGGAATAATGGATTTTACGTAAATTCTTCACTTTAAAAATTCCATCCATAATGACAATGGTTGGCTCAAAGGTTAAGGCTTTACCAATCTTTCTGTTTTTTAGAATGAGATTGGAGATGAGTCTTTGTAGAAGTGCTATACCGACAACAGCAAAAGCTGTATGTATATGTTCAACTTTCGGATCAGCAATATCTGCACCGACTACAGATCCTAGAGTGATGACTACCAAAAAATCAAAAACCGGCAATTCTCCTATCGATCTTTTGCCCATAAACAGTGTCACAAACAATAAAAGTGGGAGTATGGTTATGATTCTTCCGTAAACTATCAGAATCTCCTTTACCGTATGCATCACTTCAAACCCACTCCTTAAGTCTTTTAAAAACTTAAGTTAAGTATTCCCATTTGGCCAATTATATTATTCTTAATACAATTATTAAAGCAGCTTCCGTACACAAACATTTCCACAAAGAATTATAGGAACCATTCACCTTGAGCTATTTTTACGACTTTACCTCCTACGCAGACGTTAATTTTCTCGTTGCGCTCAAGTGCATTTAGAAATAATAAAGAGGGTCTTCCAATTTCGTATCCTTGTTCTACACGAATGTTGATTTCACTCTTATTGAAGTACTTATATTTCACTAGATATGCAGCTAAACATCCATTTGAACTGCCCGTAGCCGCATCTTCAGGAATGCCATAGTATTCTGCAAAGTCTCGAACATTTAAATCATTTTCGGCGTTATAAGCTTCTGGTGAAAAAACCAGAATCGCTTTTGCTTCCAAATGTACAATTAGTTTAAAATACTTCTCTCTATTTATATTGGCTTTCTTTACTGCCTCTAACGACTTTAAGGGGACAATGATGGCCGGAAGCCCCGTCGAAACCTCTTGGATTGGAAAGCGATCGTCTATGTATTCACTACCTATGTTTAAAACATCCGATACTATTTTCCTATCTAAAACCTGACCAAAGGTAGGTTCATTTTGTTTCATCCATATAACTTCATCTTTTTTAACAAATGAAACTGGAATCTGACCAGCCTTATAATTTAGAATCAGTGTTTCCAATAGTTCCTCTACTATTTCGTTTTGAATGACAAAAGCAGTACCTAAAGTAGGATGACCAGCAAAAGGAACCTCTTCATTCGGTGTAAAGATTCGAACATCATAACCACCGTCACTTTTTTTATCAGAAGTAATAAAAGTAGTTTCAGAGTAATTAACTTCTTTTGCGATTTGTTGCATTTCTTGATCAGAAATAGCCCCAGCATTTTTAAAAACAGCAAGTGGATTCCCTGTATATTTTCCTGTTGAAAAAACATCAACAATCGAATAATTAATTTTCATTTTCGTCCCCCCTAATTCCTAACCGCGAACTCATTACTAAAAGTTAAGAAAAAAACGACTATATGACTAGCCGCCTTTCTTAAACGTTATCCTATCTGTCTTTTCACTAAGATATATTGGACGACCGGATTAATCATATATGCTAAGCACAAAGCGATGAAAAGCGGATAGTTATCTTCATTTCCAATGAATAAATAGTCAATGATCCAAATAATCAACAATGATATAAATAGAATGTTATAACTAATGTTATTACTCTTTTTAATAATCTCTTTACCCATTTCATCTTTTTGTACTTCTCTGCGTGAACCCCAGGTAATAAACTCCCCCCAGGCGATAACAAGTCCGATTATCACTAAATATTCAGGAATCCCAAACGTATCACCAATACGAAAATAGCTTAATAATGTGAGTCCAATATATACAGTGATTCCCGTTAATACAACCAACCAAATGACGTCTTTCTTCTTCACTTTTATCTCCCCTCTGCTACATATCATTATGAAAAAAGAAGCGATTACCTTTAATGTGCATAATCCTCTAGATGATGTTTAGATAGTAATAGCTCTAATTACTTGTACTTTCTAGAGTAAATATATTCTGTAATTGGAACTGTAACGAAGGTAAGGCAAACCACTAGTAGCAGTGGAAAATTATCAATATGATTAAAGTTGCCAGTCCCTTCAGATATAAATAGGATTAAACCTGATAGTATCATTAGCACATAGTAACCTATTTTGGCACTTTGGGTTTGAATATGTCTGTCTAATTCATCTTTCTCACCGCCGCCTTCATGTTGCCCCCAATTTAGCAAATTAAAAAAATATGTTAAAGCAAGAAAACTAAAGAATATAGAACCCGCATCAATCGTTTCAAATCGTATCCATTTGTATAAGGAGAATCCTGCAATTGTTAAAAAAACTAGAAAGGCTATAACTCCGATTAACTTTTTTGTTTTATCCATTCCTTTTCCCCCCATTCTCTGGCATAAATATTTCTTCCATGGTGACTCCTAATGTCCGGGCGATATCAAATGCTAGCTGCAAACTGGGATCATATTTATTGTTTTCGATCGCATTAATCGTTTGCCTGCTGACATTACACATTTCTGCTAATTTCCCTTGTGAGAACCCGCTTTTTTCTCTGTATTCTTTAATTCTATTTTCCATTCACGATGCCACCCTTAGTTTTTTAAGGTGTAAAAACTTTTTTACACCCTTATTATAAAAAAAGGTAAACGATGTGTCAAACATATTTGACACCCATTTACCTTTTTTTAGGATTTTTGTATTATTCTTCAACCATAAATCGTAATACATCACCGAAAATGATGCTATCCGATAATGTTAGCTCCTCTCGTACCACGTCTAAATAAGAATCACATTTCTGGATATCTACAGATAGTCCATCTTGATTGCTATAACAAACGCTATCCTTATATAAGTAATTTTCGGTTACAAAACCACCATCTCGAAAAATAACAGGATGGTCGCTATCCCTTGTGAAAAGATTATGTCCAAATGAATACCGATTATCAATGTTTATACCAAGGAGATGGAGTAAAGTAGGGCGTATGTCTATTTCTCCACCTTGTGTGGTAATTGTTTCCCCTTCTTGGCCAGGTACATGAATAATCAGTGGGATTTGTTTATTTTTTACTTGATTGACAATCGAATCCTCTTGACCTAGTAACTCATTTAGGCCTTGCTCATATTTCTCAGAAATACCATAGTGGTCGCCTACAAGCACAAACACTGTATCTTCGTACAATCCTTCTGCTTTTAACTCTTCGAAAAATAGTTCAATTGATTTATCCAAGTAACGAACAGTTGTCACATAACGATTCACTACTTCTTCCTCTGTATTTGCTGGTTCAATAAACAGATCTTCCTCGTCTAATAAATATGGAAAATGATTAGTCAAGGTAAGGAATTTTGCATAATACGGTTCAGGTAAGTTCTTCATATGCTCAACTGATTTTGTAAAAAAAGGAATATCTTTTAGTCCATAGTTAACCGAGTTTTCTTCAGTTACTGTATAATCCTCCATTGAAAAGTATCGATCGTAGCCTAGGGATTTGTACATGACATCCCGATTCCAGAACGTATTTACATTCCCGTGAAATGCTGCAACATAATAATTATTGTTCTCTTTTAAAATATGAGGAAGACTATAGTACGTATTTTCAGGCCTTCTTACAAAAACAGATCCGCTTGATAATGGATATAGACTTGTATCGATCATAAATTCCGCATCCGATGTTTTTCCCTGGGCTGTTTGATCATAGATTTGATTAAAATAAAAACTATCCTTAATCAACTCATTTAGGAATGGTGTCACTTCTTCTCCATTTATCTTTTGGTTGATCACAAAGTCTTGAGTGGATTCCAACGTGATTAAGACCACATTTTTTCCTTTTGCTATTCCGAATAAGTCCGTTCGCTCGGAATCTTTATGCTGCAAATGCTCCTCTAACGCAACGGCATCTGCCTCTGTAACAAGTAATCGTTCTAGAGGGGCTTTGAGGCCTAAGCTAATATCATACATATGATAATTTAATAGGCCCAGAGATTTCACCATTTGCTCCCTGTCGTAAGCTTCCGAAAAAAGATGAACTGATTTTAGCAAACCAAAACAAATTGCTAAAACTGCCAACGCTGAACTAGTTGCTATATATTTCTTCTTTTGTTGTTTTGTAACGATTAGAGTGGACTTTGTCTTAAAGAACAGCCATCCCATTAAAAATAAATCAGGAAACAATAAGAGATCCCATGGGCTCATCAATTCTACAGTACTTGCACTCAATCCACCTACATTATTGAATTGAAACAGGATTGGCACCGTCACAAAATCATTATAAAAACGATAATAAAGAAGATCAGCATAAAGAATGGCAGTTCCCACAACTAATAGTGCAAACAATACAATTCGATTTACCTTTTCTCGAAAATAAAAACTTAAACCCATTAATAATAAAAGGGAACCAATGGAACTTGTTAGTACTAATAAAATATCAAAATAGGATTGGATGCTAAGATTAAAGCCGACAAAACAAACAATCACCGTCTTTAACCAGAGAACACCTGTTACGAGCAAAGTAAGCTTTATACTTGTTGTATTTATTGATTCATTTTTGCGAGACATTAGATAAACCCTCTCCACTCTTCGATGATACTTTTTCCTTTATCAAACCATTTTACACTAAAATTTGGGAAATTCGTGCTTAAACTGAATTATTTTTACAAGAATTTTACATATTGTAAAATGTTAGTTCCATGACAAAAACGACTATCGAATGAAAGATAGTCGTTTGAAAGGACAGAGAATTGATGAATTAGCTATCTTTTCTCCATAACTGCAAAGTAATTTTCTTCGTTATCAGCAAAATTAAATACTTTACCCGAAGGCATCGTGACAATTTCCCCAACGGTTATATTTTTATTTGATAAGTCAGTATGTAGTTCTTCGAGATTCTTCGTGAAAAACATTAAAGATGGTGTTTCAAGATTTAAACCAGGTGACATTTTTGCAACGAATTCTTTATCATGCAGAATAATGCTTGTTTCTAAACCTTTTTTTGGGGCGATTTCAATCCATCTCATTTGACCATTATCTTCTTCAGCAACAATGGTAAAGCCTAATTTTTCTGTCCAAAAATTCACTGCCTCATCCTGATTATTGACATACAACATAACCTGACCCAATTGACTAAACATATTGTTTTCACTCCTTTAAATTACCTTCATTAAACTAAATTTACCCTAGTTAAAATCTTTCTAAACTTTCGTTACATGGTGACCTGAACGAATTACGGTTTCTAAACTCGCTTAAATTGCCTATAATGATCAAGAACCTAAGTATATGGCCTTTAAATCTTCTTCTACAATTTGATTATGTGTCCTTCTAACAAAATATGCCTTTGCGTTTGGTCGGGAACTAACCGATTTAGTGAGTGTTTCATTTACAAAGTGTAGGGCCACACCATCATCTACGCCATAACCTTCGTTTATTTTTCCTTCTAGAATTAATTGGTGATAAGATGGCCTTCTTTTATTCTCACCATCATAATGAGGGCAATTACTTCCTTTTAACAAACCTAAGCAATCCAGTTTATATAAGGGTGCATTTAACGGATCGGTTAATCCTTCTTCGAACCAACAGATTGCACCCGCACTTAATCCAGCAAGAACAATTCCATTCTCATATGCTTGTTTCAGGATCCTATCTAATCCCCATTCTTTCCATAAAAGAAGCATATTTCTGGTATTTCCCCCACCCACATATATAACATCCTGATCCAGAATATATTTTTCTAGATCCTCAAAATTTGGTTCAAATAAAGATAAGTGCGTTGGTTGACAGGGAAGCGTATTAAACGCCTTGTAGAATCGCTCGATATAGTTTGTTTGGTCTCCACTAGCTGTTGGAACAAAACACACCTTGGGGAAATCCTTGTTTACTTGAGCTAAAATATATTGATCTAACAAAAGATTATCTGGCTCCATCGAAAAGCCCCCGCCGCCCATGGCAATAATCTGTCTCATATGAGATTTTCCTCCTAGAATATCATTTAATATTAATTCTCCAAATACAAACCAATACCTTTTTACTATTAAAATCTATCTGATTGAATTTGGACATTCACCCAGATGGTTCAGCATGAATATCCTAGTAAACATCTACATTTAAAAGGAGTGTTATCATTTGAATCGGTTTTACTCACATTCCGTTCAACCTGGTGATAATCTTTGGCAGTTGGCGAGAGCATATAAGACTACTGCAGAAGAGATTTTCTCAGTAAATCCTGGAGTCAATCCATATTATTTGAGGGTTGGGGAACATATTAAAATCCCAAATACCCAATTGAAAAAGGATCGTTGCATTAGCCAGACTGAGCTTGAATACCGTAACGATATGCGTAGCCTGTGGGAGGAGCACGTTGCATGGACAAGGATGGCCATTATTAGCCTAACCTTCAATTTGCCTGATTTACAATTTGTCCTTACTCGACTCTTACAAAATGCAACAGACATGGGGAATATGATTCGTCGATTGTATGGTGACGAGGCTGCAACCACTTATTCAAATTTAATTAAGGAACATCTTCTGATTGCAGCTGACCTTGTGAAAGCAGCCATTGCCGGTGACCAACAAGCGGCCATGACCGCAGAAAAAAAGTGGTATCAAAATGCAGATGAGATTTCACAGTTTTTAAGTGCTGGGAATCCATTTTTATCTGAAGAAGAAGTACGAAGGATGTTTTATGAACACCTAGACTTAACGAAACAAGAAGCCGTCTTTATGATTAATAAGGAATATCAAAAAGACATAGAAGTATATGATAAGATTGAAAAGCAAGCACGCGAAATGGCAGACATGATTTCTGACGCTATGGTGCTGCTGTATCCGGATATGTTTTGACGTTTTTCCCTCCTTTAAAGTAGGAGGTTTTTTTTGATTATCTTTTATCCAAATCTTTTAGCTGACCGAATCCGCGCACGCTCTGCCTCTACCTCACGATTTTTGGGTTCGGCGCTTGTCTCTAATGCGTTCAACAAATTACCCGTAATCAAAGCTATTTCATTGATTGCCTGATTAAATGCCTCTTCGTTAATCTTTGATGGCTTGTTAAACCCTGTTATCTTTTTAACGTACTGCACAGCTGCAGCGTGAATCTCTTCATCAGTAGCTGGTGGTTCGAAATTAAATAAAGTTTTAATGTTTCTACACATAAGTTACCCCTCTTTTTTTGTTCAGATTATAAACCTACTATACACGATAGGTCCATGTTGATTAAACACAGAATTCATTAATTTTATCAAATTCATTCTGTTTAAAAGCAGAATATCATCATTATCATTTATAATTGGATTATCTAGATGAAAATGAGATCAGGTAGGTAATTAAATGAAGGTATATCGATTAAAAAGGCAGTTTAAAGGATTCAAAAGAGGAACACAGTTCTACCTCGTTGCCGAATCAGAATTTATCGGAGTTAAAGAGTTTGTTATGAGAACGAAAGATTTAACGAATCATATTTCTCTGACTGAAAATGAACTTCAAGCGTATTTTATTTTTATAAAGGATTCATATCAATAACGCCGTTTAGTGAGGTGATCTCTTTGCAATGGAGTAAGACGAAAGCCACAATTGAAAGTTTTTTATGTGAAAAACTAAAAGGAGGCATCAAGGTACATGCAACGGTTTATCGCAAATTCCATGATCGTCCAAGCAGAGTCTGGATAACATTAGATAAAAAGGAAATAGTAAGTGCCTCCGATATTTCGTATGCAGTAAAGTATGAAAAAGTATATCAACAGATGAAAGAAAAAATAGATTTAAAAGGGATTCCTTATAATGAGGATTGGGCAGCAATGTTTAACTCAAAGGAACGGCAGGAATTAGAAAAGCTATCCGACGATGCTGAAGTAATAATGATGAACCAAAATAATACGTTTGAATCTTATTACCTTTATTCAGCTTTTATGAAATATAGCTCTTTATCGATTGAGGAAGCAATAAACTCTGAGAATATCTTGATTAGGGCATATGCCATGTTCGATAGAAGGTTAGGGAAAAGAAGATTAAAAGAATTAGATATAACAGAGCATACACATCCATTAATTCTAGATTTTTATAAGATACGATGTGATGTTGAAGGCATTACTAGTGAATTCAGAAGAACATAAAGAAACTTAGAGATGAATTTTCTCTAAGTTTTTTAGTGCATGATTTATTATATTTAGGTTTTGCTTCATTCGATCGTCTTTCCGGTTAGGTGGGCTTGGAGCTTCTCTTTATTTAGGTTTGTTGGGAAAAATAAAAATGGTTCTAGCATTTTTTGCATGTGGGCACCTTTTTCGTTTAGTGTTGTTGGGATGAAGGACTTTTCTAGGGATTGGGCATTTCGTTCGGGTCTTCATTTGGCTTATGAAGAACTTTTCAGCATGCTGCGAGATCGTTTCGGGTTTTCATCAAGCTTATGAAAACCTCTTTTGCATGTTGCGAGTTCGGTTTAGGCCTTCATTGAGCTTTCGATGATTTTTGACCAAGTCTAGTTGCCATAAAGGCCAAGAGGTTCCTCTTTTTAGGAGGTTAATAGCACTCTAGACGTCTTGGTGTATCATCACTTTCCTATTTTTAGGAGAATGATAGCACTCTAAATGCCCTGGAGTATCATCACTTTCCTCTTTTTAGGAGACTGATAGCACTCTAGACGTCCTGGAGTATCATCAGTTTCCTCTTTTTAGGAGATTGATAGCACTCTAGATGCCCTGGAGTAGCATCAGTTTCCTCTTTTTAGGAGGTTAATAGCACCCTAGACGTCTTGGAGTATCATCGGTTTCCTTTTTTTAGGGAACTGCAAGACTCTAGGTGGCAGCATCAACGAGAAAACTCTTATTCTTTTATTAAATAAACAACTTCCTCGTCTCGCTCAACTTTAAATGTTAGATCATCCTCTACATGTAAGACTGTTGCATACTCGGAAAGAGTCTCTCCTGATACAGAAATTCCATAGCCGGTATTAGACGGATATCCATATACATAACACACCACTTCTCCATCCTTCAGAAACACGATTTGGTTCATGCCTTCGTTCACGGTTTCCTGGATGCGGTCCCACTTGTAGCCTATTGTTTCATAGATTGTATCCTTCGGTGTGTACGGGCTGAAGGAATAGACCTTGTCCCATTCGAATGGTGTAACCTCTTTTAAATTTATCGTTTCAACTGATTGTTGAATGTATTTGACTTCTTCTTGAAGTAAGCCTTCATTCTTCTCCCACAAGTCCTTTTTAAATAAAACGAATAGAACCACTATAATTCCTACAAGGACAATCGTTTTTTTGTACTTCATCAAACTTTCACCTCCACACATACTTCCACAAAAAAGGGCATTAATCCTGCATGGATTAACACCCGAAACTACACTAAATGTCGTTCTATTGTGAACCAGGCATACAAGCGAACTATGGGCACCAAAAGGGCAACTAATCCGACAAACAGAAATGCTCCACCATCTAAAAATAGAATCATAGCTAATACAAAGGCTAGAATCGCTTTAAGATTACCAGAGAATCCATTGATTGGTTCATTTCCAACAAATAGTGTTTTCCTGCCTTTTAATGTTCTTGAATAACACTGATCATAGTAAGTCGTGATATAGAAGAAATACGTTGCAATTACAAGATTGTTTTTATCTGTGATTTCTGCCGCACATTTTTCACAATAAATGTTTTTCACCGTATCATCCCCTCGATAAAAATCTTACCTTGTTTACGACTATTTCCATAAAAAGGTTTCATACTATTTATCGTGGGTGGCCTAGTCTAGTTAGTCGCTCATCTAACATCTCTTTCCACTCATCTGCCAATTCTTCGACAGCCAAAATCTTGTTGATCCCTTCAATATCCCTTGGCCTCTTATAATAAATCTCATTTGCCTCAAGGATAGAGACTTGATTTGGATTTCGTTCTTCTAATGAAATCGTAGAATCCCTTCGTACCGTACCTTCTTTTAATACTCTCGCCAAGTAACCCGTAAAGCCCGTTTGGACCATCATCTTTAAAAGATAAGGATTGTTCGTCCTTTTTGTAATGGTACTGCACGGTATTCTCCCCTGGGTGATTTGAATAACAGCATCACCAATTTGATAAATGTCTCCGATACATACATCTTTTTCTTCCATATTGGTAAGAGTTAGATTCTCTCCAAAGGTTGGAAGTGGAAACTGAACTAAAAATTCACTTCCCCATAGTGCGTAATGTTCATATGGGTAAAAACATACAGCACGGTCAGGACCACCATGATGCTTTAAATCGGCTACTCCATCTCCACTGAATCCGTCTTTTGTTAAAAAAGCTTCTTCCACTTTCTTTTTTCGGATTGCCGTAATGACTTCTTCGTTTTCTCCATATTTCATTTTTTCGGGCAGCCCAATTGAAAAATTCTTAATTTCGATTGTCATCACTATTTCCCCCCACACTTATAGTTTCACTTTATGGATTCCTCCATCAGCCGATTCCGTTGCCCCTTGTAAAATTCTTTTGTAAACTCAGGATGATGTAGAGCCCCCTGTTTTTCTGCAATAGCAAGTGCAAAATCAACATAGGCATGGCCCTGTGCAGTAATGATATTACCTGATTTCACAACTGGCTCGTATCGGAAATTCTCCTCTTCAAAGCAACCTAGAAAATTACGCTGCTCTTGATGGAGAGTGACTGTATATGGTTTCCCTTCAAGCACTCCCGCTCTCGCTAACACATATGTACCACTGCAAATGGCTGCAGTTAATTTGTTCTGTTCATGTAGTGTTTTTGTTATATCATACAGTTCCATCGTGTCTTTGACATTGATCAAGTCTCCGCCAGGGATGATTATCCCGTCGTACTCCGTCGGTTCCACCTGCTGGTACATTAAGTGCGGCACAAATTGTAAACCCGATTCCCCGGTTATCATTTTGAGCGAGTCCGCAACGGTTATAATCTGGTGCGTCCCTCTTAGCATTGCCGTTGCCACGGTTATCTCAAATTCAGAAAACGAATCATATATGGCGAGTAATATTTTTTTCATAAAAAAGCACCCCTTTACCCTAAAAGTTCTACAAGGTTGACACATTTCCCTTCTAGGATTCTATTATTAAAAGAGGTGCTAGTAGAACGTAAAATTACTCCTCGATTCCCACAAGTCCTTTAAACATTTCTACCCCGATTTCAATAATTTCATCGCGGAAATCATATTCGTAGGTGTGGATGGATGGATGATTCTCACCATTTCCTATATAAAAATAAGCACCTTTTACAAGTTTTAAATAATGGCCATAGTCTTCTGACGCACGGTATGGTGAAGTTAGCTCACGTAAGGGCAGTCCTTTCTCGGTTGCAACACGGCGGACATTATTAACCGATTCCTCATGATTGACGGTTTCTGGAAACTCATCCCGATACTCAAAGCTAACATTAATGCCGTGCTCTTTCCCAAGTTGAGTCGCAAGATTCTCGATACTTTGTTGAAGGATATTTAGTTCCGCCTCTTTTTCCGCACGAATGGTTAACCGTAGAACACCCTTATGGGCTGAAATTCCGTAATTCTCCGAGCCGATATCTACTTGAATTATCGTGCATAGAACCAACCCGTCATATGTTTCAGGTGAAGTTAACCTTGGTAAAGTCTCAATGATTTTAGCGATTGCAAAAGAAGGATTGACTCCATCCTCAGGCTGGCTAGCATGTGCAGGTGAACCAACCATTTCAATGGACATCCCTTTCGAAGCACAGTGGGCTGTCCCATCGATCACATGCACGGCCTTGAATTCGATTCCCGACATATTGTGGTAGCCGTAAATTTCATCGACTCTTTCTTCAATCATTATTTCAGCGCATTCTATACCACCTTGCCCCGTTTCTTCTGCATGCTGAAAAAGGAAAATGATATTTTGATCCGCACCTTTTTGATCAACCTCGAGGGCAAATCCGGCAAGAGTGGCGGAATGCCCGTCGTGGCCACATTTATGGGATACCCCTGGATTTTTTGATTTCCACGGAAGGTCAATTGTTTCGGGAATAGGGAGAGCATCAAAATCGGCTCTAATTGCAATCGTTGGTCGGTCCTCACCAACTGCATATTTCGCATAGAAATAATTACCCTTGTCGATAATTTTGATGTTTGTTGTATGTTTTTGAAGGAATTCGATCAAATGCTGTTTCGTCCAAACTTCTTGATAGGACAATTCAGGATTCATATGTAATTCATGCCTCAACTGAATCGCTAACTCTAGATTTTTCTTATCCACTGATATTCCCCCCTACTGTACCCTTAATCACAGCCCTGTGTGATTACTCCTTAAATTTATATGAAACTATCAATTTTGTATGTGGTAGATACTCAAAGAAAATATAACGCCCCATATGTTTGCTCTCGATTTTTGTTGATTCAAACCATCCACCGTTAACCTCGACCTCATTGGCCCAGTCTTTTCCAAGGTCATCTACATATTCAATGAATCCTTCTTCAGAAAGATAATCTCTTTGCATGACATGTGGGAAATCTTTTACAAACGGAACGCTCACATATCCTAAAAATACGGCAACGATTGCAAACGCAAATAGCGCCCCCGTTAACTTCATAAAACTCTTAAAATCCCAAGACTGCTTACTCTTTTTATTTTTCTTAGGTTTTGTCTTTCGCTCACGAACTGCCTCAATTCCTAATGCCGTAATAATCCAAGGTATGATAATAATGGCCATAAGAATAACGGCAAAACAAAAAATAAGCGTGAACCAATAATACAACATTCGTTCTTCCTCTCCCCCTGCCAATCAATGCTGAATATCGTTAATTCCATTCTACTGGAAACTAGGGATTGTATAAATAAAAAATCGACAAGTAAGACACTTGTCGATCACATTCTTATGGTTTTAAGATAACCTTGATACAATTGTCTTCCCTGTCGTTGAAGATTTTATAGGCATGGCTTGCTTCATCTAGAGATACCTTGTGGGTGATGATATCGGTTGGATCGAATTCCTTGTTGACGATTTTTTTGTAAAGCTCTGGCATGAAATGAACAACCGGAGCTTGTCCCATTTTTAAAGTGATGTTGCGAGAGAAAAAAGCACCTAATGGGAACACATTATAGTTTGCACCGTATACTCCAGTCAACTGCACCGTACCACCTTTTCGGACAGCCTTTGTTGAAATTTGTATGGGGCCAAGTGTTCCACCTTGTAGCTTTAGCTTTTGCTCGATCAATTCGAGAGGTGACTTTTTCCCGTCCATTCCTACACAATCAATCACGACATCCGCCCCGCCACTCGTAATTTCCTTCAAATGTTCTCCCATATCATCATGCTTTGTAAAATCAAATATCTCAACTTTATTCGTGGCTTTGGCATGTTCCATTCGATAACCGAGATAGTCAACCGCGATAACACGTTTTGCCCCCTTCATCCAGGCAAACTTTTGTGCCATTAAGCCAATTGGCCCACAGCCCAAAATAATGACCGTATCTCCCTCTTTTACTCCTGCATTCACCACGCTCCAATAGGCGGTTGGTAGAACATCACTTAAAAAGAGCAAAGCCTCATCATCTAATTCGCAGTCTTCTGGAATTTTAAACGGAGTGAAATTGCCAAACGGAACTCTTAAGTATTCCGCCTGACCACCAGGATGATCACCGAATTTTTCTGAGTAGCCAAAATAGCCACCTGAATCGTAATGAGGATTCGCATTATCACATTGACTTTCTAATTCGTGCTCACAGTAATAACACTTCCCACATGCCACTGTAAAAGGAACAACAACGCGGTCGCCTTTTTTTACATGAGTTACGTCAGGTCCTACCTCTTCGACAATTCCCATTGGCTCATGTCCAATTACATAGCCGTCTGGCAAAGGAAAATTTCCTTGATAAAGATGGAGGTCAGAGCCGCAAATGGCGGTTGATGTGATGCGCACAATGACGTCATCGCTTTTTATTATTTTTGGAGCTTCTACTTCCTTGACTTTTACTTTATATGGATTTTGATACGTAACAGCCTTCATGTTCACACTCCATTCTTGAACGGTTTACAGGTTATTTTTTACGTCTTGAGGGAAGTTATGCTACAAGCGTTTTGGCATAAAAATCCTGCGTTCGTAAAAGCTAAAAAATGGCGAGATAAAATAATTGACATACTTGTATATACAGGTTAAAATGAAAACGTAATCACAGCTTGTATATACAGGTTGTCTAATGAAAATATCCTTAAGTTTAAGGGGGAAAAAACATGAGTAAGTACACAGATCCTGCGAAGGAACTGCTTGACCATATTGGTGGGAAAGAGAACGTTGCCGCTGTCACACATTGTGCAACAAGAATGCGCTTCGTTTTAAACGATCCGAAAAATGCAGATATAGAAAAAATTGAAGGTATCGGGCTAGTAAAGGGTACTTTTACACAAGCAGGACAATTCCAGGTCATTATTGGAAATGAGGTTGCTACTTTTTATAATGAGTTCGTCAAACACGCCGGTGTTGAAGGAACGAGTAAGGAAGAAGCAAAGGTTGCCGCTAAGCAAAATATGAACTGGCTTCAACGCATGATGGGACATTTAGCGGACATTTTTACACCGCTTATTCCAGCCCTTGTTGTTGGGGGTCTGATTTTAGGTTTCCGAAATGTCATCGGTGAGATTGATTTAGTGGATAACGGTACAAAAACAATCGTGGAAACCTCTCAATTTTGGGCTGGTGTTCACGCATTCCTTTGGTTAATAGGTGAAGCCATCTTCCACTTCCTACCCGTTGGAATCACTTGGTCGATTACGCGTAAAATGGGAACCTCACAAATCCTTGGGATTGTGCTAGGGATTACGCTTGTATCTCCACAATTGCTGAATGCATACGGAGTTGCAAATGCAGAAGAAATTCCAGTTTGGGATTTTGGATTCACAACCATTGAAATGATCGGGTATCAAGCACAAGTAATTCCAGCTATTTTAGCAGCATTTGTACTTGTTTTCTTAGAGCGTTGGTTACGTAAGATTTCACCAAATGCGATTTCAATGATTATTGTTCCGTTTTTTGCACTAGTTCCAACTGTCTTAATTGCTCATACTGTTCTTGGACCAATCGGTTGGACAATTGGTTCTTGGATTTCTGATGTTGTATACACAAGCTTAACTTCAGCATTTGGTTGGTTATTCGCAGCAATCTTCGGATTTGCCTATGCACCACTTGTTATCACTGGTTTACACCATATGACAAATGCTATTGACCTTCAATTGATGAGTGAGTTTGATGGAACAAACCTATGGCCAATGATTGCTTTATCCAATATTGCCCAAGGTTCTGCCGTTCTTGCAATGATTTATATTAATCGTAAAAATGAAGAAGAAAAACAAGTTTCCATTCCGGCATGTATTTCTTGTTACCTCGGTGTAACAGAGCCAGCGATGTTTGGTATTAACTTAAAATACGGCTTCCCATTCCTTGCTGCGATGATTGGTTCAATGGTAGCTGCCATCATCTCAGTAGGTAGTGGTGTTATGGCGAACTCAATTGGGGTTGGTGGAATACCTGGAATTCTATCCATCCAGGCTGCTGACTGGTTAATGTTTGCTATTGCAATGCTTGTTGCGATTGTCGTGCCATTTATTTTAACTGTCATCTTCGCAAAAGCTAACGTTGGTAAAATTTCATTTGGTAAAAAATAAAAGCTATGGGAGGGGAAATTACCCCTCCCTTTTTTCACATTAACGCGGTAAAATGAGAATAATCAAATTTTTACATCGATTGGGGATTCTTTATGAATAACAAGTATCTAACAATCTATAGCGATTTAGTAGAAGAAATTAAAAATGGAAACATCAAAGCGCATAGTCTTTTACCTTCAGAAAATGAATTGAAGGAAGTATACAATACTTCTCGAGAAACGATTCGAAAGGCATTGAACCTGCTTTCACAAAATGGCTATATTCAAAAAATAAAGGGCAAAGGCTCTATTGTCATTGACGTAAATAAGTTTGACTTTCCGGTCTCAGGGCTTGTGAGTTTCAAAGAGCTAGCCGAAAAGATGGGAGAAAGGCCGATAACAAATGTGCATGAGTTGACGGTTGGTAAGCCGGATACGTTTATTAAGCAACAGCTCCAGCTTTCTAGTAAGGACCAGGTGTGGAAAGTCATCCGCACTAGGGAAATGGGCGGCGAAAAGATTATTTTGGACAAGGATTTTATTTCGCGAAAATATGTCCCGGAGCTTACCAAGGAGATTTGTGAGGAATCGATTTATGCCTATTTGGAAAATGAACTGAAGATTACCATCAGTTTTGCGAAAAAGGAAATTACGGTCGTGGAGCCAACAAATGAAGACCGAGAGCGACTCGATCTAGATGGTTTTCATAATGTCGTTGTTATCAAAAACTATGTGTATCTGGATAATGCGAGCTTATTTCAATACACAGAATCCCGCCATCGCCCAGACAAATTCAGGTTTGTCGATTTTGCACGGCGAACACATGTGTAGGTTGTAGGTGGGGTTTTTATTTGGGGCTAGGTTGGTTGAAACTAGGCGGTTGTTAAGTTAACAATGTGGTTTGCTGGTTCGTATATGGATATTATTAGGTGATTTGAACCTGTTAAGGCAGTTATCTAGTTCACATATGGATAACTTTAGGAGATTGCATACTATTTAATCCAGTTACCTAGTTCAGAAATGGATATTACTAGGAGATTACGAACCTATTAAGGCAGTTATCTAGTTCGCATATGGATAACTTTAGGAGATTGCGTGCTAGTTAAGGCAGTTACCTGGTTCAGAAATGGATATTACTAGGAGATTGCGAACCTGTTAAGGCAGTTATCTGGTTCACAGATGGATAACTTTAGGAGATTGCATACCAGTTAATCCAGTTACCCGGTTCACATTTGGATATTCCTAGGAGATTGCGAACCTGTTAAGGCAGTTATCTAGTTCACAGATGGATAACTTTAGGAGATTGCATACCAGTTTATCCAGTTGCCTAGTTCAGAGATGGATATTACTAGGAGAATGCGAACCTGTTAATGCAGTTGGTCGATTTACAATTGGATAATTATAGAATATCACTTTCTGAAAGGGGTCCAACTGGACCCCTTTTTCAGTTTGTCCACACAAAAAACAGGATGGCCCACTAAAGGCTCATCCTGTTTTTTCGTTATTAGCGAACTGTTTTTAAAGCTCCGCTCCAAGATACAACTTGGTCTAACATTAAGTTTACGTTGTCTAGGTGTAGATCTTGTGGTTTGAACTCTGAACCATTTTCAAAATCTGTGAATAGTGAAAGTGTTGGATGTGTACGAACGTCCGCGATCATTAATTCACCCATGATTCCACGAAGGTGTTCAGCAGCACGTGCACCACCAGTAGAACCGTAGCTTACGATACCAGCAGCTTTGTTGTTCCAAGCTTCACGAGCTAGGTCTAACGCATTTTTCAATGCACCAGTGATAGAGTGGTTATATTCTTGAACGATGAATACGAATCCATCAAGATTAGCTAATTTTTCATTCCAAGCAGCGATTCCAGGTGCATCAGCTTCACCTAGGAATGGTAATTTGAAGTCTGCGATATCTACGATTTCATAGTTTGCATCTCCACGCTTATCAGCGATTTCTTTTACCCATGCTCCTACTTGAGGACTTACGCGTCCTTGACGAGTACTACCTAAAATAATACCAATGTTTAATTTTTCGTTTGACATTACTTGTTCCTCCTTTTGTTGATTACCAAAAAGTTTATCTAGTAAACCCATGATGTACTCTCCTTTTTATATATTAAAGGATATTTTTGTAAAATACCTTTAATTTATTTATCTCTGAAGTAAATATCTTAACTTCAAGATAAATCTTATAACAAAACAATTTTCTTGTCAACCAAAAGACTTCTAAATAATTTGTACCTTTTTTAAAAAAATAAAAAAGATCAAATCGAATTTGATTTGATCCCAAATGCTATTTATCGAATCGGGTTGCCTGCACGTATTTTTTCTGGAATATATCTTCTAATCGCGAATATCAGTTCACCAAGAAAGTACAAGGCAACTGTTGGCCAGATTAAAGCCCAGAAACTTCCGACAGTGCCATACAAAGTGACAAGCCTTGGATGAACATACGCTAGGCACAAAAGAGAGAGCGCAATCCAGCAAACGGAATAGGAGAAGCAAATATGGCCTTGCAGTTGAAACTTATGACCTGAGTAGTCCCACCATTTCCGACCGAAAAACCACTCAAGCAGGAATCCGCTACAATACTCCACTAACGTTGGGATTAGAAAACAGAGAACCAACACGACTGTCCAATGCATATCTTTTCCTATTAACAGAATGAGCAACAGAGGTGCAAACCCGTACATGGGCTTAAATGGCCCGAAGAAAAAGTTATCCTTAAAGAACACTCGCTTCCTTGCATAGCTATAGCTATTTTCCAAAAGCCAACCGAAAAATGAATAAATGGTAAAGAAAAAGACAATCGCCATCACTCCATCCCATGAAAACAGGATCGGCATCTCAAAATCAAAACCACTTACTAAACCCTGAAACATTTACAAATCACCTCAAGGAAAATATTCCTAATTAGGATTAGCACACTCAAATGAAAATATACAAGTGTCGTATGCATGTTAGATCTCTTATAAATCATTGTTGTATAAATTCAAAAAAATAGTGCCCACTACAACTTAATAGAAGCAGGCACTACTTTTAGTTACGTTAGCGTGAAGATTTTGGAGGTTGGCACACGTCACATTTACGTTGATGATTATTTTTAAATTTTGTAAATGTCTTTTCAAAATTGTTCCCACATGCACATTTAAATAATAATTTTTGAGAAAAACCGTGATATTCTGTCGAGAGCAACTTGCTCTCCGAATTTTTCTCAACAAATTCGTTGATTTTGCCGATTGTCCATCGTTTATTCATTCTTATACACCTCAAATATTAGATCGCTAGGCGAAGTCTTTTCTAAGCATCCGTTCTACTTAGCCTCTAATTATAGCATGTACTGAAAAGGAATTAAATATGGGACGAGGGACCTGTCCCCGCGACCCACCTCAGTTAATTTTCTTTTTAATGTTTTCTATTACGGAGTCAATATCCGCATAGCCATGATAACGAAGATAGATGACATTTTTATCTTTTGAAGCGAATACTTCTTTCATTTCCTCATCTTCGTGAACAATCAAAAGGTCAAAATCTGGATGCTGCTTTTTAACATACTCTTCAACGGCATTTTCATGTCTATACCAATCTATCAAATCATACACTAGATGATCCGATATCGCTGAAATACTGAGTTGATAAAAGTTCGTAGAAATACTTGGTGAATATTCACCACTCCCATCCTTCCAAGTCTCCCCTGGAACTACGCCGTTTTCGTCTGTTTCATATTGAACGGGTGCAAAAGGACTCCAGTTATATGAGATCCGATTCGACCAGTCCACATTATCTCTCATATATTCAGATTCTCCACGAACTAAAGCTGGGTTCTGCTCGACATCTGCTAATCTTACAATCGGTAAATTCGGGCTCTCAACTGGCAATGTTTTGACATCCGATTTAACCAGTTGTGTGAAAGGAACGACAGCAGTGAGGCCTGAAACGACCATAAAAAGAAAGGAGATCACCGTAGTTATTCGATGGTGCTTCTTCCATGGGGCATGATGATCAATCGGTTTTCCTTCTATCAATTTTTTTCGTAAAGCACGAATGGAGATGGCTGCTAGTAGGGAGTTATAGGCCTGATAGCCAATAATGATGGATAAAATGGTTTGTACAAGTACTGTTCCCTCTACCAAATGGTAGATTGGTGCTCCATCAAGAAACCAAATTGAAGATGCCATTCCAATGATTAAAAGCACTGCAACAACAACAAAACGAGCAGTTGAGGCTAATTTTTTATCCAGTGCCTTTAATGTATACGATTGCTCGGCAGGGTCTGTATGTAGTTCTGGTGCCTCACGCTCCACTGGTGATGAAAACACGTGAAAACCTTGATAACCCGTTACATAATCCCATCCACTTTCAGCATACATCTCAATCTGTTCCGGTTTCATTTTTCTTTTCATTGAAACATCGATTCTATATCGCATTTGTTTTGGCTCACCTTTAACAAAATGAGCAAAATGAATTCCCATCTTTTTAAAATGGTATCCCTTCGCCGCCATGTCAGCAAACCAACTTTCATGCTCACCAATTCGCCAATAATCACTAGGACGAAGTTTACGGACGATCTTATTCATGTTCGTCACCCCCCTCTAAAATCTTTCCATCCTGAATCTGAGATTTTAATCGGCTGTACTCCATCCGTAATGCTTGCTCCCCTTCAGGCGTAATTTCATAAGTTTTTCGTCGCCCATCATCTTCTGCTAATGAAATCAGGCCATCCTTTTGCATTCGTGAGAGCACTCCGTATAGAGTTCCTGGGCCCATTTTCACCCTGCCATTCGAAACTTCCGTAATGGCTTGCATCAACTGATACCCATGATTAGGATGCATTAACGCAAGCAAAACATAGTACATCGCTTCCGTCATCGGTCCCCCATTATATGCCATTCTTTACACCTCTTCTTTCGTTGGGACACAGGGAAAGGTCCCTTGTCCCAAATGGGATGATTAGCCTGTCACCACATCTTACACCGTTATTATGTACCTCGATATTATGTATCGCGATATATCGCATGACATAATAGTACTTTAAAAAGTATCTAATGTAAACCACAAAAAAAGCGATTGCATTAATTTTGCAATCCGCACAAGTAATTAAATCTTTTTAGGTTTAGGTATACAATCTTCTTCAGGCTTGATGTGAACCTGTTTCCAAGGCTCATTTCCTACTTTTCGAAACTGAGCAATTTCAACATCAGTTCCATTTGTTAATGTAAAAAATAGAATACAATAATCCGTTCCATCCTTACCATGGAAGCAAATCGTTTTCATGTATCCATTTTTAACCGTCGGGTACAAATGTTGAATCATTTTGCACCATTCGCCATATTTTATTCCTACTACGGATTCTACATCGTGGTCCCAGCCATGATATGGGGCACATAGAAAATCTTCTCCTATCTTACTCATATCCGAAATTCGAAAGCCTTCTTTTTCGTGTTCCAACTGGATAAATCCATAAGAATAGCCAAAATACTCAACCATCAGGTCTTCCCGTAACTCAATCGTTTCAATTTCATAAAAGAATCTGATTTTCTCATTTCCATCTGGTACTCGACAAAGCTTTAGCAAACTCGTATGCCCGATTCCAGCAAACGAATCTACATATTTTTCATAGGATAGTTTATTTTGATAGGCTTCGGACAAAAAATTATAGGCAATTGGAAATGGCATCTGACCGTTACCGATTGAACCGCAACTCCTCTTTCCTAGACTTGCTGCCTCCCGTAAAATACTAAAATAGTTGATAAGTGTATCTTCAGGGGTTCTCGTCAATTCTAGAGGTAACTGGATTTGCTCATGTGTTTTATCATAATATGGATCGAAGAACTTCCAACTGCTAAATCTTAGATTTAAAGCGTTTAAGCAAGATGGACGAAAATACTTTTGATGATAAGAGTTTATGTCCATTTGATTCCGATTTCGCATATTCATCACCCTGGTTTCAGTTTATGGGCGAGTGTAGGAAAGGGTGTTTTTCATCAATCTTCATCTACAAAAATGGTACACAAAGGACAGGTCCCTCTTCCCAACTGGGACGAGGGACCTGTCCCCGTGTACCACTTATACTCCGCCATATCTTCTTTTGCGTTGTCGGTATTCTTGTAATGCATTCATGAATTCTTCCTCATCGAAATCGGGCCACAGTACATCGGTAAACCAGAATTCGGTATAGGCCAGCTGCCAAAGGAGGAAATTGCTCAGTCGTTTTTCCCCGCCGGTGCGAATCAGTAAGTCTGGCTCGGGCAGATCTGCTGTATATAGGTATTGATTAAACTGCTGTTCATCTAGCTCATCAAGGCTCAATTTATCATTGTTAATGTCTTTAAGCATTGTTTTCATGGCATGGAGAAGCTCATGCCTGCTTCCATAGTTGAGGGCAAAATTCAGCAGAAGTCCATCATTGTCTTTCGTCCGTTCAATTGCATACTGAATCGCTTCACGTGTATGAGACGGAAGATTCTCCATATCACCGATCGCCTCAATCCGTACATTGTTGGAAATAAGTTCTGGTAGATAAAGGTGAAGAAACTCCTTAGGTAGCCTCAAAATAAACTCTACCTCAGGCTTTGGACGCTTCCAGTTTTCCGTGGAAAACGTATATAATGTCAAAACCTTCACATCAAATTTAACTGCTGCCTTTACAGTTTTTAAGACGGCAGAAATCCCTTCCTTATGGCCAGCAACTCTAGGCAAGCCCCGCTTCTGAGCCCAACGGCCATTCCCATCCATAATAATTGCGATATGTTCCGGAGTTTGACCTTCACGATAATCGAATGATTCTTTCGCTTGTTTCTGATTAAAAAAAGGAATTCTCATTGCCATATTTTTAACTCCTTAAAAATTTGTTTTTCCAGTGGGTCATAGGGACAGGTTCACTGTCCCATTTGGGACGAGGGACCTGTCCCCCTGTACCATTCATTATTCGTCACTTCGGTATTCTAATAGATCTCCTGGTTGACAATCCAAGGCTTTACAAATCGCTTCTAATGTTGAAAAACGAACCGCTTTTGCCTTTCCATTTTTCAATATGGAGAGGTTAGCCATTGTGATCCCAACCCGTTCCGAAAGTTCTGTTACGCTCATTTTTCTTTTAGCTAACATTACGTCAATATTTATTATTATCGCCATTGTTATCACCTCAGACCGTTAAATCATTTTCTGTTTTTATATTGATCGCTTCTTGTAAAAGTTTTTTGAGTAGGGCCGCAAAGACTGCAACCACCATTGAAGCACCAACAATGACCAATCCGAGTAATACGAGGCCTGGTGCATCATCCCACTCTGCTACGATAAACACGAATGGTAAAGCTAATACATATAAACCACAAATCGTGATGGCACAGGTTCTGATTTTCTTTAGAGCTATTACTGATAGATCCGAGAAAGCAATGTTTTTGTCGATATAATTTAAAAGCTTAAACGCTTGGTACAGTGCAACGTAAAACGGAATCGCCGAAACATACATGATAGTTAAAATACCAAGTACCATATACCCCAATGTCGCACCATTTGTTGCTTCTTTAAATGCGATACTCACAACCTGTGGAAGCCCAAATATACAGAGAGCTAAAACGGGAATTCCTATTATAATAACGGCCAACCTTAAAAAACGTGTTGAACTTAGTTTCATAACCTACACCTCTTTTATTTATTGTCAATTTAATTTACCACACTTTTTATCGTTTTACAATAAAATGTTATTGAAATTTATTTTGTTTTTGTTGTTTACAGTTGAGTTAATCATTTAATCCCTTTCTGCTGCATCCACCCGAATATATCTCCCAAACTAAAAAAAGCGCCCGCAAGGACACTTTAAATGATTTATACATATCTCCAAATATACACGCCAACCGCAATCAATGAGAGCAAAATCACGATTGTATAGATCAGGGTCAGGGTGATGCTGTTTCTCTTGGTTTTTTCACGGTAGTTTGCGTCCCCTTTTCCTGCTATTAAAATGGTTCCAATTAATGCAACGATTCCAAGGATAATGACGATAGTAAATGCCGTATTCACTTTATTTTTTCACCTCGATTATAAAGATGTCTCATTTTCGATCATAGCCTTTTTTGGGAGCTTTTCGCTTGTTTCTTGAACAATGATCACAGCTGCAATCACCATGATAATCCCAACATATTGCCACATTTGCAAGGTTTCTTGAAAAATAAAAAAGCCAATAATTGCTGCAACAACTGGTTCTATCGTAGCAATAATAGAAGCCCGGCTTGACTCAATATACTGTAAGCCTTTTGTATATAGGATAAACGCCATCATCGTTGAGAGAAATCCTAATCCGACTATGTAAATCCAAGCTTTTATATCCGTAAATAGATTCGCTACCTTCCATATCCCGCTAAATGGTGTTACTGCAACTGCAGCAAAAATAAACGTATAAACCGTGACAGTAAGAGAATCATATTTTTTAAGTGCAAACTTGCCAAAGATGCTATAAAGCGCATAAAAAAATCCGGATCCGATTCCGACCACAAGACCGAAGAGAGAAATTGTACCTGAAAAGTTTGGAAAGACTCCTACAACAAAAGCACAGCCCACAATAGTTACCACAAGTGCCAGGACTTTTCGTGTGGTGAGTTTCTCTTTAAATAAAATTCTAGCAAATATCGTGACAAATGCTGGTGCGGTATAAAGGAGAATCGCAGCAACAGAAATAGAAGTTTCCTCAATCGCTACAAACATGCACCAGTTAAAAAAGACAATACTTATAATTCCTGTACCAATAAAATATTTGCTGTCAGTTAGCTTCATTTTGAAGGCACTCGGATTTCTCAAAAGAGCATATGTAATGAGAAAAATAGAGGCTGCGATTGCTCTCACAGCAACAACCTGTAGTGGCGTAAAGCCAATTGCGTACAGATTGCTTACAAATAAACCGATAATGCCCCATAAAGCCGCACCTGCTGCAATTGAAAGCCCCGCCGTCTTTTTGTTCATTAGCGTTTCCCCCGATGGATGTATTGCCAATATGTTACCAGAATTCGAAAAATTTTAAAAGTAAATACACCATTTTCGCATTATCAATTACACAAAAGTTCCTAAAGTTACAATTTTACATAAAAAAAGCCGAGCATACACCATCACTCAGCTTTCCTTTATTTTTCTTATCTTATGGGCACTTCAATTGTCTCATCATCAAAAAGCACTTTAAGGACCAATGGTTTATCTGTTTCAGAAACAGGTGTTGGAACTTGGAAATAGATATGAACATTCCCTTTTGTTAGGGGATTTACACTAGCCCCACCGAATTTAGTACCTTCCTCTTCCTCTGTTGCTGCTAAACTTTCAAACTCATGCTTGCCATCGTATTGTAAAAAGAATTTAACTGGTGCAAGCTTGTGTCCATAGTGAAAAATATCCGTTGTATCGTTGTTTATGGTACCTGTTAGATGCAAATAGATTTGAGAATCTGCATTCGTACTGCGTGTTGCCCAAATATCATCGGGCTTCGGATTGGAAACCGAAAATTCTTTTACAAAAGAGGCATTCGTAAGCTTAATCTCTATGGAGTCATTATCATAATAAAATACCTTGTCTGAATCAAATAAGTTTTCAGCAGGTTGTGCTTCTTCTTTCTCATCGTCACCAGAGGCTCTAAAAACTTCTGCTTCCTTGCTATTTGTTTCTTCACTATTTTCTTCGGTTTCTTTTGTTTCAGTGTCTTCTTCCTGAGTATTTGTTTCTTTTTCTGCTACGTCCGTATTAGACGGCTTTGACTGGTTTTCGCTCTTTTTCGATGCTTCATCCGAACTACCACAAGCTGTTAGTAGAATTGCTAATACCAAAGTAAAAAGTATACTTCCCCATTTTTTCTCCATCTTTCTCCTCCTATAAACCCACTCAAAAACTAATTATAGTATCCAAATTTTGGGCATACAACAGAATTCAAAAAAATAGGCAATAATTCCCTCTCCTTAAATTTCAAATACAAGACCTTTTAACTATATCCAACTTAAAATACATCCTTACTTCCTGCTTTTTACAAATCCCCTTGCCTTGAATAAAAACAATACTGATTTTTCCCTTTATGTTTTGCTTCGAACATGGCCATATCGGCATGTTTCATAAGAACCTGCGCTGTATTGCCGTCCTCTGGATAAAAGGCGATTCCTATGCTTGAGGTCACGCTAACAGAAATGTCTTCGATAATGACGGCTTCCCGAATGGACTGGATGATTGTTTCAGCAAATTGCTTTGTCTCCTCAACATTTGTATTCGTAAGAAACAGATTAAACTCATCCCCTGCCATCCTTGACAGCATTCCCTGTTCTGGCAAAAGTTCCTTTAATCGCAATGATATTCGTTGAATGAAGGTGTCACCGACATCATGGCCATATGTATCATTAATCGCTTTAAATCCATCGAGATCTAAAAATAATAATGAAAGAGGTTGTCCTCTCTCGATTGCTTCGTTTAGTTTTTGAGCAAAGTATCTCCGATTAGGTAGGCCTGATAAAGGGTCATGGAAGGCGAGCTGGTGCATCATCTCCTCCACTTCTTTTCTTGCAGTAATGTCTGTAAAAAACACTTGGACAAATGTTTCCCCTTGCATTTCATATGGAAAACCAGATACTTCGGCATAAATGGTCTGCTTATCCACACGAATCATTTTTTCTTCAATCGCTTCAACCGGCTTATCATTTCGGATTGCCTTCCATCTATTTTTAATTATTTGATGATAATCGGGGTGAATGAAGTCGAGAAAATGCTTTCCGACGATTTGCCTTGCAGTCGTGCCTCCTAAAATTTTCATTCCAGTAGGATTGATATAATGAATTATGCCAAACTTATGGATGGTGATCCCAACTGGTGCCAATTCTACTAAACGCTTGTAATGTTCTTCACTCACTAATAAACGAGTTCTCAGTCTGTCGTCGCTGCTTGCATGAAAAAGGAGCAATACAAGCAGAATGAGAATAAAAATCGTAATAGCCGTTGCGATTGTATATCCAGATAAAACATATCCTAAATGGCCACCTTGGTGATGAAAATCGACTTTTTCGAAGGTCGTTGCACTCATTCCAGTGTAATGCATGCCTGCGATTCCTGTGCCTAAAAAGATGGATCCGGCAAATCCAAACCAAGCTTCATTTCTATATTTCGAAAATAGCCAGAATGTCACCGATGATCCGATAAACGCTGCTAAGAGAGAAAGCAACAAAAGTAGAGTTGCATAGGAAAGATTGGCCTCCATTTGCATCGAACGCATGCTTAAAAAGTGCATCCCAAAAATACCGAGACTCAGCAATAAACTACTAATCGCCACTGTTTTCGTTTGCTGTCCTTTCGAGATAAGGGAAAAGGCAAGCAGCGAAAAAAACACAATTAGAAATAAAGAGGCAAGGACAAGCCAGGTATTGTACGTGACGGATACGTTTATATGGACTGCTAGCATCCCGATAAAATGCACCGCCCAAACACCCCCGCCCATCACAAGCGAGGCTGAAAACAACCAAAACATATCGCTTTTTGCGCTTTTCATATTTCGTTTTATTAAATGAAGGGCAACATATGAAGTAAAAATACCAATCAGTATCGAAAGAATAACCATCCATAAATGATACTCTGTCTCATAGCTACCTTGAGTTGAAAACAACATATATAAAACACCTTTTCAAAAGATTTGGGGCGATGCCGTCACCACCTTATCATTAGGATGGTTTAATAGGAGAAATACATTCAAAATACGATTGGATTACAAATAAAAATCCACGAAACTTGTTCGTTTCGCGGATTATCGGTTAGCTCTTTTTTGCCTTTGTAGCACTGCCTCTGACAATGAGCTTTGTGTGAATGGTTATTTTTTTACAGATTTCACGCTTAGTTGCAATTCGTTCAAGCAGTAAGTCGACCGCGGATTCTCCCATAATTTCCGTGTACAATTTTACGGTTGTAAGCGGTGGCATCATGTATTGTGCAGAGGACACATCGTAAAAGCCGACGATGCTTAGGTCCTCCGGTATTTTAACACCTAATTCATAAGCTGCCTTGTAGCAACCGACAGCAATTGAATCGTTTGCAACAAACACCGCGGTTGGTTTTTCTTTCTGAGTGAGCATTTCCTTAAGGATTTGATAGCCATCCTTTGGATTATAGCCGCCAATTTTGACGAATTCCTCATTAAAGATTCCTTTTTCCTTTAAATAGCATTCAAAGACATCCTGTCGTAAGTCCTTGAACCGATTACCATACATATCTGTTTCAACGCCACCGATAAAACCTATTTTTTGGTGTCCTAGGTCAACCAAATAGTTGAGGGCTGTTTTCGTCGCAGAGGTAAAATCGATGACAACTGCATCAAAACTATCCTCATCTGGGTTTGAATCCACAAAAACCGATGGCTTATCAAAGCTCTTAATCAATTCAATATCTGCTTTTTTAAAGGTTCCAAGGCAGATGATTCCGTCCACCTTTGAAAGACTTCTTTTTGTATCGTCTTTTGTAATTTTGAAAAATTCCATCCCCAGGCTTTCAAGCTTCTTTTCTAGTGCAACCCGAATCGAAAGATAATAGGTGTCGACCAATTCCTCTTCTAGTGAATAGGAATAGTAGAGTCCCACTATCCCTTTCTTTTTCGTTTTTTTCTTTTTCGGGGTAACGACATAATTTAGTTCCTCTGCCGCTTCGAAAATTCGCTTTCTAGTCTCTGGTGCAACGTTTAACGTTTCATCATAGTTTAACACCCGAGAGACCGTTGCCATGGAAACCTGCGCTAAATCTGCTATATCTTTAATTGTCGCCATATATCATACCCACTTTTATATATTCAAATGCGCCTTGGCGTATTTGCGCCCGATTTTTTTCGACAATGGTCGAAAAACTCCTTTGAAAAATCGTGGCATCCGCCGGAGGCTTTAACTTTATTAAACTAAAATTATCCCTATATACTCATTGATTTTATCTACTTTAAATAAATTGGAACCTTTTGATGAATAAAGTTAATACTTCCATTTTAATACAGATGATCAATTGTTACACTGCTTCTTTGTAGCTTTTTTTCCTTATGAATTTAAGCTTTGTTTCGGAAATGATGATGGCTACAAGAATAATAATGGCTCCGATGATCATTCTTGTTGTTAACACTTCGCTTAAAATGATAACGGAGAATACCATGCCCCAGAATGCTTCTGTTGATAATATGATGGCCGCATTTGTTTCGGTCGTGAATTTCTGGGCGACTGTTTGCAGTAAAAACGCAATTGTTGTGGAGAAAATCCCTAAGTACAGAACCGCCGATACTCCTTCAAAACTAGCCGTAAAATTCATTTCTCCTTTGAAAAGGACGACGATGAAACCCAAAACCGTGGCAGCCGCCATTTGAATCACCGTTAATAGCACTGGATCTTCATCTTTCACAAACTGTGCCGTGTAGAAAATATGAAATGCAAATGCAACCGCACATAACAAGGTCAAGAAGTCTCCAAAGTTGATGCCTCCTGAGAGCTGAAGTGATAACACTCCTATTCCGGTTATCGCAAGCACTGCGCCAAAGAGCTCAAACTTATCCATTTTTCGTTTAAAGATAAAGAATGCAATAATCGGAACAATCACCACATTTACCGCCGTTAAAAAGGCATTTTTCGATGGTGTGGTATAGACTAACCCGACTGTTTGTAGAGCAAATGCTAAATATAGAAAGATTCCAATGATCGAACCCTTGATTAACGTACTCTTTTTGATGTGTTTTAGTTTCTTAAAAAATACAAGACTTAACAAAAGAACACCAATTAGGAAACGGATTGCTAGAATTTGATAAGGTGTATAATGTTCCAGCGACACCGCGCTCGCCACAAACCCGCTTCCCCAAATGATGGCTACTATCGTAAGACCTATTTCCCCAAAATATTTCCGCATGTAAACCTCCACCTATTGGGACTCAAGGGACAGGTCCCTCGTCCCATTTTTTAGATTCGTGGGACAGGGGACCTGTCCCCGTGTCCCATTAATTGAAGAAAGACGCTTGATGTCCACGTGAAGGAGGTATCGACGAGCCCACTTTCTTAAATATAAGCAGAGTTTTTTCCTGCTTAATGTTTATTTTAGCGTACAATAAAGTATTTAGCTTCTTCAACTAGATTTTCTTTTTTAATACTCCGAATTTCAAATTGAAGGCGGAAGTCCTCAATCACTGTTCGATATGGAGGTAACTGCTCTTCACCACAGCTATTGCTTCCAACACCACTTTGCTTATAATCAATGGTCAACACATTGAATGGTGACTTCTTAATATTACCCCGGTGTTTCGCCTCTTCAAGTGCACTTGTTTCATAATCATGAATTGTGAAGTCATACTCTTCTTTAAAATTAATCAGGTACTTGTGGTCACCTTTTGCTAGCGCTAGGAAAGAGGTATCACATCTTGATCCATTTTCCTGTGGATACACATAATCAGTGTGCATGTCTTCAACAGTCTTGTTGTAAAGTCCAATTGGTTGGCTACGTTTCGTATCCTGATAGGATTCAGAATCCCCACGACCATACCAAGTAACATCGTTGTAATCTTGGTTAAGGTTCATTGTTACTCCAATACGTGGCAGCATTTCTGGAATTTCTATGCCACGTAGAACTTTTTCACCTTTTAAGTCAACGTTTAGTGCACCATTTTTTGTAATCCGGTAATTGTATGTTAAATGGAAGCCCCATGCTTGGTTTACAGTTGATAAGAACTTCGTGATAACTACGTCCACATGGTCTTCAGACACCTCATAAGTGACTTCGCCAAGCTGTTCTTTTGTGTTTTTAAGGAAGTACTTGTTAATCCAGTCATCCTTTTTATACATATCATTGTCAATAATCGCTCTCCAAAGCGTTACCTCAGGGCCTTTGCTGATAATCTCTTCCCCTTCACTTTCGAAGGATTCAAGTGTGCCATACACATTTGAGAAAACAGCCTTGAACATATCATTTTCAATTTTAAGCTGAGCTGCTTCGTCTTCAATGACAAAATCAGACCCGATTGAAGCGACAGTATTCAAGCCTTTTTCAAGTTTCGTAGATTCTAGTAAAAAGCTTTCCTTTGTAATCTCGTGTCCTTTTTCCGCATAGAGAGTATCTTCAGCTTCTCGAAAGCTTAGGTAGATACGAACATCGTCATGCTGGGCAGCTTTTGCTACATCGATTGGCAACTTAATTTCTGCTACTTCCTGAGCCTGGATACTCGGTAGTTTGATTTCTTTTTCCTCGATCAGTGTGCCGAAGGATTTCACTTCAATATGAAGCACGATTCCACTTATGTTTCTAAAATCGTATAAGTTCTTCACACGGATTTTTCCTTCTGCTAAGTTTACTTCTTCCGTCACAATCGGCTCGATAACCTTTTTGTATTCGATTAGTCCTGGTGATGGCGTTCTATCTGGGTAGACAAGCCCGTCAATACAGAAATTTCCGTTAGTTGGGAAGTCGCCGTAATCGCCGCCATACAGATAGTATGTTTCACCATTTTCATTCGTCGTTTCAATTCCATGGTCACACCATTCCCAAATAAAGCCACCTTGTAATCGAGGATACTTTCGCATTAACTGTTGGTACTCAGTTAAACCACCAGGACCATTCCCCATCGCATGTCCATACTCACATAAAATATGGGGCTTCTTACCTTCTGCATTTTTACCAATTTCTTCGAGCGGCTTTAAGCGAGTATACATGGTTGTGTAAACATCACTGTAAGCTGCAACTCTGTCACCCTCATAATGTACGAGTCTAGTAGGGTCGATTGCCTTGATCGCGTTGTACATCGCTGTGAAGTTGCGTCCAGCTCCTGACTCATTTCCTAATGACCACATCACAATACTTGGGTGATTACGGTCTCTTTTTACCATACGAACTGCACGGTCTACATATTGTTTTTCCCATAATTCATTATCGGATATCCAGTTATAATTACCCGTGTTTTCGAAGCCATGGCACTCAAGGTCCGCTTCATCTATTACGTATAATCCATACTCATCACATAAATCATAAAATACATCATTATTTGGATAGTGCGCTGAACGAACAGCGTTAATATTATACTGCTTCATCATTTTAATATCCTGAAGCATATCCTCATAGCTTACCGTTCTACCTGTCTTCGGGTGTGAGTCGTGACGGTTCACCCCATTAAAGAAAATGCGTATTCCGTTGACGCGGATTTCATTGTCGATAACCTCAATTGAACGAAAACCAACGCGAAGCGGCACAATTTCCTTATCACCGTTTGGTAAAGAATATTCAAAAACAAGATGATAAAGATTTGGCTCCTCTGCATTCCATAAATGCGGCTTTTCTATTAATCTACTAATCTCGAATTTTCCGTCAGCCACTTCGATGTCAAACTGATCCACTTTCTCATCTTGGTGATATAGAGTTGCAAATAAACCTTTTACATCGCTTGTTAAAAATTCTCCACCGATTTTCAAACTGAAATTTTCATAGTTTTCATCAGGCAGTGTTTCCACAAAAACATCCTGTAACGAATTTTTGTTGATTTTAAAAAGCTCAACACTTCTAAAAATTCCCGACAGCCACCACATATCCTGGTCTTCTAAATATGTGCCGTCAGAGAACTGATACACCCTTACCGTTAGACGGTTAGTTCCTTGTTTCACATACTCCGTAATGTCAAATTCAGACGGTACTCTAGAAACCTTGCTGTAACCGACATGCTGTCCGTTCACATATAAATCAAATGCAGAGTCAACCCCATTGAATTTTAAAATAAGGGCTTCGTCATCTGCTAAATTAGAAACCTCTAACTCTCTAAAATAAATCCCTGTTGGATTTTCCTGTGGTACAAATGGAGGGTTGATCGCAAATGGGTACAAAACATCTGTGTAATGCATGTTTCCGTAACCCTTGATTTGCCAGCTTGATGGCACTTCGATATCATCTAAACCTTCGATTGCGAAGTCCTCCGCCTCAAATCCCTTTGGTGAAAGCTCTGGTGCATCTACAAATAAAAACTTCCACACGCCGTCAAGTAATGTATAGCCGATACTATTTTCTTTGTTAAACGTTTTTGCATTCTCTTTTGTTTCATATCTATAAAAATCGGTATGTGCAGGGAGTCTGTTGATCCCAGTTAGATGGATATTCTCCCATCTTTTCATCTCTCGTCGCATATTATCTTCCTCCGGAAACCAGTATTTTCTCAATTCACATTTTTAATTCCCAGTACATTAAATGGTTACTCTTTAACTGACCCACCCAATATTCCCGAAATAAAGTGCTTTTGCATAAGCAAGAAAAATACCATGATCGGGAGAGTCGATAAAGCTGTGCCTAGCATTAATTGCCCATAATCAATGCGTGCCAGTCCAATTAAACTTGATAATGCTACAGGCAACGTAAACATTTCTTTTGAATTTAACGTAATTAGTGGCCAGATCAAACTGTTCCACTGAGACATAAATAGAAAAATTGAAACGGCTGCCAATGCTGGCCGAACAACCGGCAAAACAATAGTAAAGAAAATCTTAATTTCTCCAGCACCATCAACACGTGAAGCTTCAATAATCGAATCAGGCACAGATAACATATTTTGCCTCATTAAATAAATAGCAAATGGCGATGCTAAAGTTGGTAGAATAATAGCCTGGTAAGTATTAAGCCAATCAAAGGTCACCATCATTTCAAACAATGGAATTAGGGTAACCTGATATGGAATCATTAATGAACATAATATAATGAAGAAAATTACATTCTTCCCTTTAAAACGAAACTTAGCAAACGCATAACCCGCCATAGCAGCTATAAGCGTACTTAAAACGGTATAGACTATTGCGATAAAGATAGAGTTCCAAAAGATACGTGCAATTCCCAGCGAGTCTTTTAATGATGCAAAGTTCTTTGCAAGAAAATCCCCTGGAGACAATTTAGGCGGTAATGAAAAGATCTGTCCTGTTGGTAGAGTTGATCCTACTATCATCCAATAGAACGGTCCAATTGATATAATCACACCAATTAGTAGTAAGCCATAAATAAATATTTTTGAGAGTTTATTGGAAGTTTTCATTCGTCTGTGTCACCTACCAACTTCATTTGAATCCAAGAAATAACAGCAATAATTAATACAAGTACATATGCAATTGAAGATGCATAACCAAACTCAAAATATTTAAAGCCAACCTCATATAGGTAAAGCGTTATTGTCATTGTTGCACTATTAGGGCCACCTTCAGTTAAGATAAAAGGTTCATCGAATAGTTGAAGGGTACCGATTGTAGACATCACGACTGTAAATACGAAAACCGGTTTTAGTTGTGGAATTGTAATCATAAAAAACTGTTTGAATTTACTTGCTCCATCTATGCTTGCAGCTTCGTATAAAGAATCAGGGATATTTTGCAAACCAGCTAAAAAGATAACCATGTTATATCCCGTCCATCTCCACGTCATAACTAAAATCACTGAGACCTTCGCCCAAAAAGGTGAAGTAAGCCATGTAATCGGCTCAATGCCGGCTACTGATAGAAGATAGTTTACAAGACCAAATTGCTCATCAAGCAAAATCATGAAAACAATTGATGCTGCAACAAGTGCGGTAATGGCAGGCATAAAAAAAGCAATTCTAAAAAGGCTTTTGAATTTAACCATTGACGAGTGCAGCCCAACCGCAATTATTAGAGCAAGAAAAAGCATCAACGGCACTTGAACGATTAGAATTTGAAATGTATTGAGTAATGATTTATAAAAAATTGGATCTTGGAATAACCTTGCGTAATTTGATAATCCAACAAACGTTTTTTCAACCCCACGTACCTCTTGGAAACTTAATAAAAATGAAGAGATAACTGGATAAATTGTAAAAACGATAATTAAAAGAAGAGCAGGTCCCATAAAAAAGTATGGTGCATTTTTGGGAGTAATGATTTGTGAACCGACTCTCTTCTTGGTTTTTCCCTTAACATCTGTAATGATTGTAACGACCTTATCCGGCTGTTCCACTAAAACACACCCCTAACTATTAATAAAGATGAGGGCTTTTTTACTTCTTTTTTCTCACCCTCATCCCAGATATATTAGTTGATACTATTTTTTAATCTCATTTTCTAATTGCTTACTAGCGTTTTGTAATGCTGAACTAACCTCTTTATTCTCAAGTAAAACCGATGCTTGTGTATTACTCATGACTTTACTTGCACGTGCAAAGTTTTCATCTAACGGGATCTCTGGAACTTGGTCTACAATATCAGATACCTTTTTAAAAATTGGACTTTGATTAAAGTATTCACTTTCAGCTGTAAATATTGGTGAATCATATGTGCTATTTAAAGAAGGGAACAAACCAAACTTTTCAAAACCGATAAGTTGTGCTTCTACATTCGTTGTAAAATACTCAACAAAAGCATAAGCAGCGGATTGATTTTTACTAGACGACGGAATTAACAAGGATGATCCCCCAACGTTTGCATATCTAGCACCATCATTTTTGAAACTTGGAAGATAGAAAACATCCCATTTTCCAGCAAGATCAGGAGCTTGATCCATAATTGTTCCTGCGTACCAGATCCCATAAGGGACCGTTGCTACTGCCCCATTCACAGTAGCTGTTACAATTCCATCCCAACCATCATTATTAAAAACTAAATCCTCTTCATGTAATTTTTGAATTACTTCCATTGCTTGGACAGATTCTTCTGATTCTAGGTTGATATTTCCTTCAGTATCAAAATAAGAGAGTCCTTGTTGCTGTAGCATCATGTGAAATACTCCGTCGTACTTCGCAATATCAATTGGTAATAATTGAGCACCTGTTGTATCTTTAATTTTCTTTCCTGCTTCAATGTAATCATTCCAAGTTTTAATTGAATCTGGATCCACATTTGCTTGTTCGAAAAGATCAACACGGTAGAACATAACTGCTGGTCCAATATCCCAAGGTGCAGCTATCATGTCGCCGTCTTTATTCTGAACGGATGCAATTTTAGCTGGGTTGAATGAATCTTTATATTGGTCATAACCATGTTCATTCAGTTTCATGAACCCCTGTGGGAACTGATTAATATAGCCAGGAATTCGTTCATCTTCCATAAGGATTACATCCGGTAAGCCGGAACCTCTTGCTGCTAGACCGACAGTTAACTTCTCATACAAATCAGAACTATTAAAATCTTCTACTTCAACTTCAATATCAGGATGTTTTTTCTGAAAATCTTCCACAGCTAGATTCATAGTTTCAGCTGCTACATCCCATCCCCAAACGGTAATTTTTCCTGAAGGATTATCGAAGTCCCCCGTAGAGCCTTGTTCATCCGTCTTGTTTGAACAAGCAGAGACTACTAATAACAATAAAACCATGATGAATGAAAGATACTTTTTCATTTTCATAACCCCTTTTTTTGTTAAGTCCTATATTTTCCCTTTCAATTTTACAGGTTTATTATATAAAGTATTTTAGTAAATGTAAACGCTTTTAATAATTATTTTACTAAATATTTTTTCTTTGTTATCTCATTTTCACACAAAATCTCTAATTTCTATGATCATTTCAAAAATAAAGTTAGTATAATCAACGCCTTTTCATAAACCTTCACAAAGATTATTTTAGTAAAATACAGAAAACTTAACAAGGTCGTAAGAGACTTTGGCTTGAATTTGATGAAGGACTATTTAATTGAAATTCTTGCTCGGAGTGGTTTTCATTGAACTTATGAAGGACTTTTCGGATGGGATACTTGCTCAAAATGTTCTTCATCGGGCTTATGAAGAACATTTCGAACCAGTTTTCTGCCCCAAGTGGGCTTCATCAGGCTTATGAAGTACACTTTAGTCATGTTTTTCACCCGAAGTGGTCTTCATGCTTACACAACTAAAACTAAACTCATGAATAACAAAAAAGCCGATTCCCCACAATTGGGAAATCGACTCTTGTTAGTATGGGCACGGGATCAGGTACCCTAGATCGGACTAATCGTAAATTCAAATTCCATGTCTTCGTTTGGATTTAGCAGGTATTCTGGGTGAACAGGTGCTCCCCAGCTGTCGTCTCCTCCAACGCCCATTTGTTTGCCTGCCACTGTTACAACTGTGTAGTGTACATTTGGCAACTCATAGTGATGTGCCGCATTTTCTAGTTCAAAGGCCGTGTAAGGTGAGAAATTGCATTCTACTGGACGAGATGTGGATGCAATTTTTATTCCCTGTCCGTCACGGTTTGTAAGGTTTACCCAACGTACTCCCGTGCGATTGCCCGATTCTTGCGGTTTTAAATAGCCAGACAAATTGTCTGCAACTGTATTTTTAAATACCCCGAGCCTTGCGCCAGCAGCTCGGTCTAAATAATTTTCCTCCGGCCCCATCGCGTACCATTCTAATTGGTCATAATCAGAAGAAACCTTGAATGAGACAGCAAAGATTGGCATTTGCGGAAGATTGCCAGCGCCATGATAATTTGATTTTACACGAACACTTCCATCTGCAAATACGGTAAATGTATTCTTCACTTCGATTTCCGAGTGAATCGAGAATTTATAGGCAAAAGTAACCTCTACACGGTCCTCTTTTTCCTCTACATCCCAGCCAATCGATTTGCGAGCTAGACTAGCAGCATACCAACATCCTGATGTAAACCCTTGGGAAAATCCTCTGTCATTGTCGGTAGTAGCTCTCCAGAATAGCGGAAGTAGTGGGGCCTCAATCATCTCTCTGCCTCCATATTTCATCGAAATCAGACTACCAGCCTTTCGACAGAACATGATTGTAAAATCAGTACCATGTATACCAACATTTTGTGTTCCGTATGCTACTCGTAGATTCCCGCTAGGAACTTGAGTAATCTGTTTTTGCTCTTCAAACACATATTGTCCAAAAGCAATTTCATGGCCTGAATCTGCCCAAGTCTCTTCATCTTTCAGTTTGAAAGATGCATGGATGACATATTCACCTGCTTGTTCAAGTAAGTCTGTTGGCCAATTAAATTCAGCTCGACCTTCACTTTGTGCAGGAATCACCACTGTTTGATTCTGATTACGATACAATTCCTTACCATTTAAGAATAAAATGTATTCTAAATCATAATTCGATGTATCTTCAAATAGATTTTCATTTTTAACAGTTACACCTGTTTTATCAACAGTAAGTTTGATATTTTGATAGAGATATTTTACTTCTTGCATCTTCGGTGATAGCTCGCGATTAGCATAGACGATGCCATTCGTACAGAATCCATAATCTGTAGGGCGGTCGCCAAAATCTCCTCCGGTCGCAAGAAACTCCTGACCATAGCGGTCTTTTTTCACCAAGGATTGGTCAATATAGTCCCAAATAAATCCACCTTGGTACATCTCATATTTATTTTCAAGTGCCGTGTATTTGTCCATGCCTCCAAGGGAATTCCCCATCGCATGTATATACTCACAGCTTATATAAGGCTTTTCAGGATTGTCAGTTAAATATTCCTCAATATCTGTAGGCTTTGCATACATCCGGCTTTCCATATCACTTGCGTCGTTGTAGTCACGATTATGGAACACACCCTCATAGTGGACAAGTCGACTTGGGTCAACAGACTTGAAGTAACGAGTAACATTTAAAATAACCTCACCTGCATATGACTCGTTCCCACATGACCAAATCAAGACGGACGGATGGTTTTTGTCTCTCTCTAGCATTGAAACTGCTCGATCTAAGACAATATCATTCCATTCTGGTTTGTTTCCAGGGATATTCCATGATGGTTCTACCTGCCCCATCTTCTGCCAGGATCCATGTGTCTCCAAATTCATTTCATCAATCACATAGATTCCGTATTCATCACATAACTCATACCAATAGCTTTGATTTGGATAATGGGAGGTACGAACGGCATTGATATTGTGTTGTTTCATTGTTTTAATATCCCAAAGCATGTCTTCCTTTGTAATCGCACGGCCGCTCCGATGGTTGAATTCATGACGATTGACACCTTTGAACATAATTCTTTCGCCATTAAGTCGCATGATTTTATCCACAATCTCAAACTTCCGGAATCCAACCTTTTGAGGAATAACCTCCACAAGTTCCCCTGAAGCATTATAAAATTGGATAAAGAGCTTATACAAGTATGGATTTTCCGCACTCCATAGCTTTGGAGCTTCTACCGCCATCGATAGTGAACCTTTTTCAGCCGTAAGCTCGTTACTTATTTTTGCTACAACATTTCCTTGTTTATCATAAAGCTCAGCTATGATTTGTGAACCAACAAGGACATTTGGTAGAAGCTTGAAATCTACTTTTAGCTCTGCCTTTTTAAAAGAAGAATCAAGTTCGGTATGAATGTGGATATCCTGTGCATGAATTTCAGGTACGGTATAAAGATAGACATCTCTATAAATACCGGAAAATCTCCAAAAGTCCTGATCCTCTAACCAACTTCCCGTGCTACGTTGAAACACCTCAACTGCCAGTTTATTTTCACCATTTATTATAAAAGGAGTTAAGTCAAACTCAGCAGGAGTAAAACTGTCTTCGCTATACCCAACAAATTTCCCATTCAACCAAACGTAGAAAGCGGACTCTACACCTTGAAAAGAAATATACACAGGTTTGTTTTCCATATTCTCTGGTACTTTAAAGTACTTCACATAACTACCGACTGGGTTGAAATCTGTTGGGATTTCTGGAGGACGTATATCTTGATGTCCATCCCACGGATAAATTGTATTCACATATTGTGGCGTTCCATATCCTTGTAATTGAATGTGGCCCGGAACGGTAATATTTCCCCAAGCCGAGAACTCAAAGTCCGTTTCGTAAAAACGCTCAGGTCTTGAATCAGGGTTGATTGAATAATAAAATTTCCAATTTCCATTCAAGTCGTAACGCATCTTCATCGCAGATGCATCTTTCGCTTCCTCTATTGTTTCATAGTATACATGGTTAGAGTGAGCAGGTATTCGATTCACGGCAAACACATTTACATCAGTTAGCCAATCTATACTTGGAGTTTGGATTCGTTTTGTTTCTTGAATTTGAGTATTCGACATCATCATACTTCCTTTCTATTCATCTACCAAGTGATGTTAGTTATTTTACAGACCCCATCATCCCTGCTACGAAATGCTTTTGCAACAGGAAGAAGATAAGTGCTGTAGGTAAAGTTGCGATTACAATGGTTGTCATAATAATCCCATAATCCGGTGTAGAACTATAACCGAGATTTGAAATGATTAATGGAATTGTATGATTTTCAGGTGATTGTAACACAACAAGCGGCCACAAGTAGTTGTTCCAGCTTGCCATAAACGTAATAATTGCTGCCGCCGCATAGGTTGTTTTCATCGTAGGTACATATATTCGGAAGAATACACCAAGCTCTGTTAAACCATCCATCCTTCCCGCTTCTAGTAGCGCTTTTGGAAACATCTTTGTATTCTGTCTGAAGAAAAAGATCAGGAATGCCGTTGTAATACTTGGCAACATAGCAGCTGTTAACGTATCAATTCCAATCCCAGGTGCATATTGAGAAATCGTCCCAAACATTCGGAATAGCGGAATCATCAATGCTGCAAATGGAATCATCATTGAAAGTAGTAAAATAGTAAACACGATATCCTTTGCCTTACTTCTGTAAATTTCAAAGCCATATCCTGCAAGCGATGCAATGATCAAGGATAAAATGGTCGTTGCAATCGAGATAATCGCTGAGTTCATTAACGCTGGAACAAGGTTGACCGAATTTAATAGGTTCTGTAAGTTTTCCAACAAATGTGTTCCAGGCAATAACCTTCCATTTGTTACATCAACAGATTTATTTGTCGCACTAACAATCATCCATAGAAACGGGAAAATAGAGATGATCGTAAAAATCGATAGAATGATATAAACGAAAGCCTGTTTTATTTTATGCATTTTTATCACCTGCTACTTTGAACTGAATGATCGAGAAGAAAATGATCATAATCACGATTGCATATGACACAGTCGCAGCATATCCAAAATCAGGAGTATATTTAAATGAGAGATTATAAATATACTGAGAGATTGTTAATGTTGCGTTACCTGGTCCACCCTTTGTTATGTTCATCACTTCATCAAATAACTGAAGCGTACCAATAGTTGATGTAATCGATGTAAATAAAATGATTGGCTTTAGCATTGGAATTGTAATTTTAAAGAATTGTTGAAATGCATTTGCACCATCAATTTTTGCTGCTTCATAAATAGAGTTATCCACGTTTTGAAGTGCAGATAGGTAAAAAATCATATTATAGCCTGTCCAGCGCCATGTGATTGCGATAATAATCGTTACCTTTGCCCAAAAAGGATCTGTGAGCCATTGAATCGGTTCTGCGATCAGCGAAAGATTGATCAGCATTTTGTTAATGATGCCATCTGTACTAAATAAATATTTGAATACGACCGAATACGCGACGAGTGACGTAATACATGGTAAAAAGATGGCAGTTCGGAAGAATCCCTTTAGTTTCAGACTCTTATTATTCAATAAAACGGATAAAAACATGGCCAGAATGATCATGACAGGTACTTGGATAATCAAGTAAATAACGGTGTTTTTCACAGCAGTTATAAACGTCGGATCTTTAAGTAGCCGCATGTAATTATCGAAACCTACAAAACTTAAATTTGTTCCAGCTCCTGATTGAAAAGAAAGAAGGAGCGCTTGGACCATTGGATAGAAATAAAAGATACAGATCATGAGTGTTGCGATCGAAATAAAGGACCAGCCAATTAGTCCATTTTTAAACCGGAGTTTGTTGTTATACTTTCTTGGTTTCGTCTCTATGTTCTGTTTCGTAGATGCTTGTATCACTTCTCTCAACTCCCTACTAATCTATACAATTAGGATTTCAAAAAGGAGGATGAAGAGGACCAAGAATTTCAAGGCGGCGCAGCTTTGAGTACCGGAGCGTATGCAGTTAATACGTGAGGAACGGAAAAGCAAGCCAACACAGAAATTCGATGCGTCATATTCACCGGACTTTTTGAAAATCCTCTATAAGAATAGCCTCGGAAGAGCCCACCTAACGCTAGTTACGCTTCATTATTCCGTACAAGAAGCTGGCGAGTTCCGAGGCTTATGAAATTACGGTAGATTATTTAATCTGTGTTTCCGCTTGTTGTTGTGCATCTTCTAGGACTGTGTCTAAGTCTTGTCCATTCAGATAATTTTGCATTGCCACAATTAATATACTTTCAATCGCATATGTGTGCATCCCATAGTTTACTTGCGGAATTTCTTCAGCCCATTTCGAGAAATCTGAAACTATTGATTGACCACCAAAGAATTCATCTGTTAGCTGATACGCTTCTCCTTCTGTAGCTGGGGTATAAGTACCGATTACCCCAATTTCAGTTACTAATTTTTGATACAAATCTACATTCGAACCAAATGTCTTTGTAAGGAAATCAACTGCATTCTCTTTACCCGGAACATTTAGAACATACCATGATGCACCACCGAGGTTGGATGCATTTACAGATTCAATGCCTGGTAGAGTTGGATGAGGCACGACTGCCCACTTACCAGATTGAGAACTTTCGGCTTTGATGGAAGGCGTAATCCAGTTTCCAGTCGTTACTGTCGCAACTTCTCCACCATTGAATGTTGCCAAGAACTGATTCCAGTCTGAGTGAAAATTCATGAGGTCGTTCTCAACAAGTTCTTTATAAATCTCAAAAGACTTTTTAAGAGCTTCATTTTCAGCTATATAAGGCGTAGTCCCATCTTCTTTTACATACCACTCACCTGCTGACTGAATCATTGTATGAATAACTCCTAACTCATTTGGGTCAAGAGTAAGTAATCTCTTCCCCGTCGCTTCTTTTACTTTCTTACCAATTTCAATGTATTCTTTCCAATCGATGTTTTGTAAATCTTCAACCGTATAACCCGCTTCTGCTAAGTAATCTGTTCTCACGTATAATCCAGTTACTCCTGAGTCAAATGGAAGACCGTAGTTTTCGTCATTTACACTTGTTGCTTCTACCTTATATGGAACAAAATCTTCTGTTTTATAAGTACCAGTAAGTGGATGGAACATGTCTGGATAAGCATGCAGAAAACTTTGTGCACGATAATCCTCAATTAATACGATATTTGGTAATCCCTTCGTTGTACCAGAACTTAAGCTCGTATTCAGCTTTTGCACAATATCGTCTTGCGCATTTTCAATAATCTTGACGTTAACGTCTGGATTTTCAGCTGCATAAGCTTCTTTTGCTAATTCAACTGCTTTAATGTTAAAGTTTGGATCCCATGCCCAAACGGTAATCTCATTGGCATCTGAGTTTCCCTCTGGTTCAGTACTATTCGAAGACCCCGAAGAACACGCAGCCAACAAAAGCATGCTAACCATCAATAGTGCCATTACTTTCTTCATGTTAACTCCCCCTAAGAATGTCTGTTCATGTAAGCGTTATCCTCCTTACAATTTCTATGTTATCATCACGTAGAGCGTATGAGTTAGGACGATATTTTTGTAAATTTGTGATATTTTTGTATGTTGGTTACGCTTCCATTTCTTAACTTGGATTATCTTTAGGTTTTGTGAAATTTTTTAGCTTTTTTGTATTGGAAGTGTGATACGAACCTTTGTCCCTTCACCGATATTACTTGAGATTGTCACACCATAGTCTTCCCCATATAATAGTTGGATGCGTTCGTTGACATTCCGAACACCGATCCCACTGAACATATGTTGTTTGCGTTTCGTATCCGGAAGTTTGTGATCGGTAGACACTTCCATACCGTCACCATTATCTAGGATCTCACAAATGAGGGTATCTTCTTCTTTCCAAACGAGAACATTAATGGTCCCACCACTCTTTTTATTGAAGCCATGAAAAAAGGAATTTTCAATAAATGGTTGTAGAATGAGTTTCGGAATTTGGACATCATTACTCTCCGGTCCGATAAAATAATTTACCCGAATTCGCTCACCATATCGTTTCTGATTAATAAAGACATAGCTTTTTAAATTATCGATTTCCTGGTCCACAGTAATCGTTTCACTAATATTGCCAATGGTATTTTGGAGGAGAGAGATTAGCGCATTGACCGTTTCGGTTGCCTCTTCTTTTCCACCTTGCTGCACCATGAACTTGATTGAAGTTAACGTATTATATAAAAAATGTGGATTGATTTGTTGCTGGAGTGCCGCTAATTCTGCATTCCGTTTCTGTTTTTGGCTCAGCACAAGCTTGTCTACATACTCATGAAGCTCATCAAGCATTGAATTGAAGGCTTGACCAATTTGTTGTGTTTCATACGTACCCGTTACTGGTATATAATGATCAAAGTCATTTTTGGGGGTATTTTCAATTTGCTTTACGAGATTTGTCAACGAATTTGTCAACCTTCTTGAGGCGAAAAACACAATGATAATCGCCAGAATCATAAATAGTACGCTGATCATGACAATTGATTTTTTATCAATGATATCCTTAAATGCTGTTTGCTTATCAATTAAATTGACCAGATACAAATTCATGGTAGGGCTAAATTCTGACATAATAATATGATCTTTCCCCTTAAAATCTGTATCCATATAATTCTTTTGTTGATTCTCTAATTGGATGGCATAGTTAAGAAGTTCTACTTCTTTTTTTCCAATGAACTCCTCCCGATTACTAGATAAAATGGTCCCCGCTTGATCCATCACTAGCACATCATTTCCCAAGCTGGTGTAGCTACTATAAAACTTTCGAAAATCTTCTTCTAGAATCGTAAAGTACATGGAACCATAAATATAGTTTGACGTACGTTCCATAAATGCCTTTGATGCAATAATGAATTGATCATCCTTTTGTTGTTCAAGATGATAAAGCAGTTTTTTAGGCTGTTTTAGTGTAGCCGTAGTAATGAAGTGATCCTGCAATCTTTCATCGGATAAGGCCCATGAAGGTCGATCCGTTGCATAACTAATACCATTTATACCATGGACCAAAATGCTAACATTATAAGCTTCTACACTTGATTCTATCGTTTCCAATTGTGAATTTACTTGATAATAATAGCTGCCCAACATACGATTTGAGTGATTACCTGTGAGAAAACTCTTAACCGTTCCGTTTTGTAAGAGTTTATTCGAAGCGATCACAATCGAATAATGAAAAGTACCTAAACTCTCCTTTATCTGGTCCATCACCTTGCTATTGTTAAAACTAAACCGCTCGACAAAAAACTTCTCTGACATTCGGAAAGTGGTCCATGATATCAATGAGGAAACCGTAACAATGATAACGATGGTAAGAAGAAACATTTTATAAAACAGACTATTATGTTTAAATCCATTACGTAAAATTCTCATGTACATCTCATCTCTTTTTTCGTCTAAATTTACTAGGTGACATTCCGTGTACCTTTTTAAAAACTTTACAGAAATAACTATGATCCGAATAACCAACCATTCCACTAATTTCTGAAATGGGTGCTGTATCCTTTAGCAGGAGCTGTGAAGCTTTTTCAATTCGAACTTTATTCAAATACTCAATAAATCCTTCTTTATTATGAGTCGAAAAATAGCTGGACAAATACGAAGGATTAAAATGGAAATGTTCGGCTACACCAGCAAGGCTTAGTGGTTCCGCATAATGTTCTTCAATATATTGCAGGATTTTTTTCATATTCAAATTAATCGGTTGATTCTTCTCCGATTGTAGGCATTTGTTTACTTGTTCAATAAAAGTTAGTAGAATTTCGACTGTTTCAGTAGATGATTGAGCCTCATTAATTGATCTGAAATATTCATACTTGGCATTCTCTATCTCCGTGAAATCGTACTCCGAATTACCTAGAAGAACGGTAATGTGAAAGATGATATGTTCAAAGAATGATTTAAACTCAAATACATCTGTTGTATAGCTTGTAGAAAATGAAGTTACATAATCCTGCAAATAGCTGAAAGCATCTTGGAAGCGATCTTGCTTACATTCGTTTGTAAACCACTCTATCTTAAAAGGTTCAATGTTAGGGATGTCTTTTTGTAAATCTTGAGCCTGTAAAAGAGGGATGTGTGGAAAATAAAATTGATATTGCATTAGTTTTGAAACCTTATCCCGATAAATGAGTCCAATCTGTGAGAAGTCAGCGAACGGCTCACTTAGAACAAAGCCTGAATCCTTTTGACTTTCCGCCATCATGTTTGCAAAATCGATGACACTTTGAGTGTGGTCATTTTTTACATTCAGAAGAATGACAGTTTCATCTTTATTAAAGGGAATCGTGTGATAGATTCCTTGGTCTATAAAAGATTGGAATTGTCCGGTGATACGATCCTGAATTTGGCTACGTTCAACTCTTGGAAGGTTCACATTAAAAACAACCCCTAATTGATAGAAACTGTCATATGGAAACACCCTAGATATCAGTTCGGCGTCGTAATCTGTTTCATACCCTGACATGATCTTATCAATGACATGATTGATTGAAATGTAATCCTGCTGTTTTGTCTCAATAGAATTTGCTGAGGGTATTCTGCTTACTGCTTTATTTAGCACACTTAATAGTGAATTGGCATCTAGCTTGGGCTTTAATATATAATCAACAACTCCACTTTGAAAACTAGACCGAACATAATCAAACTCTCCGAAACTACTTAATACAATGATTTCAATCTCAGGATATTTTGACTTTACGATTCTTGTTAGTTCTTCTCCGTCCATAATTGGCATTACAATATCAGTAATGACGATTTTGGGCTGCGTTTGTTCAATGATTTCAAGCGCTTCCTTTCCATTCGAAGCTTCCCCTACAATTTGAAAACCTTCCTGCTCCCAATTCACATAATGTTTGATCCCCTGTCTAATTAAGACTTCATCATCAACAATCACAATTTTACACAATTCATTCGTTGTCATTTGTTGTTCACCCTATTTGCAAAATTTTTTTTATATCTATTATACACGTCTATTTCTTATCTCCCTGAGAACAAATATATGAAACCATTTCCTTTGCTGCATATGAAACATACTTGTCTTTTTTTAATATTATTCCTATCTTCCAGATGATAGTTGGTTCAATCGGAATCGCTTTAATAAGACTTTGGTCTACTCTTTTTGCAAGGGATTGAGGAAAAATCGAGACGCCAAGATTCTGTTTCACCATCTCCGTAATAAAGTCCCAATAAGTACTTTGGTACGTAACATTGGGACGGAATCCGGCTTTTAAGCATTCCTGCAGAACTTGCTGATAGAGAGTGGAATCATCTTGAAAATGGACAACTGATTCATCCTTTATGTCGACTAAAGAAACCTTTTCTCTAGTAGCAAGAGGATGAGAAGCATGAACAAATAACATCATCTCCTCCTCTACAATAGGAATCACATCAAATTCATCTTCATCAACAGGTAATGGTGCCACACCTAAATCAAGCATCCCTTCTTTTACCGCATCCTTTATTTTTAGTGCACCATTTTCCACTAGTTGGATTGAGATATCAGGGTGTAAATCTCGGAATCCTTTTATAATTTTTGGGAAGAACAAATATCCAATAAGAGGAGGAACCCCAATTTTCAGCTTTCCTTTTTTCAAATTCATCATGTCATTTAAGAGCGAAGATAAATCATCTATCTTCTCTAGGATCTTTTTTCCTTCCTCAAATACAATTTCGCCTGCAACGGTTAACTCAATCCTCTTCGCTGACCGATCAATTAGTTCCATTTTCAACTCATCTTCAAGATTTTTTACCATTTTGCTAATGGTCGGTTGAGATAAGCAAAGGACTTGAGCTGCACGAGTAAAGCTTTTTTGCTTTGCCACTTCAATAAAATAATATAATTGCTTTGTATCCATTGTTCGACTCCTTTATAGATCCGTTTCATGATTGCTAACATTATTATTCATTTTAGCTATATGTAGAATTTTGTACAAATTTTCGAAGCTGATTGCAAACCAAAGGCAGATGGGGGTCAATGGCGAAATATAGATAAAATGCATAGGTTTTATAATTTATATTCATTTTACTTATAGTTTAATATCGGTTACATTATTATTTGTTAGTGTTCTAATATCTTTAATTAAAGATTCTTTAATTAAAAGTATAATAAAGGGGAAAATTAAAATGGATTTATTAGGTATATTGGGGATTTTGTTAGGTATCGTAACAATCGTTCTCTTTATTATTAAAAAGTTCAATATCATCGTTGCCGCGCCTATAGCGACGATTGTCGTGTTGCTTTTTAACGACGTACCGATACTAGAAACCGTATTTGGCAAGGAAAATTCGTATATGACTTCTCTTGCTGGGTTTATTGCATCCAATTTCGCGATTTTCTTATTAGGTTCGATCTTGGCAAAATACATGGATAAAAGTGGGGCAACGGTTTCAATTGCAAATAAAGTATTGTCTGTGGTAGGGACAAAAAATCCGTACAATGCATTAGTGGCATTGTTTATTATTTCGGCTCTCCTTACGTACGGTGGTATTAATGTATTCGTTATTATCTTTGCATTAATTCCAATGGCGAAACCAATCTTCAGACAACTTAATCTTTCGTGGAAGTTAGTTACCATTCCCGTATTTGGTGGTACTTCAACATTCACGATGACGATGTTGCCAGGGGCACCTTCTTTACACAATGTTGTTCCTTCAACGGCTTTGGGTACTACCTTAACGGCTGCGCCTGTTATCGGAATCTCTACTTCCATTGCAGCCATTATATTTATACTAATCTTTATGAAATTCTCGTTGTCCAGAAGCTTAAAGAAAAACGAGACATTTAATGTAGATGAGAAAGTTGAAAGTGGTAATGAGGCATCTAAACGTGACCTCCCATCATTTATTATCAGTTTACTTCCTATCATCGTATTATTAGGCATCATATTAGTATTTAGTTCTATAAGTAACATCATTATTGTCGCTCTTATTGCTGCGATTGTATTAAGTGCACTATTGTTCCGTAAACAAATCGCACAGCAAAAAGAAGTATTAAATCAAGGTGCTAACGAGTCGCTATCATCGACGATCACTACTGGTAGTACGATTGCTTTTGGTAGTATTGCAACCAGTGTTCCTGCGTTTAAGGGCGTATTCCAATTGATCCAATCGATTCCTGGCCCTCCTGTACTTTCATTAATGATTGGGACAGGTCTTATCGGTGGTATTACCGCTTCAGCGGTTGGAGCAATCGGGATTTCGGTTGCGAACTTTGCCCCAATTTATTTAGATATGGGATTAGACCCTGAAACAGTTCACCGCGCAATCGCAATCGGATCTGGAGCTCTATCAATTGTTCCTTACTCTGGATTCTTGATTATCTTTAACAATATAACTGGTTTAAAAATGAAAGACACTTTCAAAAATGGATTTATCAGTATAAGTGTTACCCACTGGATTGCAATGGCCGTTATTGTCATCATGACAATCTTAGGTTTAGCTTAATAACGATCGATTGTAGGGTTATTAAAGAAATTTGGAAAGACGGGACAATAAGAACTTTATTTTAGAGTGCTTTTTGTAATAAAAAAATCATCTGGAGGAATTTATCATGAGTAAAAAAATTGGATTTGTTGGATTAGGAACAATGGGCTTCCCAATGGCAGTTAACTTAAAGAAAGCTGGGTTTGAAGTAATCGGTTATGATGCATTTAAAGGTGTTTATGAGAAGGCAGAAGCTGCTGGATTTACAATGGTTGAAACGTTAAAAGAAGTGGCGGAACAAGCCGACGAAGCGATTATCTCAATGGTACGTGACTATGCGCAAAATGTTGATGTCATCTTCGGTGAAAATGGTCTATTATCTGCACAGCCAAAAAATAAAACAGTTATTGTCATGAGTACACTTGATCCTCAAACAATGAATGAATTAGGCGAAAAGGTTGAAAGTGAAAGCGGTTTGACATTAATTTCAGCAGCAGTTAGTGGAGGTCGTTCAGGTGCAGAAGCTGGAACATTATCCATTATGACAGCTGGTAAAGAAGAGATTGTAAAATCATTCCACCCATACTTTGACGCAATCGGTTCTAACACATTCTACTACGGCAGCGAACCAGGTAACAGCCAAGTAGCAAAATTAGTGAATAACATGGTTCTTGGCGTTAACATGAATGCAGTGGCTGAAGGACTTAAATTAGGTAAACATTATAACTTACCTGAAGAAGAAATCTTAAACCTATTAAAAGTAAGTACTGGTGATAGCTGGGTCGTTCGAAATTGGAGCGATGTATCTGAGTGGACAGCAGAAACTGCATTATCTGTTCTACTAAAAGACTTAATTGCTACTTACAACCAAGGAATTAAACATAATGTAGCCATGCCATTCAATGCCTTATCTTCAACACAATTATTTGACTCTATGGGGAAAGAAAAACCAAAAGCGTAATATAGTTAGTCGGCCTTCCGGTGAATCGGAAGGCTTTTTATATGGCTACAAATTTTTCTTTGTCCGATATAATAGGGTTTCGGTCCGATATTTTAAGATTTATGTCCGATAAATTTCGATCTTTGTCCGATATATTGCAAGTTTGGTCCGTTATCCACTGATTAGAGCGAAGGTTCCCCTTGCCTCACTTATATGAGCCAACCAAACTAGGACATTGAATCTATCCCTATGTTATACTAGATTCCATATTCTGGTTTGGAGGGTCTTTTTTGAATTCGATTATTAATTTTATTAAAAAGATGACGTTACGACAGAAGTTGTTTTACATAATCGTTCTCCTTTGTTTTTTAGCTAGCATCGTGTTTGTCTATAACAATTATGAATTTTATGAGCGTCCAATCGCTAAAGTTATTGAAGTAAGTTTGGAAGATGAGACAGAAATGATGGATGGGCTTGAGAATAAAGATACGCTGTTCTCCCAGCACATCGTTGCGGAAATAAAAAATGGTGAGGAAAAGGGAAGCCTGATTCATCTAGAAAATGAATATTCCTCCTCAAAAGCGTATGATTACGAATTTCGTGTTGGGAATGAATTGTTTGTTACGATCGATGGGGATAACGAAGGGGATACAGATTTAACTGGCACAATCCTTGAGGTTAAACGTGATAAATATTTACTGATAGTTGCTTGGATTTTTATCTTTATTTTACTATTGGTCGGGAAAAAGCAAGGTCTGTTGTCTATTTTTAGCTTGGTAATCAATGCACTCATTTTATCGTATGCCTTGGACCTTTATTTGGACAAACCCGACCGAAGTCTATTAATGATATGCAGTATCGGGATTATTTTCTTTACGGTCATATCATTGTTACTTGTCAATGGTCTTAATGAAAAAACATATAGCGCGATTATCGCGACCTTACTTGGAACTTTTGTTTCTTTAGCCGTTGCGTATCTAGTAATATTGGTAACTAATGGTGAAGGTCTCCGATATGAAGAACTGCAATTTATTACGCGTCCGTATAAAACGGTATTTATGGCGGGGTTATTTATTGGTTCCCTAGGGGCTGTTATGGACGTCGCCATTACCATGTCTTCTTCAATCTTTAGTTTGTATGAAAAAAATAACAACATTTCCGTAAAAGCACTTGTAAAGTCTGGGTTGGAAATTGGTAGAGATATCATGGGAACGATGACGAATATACTGTTTTTTGCATACATAAGCGGTTCAATCCCATTATTGATTTTATATTTTAAAAATGCATCTCCATTCGGTTTTACTTTGAACATGAATCTTTCGCTGGAACTGGCTCGTGCACTAGCCGGTGGCATTGGAATTGTACTGGCGATTCCAATTGGGTTGTATACGACGATATTTTTCATTTGTAGAAAGAGGGCGCGGTCATGAATGCTTTAGTCTTACTAGCAGCCATTTTATTTATCTTAATGACCCTTATTGGTGGAAAAAAAGGAGTTCGTTCATTTTTGGCGTTGTTCTTTAACTTTGGGGTGCTCATGATTACGGTCATTTTTATGAACGACCCGAGTCTGAACCCAATTTACTTAACTTTGATAGCATGTGTTGCGATAAGTGGCATTAATCTTTTTTATATCAATGAAGTGAATAGTAAAACAAAAACAGCCTTTATTTCTACGATTATTACAACGGTTATCCTGCTATTGTTTATTCTTGTGATTACAAACAAGACGATGATTCAAGGGTTTGGTGAGGAGGAAATCGAAGAGCTTGGTATGTTCTCACTTTATATTGGAGTCGATTTTGTAAAGATTGGGGCTTCCGTCATCATTATGAGTACCATTGGGGCCATTACAGATGCAGCAATCGCAATCTCATCACCGATGCGGGAAATTCATTACCATAATCCGAATCTAAGCCGAAAAGAATTATTCTCTTCTGGGTTAAGCATCGGAAGAGATATCCTTGGAACAAGTACCAATACGTTATTCTTTGCCTTCTTTGGAGGCTATCTTGCCCTTTTAATTTGGTTTAAGGATTTACATTATTCAATCGGTGAAATCGTAAACTCAAAGATATTTAGCGCCGAAATGGTGACGATTCTGATTGCCGGAATCAGTGTAACTCTCGTAATACCTATTACCGCATGGATTACGGCTTACTTTTTCGTAAAAAAAGCAAACTAAGTTACGGTGGGGCACGAGAACAGGTCCATCATCCCTACTGGGACAGTGGACCTGCCCTTCTGTCCCTAATTCCTCTTTGATAGAAATGTGCCTAGTTTTTGAAGAACGTCACTGCTAATATAGGGCTCTATTTTTTTCACTTCTTCTTTGATATTCTCCTCTTTTACTTCAATTAATTGAAAGAAACGGGAGAGGACTTCATGGTTTACTGCCAATTGCTTAGCTAGCTTTTCTCCATTTTCTGTGAAGGTAATAATCCCATATCGCTGAAATTCAATCAGGCCTTCCTCCTTCAACTTCTTTGCCATTTTTGACGCGGAGGGAACGGAAACATTCAATGACTTTGCCAGTTGAGAAACGCGTGTAAAACCTTCTTCATTTATATTCTCATAGATTTCCACAAGATACTGTTCTTGCTTAGCTGAAAGCATCTATTTTCACACCACCTTGAATCAAATCCTTTATTCAAGAGTTACCACTCCTATCATCAGAGGCATTGCCTGTAATTTGGTTAAAGGTGTCCGTATCAAGCACACCCAAAGCCCTAAGAATAATAGAATACTTTACAATCTTCGAATAGATTCTTGGACTTCTTTGCATCTTTTCCACCCTCCTTTTTGGGTCACGGGGACAGGTCCCGTGTCCCACCCTTTTTTTAATAGAAAGCCTAGTGGTCGACAGCTACCCCTTAATCAAGAGGCATATTGGGACGAGGGACCTGTCCCTCTGTCCCAGCTTTTTTGGAGAGCATTCCGTGTCTAGGGGAGAAGATGAAGCTGATGAGAAAGATAACACCTGTTGCAAAGGCCATGGAACCGGAAATAGACGTATCAATCCAGAGTGCAAAATAGTATCCCATTATTGCGGATATCACCCCGAAGGATGCACTTAGACCAATCATAACTAATAGTTTGTCAGTCCAAAGATAGGCGGATGCTGCTGGTGTGATGAGCATAGCCACGACCATGATGGCACCTACTGCATCAAATGAAGCAACCGTCGTAATGGACACAAGTGTCATAAACAGGTAATGCATCCCAAGTACCGGAATACCAATACTGGCTGCGAGTGATGGGTCGAACGTTGTGAGCTTCCACTCCTTATAAAAGAGCCCGATTACCAAAATAACGACAAATAGTACAACGAGTAACATAAGTGTTGCGAGAGGAATTTCTCCAAGTAGAGGCACAAAAACTGTATTCCAAGGAACAAATGAGATTTCTCCCATCAAGGCGTGCTGCACATCAAGATGCGCATTTCCAACCTTTGTCGCAATCAAGATAACACCGATCGCAAATAGAGTTGTAAAAACGACACCGATGGAAGCATCCTGCCCCACGCCTTTTGAATGGAACCACTGTACTAAAAACGTCGTTAAGATTCCAGTAACGGCGGCGCCGATGACCATGTGAATTCCACTTAAGCTATGCGTAAGCAGGTAGGCCATCACAATCCCGAGCAACACGGTATGACTAATCGCATCTGCCATCATTGCCATTTTTCGAAGAATGAGAAACACCCCCACGATTCCACAAGAAATACCAACTAGAGATGCTGTTAGGAGAATCCATGCTGTGTACGTCATTAATTTCCCTCCTTTACAATAGAGGTTGCAACCATCTGTTCATGTACTTCTTTTCGTTTATTTCGTAACATCATAGATTCAATGACCAACCCTTTTTTAATTCCCAAAAATAAGGATATTAGAAAGATAGATCCTGAGGTCACGACAATGAATGGCCCCGTTGGTAATCCAACTCCTAAAGCGCTAATTGTTGTTCCAACAGCACCTGAAACCCCTCCGAAAATTCCTGATAACCACATCATGGTTTTGAATGAGTGCGTCCAATATCGTGCACTGACAGGTGGGATTATTAGTAGGGCTGACATAAGAATGACGCCAACCGCCTGAATTCCTACGACAACCGTGAGTACGAGTATTAATAAATAGATGATGTTCATCCCTTTTATGGATAGGTTTAGCCCCTTTGCGAAGTTCGGGTCAAACAAAAACAGTTTCCATTCCTTGAAGCCAATTACAACTATAAAAATCACAGCAATCGCTAAAATTGACATGGTCATTACATCTGACGAGACCATCGAGGCAGCTTGCCCAAAGATAAAATTGTTTAAACCAGCCTGATTGCCTGTACTCGTCTTATTCACAAGAGTCAACAGAACCATTCCTCCGCCAAAAAACACGGCTAAAATCATCCCCATCGCTGTGTCTTCCGTGATACGAGTTGTTGATTTTATCAACATGATACAGAATGCCCCAAGGAGCGCACTAATAGATGCTCCAATCATTAAAACAAACAAGTCTTTCACCTGAAATAATAGAAAGATCAATACTACTCCAGGAAGAGCTGCATGTGAAAGTGCATCACTCATCAGACTTTGCTTTTTCCAATAAGCTAAACAACCAACCAAACCTGCAGCTACTCCAAGGAGCAATGTACTAAACAAAACCCACTGAAAGTTACTTGAGAGTAGAATTGACAACGCCAACTCCCTCCTTCAACCATCGAATGGTTCCACCATAGGTTCTTTCTATATTTTCCGTTGTGAAGGTTGAAGCAACATCACCGTGTGCAATCACAGAACGATTTAAAAATAAGACTTGATCAAAGTAATCTTCTACAGTCTGGAGATCATGATGAACAACGAGTACAGTTCTCCCTTCATTTTTCAATTCTTTTAAAATTGTCATAATCGCTCTTTCTGTAGCTGCATCAACACCAGCAAGCGGTTCATCCATAAAATACAAATCTGCATATTGGATCAAAGCCCTCGCTAAGAAGACGCGTTGCTGCTGTCCACCTGACAATTCACTAATTTGTCGATGTGCATAATCAGCCATCCCCACTTTATCCAAGGCCTCAAGAGCCTTTACACGATGATGTTTGTTTGGCCACTTTACCCATCCGATTTGTCCGTACATCCCCATCATCACAACATCCAATGCATCTGTAGGAAAATCCCAATCAACTGAGCCTCTTTGTGGGACATACCCAACTCGTGCCTTTTCCTTTTTTAAAGTGGTTCCAAAAAAAGAAGTTGTACCTGTTAAACGTGGGTGAAGTTCAAGTAAAACTTTAATAAGGGTTGATTTCCCCGCTCCATTTGGACCAACGATGCTTGTTAGTGACCCTTGCTTTATTGTAAATGAAACATCTTGAAGCACTGTATTTTTCCGATATGCGGCACTAAGTCCATCCACTGTAAGTACGCTCATTCATCAACACTCCTTGTTAACCCATCGTAAACCGTTTTGACATTGTGACGATACATTCCTAGATAGGTGCCTTCCTCAGTTCCGGCCTGCCCCATCGCATCTGAGAAAAGCTCTCCTCCCAACGAAACTTCTAGACCTTTTTTAGCGGCACCCTCAATTACTGCCTTGATTGAGTTTTGGTTGATACTACTTTCTACAAAGACAGACGGTACCTTTTTTTCAATTAACAAATCAACTGTTGATTGGATATCGGATATTCCGACTTCATCCTCCGTACTTAGCCCCTGCAAACCAACCACTTCGATGTCATACATGCGGCCAAAATAGCCAAATGCATCATGCGCCGTGACAAGGACACGTTGTTCTTCTGGAATACTTGACATTTTCTCGGTTGCCTCAGCTTTTAGCTCATCGATTCTAGCGAAATAATCTTTTTTGTTTTCCTCAAAATAACTAGCATCATTTGGTGAAAGTTTTTTTAAGTTTTCAGTTGCACTATCTAATGCATCCTTCCAAAGGTCTAAGTCAAACCAAATATGTGGGTCAATCGCACCCTCTTCGTCCTTTAACAAGCGACTTTCATCGATTGAGTCCCCAATCGCAAATACCGGTTTCGTTTCATTCAACTTGTCAAAAACTTCGCCTAAATTACCTTCTAGGTGTAATCCATTGTAAAAAATGATATCTGCATTTTGTAGGGTGGCGATATCTCCTTGGGTAGCTTGATACAGATGCGGATCAACTCCAGGACCCATAAGACTTATAACTTCAACCCGGTCTCCACCAATGATTTGCATGGGTTCACCTATTTGCGCAATCGTTGTGACAACTTGAATTGTTCCCTTCGTGGAATCCTCGTTATGCGGCTCACTAGTTGTCTTGCTGCACCCTATAAGTACCAGCGTCATACATACACCCACAACCATTAGTCGAATCATTATTTTTACTTTTTTCAATTTTAGCTCCTCCTTGCATTAATGAAGAAATGTTGCATTAGGGAAACTTTTTGAGTAAAAAAAATAGACTGATGGACTTTCCTCACGGACAAAAAGTTTCCTTAAGGAAAAACTAACTCATTACAACCTATTCTGTCAAGATTAATTTTTAGAAAAATATAAAAATAGGCGGGACGCGGGGACAGGTCCCTCGTCCCAGAAGGTAGAAACGCTGAGGACCTAGGCTTCTGCGGTTTATGAGGGACTTTTCGACTGTGATTTTTGTTAAAAGTGGTCTTCATCCACCTTATGAAGGACTTTTCAGTCGTTTTTTTGCTCAAAATGGTCTTCATCGGGCTTATGAAGAACTTTTCAGATGTGTTTTTTGCTCGAAGTGGTCTTCATCAAGCTTATGAAGATCTTTTCAGTCGTGTATTTTGCTCGAAGTGGCCTTCATGCTTACACAACACAACTCAAAAATACAACCAAATTCAACTAATGCAAAAAAGCCAATTCCCCTCAAGTGGGAAATCGACTCTTTGCATTTGAAACACAGGAACGGGTGGAACAATGGACCTATCCCTTAAAGTGCTTCCTTTATGATCTTTTTGTAATACATCACAGATAGGATACCAAAGATGGAATAGAGTAGGGTGTATAGGACCATGACGATGATCATCGGGGTCCAGAGCTCCGTTCCGAACCAGAACCATCCTGATTTCACGGCGAAATAACTGTGACTTAATCCGACTACTAATGGTATTCCGAAGTTAAATAATTGTTTGATTTTGATACCATTTACCAGGTCCGTTCTTGTGAAACCTAATTTACGCAAAATCGTGTAGCTTCCTTTTTCCTCTTCACCTTCATCCATTTGCTTGAAATAGAGAATACAACCTGACGTAACTAAGAAGACCAATCCAAGAAATCCGACGATGAACATCATCATGCCCATATTTCTTTTTTGGTCGGTAAAGGCATCTAGCTGCGATTCATGCGCCGCCCATTTTGCAATATCTAATTCATGAAAAATATCATTTGCCTTTTGTAGGTCATCTCTTTCTTCAATATCAATCCCAATTGATTTAGAAAATTCATGTGCTACCTCTGGGTCTGTATCGGAAGCTAATTGCTGATAAACTGTATCATCTACAACTGCGACCGGCAACCCACCATTTGTTAAACGCAATGGTAGTACATTTATTTCTTCGAATCCTATAAACTCTAAATCAATCGCTGTTGTTTTACCTTTTACAGTAAAATCCCCTTTGTTAAAAGTCATAAAAGACTCAATAGCAGAGTTGTTATTTACAAATATCGATTCATTTTCAACAACATCGAGATCATCAACTGAATCATCAGAAACAATAACCAGCGGCATTTGATCGATACTATCTGCCCCTGACGGTTGCTCCAGGCTAATTTCGAGTATATTAGTCTGGTCTGAAGTCACATGTAAAAATCCAACTTCTGTTTTAGAATGGTCTATTTGATTTTTATCCAAAGCCTCAATAAATTGACTAGCACGCTCTTCATTCGGGATCGAAAAATCATAAACGACAGATTCTGCCGCTGACTTTTCAGCTGAATAATACGAAATATATGTGAGTGACAGCAGCCCTAGAGATAAAGCTGATACCGTTGTAATAACCGTGAGTAAAATCGAATTAGACTTCATCCGAAACATAATCGACGATAATGAAAGTACTTTATTCACCGTCAGATACCCGTTATTCTTTTTCCGTATTAGATTAAAAACAAACCGAATTGATCCTTTGTAAAAAAAGTACGTTCCAATAATCACAGAGCCTAAGATGGCTATCATAGCCATAAACAATTCTTCCATCGTCGTAAACTGTCCATCGAATAGCTTAGTTGATAAATAATAGCCAAAGATGACTAGCCCAAGCCCGAGTACACCAATCACCACTTCAAGTACGGAGACCTTACGTCTTTTGTCTTCTGTTGTAGAAGTCGTATTGAACAATGATAGAATTTGCTGTTGTTTTATAAACAACGCATTCATTCCCATAATCAACACATAAATCGCAGCAAACACTAGCACCGTTTGAACAAGAGCTTCAGGTGAAAAACGCAACTCGGCAACCTCATTGATCCCAATGATTTTTAACAAAATCATCATTACAAGTTTTGAAGATACAAACCCGAGAAAGATTCCTATGATCATTGATCCGAAATACAAAATCATGTTTTCGACACTTAAGATCCAAAATGTTTTTCCTTTTGAGATACCGACTAATTGGAACAACCCAATTTCCTTACCACGACGCTTAATGAATAAGGTATTAGCATAAACAAGGAAAACCATAACGATGGCGATTAGCATGACAGACGCAGCCTTTATCGCAGCAGCACCCTTAACAGCCCCTGCCGCTTCATCCATCGCTGGGTCATACTGCAACGTAACAAAGGCAAAGTATAACGCGACACTAAAAATGAGAGCAAACACATATAAATAATAGTTTTTAATGTTTTTTACTAGATTTCGAAGGATGAGGCTTTTAAAGCTCATGCTGCACCCCACCTAACACAGCCTGGGTTTTTATAATATCATTGAAGAAGTCCTGTCTGCTCTCTTCGCCTCGATTTAATTTCGTAAAGATTTGCCCATCTCTGATAAAAATAACCCGGCTGCAGTAGCTTGCTGCTTGAGGGTCATGTGTGACCATCACAATGGTTGCTTCCCGCTTTTCATTTAAGTCACTTAGTTTGTTTAGTAAGTCTGAAGCCGACTTTGAATCAAGCGCACCTGTTGGTTCATCCGCAAAAATAATACTCGGTTCATGTACGAATGCACGTGCTGCTGAAGCCCGCTGCTTTTGGCCTCCTGAAATCTCGTTCGGATATTTATCTTTCACTTCAAAAATTCCTAATTCCTTTGCCACATCCTCAAACATGACTTGTGCAGCTCTAGGTGAAATTCTATTAACCGTTAGTGGCAGCATAATATTTTCTTTTACCGTTAATGTATCTAATAGATGATATTCCTGAAAAATAAACCCGAGGTGCTGTTTTCGAAATTCAGCAAGTTGTTTGTCTTTCATGCTTGTGAATTCCTTGCCTTCCACTCGGATCGACCCTGAGCTTACGCGATCAATGGAGGAAAGTACATTTAGTAATGTTGTTTTACCAGAGCCTGAAGGGCCCATGATTCCAACGAACTCACCCTTCTTAACCTCGATGTCGATTCCTTTTAGAACCTCTTGGCGGTTCCACTTGTTTCCGTATGTTTTTACAATTTTATTAGCTTCTAAAATGTTCAATTGTATCAACTCCTTACCTATAGCATAAACGGGATTGAGCTCTTTTTCCTTCGAATCACCGAACAAAACATGAAAGCATGTGACATTCTTGTCACATGCTTGTTAGTTTGAGAAAGTCATTTTCTCTCGGAAAGGTGAGTGTAAAAGTTGTTCCCTCTCCATATACAGAGTGGACATCTATACTAATTTTTAACGGCTTTGCCGCATTTTTTGTGAGGTAAAGACCCATTCCAGTTGCCGCATGATCCCGATGGTCAGTTGTAGACGTGAATCCTTTTTCGAAAATGCGTGGAAGGTCCTTCTCCTTAATGCCGCGTCCGTAATCTTTGATTTCTAAGACCACTTGGTCATTTTTTTGATAGCTTCGGATTTCGATATCGGCATTTTCACTATATTTTACCGCATTGGTTAGGAGTTGCCGCAACATAAATTGAAGCCACTTTCCGTCAGAAACCACATCTGAAGCCTCTAGCGACACATCAAAGCCAATCCCCTTTTGAAAACACCATGATTTTAATGATTGAATTTCTTGAATGAGTAATCCTTTCAAATCAACCTTCTCGATATAGAGGTCGTTTTCCATGAAAGGGATTCGCCGCCCGTGCAGCTGAAGGTCAAGAAGCAAGTGAACCCGAAGCCATTCTGACATGAGCTGCTCCTTTAACGTGTGGTCCTCGACTCTTTCAATCATTAATCTCATCGTTGTCAGTGGCGTTTTAACTTCGTGAATCCAGGATAATAATTCATCTTTTTCCTGTTCAACACTTGTTGCGTAACGACTTATTTCACTTTTATAATAATGATGATGCTGTTTAAGAGCCGATTCTACCATTTTTTCGAAAGGTGTATTACTTTCTTGGAGGCTTTCGATACCTACACCTGGGTCCCATTCTTCTATATTTTTATAAAAAGAAGCTTCCCGATTGTGACGAATCACGAGAAATAAAATAAATATGACGACAAAGACAAAAACAATATAGAGAATAGAACGAAATGACAGGGATGAATCAAGATACCCAATCAGCAGGATTAACACTTGAAGAAAGCAGAATAATAGTATCCAACTGCGCCTTTCGACGAGAAATTTCTTTATCATTCCACGCCATCCTCTTCCCTAGCCATATATCCTTGTCCGACTTTCGTCTCAATAAATTGACCTAGGCCGATTTCATCAAGGCGCTTTCGTAATCGATTGACGTTTACTGTCAGGGTATTGTCACTTACAAATCGTTCATCATCCCACAGACTTTTGATGAGCTCCTCACGGCTGACGATTTGGTTTACATTTTCAATTAGAATTTTCAATATAAACATTTCATTTTTTGTTAGTTCAATTGTTCCAGTATCCTTTTGCACAGTGTTTTTTACGTAATCAACAGATGCCCCATTCCAAATTTTTAAATGAATTTGCTGTTCAAGGCTGTAATTGTAGACTCGTCTAAGGACGGCCTGAATTTTCGCAATGAGCACGTCAAAATGAAACGGCTTCTGAACAAAATCATCCGCACCCAACTGCATCGACATCACCATATCCGTCGGGTGGTCCCTCGACGACAGAAAAATAATCGGGACCTTCGAATGCGTTCGAATCATCCGACACCAATGAAAGCCATCAAATTTCGGCAGCTGAATATCGATAATAACCAGATCGGGTTGAATTCTCGTAAACTCCTTCATTACATTACTGAAGTCACCGATCCCATACACATCATACGACCACTGCAACAACCGCTCCCGTATCTCATTAAACAAACTCACATCATCTTCAATCAACAAAATCTTAAACACACTACCACCATCTATCTGGGACACAGGGACAGGTCCCGCGTCCCACCATTTTATGGGAAACACTTTTTCCTGAACAGGGCCTTCCAATCAGCTATTCCCCTATGTCCAATTTTCTAATATACCCTCATTTTATACCAAAATGTACCATTCGACCATGAGATTGTCTTAAAACAATTACCCTCGAGAAAAGGTAGAAGTAAAAGCACATCTTATTATTTGTTATAATATAAGATATTGAGGTGAAGACATGCAAAAACTAGTATTTGAAGCTGCCTGGGATCGGACGATTTCGCGGAAGGATCGAGATGTAATCGAACAGCTCTTTCGTGAAGAGATCATAGAAGAAGGAATTAGTTTTACTATTATCCGGGTGGCAGTAAACCACAAAAACGAACGGTTAGTAACCGCAATTGTACATAATCGAACGGCACAATATCTTGTATTTGAAAATACACCGTTACAGTTTTGTGACGGAGATAGACTCCTAGTTGAGCACGAGTTTACCCTATCCGCTCTTCAGGTACCACCTGAAACCAGCATGCCGTGGACGTTTATTTTTCCAGCTGATGGTTTTGAGATTCCAAATTCGATCGAACATGCGACACTTAGACATAAAAAAGAGAAGTAGACTCACGTTTAGAATCTACTTCTCTTTTTTTACTTGACTGGACCTTTTGTGATTTCGGTAAGCGTCGAATTGATCGCAAAGATCTTCCCGTTTACACCGTTGATACCAAAGCCACCTAATCTTTTCGTATGCATGTCGAGGTATTTTTCAGCAGTTTCTTTTGTCTCGAATAAATAGATTCCACCCGCTTCTTTTGCTTCCGGATTTTCGGTCCAAATTTTCCAGATGAAACCTGGTTCTTCATTAATGCTTTTGGCCAAATCAGTAAACGCTCCAGCCATTTCATCTCCGAATGGTCCATCCATTTTAAAATCTACCTGTAATACGTATGCCATAGTGACTCTCCTTTTTATACAGTTTGTAATTCAGAATCCTTTTGTCTGATTCCTTTTAATGCTGTAGACCACGCGACAACATCGTCTATTGTTTTATGTAAGGAATCCTCGTGGAAAGGTGCTGGATTAAATCTACTCATATCTTGAAAATCAGTAAATAGACTCATCGCAACAGAAGGTCCAACAGTTGCTACCTTTGGCACTGTTAAAATAAGGCGTAAATCATTTGCCGCGGTAACACCTAAAGTTGATCCATAACTTACAATTCCCGCTGCTTTATGATTCCACTCAACGTATAAATAATCAATTGCATCCTTCAACCCAGAGGTAATAGCCTTATTATATTCCGGAGTGACAAATATAAATCCATCGAGACTACTAATTTTTTCAGACCATGCATGTGCTTCTGGAGCTTGATATTCCTGTGACATAATCGCCGGAATAGGCTCATTAAATTTTGGTAGGTTATAGTCTTTAATGTCTACTAACTCAAATTCTGCATCCGTTCTTTTATCCGCGATTGATTTCACCCATTCTGCGACTTGTAGATTCACCCTTGAATCTCTTGTGCTACCTGTAAGAATACCAATTTTAATCATGTTTATATTCATTCCTTTCGCT
>NZ_NSEA01000023.1 GCF_002734285.1 Fredinandcohnia onubensis | reverse complement strand
CTATCCCTAATTATAGTTGTGTTTTGGATTCCGTGGGTTTTTTTCATTTTTTTAAGGAAATGTTATCCTGAGCAAATTTCAGCTTGTTCTTTCACCTATTTAAGCAATGCCTCATAGTATGGTGAAGTAAATAAAATTATGGTGATTTTATGGATTGTTGAGGGGCTTACCCTCAAAAAACGATATGAAGAAACCGAAGTTCTCCGACGTGATGACTAACATTCACTCGGGGTTCACTTTAGGTAAAAGAAGGTGATAAAACGTATGTTAACTGATATGCATGTGGCTATTATTGGTGGAGATGCACGACAGTTGGAAGTAATTCGTAAACTAATTGAATTAGATGCAAGGCTTTCTTTAATTGGATTTGATCAATTAGATCATGGATTCACTGGAGCTTCAAAAGAACGATTAGACGAAATCGACTTTACAGATATAGATGCGATTATTTTACCGGTATCAGGAACAAACAGTGCGGGAGAGGTTGAAACGATTTTTTCAAATGAAACAGTCGTCTTAACTGAAGATATTCTATCACAAACACCTGCTCACTGTGTTGTTTATTCGGGAATTAGCAACTCGTATTTAGATGGGATTATTAATGCAACCAATCGAAAATTAGTGCGTTTATTTGAAAGAGACGATGTTGCAATCTATAATTCCATTCCAACAGTTGAAGGAACCATTATGATGGTGATTCAACATACTGATATAACCATTCATAATTCGAGAGTGGCTGTATTAGGTCTTGGAAGAGTTGGAATGAGTGTTGCGAGAAGCTTTGCTGCTTTAGGGGCAAATGTTAAAGTGGGTGCCAGAAAAACAGAGCATATTGCAAGAATTACGGAAATGGGATTAACGCCTTTTCATCTCTCAGATATTGCTGAAGAAGTTAAGGATATTGATGTTTGTATTAATACAATCCCAAAATTAATCGTGACGGCTAGTGTGATTTCGAAAATGCCTGCCCATACATTGATTGTTGATCTAGCCTCTAAGCCTGGGGGAACAGATTTTAGATATGCAGAAAAAAGAGGGATTAAAGCCTTATTAGCGCCTGGGTTACCTGGTATTGTCGCTCCAAAGACAGCCGGTCAAATTGTTGCGAATGTATTATCTCAACTACTTCTTGAGTTATTACAACAAAGAGAGGAGAACGAATAATATGACTTCATTAAAAGGAAAAAGAATTGGATTTGGTCTTACAGGATCTCACTGTACGTACGATGCTGTATTTCCAGAAATAGTTAGACTGGTAGATGAGGGTGCAGAAGTTATACCTGTTGTGTCTTGGACAGTTCAATCAACAAATACACGTTTTGGAGAAGGCGCAGAGTGGATTGAAAGAATTGAAAAAGCGACAGGGAATAAAGCAATTGATTCGATTGTAAAAGCAGAACCATTAGGTCCGAAAATTCCACTTGATTGCATGGTCATTGCACCACTTACAGGGAATTCAATGAGTAAATTCGCGAATGCTTTAACAGATTCTCCAGTCTTAATGGCTGCTAAAGCAACCTTACGTAATCAGTCCCCTGTTGTTTTGGGAATATCCACAAATGACGCACTAGGTTTAAATGGTGTGAACCTAATGAGATTAATGGCAACAAAAAATATATACTTTATTCCGTATGGCCAAGATGCACCAACGAAAAAGCCAAATTCAATGGTTGCACGGATGACAATGCTAAGGGACACTGTTGCAGCAGCAATTGAAGGAAAGCAATTACAACCTGTAATTGTAGAAAGATTCCGTGACGACGAAGAATAACGACAATTTTTTGAATAAAGGAGAAAGAATGAAAATTCTTCTCTCCTTTAGTACTTGTATGTGGTAAAATATATATCATTAAACGTAAATTAGACGTTCTAGTAATACTAGGAAGGGGAATTTCAAATGACAGTAGAAAAAGAATTACATGTTGCGGTTGTAGGTGCTACAGGTGCTGTAGGAATGCAAATGATCAAAACACTTGAAGAAACGGATTTTCCATTAACAAAATTAACTTTATTATCATCAGAACGTTCTGCTGGTAAAAAGATAGAGTATAAGGGTAAAGAAATAACAGTTGAGGTTGCAACTCCAGAAAAATTTGAAGGTGTTGATATTGCCTTGTTTAGTGCTGGAGGAGGAGTATCGAAAGAACTTGCTCCTGAAGCGGTTAAGCGAGGTGCAATTGTAGTTGATAACACAAGTGCATTTAGAATGGATGAAAATGTGCCATTAGTAGTACCAGAGGTCAACGAAAATGATCTTTTAAATCACAATGGTATTATTGCAAATCCAAACTGTTCTACCATTCAAATGGTTGTAGCTTTAGAACCAGTTCGTAAAGCTTATGGTTTATCCAAGGTTATTGTTTCAACTTATCAAGCAGTTTCAGGTTCTGGGGTTGCTGCGATTCAAGAAATGAATGAGCAAACGAAGGATATTATCGAAGGTAATGAAGTTGCTCCAAAGATCTTACCTGTAAAAGGTGACAAAAAGCATTACCAAATCGCTTTTAATGCCATTCCACAAATCGATAAATTTGAGGATAATGGGTTTACTTTTGAAGAAATGAAAATGATAAACGAAACTAAGAAGATTATGCATTTACCTGATCTTCATGTAGCTGCAACTTGTGTTCGTTTACCAGTTGAAACAGGACATTCAGAATCTGTTTACTTTGAAACAACACAAAATGAAGTGTCTGCACAAGAGGTAAAAGAATTATTATCTTCTGCACCAGGAATTGTATTAGAAGACAATCCAGCAGAGCAAGTGTATCCAATGCCAATTCATGCAGTTGGTAAGAAAGATGTGTTCGTAGGAAGAATCAGAAAAGACCTAGACCAAGATAATGGGTTCCATATGTGGGTAGTATCTGACAATCTACTAAAAGGCGCTGCATGGAACTCCGTACAAATTGCTGGCAGTCTTATAAAGCTAGGCTTAGTAGCAAAATAAATTGTTGAACCAAAACATGAGGTGGTTTCATGAATATCGTTGTTCAAAAATTTGGCGGAACCTCAGTACGGGATGAAGAATCAAGGGAAAGAGCAAAAAAACATATTGAAAGTGCCGTCTCTGATGGATATAAAGTAGTTGTCGTTGTATCGGCTATGGGGAGAATGGGTGACCCATATGCAACTGATACACTGTTAAGCTTAGTAGGGGAGCAAAATCCAACTATTAGTGATAGGGAAATGGATATGCTAGTGTCCTGCGGAGAGATCATTTCTAGTGTCGTTTTTACTAATATGTTAAATAAAGCTGGGATATCTGCAGCTGCTTTAAATGGTGGGCAGGCGGGTTTCCGAACAAATGGTGATCACACAAATGCTAGAATTATTGAAATGAAGTGTGACCGTTTGCTACAAACACTCGAAACCCATGATGTGGTAGTAGTCACAGGCTTCCAAGGAATCTCTAAAACAGGTGACATTACGACTTTAGGTAGAGGTGGAAGTGATACATCTGCAGCTGCACTTGGTGTTGCATTGCAGGCTGAGTGGATTGATATTTTTACAGATGTAGAAGGTGTTATGACAGCAGACCCACGTATCGTTGGTGATGCAAAGCCATTATCAGTCGTCACATATAACGAAATCGTGAACATGGCATATCAAGGTGCAAAAGTAATTCATCCACGCGCAGTAGAGATTGCGATGGATGCAAAGGTACCAATGAGGGTACGTTCAACATATTCGGATGCACCAGGTACACTTGTAACAACAATTGATAAACGTCGAGGTGTCGAGGTTAAGGATCGATTAATTACAGGTATTGCACACGTGACAAATGTAACGCAATTAAAGGTTCAAGCAAAAAAAGGTCAATACAATCTTCAAACAGAAGTATTTAAGGCAATGGCTAATGAAAAAATAAGTGTGGATTTCTTTAACATCACACCAAATGGTGTTGTTTATACGGTTTCGGGGGAAATGACAGCCCGCGCAGTTAATAAACTGAAAGAATTGGGTTATGAACCTCAGGTAACTGAAAAATGTGCGAAGGTAGCGACTGTTGGAGCGGGAATGAACGGCGTACCAGGAGTGACTGCTCGAATTGTAACAGCACTTTCAGAAAAAGGAATTCAAATCTTGCAATCAGCAGATAGTCTATCAACCATTTGGGTACTTGTTAAAGAATCTGAAATGAAGGAAGCCATTAACGCTCTTCATAAAGCATTCCATTTATCTGATGGACCTGTTGGAGCAGAAGTGGTAGACTTTTAAGAGGACAATTAAGGGAACCTCCGTTATGGAGGAGTCCCTTTCTTTAACATATCGTTTCACGTATAATTTTTTAGAGCAAGCCTAGGTTTTTAGGAAATAAGCCTAGCGCAATTGATGGGGGTAGGTGTAAAAGCATGATTGATTTTGGAAGAATCTCTACAGCTATGGTGACACCATTTGATAATAAAGGAAATATCGATTTCGGTAAAACAACTCAGTTGATTAATTATTTAATAAATAATGGTACAGAATCTCTGGTTGTAGCAGGGACAACGGGTGAATCTCCAACATTATCTTCCGAGGAAAAGGTAGCTCTTTTCCGTCACGTTGTAAAAGTTGTGGACGGTCGGGTTCCAGTAATCGCTGGAACAGGCAGCAATAATACGTATGCATCGATGGAGTTAACAAAAAAAGCACAAGAAGCCGGTGTCGATGCAATAATGCTTGTTGTTCCATATTATAATAAGCCAAGTCAAGAAGGACTTTATCAGCATTTTAAAACAATTGCTGAAAGTACAAAACTACCTATTATGCTATACAATATTCCAGGTAGATCGGTTATTAATATGTCAGTAGAAACCATTATTAAATTGTCGAAAATACAAAATATCGTTGCTGTTAAAGAAGCAAGTGGAAGTTTAGAAGCAATGACTGAAATCATTGCTAATACTGATGAGAGTTTTGATTTATACAGTGGGGATGATGGAATTACATTGCCGGCTCTTTCAATTGGAGCAAAAGGTGTTGTTTCAGTTTCTGCCCATGTAATTGGTAATGAAATGCAACAAATGGTAAAAGCATTTTTAACAGGAAACAATACTGAGGCAGCTAGACATCATCAGAAACTTTTACCAATTATGAAGGGACTATTTACGGCACCAAATCCGGTTCCTGTAAAAACAGCTCTTCAAATCAAGGGATTAGACGTTGGATCTGTTCGTTTACCACTTGTTCCATTAAACGAACAAGAACGAATTGAATTAACAAAATTAATCGGATGATAAAATATGTTTAAAAAGTCAATCTTACTGATTGGCTTTTTTCTTTCACCCACTTTCGGGAATGAAATAGAACCATGTGTTTATACTAAATGGTAAATGGGTTGAAAGGAGAATACGATGAATAACAATCAATACATAAATGCAGATCAACCACAAGGGGATCAGGATAAAAATGAAACAAAGGGCTCATCATTAGTTGATAAGATCCAACAACTAGGACAAACCAATGTCCCACAAATGTCAAATGACAGTAAAATACATTGCCTTACAATTGTTGGCCAAATTGAAGGTCATATTCAATTACCACCTCAAAATAAAACAACTAAATATGAACATGTTATACCTCAAATTGTCGCGATTGAACAAAACCCAAAAATTGAAGGTTTACTAGTTATTTTAAATACAGTTGGGGGAGATGTTGAGGCAGGGCTTGCAATATCAGAAATGCTTGCATCACTCTCAAAACCAACTGTTTCAATTGTCTTAGGCGGCGGTCACTCGATTGGTGTTCCAATTGCCGTGGCATGTGATTATTCTTTTGTGGCCGAAACGGCGACGATGACAATCCATCCAGTAAGACTAACGGGTCTTGTTATCGGTGTTCCTCAGACGTTTGAGTACTTAGATAAAATGCAAGAGCGCGTGGTTAATTTTGTTACAGGGCATTCGCAAATAACCGAAGATAAATTCAAGGAATTGATGTTTTCGAAGGGTAATTTAACAAGGGATATTGGAACGAATGTAATAGGCTCTGATGCTGTAAAATACGGGCTAATTAATGAAATTGGTGGAATTGGACAGGCCATTAAGAAATTAAATCAGTTAATTGATGAGAGGAATGTTACTGAAGAAAGCGGGCAGATGATTCAATGATTTTATACACTATGATGCCACAAGAGCTAATTTATCCACAAACTGAAATGGAAGAAAGTAATTTTAAGTATGTCGATATAAACGGTGTTTCACTGGCCGTTAGCCAAGCCCAAAATGGTGAATATACAATTGAAAGAGTTATGAGTACTGACCCACAGCACTTTCTAGACGGAAGATACTCACCTGGGCAGAAAATCAGACTATAGTTTACAAAACATTCTTTGCTCATTCTTGTAAAACTATTGGTTTTCACAAGACGTCTAAGCCTTGGCCGAAAGGTTGCTAAAAATCAACATTTCTAGAATTAAACCTATCATTTCATCAATTGTCCTAAATTGGTATAATGTGCTATAATTTAACTAATTTCATCACGTAGGCAGCCATGTTGTGGCTGCTTCTTTCTTATTATTGATAGGTAGAGTAGGTGTAGTATGGCAAAACGAAAACGTAGACAGTCGAAGCGGAAAGATGAGTGGAAAAAAACTCTTAAATTTGAATTGCTAGGATTATTATTACTAGCTTTAGCTTGTATTGGTTTAGCAAGACTTGGCACGGTAGGAACAGGTCTTGTCTATTTATTTCGATTTTTCCTTGGGAATTGGGACATTATTGGATTAATAGGATTATTACTTATTTCACTGTATATTATTTGGAATCGAACCTTACCGAAAATGATTACAAGGCAATTGATTGGTGTCTACTTAATCATAAGCGCCATGCTGTTATTAAGTCATATTCCATTATTTAATTTACAAACAAACGAAGGCAAATTCACTGATCCAAGTGTTATTAAAAATACCTGGAGCATGTTTTGGGCCGTTGTAAATGGTGATACAAGTACAACCGATTTAGGCGGAGGCATGATTGGTTCAATCCTTTTTGCAGCTTCATATTTTTTATTTGATGAAGCGGGGACAAAAATCATTTCTGTCTTTTTAATCGTCATTGGTGGTGTGCTTGTTACAGGAAAATCACTTCACGATACAATTGCAAAAATCTTTGGCCCAGTTGTTTCATTTATACGAAATCAATGGATTGCATTTATGGATGACATAGTGAATTGGTTTCAGCAACGGAAGAACCAGCCTAAAAAAGAAAAGCAGAAAAAGAAAAAGGAGCATAAAATTAAGGATGCTCAAGTTTCAGCAGATGATGATATCAATGAAGCACCTGTTGAAATTCCTATTGAACCGATTATCTCAAACTTTGCGGATAAGGCCTATACAAAAGAACAAGTGACTCAACATGAAAAACATCAGCAAAAACAACAAGTCTCAGAAGAAGAAAATGATGAAAAGATGCCAATCACCTTTACAGAAGGTGAGCTTGAGAATGTTGATTATGAACTACCACCTATTGAGTTGCTGCATCCACCAAAGCAAACAAGTCAGAGTGCAGAACATGAAAATATTTACGAAAATGCAAGAAAACTAGAGAAAACATTCCATAGCTTTGGTGTAAAGGCGAAGGTTACAAAAGTCCATCTTGGCCCTGCGGTAACAAAATATGAGGTGTACCCGGATGTGGGTGTGAAGGTTAGTAAAATCGTAAATTTAAGTGATGACCTAGCCCTTGCATTAGCTGCAAAAGATATTCGGATTGAAGCGCCTATTCCTGGAAAATCAGCTGTTGGAATTGAGGTTCCAAATTCTGAAATTGCGATGGTTTCATTACGTGAGGTACTTGAGGATATTGAACCTCAGCGTTCAGATGCTAAATTGTTAATTGGACTTGGCCGTGATATCTCAGGTGAAGCTAAGTTTGCAGAACTTAACAAAATGCCTCACTTATTAGTAGCTGGGGCAACTGGTAGCGGTAAGAGTGTTTGTATTAATGGCATAATTACTAGCGTACTTATGAGGGCCAAGCCACACGAAGTAAAAATGATGATGATTGACCCGAAAATGGTTGAGTTAAATGTCTATAATGGAATACCACATTTATTGGCTCCTGTTGTGACAGATCCTAAGAAGGCGTCACAAGCTCTTAAGAAAGTCGTAAATGAAATGGAACGAAGATATGAATTATTCTCCCATACCCACACAAGAAATATTGAAGGTTATAATGAATATGTTCGTCGCCATAATAATGAAGAAGAGGCGAAACAACCAACTCTTCCTTATATTATTGTAATCGTAGATGAACTAGCAGATCTTATGATGGTCGCTTCAACAGATGTTGAGGATTCTATCACTCGTTTAGCACAAATGGCGAGGGCTGCTGGAATTCACTTAATCATAGCAACACAAAGACCATCAGTAGATGTTATTACAGGGGTTATTAAAGCAAATATCCCTTCCCGAATTGCTTTTAGTGTTTCGTCTCAAACTGACTCAAGAACCATTTTAGATATGGGTGGGGCAGAAAAGCTGTTAGGACGAGGTGATATGTTATTTCTACCTGTAGGAGCATCAAAACCTGTACGTGTTCAGGGAGCCTTTTTATCAGATGATGAAGTTGAAGAGATTGTTAACTTTGTAATTGCTCAGCAAAAAGCTCAATATCAAGAGGAAATGATTCCTACCGATACCGTTGAAACAATAGAAGAAGTGGATGATGAATTATATGATGATGCTGTTCAGCTCGTAATTGAAATGCAAACCGCATCTGTCTCAATGTTACAACGTAGATTTCGAGTTGGTTATACAAGAGCTGCAAGATTAATTGACGCTATGGAAGACAGAGGTGTAGTCGGTCCTTACGAGGGTAGCAAGCCAAGAGCAGTCCTTATTTCATCAAAAAATGAAGAAGTAGGAAGTTAAGTTTATCCGGTAAAGTTCCAGTTTCAAAAGCAAGGAGCTTTGACTTATTCTTGAAAAAAGAAGAGCAGTTGCTCTTCTTTTTTTTCGACAAATTACGCAATTCTTATTTATTTCTTTTTGAAAAGATGATATATTTAATTCGGATTAACATCGGTCTAACATCAGAGGTCTGATGACTATACATAAAAATGGAGGAGTAGCAGATGACTATCAAGTTAGATAATCGACCATTGTACTTGCAAGTAATAGATCAAATCAGACTTGATATCGAAAATGGTGTCTACAAAGAGAAAGAAAAACTACCATCAGAATTTCTCTTAGCAAAGCAGCTAGGAGTTAGTAGAGCAACTTTAAGAGAAGCGTTGAGAATTCTTGAAGAAGAAAACGTCATTATTAGAAGACATGGTGTAGGTACCTTTGTAAATGCGAAACCTCTGTTTAATTCAGGAATCGAGCAAATAAGTAGTATTACAGATATGATTATCCAAGCTGGTATGTCACCTGGGACGATCTTTTTATCGAGAACGGTAAAAGAACCTACGGATAAGGACATAAAGAGTTTTAGTTGTCCGGAAACTGAAGAAATAACAAAAATAGAAAGAGTACGTACCGCAAATGGCGAGCCTGTTGTGTACTGTATAGACAAAATTCTTTCGAAAAATTTACCAGCAAATTATTCACATGAGGAATCTCTCTTTGATTTATTGGAAAAAAAAGCAGGAAGAAAAATTACTTACGCGGTTACATATATTGAGCCAATTGGGTATCACGATACGATTTCGCCAATCTTAAACTGCGATCCTGAGACAGCATTATTGTTATTAAAACAGATGCATTATGATGAAAAAGATGAACCGATCCTTTTTTCACAAAACTATTTTAGAGCTGATAAATTTTCATTCCATGTCGTTAGAAAACGTGTGTTATAAATTGTAAGTAAAAAGCAAACTTTAAGGAGGTGAATAAGTAATCCGTTACTAACAGATATTTAAAGTAAGGATTGGTTTTATATTAAAATTTATAGGGGGTTAATCCATGTTTAAAAAGAAAGCTGGTTTTGGTCTTGCATTTCTTCTTGCAGCTGGAACATTATTAGGTGCATGTGGAGGCGCAGACGAAGAAGGTACAGGTTCAGGAGAAGGTAATAACAAAGGTGCCGATCTTAAAGTAGGTATGGTAACTGATGCAGGTACAATTGATGACAAATCATTTAACCAAGGTACTTGGGAAGGAATTCTTGCTGCTAAAGAAGAGCTTGGCATTCAAGAAAAGTATCTTAAGCCAGCAGGTACAACTGAAGCAGAGTACTTAAAAGAGATGGGCAACCTTTACGATGCAGGTTATAAATTCATCGTAGCACCAGGTTTCAAATTTGAAACAGCAATTTATCAAGCACAATCTAAATATGAAGATGCAAAATTTGTTATTCTAGATGGTAACCCACACAAAGGCGACTTTGTTCCAGCAGTTGCTGATAATAGTGTTGCAGTATTTTTTGCTGAACATGAATCTGGTTTCTTAGCTGGTGTAGCTACTGCTCTTGAATTAAAAGAAGGAGAAGCTGGATTTATCGGTGGTATGGAAATTCCAGCTGTTCAAAAATTCAACTGGGGCTTCCAACAAGGCTTAGCTTATGCAAATGAAAACCTAGGAACGAATTTTAGTATTAAAGAAGACAATGTAGTATATCAAGGTTCATTTGATAATTCAGCAGCTGGTCAACAAATTGCTGCTCAAATGTATGACCGTGGTGTAAATGTAATCTTTGCTGCTGCTGGTGGTGTTGGTGTAGGTGCGTTTACTGAAGCTAAAAATCGCGCTAAAGCAGGAGAAGAAGTTTGGATGGTCGGTGTTGACGTTGATCAATATTCTGAAGGAATTTATGAAGGTGAAAAATCAATTACTTTAACATCTGCAATGAAGAAGCTTGCACATGCAACTCAAGAAATAATTGAACAAGAGCTTGATGGAAAATTCCCTGGTGGAGAAACTCTAACATATGATGTGAAAAATGATGGAGTTGGTATTCCAGAAGAAAATCCTAACTTAAGCGAAGAAACTGTCAACCAAGTTAAAGAGATTTTTGAAAAGATTAAATCTGATGAAATCAAAGTCTCCGGTGAACAAGGTAATTTAATCAAGTAAGATTAGTTGAAAAAGAGACGGTTGTTTTCATCCGTCTCTTTTGTATATAACCTCAAATGTCAATATCTACACAAGTCTGGTGTAAAAAGGATTTGAGTCTATTAAAAAGGTGAGTGCTACTATGGAATATGTTGTAGAAATGCTGAATATTAGGAAGGAATTTCCTGGTATTGTGGCAAATGATAATATCACTCTTACTTTGAAAAAGGGAGAGATACATGCTCTACTTGGTGAAAATGGGGCAGGAAAATCCACGCTAATGGGCGTATTATTTGGAATGTATCAACCGGAACAAGGGATCATTAAGGTAAATGGTGAACAAGTTCATATTAACAATCCTAATGTGGCAAACCGTCTGGGGATTGGTATGGTGCATCAACACTTTAAGCTTGTTGATAATTTTACAGTTACTGAAAACATCATATTAGGGAGCGAGCCATTAAAGGGCGGTGTGGTCCTTGATATTGATAGTGCTGCAAAACGTATTGAAGAATTGTCAAAGTATTATGGGCTAAATGTCGACCCGCATGCGAAAATAGAAGATATTTCAGTAGGTATGCAACAACGGGTTGAAATTATGAAAATGCTATTCCGGGAAGCGGATGTGCTTATTTTTGACGAGCCTACAGCTGTATTAACTCCAAGTGAAATAGATGAATTAATGAAAATCATGCGTAATTTAATTAAAGAAGGAAAATCAATCATTATCATTACTCATAAATTAAAGGAAATCAAAGCAGTTGCAGACCGCTGTACAGTTATTCGTCGTGGAAAATATATTGGAACAGTTAATGTTGCTGATTCAAGTGAAGCTAGTTTAGCTGAAATGATGGTTGGTAGACATGTTTCATTTAAAGTTGATAAAGAAGAAAGTAAACCAGGTGAAATGGTATTAGAAATAGATTCTCTTTCTGTGAAAAATAACAGAAAAGTAATGGGGTTAAAGAACTTTTCTCTGACTGTAAAGAAAGGTGAAATAGTTGGGATTGCAGGTGTTGAAGGAAATGGTCAATCTGAGCTAGTGGAAGCGATTACAGGACTTCGCAAGGCGGAGTCAGGAAAAATCCTATTAAATGGGGAAGATATTACGAATCTCCCTGTCCGTCAACGAATTAATAAAGGGATTGCCCATATTCCGGAAGATAGACAAAAGCGTGGCCTTGTTTTAGATTACACACTCCAATCCAATATGGTGTTAGAGGTATATAACAAACGTCCATTTTCAAAACATGGACTTCTGAATGTATCAGCAATGAAAGAGTATGCAAAGAAGATCTTAGAAAATTTTGATGTGCGTTCAGGAGAAGGAGAAGTTTCAATTGCAAGAACCTTATCTGGTGGTAACCAACAAAAAGCGATTATCGGACGCGAGCTTGAATTAGATCCTGAATTGCTAGTAGCTGTTCAACCAACTCGTGGATTAGATGTAGGTTCAATTGAATATATTCATCAACAATTGATCGCTCATCGAGATAAAGGTAAAGCGGTACTTTTAATTTCACTCGAATTAGATGAAGTATTACAGCTATCTGATCGAATTGCCATCGTCAACAACGGTGAACTCATTGGGGTTGTTAATGCCTCAGAGACAAACGAAAATGAGGTAGGCCTCATGATGGCGGGTGTAGGTAAGGAGAGAAGTGTATGAGAAATACAATTATTTCATTAATCGCCGTACTGTTGGGGCTAATTGCCGGTGGATTATTAATGTTATTTATCGGTAGTAATCCTTTTGAAGGGTATGCTTACCTTTTCCAAGGCGGATTAAAAAATATATCAAGAATCGGGGATACATTGGCGACAGCAACACCATTGATCTTTACTGGTTTATCGGTTGCTTTTGCTTTCCGTACAGGTTTATTTAATATCGGTGCCTCTGGTCAAATGCTGATAGGTGGGTTACTAGCAACTGCAGTTGGCTTAACATTTGACTGGTCAAGACCCATTCTACTCCTCGTAATGATTTTAGTAGGATTCCTTGGTGGTGCTCTATGGGCCTTTATACCAGGATTGCTTAAAGCAAGATTTAATGTTCATGAGGTTGTTTCAACGATCATGATGAACTGGGTTGCTTATTGGACTGTATATTATGTAGTTCCTGGTTATTTCAAAGGTGAATTCCTTGAAACTGAATCAAAAAAGTTACCAGACGAAGCAACGTTAAGAGCACCATTTTTAACAGATATGTTCCAAGGGTCTTATATTAACTTAGGTTTATTCTTAGGTGTTATTGCGGTTATCATTGTTGGGTTTATCATAAACAAAACTACGTTGGGATTTGAATTGAAAGCAGTTGGTTTCAACCGTCACGCTGCAGAATATGCTGGTATGCGTGTTAATACAAATATTGTTTTATCTATGTTAATTTCCGGTGGACTAGCTGGTCTTGCAGGAGTTGCGATGTATACAGGAAATGCAACGAGCATGCAAATCGGTATCTTACCATCTCAAGGCTTTGATGGTATAGCAGTAGCATTGTTAGGAGCAAACAGTCCAATCGGTGTGTTCTTTGCGGCAGTATTTTTTGGAATCCTTTATTCTGGAACAGGATTTATGAATGCAATGACGGAAATACCACCAGAGATTGCAAATACAATTATAGCTATCATTATCTATTTCGCTGCTACGAGTATTTTAATTGAACGCTTATTGAATAAGTTCAAAAAACGTCGTAATGACAGTTCAGCTGTGAAAAAGGAGGAAGCGTAAAATGTGGGCTTTAGTTGAACAGATTTTTCCATACGCAATTGTTTTTACAATCCCTCTTCTAATAACAGCACTTGGAGGACTATTCAGTGAACGAAGTGGTGTTGTTAACATTGGCTTAGATGGCCTTATGATCTTTGGAGCTTTTGCTGGTGCTCTAACGATCTATTATCTTCAAGATACAATGTCAAACCATAATTTAGTTCTTTGGATCGGTTTATTAGTTGCTGCGATTGTGGGAATCCTCTTTTCTCTTTTACACGCATTTGCTAGCATTAACTTAAATGCCAACCAAATTATCAGTGGTACTGCTATCAATATGATTGCAGGTGCACTTACCGTATTTTTAGCAAGAAATATTACAGGTAGTGGGAATATTCGTATTACTAGTGGATTTACACCAACAGATATTCCGGGGCTATCCTCGATTCCTGTTATTGGAGATTTATTTTTTACGAAAACCTATCCAACTACTTGGTTTATCTTACTTGTTTTATTAATAAGCTCGTTCGTATTATATAAAACAAAGACAGGGCTTCGTTTACGTTCATGTGGTGAATTTCCACAGGCAGCAGAAGCAGCTGGTGTAAATGTTAGAAAAATTCGTTATCTAGGTGTTATACTATCAGGTGCTTTTTCAGGCTTAGGAGGGGCGCTTATCATTGTGACGTATGCAGGGGAGTTTACTGGAACAGTTTCAGGTTTAGGCTTCTTGGCACTTGCATCTTTAATCTTTGGACAATGGAAACCGCTTGGGATTCTTGGAGCAACTTTATTCTTTGGTTTTGCAAGTACAGTTGCGAACGTTTCACAAGTTATCCCAGAGCTTGCAGTTGTCCCACCAATCATATTAAAGATTTTCCCATATGTGGTAACTTTAATTGCATTAGTTATCTTTTCTAAATCTTCTCAAGCACCTAAAGCAGCGGGAGAACCATTTGATTCTGGGAAACGATAAGATTATACTTTTAAAGGAATGGCAGAAGTGTCATTCCTTTTTTAAATTGAAATGGGAGGACAATAATGAGCAAAAAAGAATCGTTTTGGGGGCTATTATGCCTCTTCTTAGTGCTGTTGGCCTATATCATTCCTTATGTTTTTTTAACAGATGTGACCGCTTGGTACGGCAGTTTTCTATTGTGGATTGTTTTGGCATTAGTCATTATTATTATAAATTACATTCTGACAAGGAACTGGAGGTGAGGATTGATGAGTGCTACTTATGTTTGGTGGGGAATTGCCATTTATATTGTGATGTCAATCTTTATCGCCTATTTATCAAGAAGTGAAAAGCAAGTAAATATGGAGGGCTACTTTTTAGGTAACCGAAAAATGAACGGTTTTGTGTCCGCCTTAAGTTATAGTGCAACGACTTATAGTGCTTTTATGATGGTTGGATTAGCTGGTTTAACTTATCGTGGTGGTGTAGGGGCATTAGGTTTTGAAATTGTTTATTTTATGGGGGTTACTCTAGTTGCCTTTTTTGGACCGCGTTTTTGGATTGTCGGAAAGAAATTTGGCTATGTGACACCGTCTGAGATGTTAGGGGATCGTTACGATGATAAAAGGGTTGCAGCTATAATTTCGATTTCAAGCTGTATTTTTCTAATTCCGTATAGCGCCGTTCAATTAGCGGGTGTGGGCTATCTATTACAAGGGATTACAAATGGGGAGATAAGCTTTACTACTGGAGCAATTTTAGCAACAATTTTAGCACTAATTTTTACATATATTTCAGGAATTCGCTCTGTGATGTGGACGGATTCCCTTCAAGCTCTTGTGATGATTGTTTCCTCGACCCTAGTAGTTATCTTATTAGTAAATGCACTAGGTGGTTTTGGTAGCTTTTTTAACGAATTGCGGACAAGTCATCCAGATTCATTAACAGTACCGGGAAATGGGTACTTTAGTTTCCCTACCTTTTTATCTTTAACTATTCCATGGATATTCTTTAGTCTTTCTAATCCTCAGGTGAGTCAACGTTTATATATGCCTTCATCTTTAGGAAGTTTACGGAAAATGTTATTAGGTTTCCTCGTATTCGGCTTTATTTATACAATTGTGTCGGTAATGTGGGGATATTCGGCGATTTTATTATTCCCAGGACTTGAGAATCCGGATGTAGCAACGCCTAATCTTCTGTCTTCCGATCATGTTCCAGTCGTTCTGGGGGTAATTGTCATGGTAGCAATTATGGCAGCAGCTATTTCCACGATTGATTCAATATTATTAACCCTTTCTTCTCTTTTTGCGAGAGATGTATATGGCATGTCCTCTAAAGCGAAGGATGAAAGACAACAATTAAAGGTAGGAAAAATCATTATTCCTATCATCGCAATTCTCGCTTATGGATTCGCAGAATTACAATTAGATTTAATTGCCGTTCTTTCTGTGGCATCGTCGGCAGGCTTAATCGTAGTCGTTCCTGCAATTATCGGAGCCTTCTTTTGGAAAAGAGGCACCGCAATAGGAGTTATGTCTAGTGTTACGATAAGTGGATTAGTTGTGATATTGCTTGAAGCTATAAAGTATAAGCCGTTAGGCTATGGCTCAGGTGTATGGGGACTGCTGCTTTCTATTGTGATATTTGTAGGAGTGAGTCTTGCAACTAGACCGCCTGAAAAGAAAGCGAATGAATTTTTGTCATATTTAAAAAGTGAACTTTCAAAAAATCAATGATAGATTAGCAAACCAGTTTGTACTGGTTTGTTTTTCTTTATTATGAAAAATTTAGGAGGCGAAACTTGAATTTATTACTAATTTGAGGTTATAGTGATTCTAAGATTAAAAATTAGTTTTGGTTAAAATATAGCCATATAGTGTTTTGCTATGACCAAAAAGGAGGCTATGTATAAGATGTTTTTATTGGATGAAAATGAGCATAAATTAAACGGCTTCACGCTCCATACGGTTAAAACAGATAAATTCAAAACGAATACAATTGTATTTAGAATGAAAGCTCCGCTGGAAGAGGAATATGTCACACAAAGAGCATTACTTCCATATGTATTGCAAAGTGAAACACCTAGCTACCCCTCAACAACGAGTTTACGCTCCTATTTAGATGAATTATATGGTGCTGTATTATATGTGGACCTAGCGAAAAAAGGGGAACACCATATTATTACTTTTTTCGTGGAAATAGCTAATGAAATATTTTTAAAAGACCAAACCCCATTGCTGGACAAAGCAATCACCCTGTTGCAGGAAATTGTTCTATCTCCTGTAACAGAAAATGGCGCTTTTAAAAGTACAGTCGTGGAAAAAGAAAAACGAAGCCTTAAACAACGAATTCAAGCTGTTTATGATGATAAAATGAGATATTCGAATTTGCGTTTAGTTGAAGAAATGTGTCAGGATGAACCCTATCACCTTCATGTAAACGGTAGAATTGAAGACCTAGACAGCATTTCAGCAAAGTCTCTTTACACATATTATCAAAAAGCATTGGCTGAAGATGAGATTGACTTATATATTATCGGAAACATTGAACCTGAAAAGGTAAAAGAAGTGGTCTCATCAACATTTACGTTTTCGGAGCGTAGCACACGTCCACAAATTGAATCGAAAACCAAGCAGGTTGAAAAAGTTAATGAAGTAATCGAAAACCAAGATGTAAAACAAGGTAAGCTCAATATTGGCTATCGGACAAATACAACTTATAGTGACCCTGACTATGATGCTCTTCAAGTGTTTAACGGGATTTATGGTGGTTTTTCACACTCAAAATTATTTATAAATGTCCGAGAAAAAGAAAGCCTTGCATACTATGCAGCATCAAGGGTGGAAAGTCATAAGGGTCTTCTGATGGTGATGTCCGGAATTGATGTAAATAATTATGACCGAGCAGTAACCATAATCAAAGAACAAATGAAGGCAATGATTGATGGAGATTTTACAGAGGATATCCTAGCTCAAACAAAAGCTGTCATTCGAAATCAGTTACTTGAAACAATTGATACATCCCGTGGTATCGCTGAAGTTTTATATCATAATGTTATTTCACAGAAGTCAAGAAAGCTTGAGGATTGGATAGCTGGAATTGAAGCAGTCACAAAGGAGGAAGTAGTCAATGTTGCCAAAAAAGTTGAACTTGATACCATCTACTTCCTTACTGGATTGGAGGGGCGGTCATAATGGATAAAATCACATTTGATCAACTCCAAGAGGTACTTTTTCACGAGAAGCTTGAAAATGGTCTTAACGTTTACATTCTTCCGAAAAAAGGATTTAATAAAACATATGCAACCTTCACGACTAATTATGGTTCAGTTGATAACCAATTTGTACCATTAGGGAAAAGTGAATTAACGGCAGTACCTGATGGGATTGCACATTTTTTAGAGCACAAGTTATTTGAAAAAGAAGATGGAGATGTGTTTCAGGACTTTAGTAAACAGGGTGCTTCTGCGAATGCTTTCACATCATTTACAAGAACAGCCTATCTTTTTTCGAGTACATCTAATGTTGAACTAAATCTAGAAACATTAATTGACTTTGTCCAAAGTCCTTATTTTACAGAAAAAACAGTTGAAAAAGAAAAAGGAATCATTGGTCAAGAAATTACAATGTACGATGATAATCCTGACTGGAGACTTTATTTCGGTGTAATTGAGAATATGTACAAAAATCATCCGGTCCGAATTGATATTGCTGGAACAATTGATTCCATCGCCAAAATTACAAAAGATATGCTCTACGAATGCTATGAAACCTTTTATCATCCGAGTAATATGGTTCTATTTGTTGTTGGTCCGATTGACCCGGAAAAAATAATGGCGCAAATCAAATCTAATCAATCCAAAAAAGATTATCAGGACCAATCTGAAATTAAACGCCATTTCGAGGACGAACCAATCGAAGTAAACGAAAAGAAGAAAGTACTAGAAATGAACGTTCAATCTTCAAAGTGTATGGTTGGTGTGAAGGCCCTAAATCCTTCACGTAAAGGTGATGAATTACTTAAACAGGAATTATCGATGACGATTCTCTTGGATTGGCTTTTTGGAAAAAGTTCCAAGCATTATCAGGCATTGTATGATGAAGGCTTAATTGATGATACTTTCTCGTTTGATTACACGGAAGAACAAGGATTTGGTTTTGCGATTGTGGGTGGAGATACCTCGAATCCCGATGAATTATCAGCAAAATTACGAAATATTATGCTCTCAAGTAAAAAACAAGGGATCACTTCAGAAGAATTGGACCGTGTTAAAAAGAAAAAGATTGGAGCATTTTTACGCTCTTTAAACTCGCCAGATTATATTGCAAACCAGTTTACAAGATATGCATTTAATGATATGAATTTATTTGACGTCGTTCCTATAATGGAAAGTATAACTGTTGATGATATTACGAAAACTGGAAATGAAATTTTCGATGAAATTAGAATGACGGAGTGTCAGGTAATACCTAAAAAGTAGTAAATGTTTAAGCATCCTTTACCAAAAGGATGCTTTTTTAAGGGGAAATGAATATGAAGAAATACGCATTAATTACAGGTGCTAGTGGAGGAATCGGAAGTGCTATTGCAAAAGAAGTTGCCAGTCTAGGTTATTCGTTATACCTTCATTACAACGAAAATGAAAAGGCAGTAAAAAGTTTAGCGGAAGCCTTAAATAGTAAAGGTGTAGAATCATATCTTGTAAAGGCTGATTTAAGTCAAAAAAACGGTGTAGAATCTGTGGTTACTCAAATCCAGCACCCAATTGACTCCATTGTTCATAATTCCGGAAAAAGCGTGTACGGACTAATGACTGATTTTAATCAAGAGACGGTCGATCAAATGGTGCAGCTTCATGTAAGTACACCTTATATGTTAACCCAAGCCCTTCTTCCTGCTATGATAACGAAAAAAAGTGGAAATATCATTGTTATTTCATCAATTTGGGGACTAACAGGGGCATCTTGTGAAGTGCTTTATTCCATGGTAAAGGGAGGTCAAATCTCGTTTGTAAAAGCATTAGCGAAGGAAGTTGCATTAAGTGGAATACGAGTGAATGCGGTGGCACCTGGTGCGATTAATACACACATGCTACAGGAGTTCACTGAAGATGATTTACAAGGTATTAGTGAAGAGATACCAATGGGAAGAATAGGTGAACCAATTGAGGTAGCGAATACGGTTGGATTTTTACTCTCCGACAAAGCTTCTTATATAACCGGACAAGTTTTGTCTGTAAATGGTGGTTGGCATTGTTAGTTTTTATAATGAGTGCAAGTGTGAAAACGTGACATAAATTTCAATGAATAATTTATCTTACAATCGACAAACTAACATTGTATTAACCTTATAAGGAGGGTCACTTATGTCAGTACTAGACAATTTTGAAGAGTGGAAAGATTTTTTAGGTGATCGCTTGCAGCATGCTAAATCTGAAGGAATGGATCAACAAGTTATCAGTAATATGGCTCAACAATTAGGTGATTACCTAGCTAATGAAGTAGAGCCAAAAAATGCTCAAGAAAAAGTATTACGGGACCTCTGGACCGTTGCTTCTGAAGAAGAGCAACAAGCGATTGCAAATGTAATGATTAAACTTGTCCAATAGGTTTGGTAGTAGGTTGAATGTAGAGAGGATTTTCCTCTCTTTTTTATTTAAGTAAATTTTATTCAATTTTTTTATGCCCCTCTATAAAATATGAACTGATTAGTTTATAATAAAAATGATGCAATATTTCATAGTTGGAAATTTTAACCACCGATTGTATGAGGGGCTGGGACACTTGGAGAAAAAAGAGTGGTATTTGGAATATGAAATAGCAAAAAATCGCCCAGGACTCCTAGGGGATATTTCTTCCTTACTAGGAATGCTTTCGATAAATATTGTTACAATAAATGGTGTAGACGATCGCAGAAGGGGCATGCTTTTATTAAGCGATAGCAATGAGCAAATCGAGAGACTTGAATCAATACTACATACAATGGATACGATAACCGTTACAAAGCTTAGGGAACCGAAGCTTCGTGATAAGCTTGCTGTTCGACATGGACGATATATTCAACGCGACGCTGATGATAAAAAAACATTTCGTTTTACGCGTGATGAATTGGGGCTGCTTGTTGATTTCATGGCAGAGCTGATTAAGCAAGAGGGGCATAAGTTAATTGGAATTCGGGGTATGCCGAGGGTAGGTAAGACCGAATCAGTTGTTGCTGCTAGTGTTTGTGCGCATAAAAAGTGGTTGTTTGTGTCATCTACATTATTGAAACAAACGATGCGAAATGAACTAATTCAGGATGAATATAATGCTGATAATCTTTTTATTATCGATGGCATTGTTTCAACAAGAAGGGCAACCGAGAGGCATCTACAGCTTGTTAGGGAAATTATGAGACTGCCCGCTGTTAAATTAGTCGAGCATCCGGATATATTTGTACGTCATACAGAATATACGTTGAATGACTTTGACTATATTATTGAACTTCGAAATAATCCTGAAGAGGAAATTACATACGATATAGAAGACCAACAGTTTTCTAGTTCTGATTTTTCCGGTTTTAATTTTTGAATTTATTAATGGATTAATCCTTTACTGAAAAAGAGAAAAATGCTAGTATTATGAACGCAAATAGGCCAATAGGTATCCCGGAATTGGTAGGTGAAAAAAATGTCTGAATTAGGATCTCGGCTTAAAGAAGCAAGAGAGCAAAAAGATTTAAGCCTCGATGATTTACAGCAAATTACAAAAATCCAAAAAAGGTATTTGGTGGGGATTGAAGAAGGAAACTATAATGTTATGCCAGGTAAATTTTATGTCCGTGCATTCATTAAGCAATATGCCGAGGCTGTGGGACTTAACCCTGATGAATTATTTGAGGAGTACAAGTCAGAAATTCCTGGTACATATAATGATGAAATTCCTGAACAAATATCAAGAGTGCAATCAAGAAGACAAATTTCTGCGACAAATTCGAAAATTGTTGATAAAGTACCAATCATCATATTGGCTCTTTTTCTTCTTGGTGGTGCAATGACAATCTACTGGTTTGTATCTAAAAAGGATGTTGCTGAGGAACCGGAAACACAACTAGAGAGTCAGGAAACGGAATACGACGAATCAAATGAACCACCTCCTGTTCAAGATCAACAAAAAGAAAAGCCTAAAGAAGGGGAGCAAGTAGCCGGTGAAACGGATAATACCCCTTCAGAAGAAGAAGAAGAGGAACCAGTGGAAGAAACTCCTGCTCAGGAGCTTGTAGAGGTTGAAAAAAAATCCAGTACTGCAACCTTTGAGTTGAAAAATGCAGATTCATTTAAGGTAAAAGTAACGGCGGCAGATGCTGGTCAATCTTGGGTCACACTTCAAAATCCCCAAAACGAAAGATTTATTTATGAAACCATTGCGAATGGTGCAACAAAAGAGGTTGATTTAACAAATCAAACTGAAGTGATTTTAACAGTTGGAAGGTCGTCTGATCTTCAAGTCGAAATCAATGGAGAGCCTTTTACGTACCCATTTGATACTGGCCAAATTGTTCGTCAAATTATTACGATAAAGTATACTCCAGGAACTGAAGAGTAATAAAAAGTCATCATTATGATGGCTTTTTGTTTCGTATAAGTGGTATTATCACTATTATAAGAATTTTAGTAAATGTTGGAGGTATAAGATTGTGAATTTACCAAATAAGATTACGGTAGCAAGAATTTGCTTAATTCCACTTTTTTTAATTGTCATGTTTGTTCCGTTTGGATGGGGTGATGTTGCGATTGGTTCAATGTCTATTCCAGTTGCCCATTTAGTAGGAGCAATTATTTTTATTGTTGCTTCTAGTACCGATTGGATTGACGGTCATTTGGCAAGAAAGCATAACTTAGTAACGAACCTTGGAAAGTTTTTAGACCCTCTTGCTGATAAGCTACTTGTATCAGCTGCATTAGTTAGTTTAGTTCAGTTTGGACTAGCACCAGCCTGGATGGTTGTTATTATTATAAGTAGGGAATTTGCTGTAACTGGCTTACGTTTATTACTAGCCGAAGGAGGAGAGGTTTCTGCAGCAAAAATGCTCGGGAAAATTAAAATGTGGGCTCAAGTAGTAGCTGTTTCTGCATTATTATTACATAACTGGCCGTTTGAATATCTTTCTATCCCATTTGATATGATTGCCCTCTGGGTAGCAGTTATATTTACAATTGTGTCTGGTTGGGATTATTTTGCGAAAAACAAAGGTGTCTTTGCAAACTCTAAATAGGATGGTGTGATTCTTCAATGAATGCTGAAATAATTGCCGTAGGTTCTGAGCTTCTCTTAGGTCAAATCGCAAATACTAATGCGCAGTTTCTTTCCAAACAGCTTGCTGAGCTTGGAATCAATGTGTATTACCATACAGTTGTTGGTGATAATTCTAACCGTTTAGAGGATGCAATAAAAATCTCTCAATCTCGTTCGGATTTAATCATTTTTACTGGTGGTTTGGGGCCAACAAAGGATGATTTAACAAAAGAAACAATTGCAAGGGTAGTAGGTAAACAGCTTGTATTTGATGAAGCTGCCTTACGGAGTATTGAAGATTACTTTAAGAAAACTAATCGCCATATGACCGAGAATAATAAAAAACAAGCACTCGTACTTGAGGGTTCTGAAATCCTTCCAAATGACCATGGGATGGCTCCTGGAATGGGATTTGAAGTTGATAAGATTACATATATGCTCTTTCCAGGACCACCAAAAGAGCTGAATCCGATGTTTCTATCATACGGTGCACCATTTTTATTAAAATCACTTGGTGTTGTAGAACGAATTGAATCAAGGGTGCTGCGTTTCTTCGGGATTGGAGAATCACAACTTGAAACAGAGATTGAGGATTTAATTGACAATCAAACAAACCCTACAATAGCCCCATTAGCTGGCGATGGTGAAGTTACACTTAGACTTACAGCAAAACATAACTCGCTTGATGTAGCAAATCAACTACTAGATTGTACTGAGGCTGAAATAGTAAAAAGAGTAGGTCAATTCTTATATGGGTATGACTCGACTTCGCTCGTTAATGAACTCATGAATAAGCTTAAAACTTCAAAGCTTACAATTGCGAGTGCAGAAAGCTTAACCGGCGGCTTATTTGCTGAGGAGCTTACCAATCTAGCGGGTTCGTCAGCAGTTGTGAAGGGTGGAATCGTCTGCTATACAAACGAAGTGAAAGAACATGTGCTTCATGTTAAGAAAGAAACCCTAGATACAGATGGGGCTGTTAGCAGTTCTACAGCAGAACAGCTTGCGGAGAACGTAAAGAAACTTTTAAAAACTGATATAGGAATTAGTTTTACAGGTGTAGCGGGTCCAAGTGAGTCGGAAGGAAAGCCAGTGGGGACAGTGTATATTGGAATTTCTTATTTAGATCAACCGACTAAGGTTTTTCCGTTGCAATTAGCGGGATCCCGTCAAGGTATTCGAGCTAGAACAGTCAAATATGGTTTTTATTATTTACTACAATTATTAAATGAACAGAGAAACTGATTTTTACTTCAAAAAGACGATCATGTTGGTCGTCTTTTTTGCTAATTTAAAAGGGTGTGATATACTTCAGTTCAATTATTAGAAATCAAATGAAATATCATTTACAATAATCATATTGTTTGAAACGGAGGAATGCATGATGTTAAATGACAAGCAGTCTAAATCTGAAGCATCTTCAACAGATGGAAAAGATGTTAATGGGGCATTGAAAGTACTGAATGGCATCAAGAAATTAAAAAGCTTGGACTTTGACAGTTCCTCAGGATTCGTCTGTGATATTAATACTGGGATTTGTGGTCCGGTAAATCAAGAGAAAGAGGGAAAACAATGAAAATAACAATTTGGTCAGATTTTGTATGTCCATTCTGTTTTATCGGGGAGTCCCATTTAGATAAAGCATTAGAAAATTTTTCACATGCAAAAGAAGTTGAAATCGAATATAAAAGCTTTTTACTTATGCCAGATGCGCAATATGTTCCTGGTCAAAATTATGCTGAAACCTTTTCTAGTATGAAGGGCGTTCCATTAGAACAGGCCGAAGCAATGCTTAAACAAGTGACAGACATGGCTAAAAATTCTGGTGTTGAGATCAACTACGATAAAGCTAAACTTACAAGCACATATGATGCACATCGCGTTTTTCAATATGCAAAGGAGCAGGGAAAAGGAAATGAATTTTTCAATCGTTTCTATGCTGCCCATTTTACTGAAGGTGAAGTCTTAAACGACACAGATACAGTTGTTCGCTTGGCTGAAGAGGTAGGTCTTGATGGGGCGCAAGTACGCAAAGTCATGGAAAGTAAAGAACACACTGATCAGGTGACGAATGACATCTCTGAAGCACGTTCGGTTGGTGTACAAGGGGTACCTTTCTTTGTAATTGATAACAAGTATGCTGTTTCAGGTGCTCAACCAGTTGAAGTGTTTAATCAAGTTCTGGATAAGGTATGGGAAGAAGAACATTTAAAATAAATAAAACGAATAAGTTGGAAAATATTTATAAAATGACGTAAGTGTGTCTGCTTACGTCATTTTTTATCATCTCTTTACTATTTTTGAAGAGCTGAAATGCAAATTTGGTGGTCTCTATCTCTTTGAAAATATGATTTTGGACTATCAAAAATTGGATTTAAGGGAAAAAACTATTAATAAAAATAAGCGAATAAATGTTCGACTTTTTGCTTGGCAAATCGAACAAAACATTGTATAGTAATAATAGTTTCACGAATAAAGGAGGAAATATAGTGAGTGATCGTCAAGCGGCCTTAGAAATGGCATTGAAGCAGATAGAGAAACAGTTTGGTAAGGGCTCAATCATGAAGCTTGGAGAACAAACTGATCGTAGAATTTCCACTATATCAAGTGGTTCACTAGCAGTAGACGTAGCATTAGGTGTTGGAGGATATCCAAGAGGACGGATAATTGAAATATATGGACCAGAAAGCTCTGGTAAAACAACTGTAGCACTTCATGCAATTGCTGAAGTACAAAAAACTGGTGGACAAGCAGCGTTTATTGATGCGGAACATGCGCTTGATCCAGCATATGCACAAAAATTAGGTGTAAACATTGATGAACTATTATTATCGCAGCCTGACACTGGTGAACAAGCATTAGAAATAGCTGAAGCATTAGTACGTAGTGGGGCAGTCGATATTTTAGTAGTTGACTCTGTTGCAGCCCTTGTTCCAAAAGCAGAAATTGAAGGTGAAATGGGAGATTCCCATATGGGTCTACAAGCCCGCTTAATGTCACAAGCATTACGTAAGCTTTCAGGTGCAATTAATAAATCAAATACAATTGCAATTTTCATTAACCAGGTCCGTGAAAAAATTGGGGTTATGTTTGGAAACCCAGAAACAACTCCAGGTGGACGTGCGCTTAAATTCTATTCTTCTGTAAGACTAGAGGTTCGGCGTGCGGAACAATTAAAACAAGGCAATGAACTTGTTGGTAATAGAACAAAAGTGAAGGTTGTTAAAAATAAAGTAGCACCACCATTTAAAACAGCTGAAGTAGACATTATGTACGGAGAAGGAATTTCAATTGAGGGCGAAATCATTGATATCGGTTCGGAACTTGATATCGTCCAAAAGAGTGGCTCTTGGTATTCTTATAATGAAGAAAGAGTTGGTCAGGGTCGCGAAAATGCAAAACAATTCTTAAAAGAAAACCCTGATGTTCGTAATGAAATCCTTCAGCAAATTAGAAATCATTATGGGCTTGACGGTGTTAAAGTAGCACCAGCTGATGAGGAACAGGAAGAGTTTGATTTACAAGACTAATCATCAAAGTCGAGGCACAGCTAATGTGTCTCTTCTTTATTTTCCCCATTAACTTACTTTTTTCAACACGATAGAAAAACCTCATTTCCTTCCAAAACCCTTTATAAACACATGATTAATCAATAAAATTTCCATTTTCATGTAATACTATTTCTGACAGGCCTTGACAATAAAAATTCACAGATTTACAATTAAAATGTATATTTTACATTTTGTTAGAATTAAAACGTTAGAAGCAAAACTCGGTTTGAGCTTTTGCTATTCAGACCCGGAGTAGTCTGAGCTGCTTTCGGTCGTAACCTAAGAATCTGATTAGCTTAAAAAGCCTTTGTGCTGTATATTATCTAACTTTATCAACAGGCTTTTAAACCCTGCTGATAAAGCTAAGCCTCCGGCGGATGCCACAGATTTTCAATGGAAGTTTTTCGAGCCTGCTCGAAAAAATCTGGGCGCAAATTCGCCAAGGCGCATTTGATTATGTACATGCCGACATTTTGATCTAGCAAGAAAAAGTTTATAGCAAGAGGAGGTGAAGAAGATGGATCCCATTTCTATAATCATCTCCGCTTTGGTTGGCCTGATCGTCGGTGCGATTGTTGGCTTTTATGTTCGTAAGTCTATTGCCGAAACTAAAATTGCTGGTGCAAAAAGTGTTGCCGAACAAATTATTGAAGATGCGAATAGAGAAGCAGATTCATTAAAGAAGGAAGCACTGTTAGAGGCAAAGGATGAAATTCACAAACTTCGTACAGAGGCAGAAAAGGAAATCCGTGATCGAAGAAACGAACTACAAAAACAAGAAAATCGTTTATTGCAGAAAGAAGAGAACCTTGATCGTAAGGATGAAACATTAGATAAACGTGAATCCATACTAGAAAAGAAAGAGGATTCTCTCGCTCAAAGACAACAGCATATTGAAGAGATGGAAAGCAAAGTGGAAGAGATGGTACACAAGCAACAAGCCGAACTTGAGCGTATCTCTAGCTTAACACGTGAAGAAGCAAAGCAAATCATCCTTGAACGTATTGAAAACGAGCTTTCCCATGATATAGCTATGATGGTTAAAGAAGCAGAAAATCGTGCAAAGGAAGAATCTGATAAAAAAGCAAAAGAAGTACTTTCTCTTGCTATTCAAAGATGTGCCGCTGATCATGTTGCAGAAACTACAGTATCTGTAGTTAACTTGCCTAATGATGAGATGAAGGGACGTATTATCGGAAGAGAAGGACGAAATATCCGTACACTTGAAACATTAACGGGTATTGACCTTATCATCGATGATACACCAGAGGCAGTTATTTTATCTGGCTTTGACCCAATTCGACGTGAAACAGCGAGAATCGCACTTGAAAAACTTGTTCAAGACGGACGTATTCACCCTGCACGTATTGAAGAAATGGTAGACAAATCAAGACGTGAGGTAGACGAATATATTCGTGAAGTGGGTGAACAAACAACCTTTGAGGTTGGTGTTCATGGTCTCCATCCGGATTTAATTAAGATTTTAGGTCGCTTGAAGTATCGTACAAGCTATGGCCAAAATGTCTTAAAACACTCAATGGAAGTATCGTTCTTAGCAGGCTTAATGGCTGCTGAGTTAGGTGAAGATGAAACATTGGCTCGACGTGCTGGACTACTACATGATATTGGTAAAGCGATTGACCATGAAGTGGAAGGTAGTCACGTTGAAATCGGTGTAGAACTCGCCACGAAATATAAAGAGCATCCAGTTGTAATTAATAGTATTGCTTCCCACCATGGTGATACAGAACCAACATCAATTATAGCTGTATTGGTTGCAGCAGCCGATGCTTTATCTGCAGCAAGACCAGGTGCACGAAGTGAGACACTTGAAAACTATATCCGCCGTTTAGAAAAGCTTGAGGAAATTTCAGAGTCGTATGAAGGCGTTGAAAAATCCTTTGCAATTCAAGCAGGACGTGAAGTTAGAATTATCGTAAAACCTGATGCAATTGATGACTTAAATGCACATCGATTAGCTCGTGACATCCGTAAACGAATCGAAGAAGAGTTGGATTATCCGGGTCATATCAAGGTTACTGTAATTCGTGAAACAAGAGCAGTTGAATACGCAAAATAAAAGTGGTCGATTTTTGACCACTTTTTTTGTTTTACTTAACATGTACTTGTTGAATTTTTTCATAAATATCACGCGGGACGTTGAGATTTTTTTATTTTTGTGCTTCACTTTATAGTGAAAGGGGCTTTTACATGAAGATTTTATTTATTGGTGATGTCGTTGGCTCACCAGGAAGAGATATGATTCGCGAATATCTCCCGAAACTTAAGGCAAAATTCCATCCAGCACTAACGATTATTAATGGAGAAAATGCAGCGTCTGGTAGGGGAATAACAAAGAAAATATATAATCAATTTTTAGAGAATGGTGCCCAAGCCATTACATTAGGGAATCATACATGGGACAATAAAGATATTTTTGAGTTTATTGATACAGCTAAAAACATGGTACGACCTGCGAACTTCCCTGAAGGAACACCCGGTCAGGGGATCATGTATAGTAAGGCAAATGGACAGGAAGTTGCGATTATTAATTTGCAAGGACGCACATTTCTTCCCGCTATTGATGATCCATTTAAAAAGTGCGATGAGTTGATTGAGGAAGCACATAAGAGAACCTCCATTATTTTTGTAGACTTTCATGCGGAAGCTACAAGTGAAAAAATCGCTATGGGCTGGTACCTTGATGGACGGGTAACAGCAGTTGTTGGCACACACACACATGTTCAAACCGCTGATAACCGTGTATTGCCAAAAGGTACTGCATTTATAACAGATGTTGGAATGACAGGCCCGTATGATGGAATACTAGGGATGGATAAAGAAGCAGTGATTCATAAATTTAAAACGGCTTTACCTGTTCGTTTTGAGGTTGTTGAAGGAAGAACTCAATTAAATGGAGTACTTATTGATGTAGACCCTAAAAGTGGGACTGCAAAAGGTATTCAACGACTTCTTATTAATGATGATCATCCATTCTTTGATTAGTAATTTCTGACCAAGGTATCATTGAGATACCTTGGTTTTTTCTTGTTTTTACTAAGTTTTTGAATTTTTAGAAAAAGATTAGAAACAAGCAGGAATACTGGTAGTTTCTAGTGAATATAGTAGTTATGGGATCATTATTCGTTATTCAATTCAGACTCGGGTAATCCCTGGTTGAATAAAGATAGCCTCTGGAAGGGTTTGCGATTATTTTAAAATTTAAGAGAGTATATAAAACTAAATCGCAAATTTAGCGGTGGTGATTCATTTGTATGGTTCTACCTGTCACTCATGGAACATTGTAAAGAACAAGGAGGAAAGTAGAAATGGAAATATTAAAAGTTTCAGCAAAATCTAATCCTAACTCTGTAGCAGGGGCACTTGCGGGTGTTTTACGTGAGAGAGGAGCTGCAGAAATCCAAGCGATTGGTGCTGGTGCATTGAATCAGGCAGTGAAAGCAGTAGCGATAGCTAGAGGATTTGTAGCCCCGAGTGGAGTGGACCTAATTTGTATTCCAGCGTTTACTGATATTCTAATTGATGGTGAAGAAAGAACCGCTATAAAATTAATCATTGAACCACGATAATACTATGTACTTTTATATAAAGTGGTTAAGTAGTGGATAAGTGGCCTGTTTGTCGAATGTGACAGACAGGTATTTTTGTGTAAAATAAAAGGAAAAGGAGCTGGTTTGTGTGAAAATTTTCGATGCCCATTCTGATGTTTTATATAAAATGTGGATGGACCCTACTATTGATTTTGCAAATTCATCAAAATTACATATTAACTATGATCGATTAAAAGCATCTGGCAGCAAGGTGCAAAGTTTTGCGATCTATATCCCAGAAGAAGTAAAACCAGAAAGTCGATTTGAAGTGGCATTAGAGATGGTAGAAATTTTTTATAATAAAGTAGTTGCGCCTTCTCCGTTATTAAAGGTGGTAAGGACAAAAGAAGATATTTTAGCTTTAAAAGAGGATGAAATAGGTGCTTTTTTAACTTTGGAAGGCTGCGATGCAATTGATCAGAGTATCGTAAAGTTACAGACATTAATAAGGCTAGGAGTATCCTCTGTTGGATTAACATGGAATTATGCCAATTTTGTCGCAGATGGCGTGGGTGAACCACGTGGAGCGGGGTTATCAAGCTTTGGTATAGAGGTTGTAAAAGAGCACAATAAGGCGTCGATATGGACAGATGTATCACATCTATCGATTAAAGGATTTTGGGATGTCATGGAAGTTGCAGATTATCCGATTGCATCTCATTCAAATGCCATGGCAATTTGCAATCACCGTCGTAATTTACTGGATGAACAGATTCTAGCATTAATTAAAAAGAACGGTATGATTGGAGTTACGTTTGTCCCCCAATTTTTAAGCAATCGAGAAACAGCAACTATTGACGATGTAATCAAGCATCTTGATTATATTTGTTCATTAGGCGGAGAAAATCATGTTGGATTTGGGTCTGATTTTGATGGAATAACAGAGACAACTATTGGACTTGAAAACTTTTCAGGATATGAAGGACTTGTAAATAAATTACTTAAATATTACTCTGAAATCCAAGTGAAAAAATTTTTGTATCAAAATTTTGTAGCGAATTTACCAGTATAAAATAATCATTTTATATCGGTTTAATATGAAATTGATTGAAAAATAAAAAAATATGCATTTTTCACCATAATTTACTTGCTAAGGGTTGCTTTTTTTCGTTGATAGGTCTAGAATTGAAAGCGTTTAGTACATATCCAACAGTATAGATTTGGATAGCATTTTACACTTCGTAATTGGAATTTTTTTCTAATTCGTTGTAAGAAATGTTCCATTTTCATTCAATAGAATTTACATAATACATTCAATACAACTCAGTTGGAAGGTGCTATGCTTAATAATTAATAAAAAACTTATATATAACGTATTCCAAAGGGGTGTAAGTCATGATCAATCAACTTTCGTGGAAAGTTGGCGGACAACAAGGGGAAGGAATTGAGAGTACGGGGGAAATCTTTTCCATCGCTCTGAATCGTTTAGGTTACTATTTATACGGTTATCGCCACTTTTCATCACGTATTAAAGGTGGACATACAAATAACAAAATTCGTGTGAGTACAACTCAAGTTCGTGCTATATCTGATGATCTTGATATTTTAGTAGCTTTTGACCAAGAAACTATTGATTTTAATTTTCATGAGTTACGCGATGGTGGGGTAGTATTGGCAGATGCTAAATTCGGCCCATCCATTCCTGAAAATACTAATGTTCATCTGTATTCTGTTCCTTTTACTGAAATTGCGACTGATCTTGGCACGTCCCTAATGAAAAATATGGTCGCAATTGGAGCTACTAGCTCATTATTAGATCTTGATTTAAATGTGTACCTAAATGTGGTTGATGAAATCTTTGGACGTAAGGGACAGCAAGTTGTAGAGAAAAATATGGAAGCAATTAAAGCCGGTGCAGAATTCCTAAATGATCTACTTAGTGAAGATGTAATAATGAAGTTAGAAAAAGCAGACGGCAAGCAACGCATGTTCATGATTGGAAATGATGCTATCGCTCTGGGTGCTCTAGCGGGTGGAGCAAGATTTATGCCTGCATATCCAATTACACCAGCCTCTGAAATCATGGAATACTTAATTAGCAAGTTACCTGAGTTTGGTGGAACAGTTATCCAAACAGAAGATGAAATTGCTGCATGTACAATGGCGATTGGTTCTAACTACGCAGGTGTTCGTGCATTTACTGCTTCTGCTGGACCAGGATTATCGTTAATGATGGAATCAATCGGGTTATCAGGTATTACTGAAACTCCGCTTGTTATTATTGATACACAACGTGGAGGTCCAAGTACGGGTCTTCCAACTAAGCAAGAGCAATCTGACTTAATGGCAATGATCTATGGTACACATGGTGAAATACCTAAGATTGTTATGGCTCCAAGTACTGTTCAGGAAGCATTCTATGACATTATTGAAGCATTTAACCTAGCAGAAGAATATCAGTGTCCGGTTATTTTCCTAACAGATTTACAACTTTCATTAGGTAAGCAAACTGTTGAACCACTTGATTATTCAAAAATAGAAATCAGACGTGGTAATCTACTTCTTGATGACGAATTACCAGAATTAGAGAATAAAGAATACTTCAAACGCTATGAAGTTACCGAGAGTGGAATTTCACCACGTGTAGTACCTGGTGTAAAGAATGGAATCCACCATGTAACTGGTGTTGAACATAACGAACAAGGTAAGCCATCTGAGGCTGCAAGCAACCGTAAGGATCAAATGGAAAAACGACTTAAAAAGACTAAAAACATCCGTTTCAATACACCTGTTCATAAAAACGGTAAACATGAAGAGGCGGACCTATTAGTTGTAGGTTTTAACTCAACTCGTGGTGCGATTGAAGAAGCGATGACTCGTCTTGAAAATGATGGTATTAAAGTGAATCATGCTCAAGTTCGTTTAATCCATCCTTTCCCAACTGAAGAAATTTTGCCGTTAATTCAATCAGCTAAGAAAGTATTAGTGGTTGAAAATAATGCTACTGGTCAGCTCGCAAACATTATGAAGATGAATGTAGGACATGCAGACAAGATTACTAACTTCTTAAAGTATGACGGTAATCCATTCCTACCTCATGAAGTTCACACAAAATGTAAGGAGTTGTTCTAATATGGCAACATTTAAAGATTTTCGGAATAATGTAAAACCTAACTGGTGTCCAGGTTGTGGAGACTTCTCCGTACAAGCAGCGATTCAACGTGCTTCTGCAAATGTTGGACTTGAGCCTGAACAGCTAGCTGTGATTTCAGGGATAGGATGTTCTGGACGTATTTCTGGATATATCAATGCTTATGGATTACACGGGATTCATGGACGGTCTTTACCAATTGCTCAAGGCGTAAAAATGGCAAACCGTGATTTAACTGTTATAGCTTCTGGTGGTGACGGTGACGGATATGCAATTGGGATGAGCCATACAATCCATGCAATTCGTCGTAATATAGACATCACATACATTGTTATGGATAACCAAATCTATGGTCTAACAAAAGGTCAAACTTCTCCAAGAAGTGAAATGGGCTTTAAAACAAAGAGTACTCCAAAAGGCTCCATTGAGTCTGCACTTTCTGTCATGGAAATGGCATTAACAGCTGGTGCTACTTTTGTTGCACAAAGCTTCTCAACGGACCTTAAAGATTTAACAGCACTAATCGAGGCTGGAATCAAGCACAAAGGTTTTTCTTTAATCAATGTATTTAGCCCATGTGTAACTTATAATAAAGTCAATACTTATGACTGGTTTAAAGAAAACCTAACAAAATTAGGTGATGTTGAGGGATATGACCCTTCAGACCGATCAGTAGCTATGCAAACGTTAATGAAGCATAACAGTCTTGTTACTGGGCTTATCTATCAAAATACAGAAAAGCCTTCCTATCAAGAACTTGTTCACGGATATGGTGAAGCGCCGCTTGTACATGCAGACTTGAATTTAGATGAAGAAAAGTTTAATAAACTAGTTTCAGAATTTATGTAATATAAACCAAACCCTACTAAGAACTAATCTCTTAGTAGGGTTTTTAATATAGTTTCAGTCAAAATCGGACTTATGACTACACTAGTCTTTCACAATTCTTTATATCTTTACTCGTTAATTGTTGAATGATAAAATAGGCATGTGTATCTGTTAGTAGAATAAATTACTTAAAGCTGCTAAAATTGTACATTTTTCTACATTTATACGGTTTTATTGTATTAATACTTGTTAAACCTTATACTAGTAAAATGGAATTTTATTTTTTGAAAATGTAGTTTTTCGATAAAGAAAGGAGATACAACATGAACGAAAAACAACGTCTTGAAAGTACTCAAGTAAAACCTGCGGACAAAAAATCCGAAAAGGATTACAGCAAGTATTTTCAATCCGTTTACCAACCACCTTCATTAAAAGATGCGAAGAAGCGTGGTAAAGAGCAAGTAAATTACTTAAAAGAATTTTCGATTCCTGAGGATATGAAGGATGCAGGAAAAGGAAAACGCTTTTTAATCCGTACGTATGGTTGTCAAATGAATGAACATGATACGGAAATAATGGCTGGTATTTTTATGGAAATGGGCTATGAGCCAACTGAAAATACGAAGGATGCCGACATCATATTACTAAATACATGTGCGATCCGTGAAAACGCTGAAAACAAAGTATTTGGTGAAATCGGTCATTTAAAACCTTTAAAACTTGAAAATCCTAATCTTTTAATTGGTGTTTGTGGATGTATGTCCCAAGAGGAATCAGTTGTGAATAAAATCCTTGAAAAACATCAATTCGTTGATATGATTTTCGGTACTCATAATATTCATCGCCTTCCTTATATTGTTAAAGAAGCAATGTTCAGCAAAGAGATGGTTGTTGAGGTTTGGTCTAAGGAAGGGGACATTATTGAAAACCTTCCAAAAGTACGTAAAGGAAATATCAAGGGTTGGGTAAACATTATGTACGGATGTGATAAATTCTGTACGTACTGTATCGTTCCATATACTCGTGGTAAGGAACGTAGCCGTCGCCCAGAAGATATCATTGAAGAAGTACGTCACTTAGCAAGACAAGGCTATCAAGAGATTACCTTACTTGGCCAAAACGTAAATGCGTATGGTAAAGATTTTGAAGATATTAAATATGGTTTAGGAGACTTAATGGACGAGTTACGTAAGATAGATATCCCACGTATTCGTTTCACAACAAGTCACCCACGTGATTTCGATGATCATTTAATTTCAGTGCTCGCTAAAGGTGGAAATCTTATGGAGCACATTCATCTTCCAGTTCAATCTGGGAGTTCACAAGTATTAAAATTAATGTCACGTAAATACACAAGAGAAACATATTTAGAGCTAGTTCGCAAAATGAAAGAACAAATTCCGAATGCTTCATTTACAACTGATATTATTGTTGGTTTCCCAAATGAAACGGATGAACAATTCGAAGAGACACTTTCCTTATATAGAGAAGTAGAATTCGATTCAGCCTATACCTTCATATATTCACCACGTGAAGGAACTCCAGCTGCCAAAATGGAAGATAATATTCCAATGGAAGTTAAAAAGGAAAGACTTCAACGTCTAAACGCACTTGTTAATGAAATTTCTGCACAGAAAAACCTTGCATACAAAGGGCAAACTGTAGAAGTTCTTGTTGAAGGTGAAAGCAAAAACAATCCAGAAGTACTTGCTGGATACACAAGTAAAAATAAATTGGTTAACTTCAAAGGTCCAAAGTCTGCAATTGGTAAGATTGTAAAAGTGAAAATTATCCAAGCGAAGACCTGGACTCTAGATGGAGAAATGATCGAAGAAGCGGTAGAGGTGAACTAAAATGGCACAATTTACAAAAGAACAAATCGTTGAACGCGCAACAGAACTAGCAAAAATGATTGCAGAAACACAAGAAGTTGACTTTTTTAAGCGTGCAGAAGCACAAATAAACCAGAACAAAAAAGTTCAAGAAATTATTGAAACCATTAAAAGCTTACAAAAACAAGCTGTCAATTTTCAGCATTATGGAAAGTCTGAGGCATTAAAGCAAGTTGAAGATAAGATTGATAATCTTCAAGCAGAACTAGACAGCATTCCGGTTGTAGAAGAATTTAAGAATTCACAACTTGAAGTGAATGATCTTTTACAGCTTGTGGCACATACCATTTCTAACAATGTAACAAATGAGATTATTACATCTACTGGTGGAGATTTGTTAGCGGGAGAAACTGGTTCAAAAGTGAATAACAATAGCGGCTGTGGCTGCCACTAAATAATCTAAGACAAAAGCGTTAAGCTTTTGTCTTTTTTTATTTGTAGAGCATGTCTCTCATTAGGTTTTATTTTTTGCTTGTACGGCTTTTAAAAAAAGGTACATAAATGGGCGAACCCGCATACAATGAACTATACGGTAATCGTAAGGTGAAGTATAAAGAGAACGACAATGCATTTTTTTAGTACTTACTTTGATTTTTTATTCAACTTTTTTCGGTGTACTCATCAGAAAAGCATCGAAGGAATTGCAAAAAGTTTTTAAAAAGAAATCAGTCTTTAGCACACTAGTCAAATGTCCCGCATAGGATGAATTGAAGATTGATTGAGGAGGGTTTGTTCGAATGTCTGAATACAGAGAGATTATCACTAAAGCTGTTGTAGGTAAAGGACGCAAGTTTTCACAGTCTACTTTTACCATTTCTCCACCTCACCACCCATCAAGCATTTTGGGATGCTGGATCATTAACCACAAGTATGAAGCAAAGAAGGAAGGCAACAAAATAGTAGTATATGGAAAATTTGATGTCAACGTGTGGTATTCTTATGGCAACAATACAAAAACTGAGGTTGTTACTGAAACACTTTCATACACAGACTACATCAAGCTAAAGTATAGAGACGAGAATTTCCTAGATGATGACTGTGACGTGATTGTTGATGTGTTACAACAGCCAAACTGCCTAGAGTGTACGATATCTCCAAACGGCAACAAAATTCTCGTTGAGGTTGAAAGAGAATTACTTGCAGAGATTATTGGAGAAACAAAGGTTTGCGTACATGTGAATCCAGATGGATGCTATCATGATGATAAGGATTGGGATGTAGACGACGAAGAATTCGAGGATTTAAATCCTGACTTCTTAGTTGGCGATTTAGAAGAATAATTGGAAACTAGGAGGCATGACTTCCTAGTTTTTTTTCATTTAATGGAAGACAAGTCCTGCCCTTTCCTTTTTTAAGTTATGTTATAATATTGGAAGAATTAAAGTGTTGGGGGATTTTTAAATGGCAGAGTATACGCCGATGATAAAGCAATATTTAACGATTAAGGCAGATTATCAGGATGCCTTTTTATTTTTTAGACTAGGTGATTTTTACGAAATGTTCTTTGATGATGCCATTAATGCATCACAAATTTTAGAAATAACGTTAACGGCTAGAGATGGTGGTGTCGAAGAAAAAATCCCGATGTGCGGGGTTCCTTATCACTCAGCTGCAGGATATATTGAACAATTAGTGAATCAAGGATATAAAGTTGCGATTTGTGAGCAAACTGAAGATCCAAAACAGGCAAAAGGTGTCGTAAAACGAGAAGTCATCCAATTAATTACACCTGGAACTGTGATGGATGGTAAAAACCTACTAGATAAAGAAAATAATTTTCTAGCAACTGTTTCAAGCTTTTCAGACGATTCTTTCGGATTTGCATTAACTGACTTAACAACAGGTGAAAACTGGGTCTCATTATTGTCTACTCAGTTTGAAGAGGTTATCGGAGAAATTTATGCGAATGGTGTAAAAGAGGTTGTTGTTTCAACTGAGTTTGACGATAAATATAAAAAAGCAATGATAGAACGGTGCCAGGTGACGATTTCGTATGAAGATAATTGCACCGTTGCTGAACATTTACAACAGCTTACCGAGGGGCTTGAGGACGAGAAATTGATCCTTACCTTTGGAAGATTATTAAATTATTTAATAAAAACGCAAAAGCGTTCACTAGATCACCTTCAACAGGTACGTATTTTTTATACGAATCAATTCATGAAAATTGATCTATATTCAAAACGTAATCTTGAACTTACTGAAACGATTCGTAATAAAGGGAAAAAGGGTTCATTACTTTGGCTTCTAGACCAAACAGTTACTGCAATGGGAGGGCGTCTGTTAAAACACTGGATTGACAGACCGTTATTAAATAAACATGAAATTGAAGCCCGGCTTAACATGGTTCAAACCTTTATTGATAACTATTTTGAAAGATTAGAATTAAGGGATCTATTGAAGGAAGTATATGACCTTGAACGACTGGCGGGACGTGTAGCTTACGGAAATGTAAATGCAAGAGACCTTTTACAACTCAAAAAGTCACTTGAGCAGGCTCCTGGAATTTATCAACTTATAACACAGTTGAAACATCCATATGCGGACAATCTTAGTAAGCAAATGGACCTTTGTGAATCATTAACCGACCTTCTTAAACGTTCCATTAAGGAATCACCTCCGATGTCCATCAAAGAAGGAGACATTATTAAAGATGGCTACAATGCCGCTCTTGACCAATATCGAGATGCAAGTCGAAATGGTAAAACATGGATTGCGTCGTTAGAAAAACAGGAACGAGAGAAAACGGGAATAAAGTCTTTAAAGATTGGATATAACCGTGTCTTTGGATATTATATCGAAGTGACAAAGTCGAATTTACAGTACTTACCCGAGGGTCTGTATGAAAGAAAACAAACTCTAACTAATGCGGAACGTTTTATCACCCCTGAACTTAAAGAAAAAGAAACATTAATTCTTGAAGCAGAGGAAAAGATTGTCCAATTAGAATATGATCTTTTTGTTGATATTCGCGAACAAGTTAAGAGCTATATCCCAAGACTTCAGACTTTAGCAAAGGTCATTAGTGAGCTTGATGTGCTGCAATGCTTTGCAACGATTAGTGAAGAACGCCATTATTGTATGCCTCATTTTTCTGAGGACAAGCTCTATATTAAAGATGGCCGTCATCCGGTTGTTGAAAAAGTAATGCAGGCACAGGAATATGTTCCAAATGATTGTGTGCTGGAGCAAGGACGGTCATTGCTTCTTATTACGGGACCAAATATGTCTGGTAAGAGTACGTATATGAGACAGATTGCACTTACCTCAATCTTGGCACAAATTGGTTGTTTCGTTCCAGCAAGCGAGGCAATTTTACCGATATATGATCAAGTATTTACTCGTATTGGTGCCGCAGATGATTTAATCTCTGGACAAAGTACTTTTATGGTAGAAATGCTTGAAGCAAAAAATGCCATTGTCAACGCAACATCGAAAAGCTTATTATTATTTGATGAAATTGGACGTGGGACATCTACTTATGACGGAATGGCGCTTGCACAAGCTATTATTGAATATATTCACCAAAATATCGGAGCACACACATTGTTCTCTACGCATTATCATGAGCTCACCGATTTAGAAGTCGGGCTAGAAAATTTAGTAAATGTTCATGTAAGTGCGATAGAGGAAAATGATAATGTAGTCTTCCTTCATAAAATTAAAGAAGGGGCAGCAGATAAAAGCTATGGGATCCATGTAGCAAAACTTGCTGAGCTCCCTGAAAACTTAATTGAACGAGCAAAAGAAATATTAAATCATCTTGAGCAAGGTGAAAAAGAAATAGCTGTAACTAAGGAAGAATCAAAGGACCTTACAGACAATCTACAGCTTTCATTTTTTGGGGAAACGAAGACGTCTTATCAGAAAGAAGAAAAGCATGTGTCTTCTAAGGAAAAGGACGTCTTGAAATCTATCAAAGATATGGATATTTTAGGACTAACACCATTAGAGGCCATCAATAAGTTATACGAAATTCAAAAACAATTAAAAGGATAAAAAAGAAGATTCAATGAATTTTTGAACATCCATGATATAGAAAATGAGGTGAAGGCATGGGGAAAATCGTTCTACTAGATGACCTTCTTTCAAATAAAATAGCAGCAGGGGAAGTAGTTGAAAGGCCTGCCTCAGTTGTGAAGGAATTAGTTGAGAATGCCATTGACGCAAACAGTACTGTTATCGAAATTGAAATAGAAGAAGCAGGCCTTTCCAAAATACGAATTATTGACAATGGTGACGGCATGGATAGTGAAGACTGTGTGAATGCCTTTCATCGTCATGCAACAAGTAAAATAAAGGACGAAAATGATTTATTTCGAATTCGGACATTAGGGTTCAGAGGTGAGGCGCTACCTAGTATTGCCTCTGTCTCTGAACTTGAGATGAAGACAAGTACAGGAGACAATTCAGGTACCCATATTCTCATAAAAGGTGGTCAGTTTGTAGAGAAAAAGGCAACAAATAGTCGTAAAGGAACTGACATCACGGTTTCTAATCTCTTTTTTAATACTCCAGCTCGCTTAAAATATTTAAAAACCGTTCATACAGAGCTTGGCAATATTACGGATGCTGTGAACCGGATTGCTCTTGCTCACCCGGAAGTTTCCTTTCGGTTATTGCATAATGGAAAACGACTTTTATATACAAGTGGCAATGGAGATGTTAGACAAGTACTTGCTGCAATCTATGGTCCAGGAATTGCAAAGCAAACGGTGCCTATTCATTTGCAATCATTAGACTTTAATGTAGAAGGCTTTATATCCATGCCTGAAGTTACAAGGGCATCGAGAAACTATATATCAACCATTATTAATGGTAGATATATAAGAAATTATCCACTAGTTAAGGCTATTCAGCAAGGCTACCATACCCTGTTACCGATTGGAAGATTTCCGATTGTCTTGCTCGATATTAAGATGGACCCATTGTTAGTTGATGTGAATGTCCATCCAGCAAAACTAGAGGTTAGAATTAGTAAAGAACAAGAACTTAATCAATTAATTGATCAAGGAATTAAGGATGTTTTTAAACATAAACAACTAATTCCGGATGCTATAAATCCGAAGAAGAAAGAAGTTCAAAAATCGGAGCAGCAACAATTTGTATTTCAGCATTCGATAAAAGCAGAACCACGAGAACAGCAACCATTTGTCCCTAAATTTGTAGAGACAATTCAACTGGATTCGAGGAAAGAAGAACCTAAAATTGAAACACAAACTCAGGTAATTCCATCGATTTATGAAGAAAGAGCACAGGAAAGGGAAAAACTGGTAATTGAAGAAAGTGACTTCACAACTACTGTTACCTTGGATGAGAATGAAGAGACCGATTTTGAAAGTACTGAAATAAAAATAAACGAAGCTGAACGGGTACCAGTTATGTATCCAATCGGTCAAATGCATGGAACATATATTCTTGCTCAAAATGAGAATGGTTTATATATAATCGATCAGCATGCTGCTCAGGAGCGAATTAAATATGAATATTTCAAAGAACGGGTCGGAGAAAATATTTCTGATCTTCAGGAACTACTTCTTCCGATTACATTGGAATATTCAACTGATGAATGTATCAACATAAATGCGCATAAGCAAGATTTAGAACAGGTTGGAATCTTCCTAGAACCATTTGGCCATAACAGTTACATTGTACGCTCACACCCACAATGGTTTCCAAAAGGTGATGAAAAGGAAGTTATTGAGGAAATTATCGAACAAGTGCTTAATGATAAGAAGATAGATATTAAGAAATTGAGAGAAGCAGCTGCGATTATGATGAGCTGTAAAGCTTCTATAAAAGCGAATCATCATTTACGCAACGATGAAATATTTGCATTACTTGAAACGCTCCGTAAAACAAGTGATCCGTTTACATGCCCGCACGGTCGACCAATCATCATACACCATTCGACCTATGAAATGGAAAAAATGTTCAAACGAGTCATGTAAATATACTATATAAAATGGCGGAAAACTCGCTAAATGGGCGAGTTTTCGCTTTATAAGACAAAAGTAGTAGGTAACTATTGAAAAGGTTTAAGAAAATTGTTATTTTCTAAGTCAATTTGGTTATAATAATTTAGTATTCGTCTTATTATCTATGTTACGATAATAGTATGAATTGAGGTAAAGGTAGTGATTGATTGGAAGAATTGAAAAAAGAAAAGCTTGTCGTTCTAATTGGTCCAACCGCAGTTGGAAAAACGAAACTAAGTATAGAGCTTGCTAAAAAGCTTAATGCCGAAATTATAAGTGGAGATTCCATGCAAATTTATAAAGGGATGGATATCGGTACTGCCAAAATCACAAGAGATGAAATGGAAGGGATACCACACCATCTCATCGATATTAAGGAACCACATGAGAGTTTTTCGGTAGCGGAGTTTCAAGAGGTTGTTAGAAAGTTAATTACGGAAATACATAATCGTGGTAAATTACCGATGATTGTTGGGGGTACAGGGCTTTATATACAATCTGTATTATATGATTATCAATTTACAGAAGATGCCTCAAATCCCGAGTATCGGAATATACTTGAACAAAAAGTTGCTGAAAGGGGAGTTGAACCTCTTTATCGGGAACTTAAAGAAATAGACCCGGACAGCGCAGTACGAATACACCCTAACAATGTAAGAAGAGTCATTCGAGCCCTAGAGATTTATAAAACAACCGGGAAAACAATGACCGAATATTTGGAGGGGCAAAAACATGAACTTATCTATGATGTTTCCCTAATTGGATTAACAATGGAACGAGAGAAATTGTATGATCGTATTAACCATAGAGTTGACTTGATGATAGAGTCAGGACTGCTTGAAGAGGTTTCATCATTCCGTTCGCAAGGTTTACGAGATTGCCAATCCATCCAAGCAATTGGATATAAAGAACTTTATAGTTATTTAGATGGGTCATCATCCCTAGAAGAAGCAATCCAACAACTAAAACAAAATACTCGCAGATATGCAAAGCGACAATTAACATGGTTTCGAAATAAAATGGATGTAAAATGGTTTGATATGTCAGCAAATAATGAGTTTGAAGAAAAATTTAATGAAATTTATAAATATATAGCAGGAAAGCTAGGAATTTAAGAGAATAGATAATAATAAGATGTATTCGATTGTCCAAAATTGGGCAATGACAGTTTCGGCATATTGCGCCGAAGATTCAAGAGGAGGACATTTCATGAAACAAGCAATCAATATCCAAGACCAAATTTTAAACACACTACGTAAGGATGGGACATTTGTAACTGTATTCTTATTAAATGGATACCAATTACGAGGATTAGTGAAAGGCTTTGATAACTTTACAGTTCTATTAGAAACTGAAGGCAAGCAGCAGCTTATTTATAAGCACGCAATCTCTACTTTCGCTCCACAAAAAAACATTAAACTTGAGCTTGAATAATATCCGAAAAACAACCTTACTTGTAAAAGTAAGGTTGTTTTTTTCATCTTGTCTAATTTTTCTTCAAGATTTGTAAATTGGCTCATATACTTATAGTGTTATGGAATATTTTCCGGGAAAGCGCAATCTTTGACAAAAAGCAAGAGTCTTTTGTAATAAAAGTGAGAAAATTGTAGAAATAAAAAGGGAAAAGGAAAAGTCTAACAATTTACGTCCAGTTCCAGCGCCTAGCCCCGCGAGGTCATAAGCCACTTTAGAATTGAAGGCAAAGAGCGCCTTCTATTCTAAATCGTCTTATGCTTGTCGGGGCTGAACAAGGCGCTTACACTTTTGTTTTTTCCTTGGGCTTTTGTCACGAAATTAACCCAACAACGTATAATGTACTGAAATGAGAGGTGAGAGCTCTTGGACCAACAACCCATTACAATGAAGAACAATGGACAAATAAATGTCGTTTTAAATGGAGAGAAAAAGAAGTTAAAAGTATTACACTCGACATCTAAAGAAGCCATTTCAACGAAAGTCCAGACAAAACATACAGCTCTAAAAGAAATAGAGGAAGAAATGAGCGCTCTTGTTGGTATGGATGAAATGAAGAAAATGGTAAAGGAAATCTATGCCTGGATTTATATTAATAAAAAAAGAGAAGAACAGGGTTTAAAGGTAGGAAAACAAGCATTACACATGATGTTTAAAGGGAATCCTGGAACAGGTAAGACAACTGTTGCTCGCTTATTAGGGAAATTATTTCTGCAAATGAACGTCCTATCAAAAGGGCATCTCATTGAAGCAGAAAGAGCCGATCTGGTCGGGGAATATATTGGTCATACCGCACAAAAGACAAGAGATTTAATTAAAAAGGCAATTGGTGGCATTTTATTCATTGATGAGGCGTATTCCCTAGCTAGAGGTGGAGAAAAGGACTTTGGTAAAGAAGCTATCGATACGTTGGTAAAACATATGGAAGATAAGCAGCACGAATTTGTTTTGATTTTAGCGGGATACTCAAAAGAAATGGAGCATTTCTTATCTTTAAATCCAGGATTATACTCTCGTTTTCCACTTGTTATTGATTTTCCGGATTATACGGTTGAACAATTAATGGAAATTTCAGCAAAAATGATGGTGGAACGTGAATATGTATTCAGTCCGGAGGCAGAAAGAAAATTACGTGAGCATTTACTCGCTGTTAAAATGGATTCTTACCCCGGAAAATTTAGTAATGGGCGTTATGTTCGGAATATCATCGAAAAATCAATTCGAAGTCAAGCAATGAGATTATTAATCGACGATACGTATAGTAAACAGGACCTTCAGACAATTAGAACACAGGATTTGATTTTCAAAGAATAAACGTGCCGCCTATTACTAGGCGGTTTATTTATTTCAAATTGGTATAGTTTCAATAAATTTGATATGATAACGTAAGAAAATCACCTTCCATGAAAGTAGGTAAATTGATTGGTAAATGAACAAAAGAAAGATATGGAAAAAGCGATACTTGTAGGCTGCCACATTCAAAACGAAGACGAAAGTCGGTTTGAATATTCGCTCGAAGAATTACAGTCATTAACTAAAACTGCCAAGGGCCAAGTTATGATGACTGTTACGCAAAAGCGTGCAAAAGTCCATCCAGCTACATACATTGGAAAAGGAAAAGTGGAAGAGTTAGTGCATCTTGAAGAAGAACTAGAACCTGATGTAATCATTTTTAATGATGAGTTATCCCCAAGCCAGGTAAGGAATCTATCTTCTAGTCTACAAGCCAGAGTGATTGATCGAACCCAGCTGATTCTGGACATCTTTGCTTCAAGAGCAAATTCAAAAGAAGGAAAATTACAGGTAGAGTTAGCCCAGCTCCAGTATCTATTACCCCGATTAACGGGTAAGGGGATTGAATTATCAAGACTCGGTGGTGGAATTGGGACGAGAGGTCCGGGGGAAACAAAACTTGAGACCGATAGAAGACATATCCATAAGCGGATTGATGATATCAAAAATCAATTATCAGTAATTGTACAGCACAGGGAGCGCTATCGCGAACGAAGAAAGAAAAATAATACATATCAAATAGCGTTGGTAGGTTATACGAATGCGGGGAAATCGACATTATTTAATAGACTAACTGAGGCAGATTCATTTGAAGAAAATTTATTGTTTGCGACACTTGACCCAATGACTCGTAAAATGATTCTTCCTTGTGGATTAACTACACTATTAACGGATACAGTAGGATTTATTCAAGATTTGCCTACTTCGCTAATAGCTGCGTTTCGCTCTACTTTAGAAGAGGTAAAAGAAGCGGATTTAATTGTTCATGTGGTTGATTCTTCAAATCCTGATTATTTTAATCATGAAAAAACGGTCATAAAGCTTTTAGATGAACTAGGCGTTGAATCAATTCCGATTTTGACTATATATAATAAAAAAGATAAAATTCACCCTGATTTTGTTCCTTCGTCAACATCTAAATCCATTTTAGTCAGTGCATTTGATGAAAATGATTTACTGGTGATTAAAACAAGGGTAGAGGATTCAATGATTGAGGAGATGAAAGAATACAAGGTTTCGTTACCTAGCTCGGAAGGTAGACTATTAGCACATTTAAAACAAGAAACGATTTTGAAAGAACTCCGTTACAATGAAGAAGCGGAAAAATACGATTGCACAGGTTTTATTTTTCCTAGTCACTCATTGAATGTTCAACTAGACGATTTTCATTCATAAAGGGGAAAACATCATGTTTACAGAATTAGATTATGGTCAACTAATTTCGAAATTAGTTGAAGAAACCGAAAAACAAATTAATGAGGTACATACGAAGATTGATAAGAATATCGATTATAATCAATTTCGAGTATTAAAAAGCTTTCAAGAAAATCGAGTAAGTGATTCTCATTTCATTCCCTCCACGGGTTATGGCTATGATGATATTGGACGAGATACATTGGAAGCGGTGTACGCCCATATTTTTGGGGGTGAAGCCGCACTTGTACGTCCACAAATCATTTCGGGGACGCATGCTATTTCAATTGCGTTATTTGGAGTGTTACGACCGAATGATGAATTGCTTTATATTACAGGAAATCCATATGATACATTAGAAGAAATTGTAGGCATTAGAGGTACAGGAAATGGGTCCTTAAAGGAGTTTCATATCGGCTATAATACAGTCGATCTTACACCTGAAGGAAGACCTGATTTTGAAGCAATAAAAAATGCCATTCATGAAAATACAAAAATGATTGGAATTCAGCGTTCAAAAGGATATGCAACAAGGCCTTCCTTTACGATTGCGGAAATAAAAGAAATGGTCCGGTTCGTCAAAGAAATCAAGTCTGATGTTGTTGTTTTCGTTGATAATTGTTATGGTGAATTCGTTGAATTACAAGAGCCATGTCATGTTGGAGCTGATTTAATTGCTGGCTCGCTTATTAAAAACCCAGGAGGCGGACTTGCAAAAACGGGCGGATATTTAGTAGGGAAAAAAGAACTTGTTGAAGCTTGCTCTTATCGAATGACGTCGCCTGGCATTGGTGCGGAGGCAGGGGCATCTCTTTATTCGCTACAGGAAATGTATCAGGGATTATTCCTTGCACCTCATATTGTTGGACAAGCATTAAAAGGAGCCGTATTTACAGCTGCGATATTAGAAAAAATCGGTTTAAAAACAGAGCCAAGCTGGGATTGTGAAAGGACAGATTTAATTCAATCTGTTCAATTTGATAACAAAGACATGATGGTTGCCTTCTGTCAAGCAATCCAATATGCATCGCCAATAAACTCACATGTAACGCCATATCCAAGTTATATGCCAGGGTATGAGGATGATGTGATCATGGCAGCAGGAACGTTTATTCAAGGTGCAAGCATTGAATTAACAGCGGATGGTCCAACACGTCCTCCATACGTTGCATATGTACAAGGTGGACTTACCTATTCTCATGTGAAAATTGCCATTTGCCTTGCGCTTAACCATTTACTTACTAAACAACTAATTTCAATAAAAACTGAGGATTAATTTCCTCTTTTTTTTATATATATTTCTATGTTATGTTTTCTGACATGGTGTTGACAGATAATCTAACATCATATAATATTAACTTATTCATTGCGAAAAGGAGGATCCCATATGAGTGACGAAATTCGACGTTCCATGCCACTCTTTCCGATTGGAATTGTCATGCAATTAACTGAATTATCTGCAAGGCAAATTCGCTATTATGAGGAAAATGGTTTGATTTCTCCAGCAAGAACTGAAACAAATCGAAGATTATATTCATTTAATGACGTTGATCGATTACTTGAAATAAAGAGCTTGATCGAACAAAAAGTCAATTTGGCAGGAATTAAACAAATATTCGCAGTCCGAAATTCCGGGCAAGTTCCGGAAGAAAAACCTGTTGAGCCTGTTAAGCAGGAAATATCTAATTCTGAGCTGAGAAAACTTTTAAGGAATGAATTGTTACAAGCTGGAAGATTTAAAAAGCAATCAGGTCCGCATCATAATGATATGTCGAGATTTTTTCATTAATAGCATATAGATTACAAAACTATACTTACAACTAGGGTTGGGGAGGAAACACAATGTCCAAATATACGAAAGATGATATTTTTCGTTTAGCAAATGAAGAGAATGTAAAATTTATTCGCTTACAATTCACAGATATTCTCGGAACAATCAAAAACGTTGAAATTCCTGTAAGTCAATTAGAAAAAGCATTGAGCAACAAAATGATGTTTGATGGCTCTTCAATTGAAGGCTTCGTTCGTATCGAAGAATCAGATATGTACCTATTTCCTGATTTAAATACATGGGTAGTTTTCCCATGGACTGCGGAAAAAGGGAAGGTTGCTCGTTTAATTTGTGATATTCATAATGCGGATGGTACTCCATTTGAAGGGGACCCTCGTAACAATTTAAAGAGAGTCTTGAAAGAAATGGAAGAACTAGGATTTACGGATTTCAATCTCGGCCCTGAACCAGAATTTTTCTTATTTAAGTTAAATGAAAAAGGTGAACCAACACTTGAACTTAACGATAATGGTGGTTACTTTGACTTAGCTCCAACAGACCTTGGTGAAAACTGTCGCCGTGATATCGTGTTAGAGCTTGAGGAAATGGGATTTGAAATTGAAGCTTCTCACCATGAAGTTGCACCTGGACAACACGAAATTGATTTTAAATACGAAGATGCTTTAACAGCATGTGATGAAATTCAGACCTTTAAGCTTGTTGTAAAAACAATTGCTCGTAAACATGGTTTACATGCAACCTTTATGCCAAAACCATTATTTGGAGTAGCGGGTTCAGGAATGCACTGTAATCTATCATTATTCAAAGGTGGGGAAAATGCATTCTTTGATCCAAATGCGGATCTACAATTAAGTGATAATGCAAGACATTTCATCGCGGGTATTTTAAAACATGCTCCTAATTTTACAGCTGTTACGAATCCAACTGTAAACTCATATAAACGATTAGTACCTGGTTATGAAGCACCTTGTTATGTGGCTTGGTCAGCTCAAAATAGAAGTCCACTTGTTCGTATCCCGGCTTCACGTGGTTTAAGCACACGTGTTGAGGTGCGTTCAGTTGACCCAGCAGCAAACCCTTATATGGCAATGGCTGTATTATTAGCTGCAGGATTAGATGGTATCAAGAACAAGTTGACACCACCAGCACCTGTTGACAGAAATATCTATGTAATGAATAAAGAAGAGCGTAATGAAGCTGGCATTGTGGATTTACCACCAACTTTATCTCTTGCATTAGATATGTTAAAGCAGGATGAAGTGCTAATCAAAGCATTAGGCGGACATCTGTTCGAACACTTCATTGAAGCAAAAGAGATTGAATGGGACATGTTCCGTACCCAGGTTCATCCATGGGAGAGAGAGCAGTATATGACAATGTATTAATAAATTAACCCTTAACACATTTTGTGTTAAGGGTTTTTTGCTAATAAAAAGGGAACATTTCATTTAGAAATGTTCCCTTTTGAAATTAATGAATTGTACGGTAAACGCCGATGACTTTTCCTAGTATGGCTACGTTTTTCAGGATGATCGGTTCGAGCATTGAGTTTTCCGGTTGCAAGCGGATATGGTCTTTTTCTTTAAAGAAACGTTTTACAGTCGCTTCGTCTTCCTCAGTCATAGCTACAACAATATCCCCATTGTTCGCTGAATGCTGTTGTCTGACAATCACATAGTCTCCGTCAAGTATTCCCGCTTCAATCATACTATCACCCATAATCTCAAGCATAAAGATTTGATCATCATGGGCTGCAAAACGATCAGGTAATGGGAAGTACTCTTCAATATTTTCCACAGCTGTAATTGGTTGGCCTGCAGTAACCTTACCAATGACCGGAACATTCACAACGTTTGCAGTTGGAATTGTTTCATTTTCATCAACCTGTAAAATCTCAATGGCACGAGGCTTCGTAGGGTCTCTTCGAATCAACCCTTTGCTTTCAAGTCTGGACAAATGTCCGTGTACTGTTGAACTTGATGCTAAACCGACAGCCTCACCTATTTCTCTTACGGAAGGTGGGTAGCCCTTTTCTTTAACTTCTTGTTTTATGTAATTCAATATATCCTGCTGTCTTTTAGAAAGTTTCGTTGTCATCTTCGCTCATCCCCTTGCATTTATATTTTATATGTATCTAAATCTTCTTTTCATAATCTCTCGGTTCAGTGACCAAGTAATTTCGACAAATACCGAATTTCTTAAGTTGAGTATAGCATGTTTTACTAGATTATACAAACATAAGTTCGAATTTTCGTTGACACAAAACAAATGTTCGGTTTATAATAAAAACATAAAATACGAACAAACATTCTGTAGGAGTGAAATAAAGATGTTAAAGAAATTTCAAGGCGGATTTATCTATTATGTACTATTTGTTTTATTAAGTATGGGTATGGTTATTATTAGTGCAAGCTAAATACGTAATGTGGATGACTTGTAAATTATCTTTTCATCTAGTACTATGAACTATGATTTAGAAAAGAATAACAAGGAGTAAAATTATGCTTGCAAAAGATAAAATTGATCGGATCAATGCCCTTGCAAAAAAAGCGAAGACAGTTGGTCTTACGGATAAAGAAAAAGAAGAACAACAAGAGCTTAGACAAGAGTATTTACGTGTTTTTAGAAGTTCAATGACTAATACATTACATTCTGTAAAAGTCGTTGACCCTGAGGGTAATGATGTAACCCCAGAAAAACTGAAAGACAGTAAACGGAAAAGATTACATTAATAAAGAATACATAGATTTCTATGTATTCTTTTTTTTTGTGCATACTATCAATGAAAGAACTGCTTTGTTCTATGTTAGTTCATAAGAAACTTTTGAAAGGATGTTTACTTTTATGACACACTCACTAACTGACTTGTCGATAGCGTCAATTCGAACACTTTCTATTGATGCAGTTGAAAAAGCAAATTCAGGACACCCAGGTATGCCAATGGGAGCCGCACCCATGACATATGCTCTGTGGACTCGACATATGAAACATAACCCGAAGAATCCAAATTGGTTCAATCGTGACCGATTTGTTCTATCTGCGGGTCATGGCTCTGCATTATTGTATAGTATGTTGCACCTATCAGGCTATGACTTAACGATTGATGATTTAAAACAATTTCGCCAATGGGGCAGTAAAACCCCAGGACATCCTGAGTATGGCCATACAGCTGGTGTTGATGCAACAACTGGCCCGCTCGGTCAAGGTATTGCAATGGCTGTTGGAATGGCAATGGCAGAACGTCATTTAGCAGGTGTCTATAATAAAGACTCATTTGAAATTGTTAACCATTATACATACGCGATTTGTGGAGATGGTGACCTGATGGAAGGAGTATCAGGTGAAGCTTCATCATTAGCAGGACATTTAAAATTGGGTCGACTAATTGTTTTATATGATTCCAATGATATTTCACTTGATGGTGATCTTAATCAAGCTTTCTCAGAATCAATCGAACAAAGATATAAGGCCTATGGCTGGCAATATGTACGTGTTGAGGATGGAAATGATGTAGAAGCGATTGATAAAGCAATTGAAGAGGCTAAAGGTGATTTATCCCGTCCAGCTCTCATTGAGGTTCGAACAACAATTGGTTATGGTTCTCCAAATCGGGCTGGAAAGTCAAAGGCACACGGTGAACCATTGGGAGCTGATGAATTAAAATTGACGAAGGAAGCGTATAACTGGACGTTTGAAAATGATTTTCATGTTCCAGGTGAGGTATATACTCATTTTGAGGAAACAGTGAAAAGAACTGGAGAACAAAGCGAACAAGAATGGAACCAAATGTTCAGTCGTTATAAGGAGACTAATCCAGAACTCGGAAAGCAGTTAGAAATGGCAATAGAGGGTACACTTCCTGATGGTTGGGAGAAGACGCTGCCAGTTTATGAGGTAGGTAAGAAGCTTGCAACTAGGGCATCTTCTGGTGAAGCATTAAATGCTATTGCAAAGAGTGTGCCGCAATTCTTTGGAGGATCGGCGGATTTAGCGGGATCAAATAAAACAATGATTAACGGTGCTGCTGACTTTATGCCAAAGGATTACAGTGGTCGGAATATATGGTTTGGAGTACGTGAGTTTGCAATGGGTGCTGCTTTAAATGGGATGGCTCTTCATGGTGGTGTTAAGGTATATGGGGGAACATTCTTTGTATTCTCCGATTATTTAAGACCAGCGATTCGATTAGCTGCTTTAATGAAAGTTCCTGTAACTTATGTTTTCACCCATGATAGTATCGCGGTTGGAGAAGATGGACCAACGCATGAGCCTGTTGAACAATTGCCAGCATTACGTGCAATGCCAAATTTATCTGTCATTCGACCAGCGGATGGAAATGAAACAGCGGCTGCATGGAGAACGGCTATTGAATCGAAAGAAATTCCTACAGCCCTCATATTAACGAGACAAAACCTACCAACAATAGAAGGAACAGCCGAGAAAGCTTATGATGGTGTTCAGAAAGGTGCTTATGTTATATCACCTGCAAAATCTGGACAGCCAGCAGCTCTTCTATTAGCAACAGGATCTGAGGTTAGTCTAGCAGTTGAGGCACAAAAACAACTCGCAAGTGAAAATATTGAGGTGTCAGTTGTAAGTATGCCTTCTTGGGATCGCTTCGAGGCCCAGTCAAAAGAATATAAAGAGTCCGTTATTCCTACAAATGTGAAAAAACGTTTAGCGATTGAAATGGCAACACCACTTGGTTGGGAAAGATATACTGGCGATGAGGGAGATATTCTTGGTATCCATGAATTTGGTGCTTCGGCCCCCGGTGAAATCGTACTGAAGGAATATGGCTTCTCAGTTGAAAATGTAGTAAACCGTGTTAAACAATTGCTTCAATAGCAAAGAAAAGGGGTCTATTCGGGCCCTTTTTCTACATAAACAAAAGTTTCGACAAAACTAGACGATTCTTACTCCAACGTCAGACAAAAAACACAGACTCTTTCGAATATACTATTCTTAACAGATAGTATTAGGAGGAAAGAGTATGAGAGAATACCACATTTATTTAATAGAAGAAGAATTTGCAACTCATTACTTTGGACGGGAATCACTAATCTATCATTTATTTTTAGAGCACAACCAATCTAACCATGAACGGAAAGAAATACTCAATAAACAAATTGATTTTATTACAAGAGCGATTCCATCATTACGTATCCACCAAAAAATTGAAGGAAGCCTAGCTCATTATTCCTATTATAGGCGTCAAAGTCATATGCACACTCTTGAATGGAATGAATTTAATAGCTTTGCAAAACTTACGATACATAATGATTCCATCCATTTAGAGTCTACAGGCAGCTTTGAAGCTGAGACGGCATTTTTTGAAATTCTTCGTAAATATGATCGTTGTTTCCTAGCGATGGATTTTAATGCAAACAAATATGGGTGGTTAAACCCGATTAAAGAAAGAAAGTTTGTATAAAAGCTAGGAAAACATAAAACAAATATTGTATAATAGCTAATGGTTTAGTACACTGTAATGAGACAACATGAAGGAGGAAGTTTTTTTATGCAAATGTGGTTAGCTATCTTACTAATCGTGGTAGCTTTACTTGGTGGCGTTGCATTAGGATTTTTTATTGCACGTAAATACATGATGGATTACTTGAAGAAAAATCCACCAATCAATGAGCAAATGCTAAAAGTAATGATGATGCAAATGGGTCAAAAGCCTTCACAAAAGAAGATCAATCAAATGCTAAAAGCAATGAACGGTCAAATGGACAAGCAATAATAACTTGGACATGCATCCAACTACCATAAAAAGCCATTTTTCTAGTGAGAATTTCACTCGAAAAGTGGCTTTTTTGTATTCACTCTTATAATTCCATTTGATCAACATTGAGCTCAATTAAATTTCCATCAGGGTCTGCACAAAAGATTTGCGCAAAACCACTGACACTATCCGGTTTTTCTAGAACGGTCACATTATTTATTGATAACCAATTTAATGTGTCATAGTAGTTTTCAACTCTTAGTGCAAAATGACCTTCACGACTACTAATACTTTTATCCTTCCGAATTGTTTGAGATTCCGGTAGGTTAATTAAATGTAACTGCTGGTTTCCAATCGCATACCAGGCGCCAGGGAAATCAAAATTAGGCCGTTCAATCTCGTTCAAACACAGAATATTGCTGTAAAAATCCTTTGCCTTTTCAAGATTCGTTACCGTTAAACTCACATGATGAAGTTCCTTATATTTAATCATGAATATTCACCTCATTTTTTCTCTAAACCCATTATAGTAGAACTTTTAAGCAAATAGAATATTTTACACTTATTTCTCACTAAAAGCTTGGAAGCATCTTCCTAGAATTTTAAAAATTTGGTAAACTATTATGGCACTTATTTCGTCTTTCGGAGGACTATAGGATGAAAATCTTTAAAGATTTAATGTGGTTTTTTAAACAAGAAAAAAAATCTTACATTACTGGTATCTTTTTATTAATGATTGTTGCTTTATTGGAATTAGTTCCACCAAAAGTAATTGGTATGACGGTTGATTTTATTGCACAGGGCACACTGACCAAAGAAATCTTATTTAGGTGGTTAGCTATTTTGTTAGGCACTGCGTGTACCGTTTATATCGTTCGATTCTTTTGGAGAATTATGATTTTTGGTTCGTCCGTCAAATTAGCAAGATTACTTAGGAACCGTTTGTATGAACATTTTACGAAGATGTCGCAAGGATTTTTCCAGAAAAGAAGAATTGGTGACTTAATGGCACATTCCACAAACGATTTGCAAGCGATTCAACAGACAGCGGGATCAGGTGTCCTGACTTTAGTTGACTCGCTTGCAACAGGTGGGTTTGTATTATTGACGATGGCATTTACAATAAATTGGAAGCTTACTTTGATTTGTCTCATTCCATTGCCGTTTATGGCTCTCTCTACAAATTATTATGGAACACTTTTACATAGAAGATTTCATAAGGCACAGGAGGCTTTCTCGAGTCTAAATGATAAAGTACAAGAAAGTGTTAGTGGGATTAAGGTTATAAAAACCTTTGGGCAGGAGGAAGAGGATACAAATGTCTTCCGAAAGCAATCCGATGATGTTGTTCAAAAAAATCTTTCCGTAGCAAAAGTCGATGCCCTTTATGATCCAACGATTTCATTAATTGTAGGTATTTCTTTCTTTCTAGCACTTGTGTTTGGTTCCAGGTATGTACTATCTGGTGAGATGACACTAGGAGAATTGGTCACTTTTACAACATATTTAGGTCTACTAATTTGGCCGCTACTTGCTTTTGGGTGGCTATTTAATATTGTTGAGCGTGGGAGAGCTTCCTATGACCGGGTTTCAAAGCTCCTGGCTGAACCTATGGAAATAAAAGATTGTGAGAATGCGAGTGAAACAACCCCATCAGGTGATGTCGCTTATTCAATTACTGATTTTGCATATGCTGGAGAACAAAAACAGACTCTTAAAGAGATCTTTTTTAACTTAAAACAAGGCCATACACTTGGTATTGTTGGAAAAACAGGTGCAGGAAAAACGACTTTGTTAAAACTATTAATTCGTGAAATAGAAGGCTATGAGGGTAAGATACTAATAGGTGATAAAGAGATTAAAGAGTATACACTAGACGCCTTACGAAAAGGCATTGGGTATGTTCCTCAGGATCATTTTCTCTTTTCGGCAACAGTGGCGGATAATATCGCGTTTGCAAAACCGGATGCAACAATAAATGAAGTTTTCGAAGCAGCAAAGCTTGCAAATATCCATGATGACATATTGCAGTTCACTGACGGATATGAAACAGTTGTTGGCGAACGTGGGGTGTCTTTATCAGGAGGACAAAAGCAACGAATTTCAATTGCTAGAGCTCTCTTAATGAACCCAGAAATATTAATTCTTGATGATTCATTATCTGCTGTTGATGCTAAAACAGAAGAGGGAATTTTACGTGCTTTACGAGAAAATCGACAAGGAAAAACAACGATTATCACATCTCATCGTTTAAGTGCAATTCAGCACGCCGATCAGATTCTTGTCATAGAGGATGGCAGGATCGCTCAACATGGTACGCATGACGAGCTTATGGAGGATGAAGGATGGTATCGTGATATGTATCATCGTCAGCAGCTTGAATCTCTTGTTGAGCATGGAGGGTAGAATATGGACAAAATGACGAAAAAAGACCAAAGGACTGCATTAATAAGACTGCTTTCCTATACGAAAACGCATACTCGAGAATTTATTTTTGCATTCCTATTGCTGTTACTCGCAACGATCGCGGACATTGTTGGTCCGATATTAATAAAAATTTTCATAGACGATTATTTAACACCACGACATTTACCTGTTCAGCCACTAATCTATTTGGGGGCGATTTACCTTTTTATTCATTTTTCAAAGGTAATCCTTCAGTATTTTCAATTGGTAAAGTTTCAAGAAATCGCATTGAAAATTATTCGTGAAATGCGGATTGAGGTATTTTCAAAGGTCCACAAGCTTGGATTAAAGTATTTTGATAAAACACCAGGTGGCAGTATTGTGTCTAGGGTTACGAATGATACGGAAGCAATCAAAGATATGTTTGTTGAGGTTGTTGCGACTTTTGTACAAAACGGTGTCTTTTTAATCGGAATTTTTATTGCGATGTTTTATCTTAATGTCCAGCTTGCTCTATTTTGCTTACTATTAATTCCAATTCTGTATATTTTAATGCAAACTTATCGCAAATTCAGTTCTAAATATTACCACGATATGCGAGAACGTATTAGTCAGCTAAACGCAAAGCTTAATGAATCACTTCAAGGAATGGCAATTATTCAGGTGTTCCGACAAGAGAAAAGACTACGTCGTGAGTTCGCTGAAATCAATGATGCGCATTATCAAGCGGGAATTAAAAATATTAAGCTAGACGGTTTGTTACTGAGACCGGCAGTTGATTTCATTTATATCGTGACAATAATTCTGGTGCTTAGCTTTTTCGGAATTTCATCACTTGAGAGTCCGATAGAAATTGGTGTACTTTATGCATTTGTAAATTATCTTGAACGGTTTTTTGAGCCAGTAAATAATATGATGATGCGTTTATCTCTGCTACAACAAGCAGTTGTTGCATCAGGAAGGGTATTTGAACTTCTAGATCATGATGAGCTGGCTCCCCAAACAATTGGGACTGAGAATCCATCGGTAAAAAAAGGAGAAATTGAATTTAAAAATGTCAGCTTTTCTTATGATGGAAAACGAGATGTTTTAAAAAATATCTCTTTTACAGCCAAACAAGGGGAAACAGTTGCTCTTGTTGGTCATACAGGTAGTGGGAAAAGTTCGATTATAAATTTACTAATGAGATTTTATGATATTGAACGTGGAGATATTTTAATTGATGGACATTCTATTAACTCATATGAAAATAATGAACTACGTCACAAAATGGGCTTAGTGCTTCAGGATCCATTTTTATTTGTTGGGACCATTAAAGACAATCTACGTTTAAATAATCCAGATATTAAAGATCATGACATTGAAGAAGCAGCTAAATTTGTTCAGGCAGATGGTTTTATTAAAAAATTAGAAGGTGGATATGATTTTCAGGTAGTAGAACGAGGGTCGACTTTCTCGAGTGGTCAAAGGCAGCTTCTAGCGTTTGCAAGGACCATTGTGACGAATCCGAAAATATTGGTATTGGATGAAGCTACTGCAAACATTGATACAGAAACAGAGGAAGAGATTCAAAAGGCACTCGAAAAAATGAGGAGAGGAAGAACGACAATCGCAATCGCTCATCGATTGTCAACAATTCAAGACGCGAATCTAATTTTGGTATTACACCAAGGGGAAATTGTAGAAAGGGGAACACATAAAGAATTATTAGCCCAAAAGGGGTTATATTACAAAATGTATTTACTGCAGAACGGCAGTGTAGATCATGTCGAAAATGCAGTTATGTAAAAAGCCTTTCATTAATTTGAAAGGCTTTTTTCCGTTCTACCCGTATTATATTGATTTAATAGATTGTCTAAATCTTGACTTACTTTAATGGTATGTGTTGCTGTAAAACCGTGTTTCAAGACAATTTCAACCAACTCAGTTCTTTTTTGTTCAATTTTAAGTAGAAGTTGTTCTTTAGACACAGAAATTACCCTCTCATTTGTTATTAAGCTCCGTCATGGACGAGTTTTTTATAGTATAACATATAATGGTAAATCGATGGTAAATAACTTATTTGGAAATATATTCAACATAAGAATAGGGCTATGACACAAAACGTTCATATTAATAATTATGATTACTGAGGTATTTTTGCTAGAATGATATTGATGAACGAATTAGGAGTTGTTAAAATGGCAGATGTTAATGCATTTCTTGCTTTTGGTGCAGGGTTTTTATCCTTTATTTCGCCTTGTTGTTTACCGCTATATCCAGCATTTTTATCTTATATAACGGGTGCATCAGTAAGTGAATTGAAATCAGACAATGCAATGTTGCAAAGACGGAGTATTTTACATACAATTTTCTTTTTAATTGGATTCTCGATTATTTTCGTTATGCTCGGTTTCGGGACATCCTATGTAGGACAAATTTTCAGTGACTATAAGGACTTAATTCGTCAAATTGGTGCAATCCTCATTATATTCTTTGGTCTTGTTGTGCTTGGGATCATCCGTCCTGGATTCTTAATGAAGGACCGCAAAATCGAATTTAAGAATCGACCAGCGGGTTATGTTGGATCTATTTTTATCGGTATGGCATTTGCAGCAGGTTGGACACCTTGCATGGGTCCTATTTTGATGTCCGTTATTGCACTTGCTGGTACAAATCCAGATTCTGCAATGTTGTATATGGTGTTGTACTCTTTAGGATTCTCTATTCCATTTCTTGTCCTTTCATTTTTCATCGGACGATTACAATGGATTCGCAAAAACAGCATGAAAATTGTAAAAATCGGCGGATATGCAATGATTATTATGGGTGTTGTTCTTTATTTTGACTGGATGACAAAAATAATTGCATACGCAACTGCTATTTTTGGAGGATTTACTGGTTTTTAGTCGAAGTTAGCTACTTAAGAAGTAGTTTAAGGGGGACCAGAATAGTGGCTAGAATTCTAGTTGTTGATGATGCTAAATTTATGAGACTTACTCTCACAGATATATTTGTTAAGGCTGGTCATGAGGTTGTTTCAGAGGCTGTAAATGGTATTGAGGCGATCGAAAAATACAAAGAGACAAATCCAGACCTAGTCACAATGGATATCACGATGCCTGAAATGAATGGCATTGAGGCCGTCAAAATGATTAAGGAAATCGATCCAAAGGCACGTATTATTATGTGTTCTGCCATGGGTCAGCAAAAAATGGTCGTTGATGCAATCTCAGCTGGAGCTAAAGATTATCTAGTAAAGCCTTTTGATGCTAGTCGGGTTGTAGAGGCGGTTAATAGAGTATTAAATTAGATATAAACCCATTTAAGATTGATCGTCTTAAGTGGGTTTCATTTGCTAAAAGTGAAATTTCTAGACGATTCATAAAAAGGACTGATTTATTTGGTTATTGCATCTTCCATTGTCGCAATTATGATGGCGATTTTCGTAACCTTTCTAAGAGCAAAATCTGCCCAAAAACCCGCTTCAGTTAAAAAAATAATTTTACCTCCCGTTTTCATGAGCACAGGTGCACTCATGTTTGTCCATCCAATGTTTCGCGTGACACCAGTTGAGGTCCTAGAGGCTGTCGTGGTAGGGATTCTATTTTCAATCCTTTTAATCAAAACTTCATCATTTGAAATTAGAGAAAATGAGATATATATGAAACGTTCAAAGGCGTTTATTTATATTTTAGTAGGGTTATTGGTCATTCGAATTGTTTTAAAATCGGTATTAAGTACTTCGATTGATTTCGGAGAATTGAGTGGAATGTTTTGGATTCTTGCTTTTGCCATGATTGTACCATGGCGAATTGCGATGTATGTAAAATATAAAAAGCTTGCTTCATCCCTATAAAGAAGAAACCTCAGTAGCCAATACCGAGGTTTTTTCATTATAATCAAAATAATTCTTTATAAGGAGTGACGTCTATTTGTTTTTCTTTTAATGTTTTTAATAAGAATTTGTGGTCTCGTTTCGGTGTGGCTATGATATAACCTCTAACCACCAAATCTTGTGAAATTTGTTTTGCTTTTTCTGTTAGAGCCAATTCACCAATTTTTCCAGCGATTTTTTGTCTAGCAACATCACGAAAAAGCTCTGGTACTGGCTTAACTAAATCCTCCAATAACGCCTTCTGCTCACTTGGCCACAAATGACGTGTTTCTTCTATGTAATAATCCTGCCAATCTAAATCAGACTTTCCATCCTCCTTTGGAAGCTTTTTCAAAAACTTACGGAACATAAAAAAGCCGCCAATTGCAAGAAGTGTAATGAAAAAGAATACCCATATCAATATAAACCATAAAAACCAACCAGTTAACTCCCACTGCATGAATTGCTCACCTCAATGCTTCATTATACCTTAACTGACAGGTTTTTTAAAAGAAAGAAACCTTCTTTTATATGAAAATTTCGGTTTTTATAAGACTTCATATTATCTTTGTGATTGGGAAATATATGGATATGAAAAAGATCCTATTTTTTACGTGTATGTTTTTATTTGCATTCGGTCTTTATCAGGGGAGTGCCGAAGAATTAGTACGTGTTCGACTTGAAAATTTTGTCGGGGATACGAAAGAAATTCAGATGCGCATCACTGGAGACTATTTCACTATAGACCCGACACTATCATTACAAGAAGGAGTGAACTACCGGCTATATGTCAAAAAAGGGAATTTGTATCTCAGAGGAGGAGAAGTCAATCAACAAGTAGACCCTAGCTTTTTATTAATTCCCCGAAATTATGATGAGAATCATCGTGTCTATATTGATGAACGACCATATTTAGGTGCTATGGAGTTTCAAGTGGAAAATAATCATTATGTGCGTCCTGTTAATCAGCTCCCTTTGGAAGATTACTTAAAAGGGGTTGTCCCACTTGAGGTGTTTTCCTCATGGAATATTGAAGCATTAAAGGCCCAAGCCTTAGCAGCAAGAACGTATGCAGTTTCCCGTATGAAAGAAGATATGGATGATACGACTTTCTATCAGGTATATGGGGGATATGCTTGGAATGTACGTACCACACAAGCTGTTGAAGCAACAAGGGGGCAAGTGATCACATATAAAAATAAATTAATTGATGCTTTTTATTCAGCAAGCAATGGTGGTATGACCGAGAATAATAAAAATGTGTGGGGAGGGAAAAGTAGGTCATTTTATCCAATTAAAGAAGATCCATTTGATCCAGTCCACCCGTGGGAATTTACAATATCGAAAACCCAAATAAATCTAGAAGACATAGATTGGGATTCTATTGATGTATTTGATGGGCTAAAGGAAAAAGATAAAGAGATAGCAGCTGCCATGAAAAGATCAATAAATCGTCAAGGTTATCCAGGAGATATAGCCATCCTTTCGATCCCAAAATTTGAGGTGAATCCAAAGAAATATAACTCAAAACGTTCCATGACGGGTTCAATTGAAGTGGAATTTTTGCAAAGATTAATTGATGGTACGATCCTTTTAGGAAATATTACCCTCCATGATGTGAACCTGAATAGAATACGACCGATGATTGGTGGTACGATTTTTAAGAGCTATTATATAGACTCTCTTGATTCAGACGATTCGAAATATGTGATGCGTGGCAGAGGATACGGGCATGGAGTAGGGATGAGTCAATGGGGAGCAAGTATAATGGGAGATAAAGGAAAAAACTATGATGAGATTATACAATTTTATTTTCCCGGAACGTCAATTACGAATTATGAACATAAATAAAATAGAAAGGGTCCTGTAGCTTTCACAGGACTTTTATTTTTATTTTGTTCCTCTTTTTTTTGCGTTTGCCAATTTTTTTAATATATATTTCAAGGATTTCATTTCGAAATAGTGCTTCTATCTTCTTTTTTTCTAATTCGAAAGGAAGGGTTACAACTCTTTCCGTTAATACTTTGTTATTTGGAGGATTTTTGCAATCTGTTAATTTGATATGGAACGTATCATCCTTAACGTCTAACTGGATCTGCTCGGGCTGATAACCTGAAAGTTCAGCCTCGATAATATAGTCATTTTGTGTTTCAAATAAATCAATTCGAAATTGATAATCATCTAATAGATATGGGTCTTCGAGAAACTGTTTCATCCACTCCTCCAAGCCATTTAAGGAAAGAGGATTTGAATCATCAAAATTATTCATGTTCTGACCTCCATGGAATTCTATATTCAGGATATTCACAAGTGAAGGTGTTCGTGATAGTGAAATAGTAAAAATGGTACAATCTGTTTGTAAAGTAGGCGGCAATCATGTAAAAATAGACGTAAACCTGCTTTAGTGGAGGAATAGAGGATGAAAAATTTGTTTCAACTGCTCCCTGCAATTCATGAGCTGCAAGCTTATACAGCATTTGAACAGTTTCAAAATAAATATGATGTGGATAAGGAATATCTGACTAACATTATGAGGGATGTCGTAAATAATGTTCGTAATGAAATTATTAATGGGGATTGGAATGAAGAGGCTTCTTCAAAGGAAGATATGGTTCGTTTTATATATCGAAAGAGCGAAGAGGAGCTAGAACACAGTACGAAATACTACCTAACCAAAACAATCAATGCGACTGGAACGGTTTTACATACCAATTTAGGAAGGGCTAGACTTAGTGATGAAGCTATTCAACATGTTGTAGAAATCGCAAAGGGGTATTCTAATTTAGAATATAACACGAAAGAGGGGATTCGTGGCTCACGACATTCTATTGTGGAGTCACTTCTCACGGAATTAACAGGTGCAGAGAGTGCGATGGTAGTAAACAATAATGCTGCGGCCGTTTTTTTTATATTACGTGCTTTGGCTAATAGCAAAGAAGTCATTGTTTCTCGAGGTCAATTAGTTGAGATTGGCGGTTCATTTCGGATATCAGCGATAATGGAGGAAAGCGGTGCAAGACTAGTTGAGGTAGGAACAACCAATAAAACACATCTTGAAGATTACGAGAATGCCATTACTGAAAGAACATCGATGGTTCTTAAAGTACATACAAGTAATTTCAAAACAATTGGCTTTACAAAGACTGTTGGTATCTCAGAACTTGTTACATTAAAGGAGAAAAAAGAAAACCTTGTTATTTATGAAGACCTAGGAAGTGGTGTTCTTTATGATTTAAAAGGACACGGAATTGGGGATGAACCTGTTATAAAGGATGTTTTAGCACAAGGGGTTGACCTTGTATCCTTTAGTGGTGATAAGCTTCTTGGTGGACCACAGGCGGGTATTATTGCAGGGAAAAAAACATGGATAGACCAATTAAAAAAACATCAACTTGCTCGAGTATTGCGAGTTGATAAATTGACATATGCAGCATTAGAAGCCACGTTATTTTCATATCTTAAAGGCAATTCTTCGACGATTCCTACAATTCGGGATATATTGGCTACTGAAGAAGAGATAAAAGAACGTTGTCAACGGTTTGTACATTGTTTAGCTGATAAAATAAATCATTATCATATTGAACTAAGAAAAGAGGGTTCACCAATCGGGGGCGGAACAATGCCAGGTGTGGAAGTGCCAACCTTCGCGGTTTGTTTAAAACATCCTAAAAAAACAGCTGTTGAAATCGCAACATTGCTTCGTCAGCAATCACCACCAATTATTGTACGAATAAAAAATGACGAAATACTTCTAGATTTTCGTACCATAGAACAAGATGAAATTGAAGGAATTGCAATAGCTTTTGCGAAAATCGATAAAAAGCCGCTAGATTAGCGGCTTTTTATTATCCATGATTTATTACATATCATGTCCTTGGTTATTTTTTTGTCTAGTGTGATTGCGGTTTTTCACTTTTTTTGAACCACTTAATGGTTGTGGTTGGCTTCCTGTACTTTGGCCGCCATTTGCTCTAATATCCTTAAATGTATTCTTTTCACCCATGTTTATCCCCCCTTCATATGTATTAGGATAATGATTTTCCACTTTTTTATGCGACCTAAGTTCTGAATGATTTTCTGGAAAAAAGGTAAGCTATAATTGCACGATTACCTTAAGGGAGTTGAATAATATGCCGTATCATAAGGATAAACAGCAAGCTTTTCAAGCAGCACAACAAGGAACAGAGGAAGCGAAAGATGTATATGCAAATATCGTAAGCAATGATCCTGACTATGGTGCTCATTTAAAGCGATTGAAAAATGAAGTGAATGAAGCCTATCAACAAATTGAAAATGCCTTAGAAGTGGCATCAGAACATCAGAAAGCCCAGCTGGAACAGTTTCAATCGGATCTACAATCCATCATGAATGAAGTTAACGAATAAAATAAGCCCGCGTGAAGCGGGCTCGCCAAATTATATGATTATTGATTTTTCTTTCGCTTCTTATTATTTTGTCGTTGTTCTGCCGTTAATGGCTCATTAGAAAATTCCTCATTATACCCCGCACCTATACCTTGGGCACTTGCGTCATTCATACCTGGTCGAACATGATTCGCTTTACGCTTCGACATTCTTTTCACCTCCGACCTTATTTTATTCTTTTTTCACTAAATTATCCTACAAGTCGATAAGAAAAACTTATAGAGCATTATAACAATCTTGTTATTTACTTATGTATATAGTTATATTAATATATGTATGCAGGGAAATTAAATGGGAGAGTTTATAATCTCTTAAATTTCGACAATCATTTAAAATTGCGTTATTATTTATACGAAGGGGGCATACATATGGCAAAGCATGATGTATTTAATGCACGTTCTTCTTTTGAAGCAAACGGCAAAAAGTATAACTATTATAGCTTACAAGCATTAGAAGATGCGAAAATTGGTAACGTTTCAAAATTGCCGTATTCCATCAAGGTTCTTTTAGAATCCGTATTACGTCAAGTTGATGGAAGAGTAATTACAAAAGAGCATGTTGAAAACTTAGCAAAATGGGGAACTGATGAGTTACAAGAGGTTGATGTTCCATTTAAGCCTTCTCGTGTAATTCTTCAAGATTTTACTGGAGTACCAGCTGTAGTTGATTTAGCTTCACTTCGTAAAGCAATGGCTGACATGGGTGGAGACCCACAAAAAATCAACCCGGAAATTCCAGTTGATCTCGTTATTGACCACTCTGTACAAGTTGATAAAGCGGGTACACTAGATTCTTTAAAGTTCAATATGGATCTAGAGTTTGAACGTAATGCAGAGCGTTATAAATTCTTAAGTTGGGCTCAAAAATCATTCGATAACTACCGTGCTGTACCACCAGCAACTGGTATCGTTCACCAAGTTAACCTTGAATATTTAGCAAATGTTGTTCATGCTGTTGAAGGTGAAAACGGTGAATTTGAAACATTCCCTGATACACTTGTTGGTACTGACTCTCATACTACAATGATTAACGGTATCGGTGTACTTGGATGGGGTGTTGGAGGAATTGAAGCAGAAGCAGGAATGCTTGGTCAACCTTCATATTTCCCAGTACCTGAAGTTATCGGTGTGAAATTAGTAGGTACATTACCAAACGGTACAACAGCTACTGACTTAGCACTTAAAGTAACTCAAGTATTACGTCAAAAGGGCGTTGTAGGTAAATTTGTTGAATTCTTCGGTCCTGGAGTTTCTCAACTTCCACTTGCAGACCGTGCAACGATTTCTAACATGGCTCCAGAATACGGTGCTACATGCGGATTCTTCCCAGTAGATAACGAAGCGTTAGAATATCTTCGTTTAACAGGCCGTGACGAAGAGCAAGTTAAAGTTGTGGAAGAATACAGTAAAGCTAACGGCTTATTCTATACACCAGATGTTGAAGATCCAACTTTCACAGATGTTGTTGAAATCAATCTTTCTGAAATTGAAGCGAATCTTTCTGGTCCTAAGCGTCCACAAGATTTAATTCCACTTTCAAAAATGAAAGAAGCTTACCAAACTGCATTAACAGCAACTGGTAACCAAGGATACGGTTTAACTCCTGAAGAAATCAATAAGGAAATTACTGTAAAGTTCAACGATGGCGAAGAAGTAAAAATGAAGACTGGTGACATTGCAATCGCTGCAATCACAAGTTGTACAAATACTTCAAACCCATACGTAATGTTAGGTGCTGGTCTTGTTGCGAAGAAAGCAGTTGAAAAAGGCCTAGAAGTTCCTAAATTTGTAAAAACATCTTTAGCACCTGGTTCTAAAGTTGTTACTGGTTATTTAGAAGATTCAGGATTACTTTCGTACCTCGAAAAGCTTGGTTTTAGCACTGTTGGTTATGGATGTACAACATGTATCGGTAACTCTGGTCCATTAGCTCCTGAAATTGAAAAAGAAGTTGCTGAAAATGACTTAGTGATCACTTCTGTTCTTTCTGGTAACCGTAACTTTGAAGGACGTATCCATCCACTAGTAAAAGGTAACTACCTTGCATCACCACCACTTGTAGTGGCATATGCACTAGCTGGTACTGTTGATATCGATCTTGAAAAAGAACCAATCGGTAAAGACAAAGACGGTAACGATGTATTCTTTAATGACATCTGGCCTACTGCAGAAGAAGTTAAGGCAGAGGTTAAAAAGACTGTTACTCCTGAGCTATTCAGAAAAGAATATGAGCGTGTATTTGATGATAATGAGCGTTGGAATGCAATTGAAAGTACAGACGAAGCACTTTATGTGTGGGATGAAGATTCAACATACATTCAAAACCCACCATTCTTCGAAGGTTTATCTAAAGAACCAGGTGAAGTTAAACCATTAAGTGGATTACGTGTAGTTGGTAAATTCGGTGATTCCGTAACAACTGACCACATTTCACCAGCAGGTTCAATTGGTAAAGATACACCAGCAGGTAAATACCTACAAGAAAAAGGTGTTACACCTCGTGACTTTAACTCTTATGGTTCACGTCGTGGTAACGACCGCGTTATGACAAGAGGAACTTTTGCGAATATCCGTATTCGTAACCAAATCGCTCCTGGTACAGAAGGTGGATGGACTACTCACTGGCCGACAGGCGAAGTTATGTCTATCTATGATGCATGTATGAAATACAAGCAAGATGGTACTGGCTTAGTTGTTATCGCTGGTAACGACTATGGTATGGGATCATCTCGTGACTGGGCTGCGAAAGGTACTAACCTTCTAGGCATTAAGACAGTTATTGCTGAAAGCTTCGAGCGTATTCACCGCAGTAACCTTGTATTAATGGGTGTACTACCACTACAATTCAAACAAGGTGAGAATGCTGAAACTCTTGGCTTAACTGGAAAAGAAACAATCGAAGTTCAAATTGACGAAAATGTAAGACCACGCGACTATGTAAAAGTAACAGCTACTGACGAAGAAGGAAACAAGAAAGAATTTGAAGTTCTTGTTCGTTTCGATAGTGAAGTTGAAATTGATTACTACCGTCACGGTGGTATCCTACAAATGGTACTTCGTGAAAAAATGAAGGGTTAATAACCTTTTCTATCTAAGGCAGTTTTGTGGATTTCACAAAACTGCCTTTTAATATTGTCCTTTTACATGGGTAAATTGTTATAATGATAATAGGGAAAACCTTTGATATTGCTTATTTTTTACGGAGGATACAAATGGTTAAAAAAATTATTATTCCACTTATTCTTATTGGCCTTATCGGATATGCAGTTTTTGATTTTGTAGAAGATAAAAAAAGAGGGATAACCGGTATTGAAATTGGTAATATGGCCCCAGATTTTGAACTTCAGCTATTAAATGATGAAAATGAAACAATTCGTTTATCGGATCTAAAAGGCAAGAAAGTTGTTGTTAATTTTTGGGCATCATGGTGTAAACCATGTCGTGAGGAAATGCCTGAGATTCAAGAGTTTTATGAAACGAAAAGTGATGACATTGAAGTGCTTGCAGTCAACATGACAGCTTCTGAAGTAAAGGCAGAAAACGCACATGAATTTGTTGAAGGAAAAGGTTATACATTTCCACTCTTAGTTGATCCAAAAAATCAAGCAAGTAGTGATTATAAGGTATTAGGATTACCTGAAACTTTTTTCATTAACTCCGATGGAACGATTAATGATTTCATCAAAGGACAGATGGACCTAGAAATGTTAGAAGCTAAAGTAGGAAAATTAAAGTGAAGATGAGAACCAACTTGATTTGGTTCTTTTTTTTATGCCTTTTTTAGTAAAAATGCACTTCTTTCTAATTTTTAAATAAATTTTCGAAAATTTGTAATAATTTAATCGTTTTTTGGAGATTATTACTATTACAATGGTAGATAGAGGAAGGTGAGAATATTGAGAAAAGTTAGAAAGGTTTCTTTTGCAGATTTGGTTAATGAAAACAAACAGCAATTATTGAAAGACCAAGAAGCAATGGAGCGTATTGAGGCGAGACTTGAGCAAAAAAGATTAGAAAAAGCTGAGTAAATTTCCCATCAAATCTTTTATTTGGATAGAGGATCCACTCTTCTTTTTACATGAGAAAGCCCTTTCCGGGTGATAATGTAAAGGAGGAGGGGTAAATAAAATGCCGAAAAATTATCATAACCAATTTAAAAATAACCAAACTGGTACACAACCACGTGGATTTGGTGGAAATAAAGGGAAAAAAATGCAGGATACATCAGGAAAGCATGCTCAGGTTATGCAAACTAAAGGTGAATAATGCTACCATTAGCACACACGAGTAAAAGGACGTTTTCAAAAACGTCCTTTTATTTTTTTTCCAGAAATAAAATGATCATAACTGAAGCAAAATAGAGATGTATTACTAATACATAGGAGGAATAAGATATGACGCACAACAAAGCTAAACCAGATGATAGAAGTGATAATGTAGAAAGACTACAAGACATGGTCCAAAACACGATTGAGAATATCGAGGAGTCACATGATGCAATGCAATTTTCAAATGAAGAAGAGCGCCAGAGAATCCAGGCCAAGAACGAACGCCGTGAAGAATCTATAGCTGCAATGCGCGAAGAAATAAAGGACGAAGCTGCCGCTCGCGAAAATGGTTATAAGTAAAACTTGTAGAGTATGCCACCTTATATGGCATACTCTATTTTTGTAATTTCTAATGAAATCATTTTTAGGGCTTTTCCAACTTATGTTACTATATATGTAAAGCATCTTTAGAACTCAATAGGGAGAGGTTAGAATTGTTCATTTCAAAAAAAGAAGTCGAAGTACGTTATGCAGAAACAGACCAAATGGGTGTTGTTTATCATGCAAATTATTTAGTTTGGATGGAGCTAGGAAGAACCCAGTTAATTAAGGATTTAGGTTTTAGCTATGCAGCAATGGAGAGCGATGGCATTATTTCTCCTGTAATTGATCTACAGGTTTCCTACAAAAAACCATTACGATATGGTGAAACAGCTTTAGTGAAGACGTGGATTGAACAGTATGACGGTCTAAGAGTCATATATGGCTATGAAATTGTACGCCCAGATGGAGAAGTTTCCGTAAATGCTACATCTTCACATGTTTGTGTGAAAAAAGATTCATTTCGTCCAATTTCGATTAGAAAACATTACCCTGAATGGCATAAGGCATATGAAACTGCAAAAAAGAAAGTTGAATAGAAAAAACAAGGCATTTAAGTGCCTTGTTTTTTTAGTTACTGCTTTCTTGGTTAAGCCATTGATTCATATGGTGGGTCATTTCATCGTATTTACTTAAAGCATTACTTAATCCGAAGGTGCCGGCATTTTCGAGAGGTACTACCTTAAAGTTTTTGTTATGCCTGTTTGATACAAATGTTGGTGTAAATTGTGGGTTTTGAATACGAATGATGGATTCATCTTTTGATTTTACTTCTTTTATAATTTCAACTTTTAAAACCCCACCAATATCTTTATAATCCCACATCTGTCCAGATAAGAAATTACCTAATGAGTAAATAACGAAGGTTTGATTTCCATCCTTACCCTTTAACCAATCCATCGGTTGTAAGACGTGAGGATGGTGACCAATAATGAGGTCAACACCTTCATCTGCAAGTTGTTGTGCTAATTGTTTTTGATGGTCATTCGGAAGTAATTGATACTCATTTCCCCAATGCATACTTACTGACACGACATCCGCTATCTCTTTTGCTGCTTTTATATCTTTTTTTATGAGTTCCATGTCAATTAAGTTAACAAGGTGATCTTTTCCCTTAGGGACAGGTATCCCATTTGTCCCATAAGTGTAGGAAAGGAATGCAATGTTAATTCCATTTTGATTTAATACCCTAATTCTACTTTTATCTTCAGGACTCTGGTACCCTCCTGTATATTCCATTCCAATTTTGTTTAAATAATTTGTAGCACTAATAATTGCCTTTTCACCACGGTCGAGGGTATGGTTGTTCGCAATAGATACAATATCTACCCCAGCATCCTTAAATGCATCAGCTACATCATAGGGGCTGTTAAAACTCGGATAAGTAGATAATCCGATTTCAGTTCCACCAACAATTGTTTCTTGATTGGCAATCGTAATGTCTGCGTTTTCAAGTAAGTGCTTCACATTTGCAATCATTGGTTTGAAATCATATCCATTGTCAGTTTTTGCATCATTATATACGGTGGAATGAATTAAGATGTCCCCAATCGCTGATAGTGTCATTGATGTTGTAAACGGTTTGAAATTCTGCTCAGTCTTTTTGAATTCATGATTTTGAGCAATGTAAGCCTCTGTTTTTGTATTTGCTTTAACATTATTTAGAGTGAAATAAATGCCCAATGGAATAAGTAATAAAATCATTGTACTAATGAGATATTTGGTGCTAAATAGTGTCCTTTTTTTCTTTCTGCTTCGTCTCATATAACATTGCTCCTTACCAGAGTATGATAATTCTACTATAATACAAAACTATGAAAAAATGTTAGAAATTTATCGAATATTGTCAATGATTCGAAAGATATTTCATCTTTCGAAATAAATTGGCAGGAGATTTTAGAAAACTGTCGAATTATTTGCATGTGGATTGAAATCTAAAGAAGTAGGTGTTTAAGGATGAAATTTCAAAAGCCAGATGTAGAACAATTTTTTAAAACCTTTGGGATACAGAATTTTACGATTAGTCCCGATGAAAAACAGGTAGTATTTAGTACAAACTTAAGTGGAAAATATAATCTTTGGGGAATCGACCTGCCTAATCAATTTCCATATCCATTGACTTTTAATGATCAAAGCTGTCAAGAGCTTACTTATGATAAAAATGGTCAATTTTTAATTGCAGGCTTTGATAAAGATGGCGATGAAAATACACAGTTATATGCTATTCAGCCGCAGGGTGGAGAATTAAAGCCTATACGAATTCAGGAAGGGCAGAGACATATGATTGCACTCCTGTCTAAGGATGGGAAGAAATTATACTATACTTCAACAAAGGATAATGCAATGTGTTTGAATTCATATTGCTATAACCTCGAAACAGAAGAAGAATTGGTTATGAACGTGGGAAAAGATGCAGCGACCTACTTGTTAGCGCTTAGTCCAGATGAAAGTAGTCAAATCTATTTAAAGCATTTTGCCAATACATATTCCTTAGCTTTTTTACATAAAGATGGCACCGAAGTACGCTTAACACCAGAGACAGAGCAACAGCACACTGTATCTGATGTTCTATTTACATCAGATAGTACGATTTACCTATTAACGGATTATAATGATGATTTTTCATATCTTGCTAAATATGATGTGACAACAAACACATTTTCTAAAGTTGCTTCATTTGAAAAGGAAGAAATGAAATCAATTCAATATAACAAACAATCTCAAACAATCTACATTGTGAGTGAAAAAGGTGTTGAGGATTTTCTCTATAAATATCATATTGAAACAGGAGAAGTAGAAAAGTATAATACGCCTTCATCCGTAATTGAAAAGCTAATTGTATCAGAAAATAACAACCTGTATGTCCTAGGGCGTTCTGCTACAAATCCGCTTAACATCTATAAGCGTAGTGCTACTGAAAATGTGTGGGAAGCCATTACGAACTATGGAGTTCCTGGAGTTAAAGAGGAAGAACTTGTTCAGCCTGATGTAATCACTTATCCCTCTTTTGATGGGTTAGAGATTGAGGCGTTATTGTTTAAGGCAAATAAAGATGTTTCAAATGGACATGTCATTTTATGGCCTCATGGAGGACCACAGGCAGCAGAACGAAAGTCATTTAGGGCGATGTTTCAATTTCTAGTGAATCGGGGTTATAGTATTTTTGCGCCGAACTTCCGAGGTTCCACAGGATACGGATTGAAATTTGCGAAAATGGTAGAGGGTGACTGGGGACTTGGTCCTCGTCTAGATAATATCGAAGGACTTGAATGGTTAATTACGAACGGATACGCAGACCGTGAAAAAATACTTCTGTTAGGTGGTAGCTATGGTGGATATATGGCACTCTTGCTTCATGGTAAACACCAAGAATACTTTAAAGCTGTCATTGACATCTTTGGACCGAGTGATTTGTTCTCATTTATTAATTCGGTTCCAGAGCACTGGAAGCCTGTTATGAACCAATGGGTTGGCGATCCGGTGAAAGATCGTGAGAAGTTAATAGAGTTTTCACCAATTACCCATTTTGATGGCATGGTAAAACCAATGTTAGTTATCCAAGGGGCCAACGACCCACGTGTTGTAAAAGCGGAATCTGATAAAATCGTAGAGGCATTGCAAGATAAAGGTAGGGAAGTTGAATATTTGGTTCTTGAAGATGAGGGGCATGGATTCTCGAAAAAAGAAAATGAAATCAAAGTAAATCGAAAAATACTAGAGTTTTTTGATCGATTTATTTAAAAAGTAAGACGTGTGACTATCTAAGGGTCACACGTCAAATTTCCTTTTTATGGACATAAACTCATTTTATAGCCATTTAATTTTCGGTTCTGTTTTATTCTTAATTCGTGCGATGTTTGCTCGGTGGCGATAAAACACGAAAACGGCAAGTAATGAGACTACAATGATAAGCGGGTAATCAGTTTTTATAAAAATACTATAAACAATACTGAAAGACACGCAATAAATTGAAACTAGCATAGAAGATAGTGAAACCATTTTCGTCAATTTCAAGAAAATAAAAAAGCATAGTAAAGTTGTAATAAAAAGGATTGGGTTATAACCCAACAGAACCCCGCCAGAGGTTGCGACTGCTTTTCCACCTTTAAAACCTGCAAAAATTGGGTACATATGACCTACAACAGCCACCATTCCAACTAATAAAGGAAAATAATCTGGAAATGAACCATTCAATAATAGAATGGGAAGTAGAGTTGCTAATGTCCCTTTTAAAATGTCTGCACTTGTAACGATTAAGCCTGCCTTTTTCCCAAGTGTCCGAAACGTATTTGTCCCACCTAAATTTCCGCTACCATGCTCCCGAATGTCTATACCATAGCCAATCTTCCCAACGATTAATCCAGAAGGAATCGAACCAAGAAGATAAGCAAGGAGTATAATAATAATATTTAGTACCATACTCTTAACTCCTTTAATAAAATAATAAAGATAATTGCTTCTTGACACATTGTATCATTCTTTCTCGATAATACCATGCTTGTACAAGTATTCTCATTATACAAGATATTTTTACTTACAATGATTTTTTCTTTTAATTTCGACAAAAAATATTGAAAAACGATGCAGAAATATTCAAATACGTTGAATATCAAAATAAATGCAGGAATATCTAGGCTTGGGACCGAAATACTATGAGAGATATTATCTGTTAGAATATATAAAGGGAGGACCCAATAAAATGTCATTGGAAATTCCGACTCGTGCTGAACTCGGTAACATTTTAAAGAAAAGTAAACGGATTGCTGTTGTTGGTTTATCTGATAATCCTGAAAGAACTTCCAATATGGTAAGTAAGGCTATGCAGGATGCTGGGTATGAAATCATACCTGTAAATCCAACTATTGACGAAGCATTAGGTGTAAAAGCCGTTAAATCAATAAAAGATATCGAAGGACATATTGATATTGTTAATGTTTTTCGAAGATCGGAATATTTAATTGATGTTGCGAAAGAATTTGATGATATTGATGCGGATGTGTTTTGGTCGCAGCTTGGATGTGTTAGTGAAGAAGCATACAACTATTTGAAGGAACGTGGGATTACTGTGGTAATGGATCGTTGTATAAAGGTTGAACATGCTTTGACAAAATAACAAACCATGAGATAAAATCCTTGTTCTTATACAAGGATTTTCTCCTTTTCGCGAGAAACGGTTTGCGAAATTTCGATAAAGATATAAAATAAAAGGTGAGGCATTAAAAAACAAAACGTTTGTTCTGTTAAGTAAGAAACAACTAAATTAGTGATACTACTTATATAGAGAGAGGCTATTTATTAGCTATGTACTTGGGTTAAAAGTTAAAAACCCAAGTGTTTTGTATATGAAAGGGGTATGTTTTTTGGCTAAGCAACAATTTGACTACAATGATGATGCAATACAGGTATTAGAAGGCCTTGAAGCCGTTAGAAAGAGACCTGGTATGTATATTGGAAGCACTGATAGTAAAGGACTTCACCACCTCGTTTATGAAATTGTAGACAACTCGGTCGACGAAGCCCTATCAGGTTATGGGAATCACATCATTGTTAGAATCCATAAAGACAATAGTTTAAGTGTCCAGGATAAAGGACGTGGAATGCCAACTGGCATGCATAAAATGGGTAAACCAACACCTGAGGTTATTTTTACTGTGCTACATGCAGGCGGTAAATTTGGACAAGGTGGGTATAAAGCAAGTGGAGGTCTCCATGGGGTTGGAGCATCGGTTGTTAATGCATTGTCTGAATGGCTTACAGTCACGATTAAGCGTAATGGATTCGTATATGAACAGCGCTTTGAAAATGGTGGCAAACCTGCTACTACCCTTGAGAATATCGGAAAAACAAATCAATCGGGTACCACGATCCATTTTAAGCCGGACCCTACGATTTTTAGTACGACTACATTTAATTTTGAAACATTGAGTGAGCGCTTAAGAGAATCCGCCTTTTTATTAAAAGGGCTAAAGATTGAGATCTTTGATGACCGAAATGATTTCCATGAGGTTTATCATTATGAAAATGGGATTGAAGCGTTCGTAGAATACTTGAATGAGGAAAAGGATGTACTACATCCTGTCGTTTCTTTTGAAGGGGTTCAGAACCGAATTGAGGTAGATTTTGCGTTTCAATTTAATGATGGGTATTCAGAGAATATCTTATCCTTTGTAAATAACGTTAGAACAAAGGATGGAGGTACACATGAGGTTGGATCAAAAACAGCCTTGACCCGTGCTTTTAATGAATATGCTCGTAAAACAGGCCAATTAAAAGAAAAAGATAAAAATCTTGATGGTTCTGATATTCGCGAGGGGTTAACGGCTATTGTATCCGTTCGTATTCCTGAAGAATTATTGCAATTTGAAGGACAAACAAAAGGAAAGCTTGGAACTAGTGAAGCACGCTCAGCTGTCGATTCAGTTGTTTCCGAAAACCTCGCTTACTTTCTTGAGGAAAATCCAGATGTAAGTACCCTTCTTGTTAAAAAATCGGTAAAAGCTGCTCAAGCAAGAGAAGCAGCAAGAAAAGCAAGAGAAGAAGCAAGAAGCGGAAAGAAACGAAAGAAATCAGAAGCGTTATTAAGTGGTAAACTAACTCCTGCCCAGTCTAAAAATCCCGATAAAAATGAACTTTATCTTGTCGAAGGGGATTCTGCTGGAGGGTCTGCCAAACAAGGACGTGACCGTCGTTTCCAAGCAGTTCTTCCGTTAAGAGGTAAAGTTATTAATACAGAAAAAGCAAAGCTTGCCGATATCTTTAAAAATGAAGAGATCAATACAATCATTCATACAATTGGCGGTGGCGTTGGAGCTGATTTTACTATTGCTGATATCAATTATGATAAGATTGTTATCATGACAGACGCAGATACCGACGGTGCACATATTCAAGTACTGCTTTTAACCTTCTTTTATCGATATATGAAGCCATTAATTGAAGCGGGTAAGATATATATTGCGTTACCACCGCTTTATAAGGTAAGTAAAGGAACAGGTAAGAAAGAAGTCATTGAGTATGCATGGAATGATAATGAATTAAAGCATGCCATCGCTAAAGTCGGAAAAGGGTATATGATTCAACGCTATAAAGGTTTAGGAGAAATGAATGCCGACCAGCTTTGGGATACAACAATGAACCCTGAAACGAGAACGCTAATTCGAGTCCGTATCGATGACGTAGCAAGGGCTGAACGAAGAGTAACAACACTAATGGGCGATAAGGTTGAACCGCGCCGTAAGTGGATTGAATCAAATGTTGCCTTTGGTCTTGAAGATGATTCGAATATTTTGGACAATGAAAATTTATCGGTCGTAGAAGGGGAGTAACAATAAATGGTACAAACAGAACAATACCGTGATCTACCTCTAGAGGAGGTAATTGGAGATCGCTTCGGTAGATATAGTAAATATATTATTCAAGATCGTGCTTTACCAGATGCAAGGGATGGTCTTAAACCCGTTCAAAGGCGAATCCTTTATGCCATGCATGTTGAAGGTAATACAGCTGAAAAAGGTTTTCGTAAGTCGGCTAAAACGGTTGGTAATGTAATTGGTAACTACCATCCTCACGGTGACACATCTGTATATGATGCGATGGTTCGTCTAAGTCAGGATTGGAAGGTTCGGAATGTCCTGGTGGAAATGCACGGAAATAATGGTAGTAATGATGGTGATCCACCAGCAGCTATGCGTTATACGGAGGCACGTCTTTCAAGTCTTGCTTCCGAGCTTTTACGTGATATTGAAAAAAACACAGTTGAATTTATTCCGAACTTTGATGATACAAGCAAAGAACCAGTCGTATTACCAGCGATGTTCCCAAACTTACTTGTAAATGGTTCTACTGGAATTTCAGCAGGTTATGCTACAGATATTCCGCCTCATCATCTTGGAGAAGTTATAGATGGTGTCATCAAGCGTATAGACAATCCAGACTCAACTGTTGATGAACTCATGGAAGTGATTAAGGGCCCTGATTTCCCAACAGGTGGTATTATTCAAGGGATTGAAGGGATAAAGAAAGCCTATGAAACAGGAAAAGGTAAAATCATTGTCCGTGGAAAAGTAGAGATTGAGGATCTTCGCGGTGGAAAACAACAAATCGTTGTCACTGAAATACCATATGAAGTGAATAAAGCAAATATGGTTAAAAAAATTGACGAGATTCGTTTAGACCGTAAAGTAGAAGGTATAAATGAGGTACGTGATGAAACTGACCGAACAGGTCTAAGAATCGTGATTGAATTGAAAAAAGAGGCAGACGCACAAGGAGTGCTAAACTTCCTCTATAAAAATACTGATCTTCAAATAACCTATAACTTTAACATGGTTGCTATCATGGACAGACGACCAGTATTGATGAGCCTGCCAAAAATATTGGATGCGTACATTGCACATCAAAAAGAGGTTATTACCAATCGGTCGCATTATGAACTAGAAAAAGCACGTGAACGTCAGCATGTTGTAGAAGGTCTTATTAAGGCATTATCCATCTTAGATGAGGTTATTGCGACAATTCGTGCTTCAAAGGATAAAAAGGACGCGAAAAATAATTTAATCGATAAATTCGGATTTACAGAGCCGCAATCTGAAGCAATCGTTTCCTTGCAATTATATCGCTTAACAAACACTGATATCACAGCACTTCAGCAAGAGTATGATGAGTTAAATAAAAAGATAAGTGAATTAGTAGAAATTCTACAAAATGAACGCAAGCTTTTTCAGGTCATAAAAAATGACCTGAAGCGAGTTAAAAAAACCTATGCAGATAATCGTCGTTCAAAAATAGAAGACGAGATTGAAGAAATAAAGATTAATCTTGAGGTTTTAATCCCATCTGAGGATGTAATTGTAACTGTCACCCAGGACGGCTATGTTAAACGGACAAGCCCTCGATCATATGCTGCATCAAACGGCCAAGATTTTGGTATGAAGGATACAGATCGACTGTTACACAAATTTGAAATCAATACAACCGATACATTATTGCTCTTTACAAACAAAGGGAATTATTTATATATTCCAGTTCACGAATTACCCGATATAAGGTGGAAAGATCTAGGACAACACGTTGCCAATATCATAAGTATTGATCGTGATGAATTCATTATAGAGGCATTACCTGTTACGAACTTCGAGTTGCCAGAATATCTACTCTTTATCACCAAAAACGGTATGGTGAAAAAGTCAGAGTTAACTATGTATAAAGCACAACGTTATTCAAAACCACTCGTTGCAATTAATCTGAAAAACGATGATGAAGTTGTATCTGTTCATATCACAAACGGCAATATGGATGTCTTCTTAGTTACGCATCTAGGGTATGGACTCTGGTTTGGAGAAGAAGAAGTCAACGTTGTTGGTGCAAGAGCAGCAGGTGTTAAAGGTATCAACTTAAAGGATGGCGATTATGTTGTTGCCGGTTCGGTAGTACCACCATCAACGCCAGCTGAGATAAGTATTGTTACACAACGTGGAGCAGTCAAGAAGATGAAAATCACAGAATTCGAAAAAGCAACAAGAGCAAAACGTGGATTAGTTATGCTTCGTGAGTTGAAAAATCATCCACATCGTATTTCAGGCGCACATTTAGTAACAAATCAAGATGAACTTTTCCTTAAGACACAAAACGGAAAAATCGAATCAGTCGAAATAAAATCCTTACGTCCAAATGATCGTTATAGCAACGGTTCATTTGTAGTTGATACAGATGAAGCGGGAGAAGTAATTGATACATGGATTGTCACAAATGAGGAAAATTCTGACGAAATAAAATAATGATCGAAAAGCAGCTACTTAAGGGTAGCTGTTTTTGATTATGAAATAATATTGTTAACTAGAAGTATCTATTTTGAAAAATATTTATATTTTAAATATCCCTGCTTTACTGTACAATAATTTTATAAGGATTAGAGAGTAGGTAATTTTGCGAAAATGGTAAAAAAATATATTAATAAAAGAAATATTCTCCTTCTCATAGTAGCAATTGTTTTATTGTATTTATTACCAATGTCAATTTCATTGATTTTGGCCTTTCTAACTGCTCTGTTATTAGAGCCATTAGTAAATTTATTAATCACAAAATACCGATTTAAACGGATTTATTCGGTTACAGTAACGTTTGTTATTTTTATGGTGTTCGTTTTATTTTTGGGATACTTATTAGTCAATGTCATCATTAATCAAATGATTACAGTCGTAAAAAATATACCGTTTTATGTTTCAAGTATTGATACAGACCAAATTATTGCAACCTTTGAAAAGTTTGAAACTTATTTTGAGGATTTACCTAAGGAAGTCTTGGATTCTATTATGAATACCCTGTATTCCTTCCAGGATTTATTAATCGTTGCAGCAAGGAATTTAACAGAGGGGACGTTTAGTTTCGTTTCAAGTCTTCCTCAGCTATTATTAGAGCTAATTGTTTATTTAGTGGCAGCTTTTCTTTTCATGAATGATCTACCTGGAATTAAAAACAGGCTTAAAGATATGCTGCAAGAAAGCTCTATTGAAAAAATGAAGATTGTAATAACCCAATTAAAAAAGATATTTGTAGGCTTTTTAAAGGCTCAGATAGTTCTTAGTGGAGTAACTTTTGTTGTTACATATATTGGGCTTTGGATCTTAGAAGTTAAGTATCTTCTAATTGTATCCTTGCTCATTGTACTGGTCGATTTACTACCTATATTAGGTACAGGATCGTTTATCGTTCCATGGGCCATTTTCGTATTAATCAACGGAAATACGAAGCTTGGAATTGGATTATTTATTCTTTTTGTACTTATAACCGTGATTCGAAAAATTATTGAGCCGAAGGTTTATTCGCAAAGTTTCGGTATCAGTGCTTTAGCAGCACTCATCAGTATGTACCTAGGGTTTAAAATAATCGGCATTGTTGGATTACTACTTGGTCCACTATTAGTGATTCTTTATGATTCTTTAACAAAAGCTGGTGTCATTAATCTAAACTTTAAATCAGATAAACTATAGAAAAAGCTACCATTGCAGGTAGCTTTTTTCTTATAAAGATTCTTTTATTTTTATTTCTAAAAAGCTTTTAAATGCCTTCATATCTTCTAAGTTATCGAATGCGGCTTGTGCGGTTGTGTTATTGCCGCCACCTTTTCCATTAAAATTTCCAAGCTCTTGTTTAAATAACTTTCCACACTCAATGGGAAGCGTTCCATTATGGGAGATAAGTAGTTTATTTTCTAGTGTAGATGTAAAAATCACACATTGATTGGACGCTTCATTAATTTGTTTTGCAATTCCTTGAAGTTCTTTTAAAGCTTTTTCATCGAATGATTGGCTAATGATTGAATCATTATGAGATTGAATAAGTTCTTGAGCTAGGTACTGATTAAGTTTCCCTTTTAACTCCTCGATTTCTCTCTGGAATTGTTTGTTATCTGTTTCTATTTTAGTAATTTTTTCGATTAGCCCTTCGCGATTCGTGCTATGTTTGTTTGCTAAGGTTGTCAAAACACTATGTGTTGCTTGATAATCCTCTAAAGCACGGCTACCGAAAATAAAGTATACACGTGTATTTCCTTTGCTTTTTTCCGTTTTTAAAAGCTTCATAAGTCCTAACTCGCCAGTTCTTGACACATGTGTGCCTGCGCATGCAGATGTATCGATACCATCAATTTCAACAATGCGCATTTCATCACCTTCAACGTCAGGTGTTTTTCGAAGGGGAAGGGTACTCACTTGTTCTTTAGAAACAAAATATGTTCTAATTTCGCGGTTTTCATAGATAGCTTTATTAACCTGCTTTTCAATATGTAGGAGCTGATCAGCATTAAATTCTGGGATACTTAAATCAATTGAAACGGTGTCTTTCCCTAAATGGAAGCTTGATGTGTGTGCATCATATTCTTCAATACAGATGGCTGATAACAAATGCTGGCCTGTATGTTGTTGCATATGGTCATATCGTAGTTTCCAGTCAATTTGACACTTTACAGTCCGGTTTTCAGGGGGATGGGAGAGTTTGTGGTATACCTCTCCGGCTTCTTGATAGACATCTAATACTTGAATATGATCAATCTTTCCAGAATCAGATGGCTGCCCACCACCTTCAGGATAAAAAGCAGTTTCCTCAAGTGTTACAAGACAGAAGTCATCTTTTTTTATAATATTTGTTACTGTGGTTGTCCAATTTGTTAAGTATGGATTTTCATAATATAGCTTTTTGGTCATCAAATTCTCGATCCTTTCAATATAGATAATTAAAACATACAAGAAAAGAAATAAAGATTCAATGATTAAAGCTGTTAGTTGTTATAAAGAAGAGGGATGAAGAGCAATTTAATGATAAGAAAGGTGGAACAATGAATGGATGAGAATAAATTGATTATGGGAGAAATTGAAGAAGAAGCATTTGTGTTAACGCAATTCAAGCATATGACTACCCAATCTGTAATAAGCAAGGAGAGGCTAGGAGCGATTTGTGATTACTTATCAAGAAAAGTAGATAGTGGGGAAAACGAGCATTATATTACGTTAAATGATCAGATGCCGATTAGGCTTAATCAAGCTGAGATGAAGGAGTTATTAGATGAATTTATAGAAATTCGTGGGAAGTTAAATTAAAAGACGGGAAGATAAGGATTAGCAGAAAAGTTAAAAGTTTAACATAATAATATTATGTAAACTAAAATCCAAGGAAATACGAGGGAGGGCTGGAATTAATCATTATGATATTTTTTAATGATAAATTCCATTCCGATTTCAATTAATGTGTTTGCATGTGTATGAAGTCTACGTGCACGATCTTTTAGTTGTTCATATTGTGAATTACTAAATGTTGTGCCCATTTTGATGCGATCTTTAGGTTTAACTGGGGATTTATATTCTTTAGGTTTCTTATAAGTATCTAATACGTAATCAATTCCTTCAGTTAGTAATTGATTGAACGGAACTTGTTTATGGTTTGCTATTTCTTTAATTTGTTCAAGTAAACTGCGGCTAACAGTAGTATTTTTGGTAACACGATCGGCATTATGGTGTCTAATTTTGCTTTCATAAGGCATTTGTAGATCAGCTCCTGAGTGAAATTATATATGTAGTTAGATATGTAAGTTAATGAAGAACGCAATTAATAAAGCTTATGGAATTTGTGTTAACTTGATTATATCATGGATTTGCTGTTAAATTTACGGTTTTATCTAAGTTCCTAGAATAGATATTATGTCTACTAGCTACAATCTGCATCAGAACAATAACAAATGACTTAACTTCTTATAATAATGGATATTGTGAAGTTGGCTCCCCCTAACTTGACGATAATATGTTGGAGTGTCCGGATAACTTCCGGTACCGCTCTGATAACTCCTAGGGTCGGGATTTAATGATACGGTGCGTCCAAATAATTTACTTTTTTGGAGGTCGATCCCTATGGATTTGCAACAAGCTGTCGATGAATTTCTGCTGTATTTAAAAGTGGAACAAAATTATTCAGAATTAACCATTCTTAGTTACGATTATGATTTGACACTGTTTCACCAATTTTTGAAGCGTCACAACCGTTCTTGCAATTTGCAAGAGCTCAATCGTTCTATTGTGAGACGATTTATCCAGGACCAGACGATGAACGCAAAAATGAAGCCTAGAACCATGCAGCGTAGGATTTCTGCCTTAAAATTGCTAAGTAAGTAAATTGTCTAATATACTTTATATTGTTCAGTGAAAGCCAAACAGCAATCCTTTCTTCACCAACAGATTGTGGAGAACAAGATAAGCAGCCAAATCCGTTCTTAGCACTCTTATAAGTTTTATAACCTACATAATTACATTCCTGACATTGATACCTTAGTGGACTGTTACCATTCTTATATTCAAAATCCAATAAAGTCAAATTTAGCTTTAAAAATATTGATTGCCGTTCTTCTAATGTTGGTGATTCAAGACCTGAACATTTACGACACCTTTTACCACTTTTAAAGTTATTAAATTTCATAAAAACTGTGTGATTTTCAGGACACCTTAAATGAAGTTTTTCACTTGCTTTTTCATAAGTTGTAGAGACTAATCTCCACCCTTTAGATTCTATAAATTCTTTTACTTCTTTATATGGCAATCTTTGATTTTCGGATATTTGATTATCAGCACAACCCCTACATCCTTTACCTGCTTTAAGGTTTGAAACAGTTTTGTCTCCCATATAGCCACATAATAAACAAATATACTTCATGGACGTATGTGCATTGATATATGCTTTTTCGTTTAAAAGTAAATTATTTTCAGCAAACAATTCTTTTACTTCTTCAAACTCTAAGGGTAAAATTCCAGCACATTTTGGACAGCCCTTTCCACTTTTCGCATTTGCTAGACTTTTATTATTTTTATATCCGCACTCAATACATTCATATAACAATTCTTCATGAAAAGATTTGTATTCTTTCTCCGTTAAATCTAAACCAACTTCTAAGAAGATCTTTTTCGCATCTTTTATAGTATATTTAATAAGATTTTTACGCTTCTGTATTTCTCCACAATCTAAGCAGCCAAACTCACTTTTTATTATGGATGCATACGTCCTTTCGTCTTCTTTTTTACATAAATTACATTCAAATTTAATTGGTAAAGTGCGTTTAACATAATCAGTCGATAGTAACCTTACTTTCCTTTTTAATAATTCTTCTTTTACTGTTTCAATAGAAAGCCTTTTAGAAACACCTGCTTTTTTCTTTCCACACTTTGGACATCCTTGTTTTCTGTATACTACTTTACCCAAGGTTTTCTTGTCAGTATGACCACATATATTACATAGATAATCCATCTCAGTGCTAGTATTTTTAAATTTTGTTGCTAATAGTGTAAGACTCAGTTTTTCAAATTCTTCTTTTGCTAGTTCTAAGTTCCATTGTTTTGCCATAACGTTCTCCCAAACTATTTATTTCACAAAAATCGCCTAATTTTAAACAAAAAAATAGGCGATTTTGTGTTTTTAGGAAATAGCATTAATTTATTAAAGCACTACACTACATTTAAGTGAATTTCCCCACATTATAGAGTATTATTCAAAAAAGTTTCTTATAAATCCTCTTTATTGTAATATGATTAGGTACTCAGAATCGGTGTTCTTAGTACTTTCCATTAACTTTTATTATGAAGACTATCTCTATGAGCGGGTTATAAAAGATTTTGTGTTTTTAAGAAGACAGCTCCTGATAAGTTGATACCTGCTTAACTTTTATTTGATTTTTAAGTTAACCCTTATTATAAATTCGTTAAATAAAATGGCCACCATATTATCAGTAATCTGCTAAATTTTATCGATTGTCAGCCTTATCCTAATTCCCATCTCTTTTTATCGCATATTCCGACAATTATTTACTTATATTGTGAAGAACTTAACAGAATGGTTAACTGTATTGATGTATATTGTTGAATATAAAGCTTTATTGAATATCCACATCCTCAGATTACCTCGTTGTAAAACTCATTAATAACCTCAAGGGAGATCGTTGCCCATGTTATTCTCAGTAGAACAAATCGCAGAATCAATCCACGTCATTAACAAATATGCAAAAAAAGATGGTGAATTTTACGATTTTTATCATCTAAAAGATGAGATTCTAAAAAAATTAATTAGTAAAGGACAAGCCAAAAAAATAGGATTGGATAATTACAATGTGCGAAATGGTGAAAGTCACGTCCTTACTCCTGTTCAGGTCGGCTCTTTTTACTTTCACACAACCCCAACAGATGAAGATTTAAAAAAACTACAATTCTTAAAGCTTAGAAAAAGGCTCCGGAACCCGAATGTACATATGGATATTAAAGTTGCGAGATATATAATCCTCACTTATCTTAAAAACAATCATTCCCATAATGAGTTTAATAATAGTTATAAACCAACACAAAAAATTCAACCTTTTCAGACTGCACCTGCCAACAAAAGTAGAGTTTCCAATGAAATGCGGTCAACTTCTCAATGGTTTCTATAAGTAAAATTTGTTCCTGAATCCAACTTTAATCTACTTACTACTTGTTTTTTAAACTACTGTCTTTTCGACTCTATATATTCAATCTTGCTCTTCTAACATGGAGTTCGCTAGATTTACATACCCGCTCCTCTGTTTAAAATAGCGGAGCGGGATGTTTAGTTAACTTATTTCTAGGTAAGCTTATTCTTAAGTCGGTATTACAGTATGTATTGATTTTTGCATTTAGTATCAACAGGTTCAACATCCATACTAATCATATCCTATTTTTCTTTGTGTTCTTCGATGATCTGAAGTGTTCTGTTTATTCCTACATTGTATATCAACAGTTTTAAAAGATTTTCCCGCTCCGAATCTTCAACAAAAAATTTTCCATTGTAAACTTCCATTTGTACGGGAGACAAATTACTGTATAAGTTGTAATCAACTAATTGCCCCTCTTCTTTAAATTTTAAATCAGTATGCACCTGGTCCCCCTTCCTTTTCTTAGGTCGCATATTTGCAATCCTTTGGATTTTTTCTATGCTTTCTCCTGTTTCTTTTGAAATTATTTTTATTTCTTTATCTTCATTTAGCATATCGAAAACTTTTACAATCAATTCTAAAGTTTCTCTTCTGATTTTTTCATCGCGCTCACGATAGAACTTTTCAAAAGGTGAAGCACCCATTCTAATAACCTCCTTAGTAGTTTTTGTCCCAATAGGGTTTTTATTTGAAGGTTTTTATCAAAATTTGGTGTAATCGTAATACCAAACCCTATCCGAAATTTTTCTAATCCAGCCCTTCTCTACAGCTTTTTCCCAACGTCTTATAGCTATTTGATTTAAAGCCTCAATTTCGCCTACACTTCGAGCTCTTGAGCGCTTTCTTCTCCTTCTCAAATGTTGAGCAATGATTTGTTTAGCATTTTTTCTTTCAGCTTCAATAACCTTCTCAATTTCTTCTAATCTAATCGTTCTCATTAAATTCATTCCTCTTCATTTTCCACTTCTTATAAACTCCTTTACAAGTATTCTCCAGTTCTTTTGATATCATTATATACTTTTTTAAATGCTATTAAATAAGTTCAGTTCTAGAAAACTTGTGCCTGTAGAGTTAATCATGAGTACCATTAAAACATACCATTGTAATAATTTTGGGAAATTGGGATTATCATTGACAAAAGATTTATTCATGCTTTCGAAGGTTCTTGATTTCGATCTTAACTATATTTGGATTTTTAAAGGGGATATTAAAAGTTTGTTTCAAAGAAAGAAAGTGCTTGTTGCAATGTTAAGTTTGAGGAATTGGAAAAGGTCGTAAAAAAAAGTGGATAGGAATAAAAAGTCAGAACGAAACGAAAAATCATTCTATCACAGAAAAAAGATACCATTAATTGAAAACAATTTGGTATCTTTTCTTTATATTCCTGATATCGATATCAACAATATTTTTCTACTTTACTTAGGAAAGCTAATTTTTTCTCTTCATGGAATGGAATTGCTTCATGGGCAAATTGCGGATAAATTTCGATATGCTTTTCTTGTGATGCCAAATGATTATATGCTGCATATACAGTAGAAGGAGGTGTAATCGAATCCTCCAATGCAACGGCCATTAAAACTGGACATCTAATTAATGGACAAAAATGAACACTGTCGATATATCCTAAAGTCTTAACCACTTGTTCATATGTCTGATATTGAGGATCATTTAGTTTAAAGTATTTGATAATTTCCAAATATGGGCCAGTTAAAGCCACTTCCAAGGCCCTTTCAAAATTGGATAGAAAAGGGTAATCAACTATGGCAAAATCGATGGTTGGATTTAATCCTGCTGTCGCTAATGCTAGTCCTCCCCCCTGCGAAGCACCCATCACTCCAAGGATACTTGGTTCTACTGGGAATTCATCCGACCTCAACCAGTTTAGTTGTATCAAACAATCCCGGTAAACATTAGTATAGTAATAGTTTTCTGCTTCTAAAATTCCCTGTAGCATCCACCCTTGTACCCTGCTTCCATTTGTGTATTTGGCATAATCCGGAGAATCTCCTTGACCACGAACATCAAAGGCAACGACCGCGTATCCAAGTGTGGTCCATTTTAAATGATTTACCACCTCCCCACGGTATCCCGTATACCCATGGAAACACAATACTACTGGACAATTATCTACACCTTTTGGTTTTATTAACACCCCTTTTAATGGAGTCTCATCAAAACTAGTCAAACAAAGATCAAATACATCCACCGTTTTCGCTGAATAGTCACGCTCACTTATAGTTACAGATGGGTGAAAATTATTTAATCGCTCTTTCTGTTTCCGCCAAAACCAATCAAAAGATTCTGGCTTATTCGTTAATTCTGGTTTATAATTCTTTAACTCTTCTAAAGAAAAATCTACAATGTTTCTCCCCATTTTCTCACCTCTATAAATATTTTTTTGGAAAGGTGTGGAAAGTTCCGATTTACACAATTTTGCAGAACCTGTTCTTCTATTAAATTAATTGCTTCACCTAATTCCCCATGGAATTGTCAGGAGCTAGTTTGAAAGAAAAAATATATAAAAAAGGTGCAACAGACAGAATAATTCCGTAGTTGCGCCCTTTTCCATGCGAAAAATTTCTATTTGTTCTCTTTTTAAGAAGCGGTTCCAAAATTATCTCTTAGATTTTACACCCATTTAGTTGTAATTACTTTTTTTCGTGTGTAAAACTGTAGCCCATCTTTTCCATTAGCGTGAAGATCACCATAGAAGGAATCCTTCCATCCAGAAAACGGAAAAAATGCCATTGGTGCTGGAACCCCGATATTAACTCCTAGCATACCTGCATCGATTGTTTCACGGAATTTACGTACACTCCCACCATCTTTTGTAAAAATACAAGCACCATTAGCAAAGCGTGATTGATTTGTTAATTTAACTGCATCTTCTAAATCTTTTACACGAGCAACAGATAAAACTGGTGCAAATATCTCTTCCTGCCAAATTTTCATTTGCGAAGTAACGTTATCAAAAATTGTTGGTCCAACAAAATAACCTTTTTGTTTTGCCTCTTTATCATTTCGTCCATCACGGACTAATTTTGCCCCCTCATTTTCTCCAATTTCAATATAGTTAAGTGTCCGTTCTTTATGTTGTTCACGAATTACTGGCCCTAGGAACACTCCCTCATCTAATCCATTTCCAATTTCTATTTCATTTGCTTTTTGTATCAATAATTCAATAAGCTCATCAGCAATAGCTTCTTCTACAGCAACGACAGATGCCGCCATACAACGTTCTCCAGCAGAGCCAAATGCAGCATTGATAATTTGCGTAGTTGCATTATCTAAATTTGCATCTCTTAAAACAACAGAATGATTTTTCGCTCCTGCAAGTGCCTGAACTCGTTTTAAATTATCTGTCCCTCGTTTATAAACATATTCCGCAACTGGTTGAGATCCTACGAAGGAAATGGCTGCTACTTGTTTATGATCTAGCAATCCATTCACCACATCATGAGCTCCATGGATGATATTAAATACTCCCTTCGGCAAACCTGCTTTTTCAAATAACTCAGCCAAACGATTAGCAAGAAGCGGAGTACGTTCCGATGGCTTCAAAACAAAAGTATTACCCGTTGCGATTGCCATTGGAAACATCCAACAAGGTACCATCATTGGAAAGTTAAACGGTGTTATTCCACCAATCACTCCAATTGGATATCTATATACACCAGATTCTAAATCGGTAGCTATAGATGGAAGCTGTTCTCCCATCATGAGTGATGGAGCACCTGCAGCAAACTCAACATTTTCAATACCACGTTGCACTTCCCCATATGCTTCTATAAAATTCTTCCCGTTCTCAATTGTTATTAATCTTGCAAGTTCATCCCAGTTATCTACCAATAATTGCTGATATCTAAATAGGATACGAGCTCTTTTAGGTACCGGTACATCTTTCCATATCTCGAATGCCTCTGCAGCTACTTTTACCGCATGATCTAAATCCTCCTTTGTAGAAATTGGAACCTGAGCAATCACTTCACCTGTTGCAGGATTATATACTGGCTCCCATATATCAGTCTTTGATTCGATCCATTCTCCGCCTATATAGTTCTTAATCGTTTTTACTGTTGTTTGTATCACCTTATACACTCCTATGAAATAAGTTATCTTAATTCATTAACATCGTAACTACCTTACAAGTAATTAAGCCTATAATAGGTCAATAAAATTGAGTCAATATTCTATTGATTGCATAGCCATTATTTCTACTGACCCACTATATTATGGCTTTCAAATTTTGAAATCTTATAATTGATCCTGTTGAACTTTACGTAATATAACCATAGATGATGTAAAAATAATGATAAGCATTAACACTGATAATGCGGAACTATATCCGATTTCTAAATACTTAAATGCATGAAAGTATGCATGTAAGTTTAGTGTCTCAGTACTATTTCCCGGACCTCCAGCGGTCATTACAAATATCGTTTCGAACCTTCTAATTGCGTCCATTGTTCTAAATAATACAGCAAGCCAAATAATTGGTTTTAACAGTGGCAATATTATATGATAGAAAATTTGGAATGTTGTTGCCCCATCAATCTTTGCAGCCTCTATCGGTTCTTTTGGTAAGGATTGTAGTCCTGCAATAAGTATCACTGCAACAAATGGCGTTGATAACCATAAATCTGTCAAAATAATACTTGGCATGGCATATGTAGAACTGCCCAACCAGTTAATTGGACTAATTCCAATTAACGATAGAAAATAATTAATAATCCCCATATCTGTATTAAAAAGCATTCTCCAAGTCATCCCTACAACGATTGGGGTTGTCATCATTGGAATCAAATATAAAGACCTGAGTAATTGTACACCCTTAAATTCTCTTGATAGTAATAAGGCTATCCCTATACCCAATATTAATTGACCAATTACGGTTGCTCCTACTTGGTAGATTGTTAGAAGAATTGCGTTCCAAAAATTCATATCAACAATCATATTCATAAAATTGCCAAGACCAATAAAATCAATATCAGTAGGTTTAGCCAAGTTCCAATCTAGTAAACTCATAAATACTGATACGATAAGAGGACCCGCAGTTAAGGAAAATAGTATGAGAAACGGTGGACCAATTAAAAGATAGTATACAGAGGCTGAGTCACTACGAAATGCATCGGTCCACTTTCTCCATATATTTGTTTTCTCTATCAAAGTATTTGCTTTTTCCATCAATCCTCAACTCCTACTTTATATCAACCGAGGAAGGCTATAAACCAATCTCTAATCATGCATTCTAATCTTTAATAATTTTCTTTACTTCTTCATTTGCTTCAATCATTGCTTTTTCAGGTTCGGCTTCATCAGCTATTATTTTGGACAAAGCAATAGATAATGCGTTCCTAATTTCAGGTCCTTCTGGAATAAGTGGAGTATATTCTGTAATAGCATGTTCAGAAGCTTTCAATAAAGCTTTAGTGAAATTTGGGTTGAATGCTTCTGCTATTTTTTCATCTAATAGTACGTCAGAACGTGTTGGCGAGCCATTTGTTCCTGAGAGAGCTTGCTCTAACACAACTTCTTTACTAGTAATATATTTCATTAATTCCCATGCAGCTTCTTTATTTTGTGCATTTTTAGCCATAACAAAAGACCAAATTGAACCTACCGTATATTCATCTGATGTACCTTCCATAACATGGTAACCAACATTACCAGCAATTTTAGATTTTTCAGGGTCTTCTAATGGAGGTCCTAGTACAGCTCCATCCATCCACATGGCAGCTTTACCTTGTTGCATTGCTTGTTGTGCTTCAGCAAAAGAATAATTACTTATGCCAGATGGGGTATATTTCATTAACTCATCATAATACTTTGCGGTTTTAATAGCCGGTTCCGCATCTAATACTGCATAGTCATCTTTTCCTTCTACGTCAGTCCATTTACCGCCGCTTAAGAACCACAGCATTAACCAAGGAAAACCATTATCTCCACCTTCACGAGTACCACGTATAACAAAACCAGCTTGATCTTTTTCTGGTTTATGCAGCTTTTTTGCATACTCCAGTAACTCATCCATATTTTCTGGTCCTTTATTTGGATCTAAACCCGCTTCCTCAAACATCTTTTTATTATAAAACAACATATTTGTACCAATTTGATATGGTACTCCATAAAGCTTATCATCAAAACGAAGTGCATTTAGAGTTTTATCTGAAAAACCGCTTTTATATTCTTCGGACGTTGTTTCAGGGTTATTCATTAAGTCATCTAATGGATTTAGCCAACCTGCGGAGGTAATCTGACTCCAATTACGGGAACTTACCATAAATACATCATAGTCTGCAGTTCCGCTTGATAAGGTTAAGATTGTTTTTTGCTCCATACCTGATTCAGGTAATATATCGACGTTTACCTTAATACCAGTTTTTTCTTCAAACTCAGGAATAAATCTTTGTTGTAAATCTTCTGTTGAATCTGACTTGGATAATAGAATGTTAACTGTGCTACCTGATAGGTCTTTACTTCCTGATTCAGTTGAATTTGAGTCTGTACTTGAGCAGGCAACTAAAAATACTAACAAAAGAAGTAAAAACAATGTACTAAATTTTCCAAAAACTTCTTTCATATAACTTCCTCCCTTTTTTATCAAAATTTGCTGATTACCCTAATTTAACTATTTAGAGGATCCCTGTGTGAGTCCACTAATTAGTCCTTTTTGTGCAAACATAGTGAATATTAGAACTGGCAAAATAACTAATATACTTGCAGCAGCTAACTCTCCCCAGTTAATTCCCTCAAAACTTATAAAACCTTGTATTTCTACAGAAGCTGGCCTAGTTTCCCTACCTGAAATTATCAGAGCATAAAAGAATTCATTCCATGACATGATAAAAGAGAATATTGCACAAGTTGCTATACCAGGTAAACTTGAGGGAATAACCACTCTGAATAATGTCTGTATTCGAGTACAACCATCTATTCTAGCCGCTTCCTCAATCTCGATTGGAATTCGTTTAAAGAAACCCATCATTAACCAAGTTATAAATGGGAGTGTAATTGTCATGTAAACTAATATCAAAGCAATATGGGTATTTAATAATCCTATTTGCCTTAATATAATATAAAGTGGTAAAGCAAATCCCATCGGTGGTGCCATTCTAGCTAGAATGATCCATAGTCCCATAAAATTACCTATCTTAGTATTATTTCTTGCCAAAGAATATCCACTTGTAATACCAAAAAATAGAGAAAAGAATGTTGTTCCAAGGACGACTATTAAACTATTTAGATAACTTTTAACAAAAGTAGGCTGTGATAAAACCTTTTGGAAATTCTCAAAAGTGGGCTCGAAAAACCAAACTGGTGGATAGGCAAATGCATCTGCTCCAGTTTTTAATGCTGTCATTAATAGCCATACTAGAGGAAAAAGCGCACCGATTACAATTACGTAGGTAATAGTATTTAAACCATAATGAACGCTTCTTTTTTTTATTGCACCTATACTCATTAATTATCTACCTCCTTTTATGGCATAATCATAACTTTAACTGCATTTTGATTTTCGTCTGTTAAAATATCGAATCCTTGTCGAGTTTCTTGCAGTGGTAGTTTGTGTGTAATGATAGGGCTTACATTTATTTTTCCAGATGAAATTAAATCAACAGCTGTTTGTGCCTCCCAATCTGCCCCTGTACATCCAATTAACTGTAGCTCTTTATGTAATACAGGTAACAAATCAATTCCAACTGTTTTTTGTACAGCGCCAAAAAACATAACTGCACCTTTTCTTTTCACCATTTCAATTGCCTGTCTATAAGTAGGTTCAATTCCCACCGCTTCTACAACCACATCAGCTCCTATGCTACCTGTAACATCTAAGACCTCTGAAACAGGATTAAGATCAGTTACATTAATGGTTATATCTGCCCCTAACTCCTCGGCAATTTTTAGTCTAAACTCACTCTTATCCGTAATAATTACCTTCCCAGCTCCAGCCAACTTCGCGGCCTGTAGGATACACAGGCCTAAAGTACCCGCACCTAACACAACTACTGTACTTCCTAAATCGAACTTAATCCTATTCATAACATGAAGTGCATTTGAAACTGGCTCTACCATAGCCCCTTCTTCCAAGCTTACGTGTTTAGGAAGAACAAATACCTGACTTGCATTAACTGCAACGTATTCTGCCATAGCCCCTTGTAAAAAACCTCTCAATGATGATCCTATTATACTTTTATTCTGGCAAACGGTGTACCAACCTCGTTTACATTGATAACAAGTACCACATACTTTTTGAGGATCAATTGCAACTCTGTCACCTTTCTTTAGACCTACAACATTTCCACCAACTTCTTCAACAATACCGGCCGCTTCATGCCCCATTATTAGGCCGGGAATTCTGCCTTTGTGATCGGGATCAAAGAATCCATGTACATCAGAACCACAAATACCAACAGCTTTTACATTTACTAATACTTGATGATCTTCAATATGGGGGCGTTTAAGTTCTTCAATCTTAATCGTTTTCTTTCCTTCTACTTCTCTAATAATTGCTGCTTCCATCAACTTGTACTCCCTTCGGTTACATCATAAAATGATATTACGTGATGCCTCTTTTGTTTGTACGATAAATTTTTTTAATGCTTCTGTTGGATTTGGAGTCGAAAGTAATGGATAACCTTGAACGATTACCTTTGCCCCAGCCTTTACTGCTTGAATACTTTCCTCAAGGTCATATGTTGCATAAGAAACTGGAATATCCACCAACTCTACTACTCTCTTTAGGTCTTCTATTGGTGCAACTTCTAAATTCTTTTTCTGATCTACACCAAAGTGTACCATCAAGTAATCTGCACCCATTTCTTTGTATTTTATAGCATCATCCGCTATATTTTGAACATTGAATAAATCGATTGTAGTTTCAATCTGACTTTCTTTGCCATATGAAATTGCCTCAGAAATTGTTGTATCCGGTACTAGCCCAGTAACTGTAATATTATGGGCACCCAGTTTCTTTGCTATATCGATATACCGTTTTGAACCAGCCATTACCATAAAATCTACTAAGATATAGTGTTCAGGAAATTCTTTTGCAAGAACCTCTATCGACCTTACACCTTCAAACTTAATTAATGGGTTTCCAACTTCTAACCAATCAGCTCCGGCTTCTACTGCACAGTGTGCTAACCTAAGAGCGTCATCCATTATTGTAGTATCTATAGCTATTTGAACAATTGGTTCCATATATATCAATCCTTTATCCTACAGTTTGGAATCGTATTTGTTTCACTTTGTCCATAAATTCTTTTACTCGATTAACATCTACATGGTTTTCAAATACACCATCATATTTAAAGGTTGTTGCAGTAATTGCACCATCGGCAATTGATAATTGTTCTTCGAGGTTACTTAGTTTAACTCCAGTGTTTGCAAAGATGACAGTATTAGGTACAGTTTCTTTTACGCGTTTTAACAATTGCGAATCTGTCTCAGCTCCAGCTGTTAGGCCAGAAACACATAATGCATCTGGTCTATTATTAAAGACCGTTGATTTCGCAATACTTTCAATATCTCGATCCGCAAGATATCTAGCTGCTTCAGGGACAATATTAAAAAGTAATTTTACATCTTGTGCGCCTATTCTATGTTGATGTCTAATCGTTTCCCCGACATTTGTATTCCATATACCAAAGTCACTAGCATAAACCCCTGTAAAGATTTCCCTAACAAACTTTGCCCCAGTTGCCACAGCCAAATCCAGTGATTTCTTAGCATCCCATAATACGTTTACTCCAAATGGTATACTTATTTCTGTTTTTAACTCCCCAATAACTCGTGCCATCGATGCAACCGTTTCCGTTTTTACATCTGTTAAATAAGGGAGACTAAATTCATTTGAAAACATCACTGCATCAACTCCACCTGCTTGAAGTGCATGTAGATCTTTTCTAGCCATTTCAACTACATGTTCCATCCCTTTTTCTTTATCAAAATGTGGATCTCCTGGTAAAGGTAACAAATGACACATTGCAATAATAGGCTTTTCCGTTCCAATTACATCTTTTAACCAACTCATAATTTTCTTCTCCTTTTTTAAAGAAATATTATTAATAAAACAAATATTACCCACGACTTAAATCAACTGTGTTTACTGAAAAAACAAGCTTTTCGAGTAGTTGAATTAACTGGTCAACATCCCTCAAATCTACAGATTCAATTGGTGCATGAGAATACCTAGCTGGGAAACCTAAGTCAACTACCGGAATTCCTCGGTTCTCTAACTGTGTAAATGAGGCATCGGTAAGTATGCCTATCATTGCTGATTGTTGCAATAGAATGTTATTCTCATTTGAAATAGTTTTAATATGTTCAACTAATTTTGGATTTGGTATCACCCCTCCCAATGTCCCTCTACCATGAAAAGTATACATTCCTATGGTAGGACCTCCACCCATTTGGATATCCCATTCTCCAGCAAACTCTGGGGTGTCACTTGCTATCGAAATGTCCACAGTAATTGCAAGATGTGGATCAATCTCTCGAACCATAGGAAGAACACCTCGTAAATTAAATTCTTCTTGTACAGAAAAGACAATATATAATTCACATGGAATATCTTTTGTTACAATCCGTTCAGCTAACTCTATTAGAGTTAGGCAGCCTACTCGGTTATCTAAAGAATTACTAAAAACAATAGTGTCATTATTAAAAAATTGTCTTGAATATGCTACAGGTGTCCCTACACTAATTCCAGCATCTAATACTTCTTGTTTAGAGCGAAAACCAAAGTCAGCATAAATCTCATTCACAGGCAATACACGGTACTTTTCCTCTTGTTTAGTAACATGGTGTGACTTTGTTCCGATTAGACCTTGCAATCTACTATTACCGACTTCAATAAGTACTGATTGACCAGCAAGACTTTTTTCTGGTATTCCTCCTAGTCGCTCTAGTCTTAAAAAACCTGAATCCTCTACTTTTTTTACTATTAGTCCTAATTCATCCATGTGAGCAAAAATCATAACTCGAAAAGGATTCTCACTTTTAGCGTTATTCATTTTTATGGATACGTTTCCTAAACTGTCTACCGAAGAATCCAATGATAATTGGGAGAATTGCTCTCGAACATATCGAATGACTGAATCTTCGTAGCCAGATAAGGCCACTATTGATGTTAATTCTTTTAATCTATGTATCATTCTTTGCATATTTTGAACCATATTTACAACCTCCAAGAGTATGTTTAAAGCGCTTCCATTAAATCTTTATTTTTTACATAAAGGGCCTTATAAATATCATAGTAGTGCTGATAGAGTCCTAGATTTGCATCATCGGGATTTATTACAGAATCAATACTTACCCATTCAACTACATCTTCAATATTTTTATACCATCCCATAGCAAGTGCACATAAAAATGCATTTCCATATGAAGCACCGATAGTGACTTTTGGTATAACCTGCTTAATCCCACAAATATCACTTACGGTTTTTAACCACAGTTTACTTTTTACACCTCCCCCAACAGCAACAATACGTTTAATATTTAAGTTTAGCGCTTTCATTTCATCAAAATTATGACGAATTGAAAATCCAATGCCTTCCAATATTGAACGGTACATGTCTGATTTGGTGTGGTATAAGGAAAGACCAAACATTATTCCTTTTGCATTAGCATGATGTATAGGTGTACGTTCTCCGCTAAAATAAGGGAGAGTTACTAACCCATTGGAGCCTGGTGGGCTTGTTTCTGCTGCTTGTGTTAATTGTGTATATGCTTTATCGATATTTTTTTTATCCCTATTTAATTGAGTTTCACCCATCAATTGGTCTATAAACCATCTGGTAATAGAACCTGCTGTTGAAGTTCCTCCTGTAACAGTATTTAAATTAGGGACTGCATGTAAACTAGGCCATAACTTCTTTGTTATAGACAATGAATCGGAAACTAGAGTAAAAAACGTGGAGCTGCCATACATTAACATCAAGTCTCCCTTATTAACCGCTCCGACGCTAATTGATTCTGATAATGCATCCGCAGTTCCAGCAATCACCTTTGTCCCGATTGCTAGGCCTGTTTCTTCAGCTGCTTTTTCTGTAATACTACCGACTATTTCATGACTCCATACTATTTTCGGAAGTTTAGGTAAATCTGTGACATACTTTGATGTTTCATGATCCCATTTCATGTTGTGAATATTGAATAGAGGAGAGTAAGAGGCTGCAGTATAATAATCTATGGTGTATTCATTTGTAAGTTTGTAAGCAATGTAACCCGTTCCACTTAAAAACTTATACGTCTGTTCGTATGTATTTGGTTCATTATTACGAATCCACAATATTTTAGGTCCTGCTGATTGAGAGCTGAGTGATTGGTTAGAGGTAGCAAAAACCTTCTCCTCACCAATTTTTTTGTTAAGATATTTAATCTCATCTTCTGACCTTGTATCTACACCGTATAATATTGCTTTCCTTAGAGGTTGACCTTTGGAGTTAACTGGTAATACTGCTGGAGCGATAGAACTAGCACCAACAGCATTTATTTCTGAAGGGTGAATGGAAAATTTTCCACGAGCATCATTAATAATTATCTGACATATTGTCTTGAAATCATGCCACCATATATTCTCAGCATCATGTTCAGCCCATCCTGGTTTCGGAACTTCCATTTTATGCGGGATCGATGTTTGAGTTATTATGTTTCCAGATCGATCTACAAGTACACCTTTTGATTCATAGGTGCCAATATCTATTCCTAAAACATATGACATTTCATAATTACCCCCCATCAAATAAAATACTTTCATTTCTTATCTTTATACTGATGTGTATCTATACAAATGTTAATTTTCCATTAAAATCCAAATCAATTTGTGCACCATTTTCAACTTTATTGGTAACGATTTCATCTATTTCGTTAATATCACAAATATTTACTAGAGATGACTTCCCTACTTTGGATTTATCAACTAGTGCTATTACTTTATTCGAACGTTCAATAAAAGCACGTTTAACTTCGGCTTCCTCAACACTATAGTCTGTAGGACCTGCTTCGTTACTTAAACCGGCTAAACCTAAATAGAATTTATCAAAGTTAAATTTTTTGATTGTATCCAGTGCAATACTACCAATCATAGACATTTCTGACTTTCTCATTAGTCCTCCAATCATGTAAACTTCATGACTACTTTTAGAAAGAATAGCAGCTTCTTGAAATGATGATGTAAAAATAGTTAGTCTTTTCTTATTCAAAAGTTCTTTAGCCAATTCAACTGCGGTTGTACCTATATCGAGCGCAATAACTTCGCCTTCATTTATTTGTTCAGCAGCGTATTTCGCTAACTTCTTTTTCTCTTCAATGTTATGATCAATTCTATGGCTATACATTGGTTCCATACCCAATATCGGTAAAGATGCTTCACCTCTGTTTCTAGCAATTAATCCCTTTTCATTTAAAATGGCTAGGTCTCGCCTAATAGTTACTTCTGTAACATTAAATTTTTCCGCAAATTCTTCTACAGAAACTGGAGATTTTTTGTTTAAATATTCTAATATTTGATTTTGCCTTGAAGATACCATTGCTTACTAACTCCTGACATGAATTATTTATTTTAAATTGTTTGAATATATTATCTATTTTAAAAATTACCATATCGAACAATTAAAGTCAATTAATAATCGAAAAAAAACATAAAAAAATCATATACCGAACAATTAAGAACATTTTTAAAAAAATATTGTTTCTTAAAACAAATACTATCCGTTTGTAGGAAAATATATTTCTTACCTAATATGTAAGTAAAACTCTATATTTGGTGGTAAATCGAATGTTCTCTTCTAATTTACTGTTATCTGGTGTTGTTTCGAACAAAGATGCTTTTCTTGATCATTTATTTGATTAAAATGTTCAAATGTAATTTATTTCGAAAGGATATGGTCATAATCTTATTTTATAACAAATACAAGCTCGTATAATCTTATAAATTATAGAGTGCCGATATAATTTTGAAATCGAGAGTAAAGAAAACGTTCGTTTAACAGTTAATATATAAGTAATAGTGCTTTATTTGTCTGTTATAAAAAAATAAACGTTAATCCTTCTTTAGGATTAACACTAGATAAACAAGTTCATATATCCTCTGTTCTAGGAACTTTCAACCTTCTTAAATGGTTGCTTATAAATGATTGTAAATTGTATTCAATAGTAAAGCGGCATGTAAACCCCCTGCTGGTACTAAAGCATTCCCTTTCGTTTTTCTCATCATTTTCTTCCTCTTCCTATGCGTTCCCTTTCATTCCATAAGGAAACCCCCCTCCTCTATGGTCCATAGCAGGAGTGGGTCAATGATATAGAATGATAATGCACTTACAATATTAGATTCACTAACCACAGTATTTTAATTTTTCTGTCACATTAAATGTTAATTAGGTTTGGTGAAACTTGCCCCTGGCGTTGAAAAAATAATAGACTGATTCTCTGTTCGTTGTGTTGCTGAGTAAATGTCTCACTTTTCATATAATTTGAGGAGCGATATTGCAAGGATTGCGGTACCGTTTTTAAGAGCATCTAGATTGAATGACATATTGGGGTGGTGGAGTCCTGGCTGAAGGTCGGTGCCTAGTCCTACCATGGATGCTTTTATTTTTGGTAATTTTGTGGTAAAGAAGTGGAAGTCTTCGCCTCCAGGAGTTACAGGAGGCGGAACGAGACCTTCATCTCCTAGCACTTCAATGATTGCAGATTGTATCACATCCTCCATTTCTTGATTGCGGTTTGCCGCCGCCATTTTTGCTTTAATTTCGTAGCTTACTTTAGCCCCATTTGCCTGTCCGGCATAATCAATGGCTGTATATAGTTTCTGCAAAAGTTCCTCCATTGCTTCATTTGTTTGGGAACGAATGTCTATACTGAATTCAGCATCATCAGGGATAATGTTAATATTAGATCCGCCAGCATTTACCTGGGTTACCTTAACAGAGCTTGGAGTGGTTGGATCTACCTTTATCGAATTGACCGCGATGATAATTGCTCCTAAGGAATCTACCACGTTAATTCCGTGATTTGGCCTTGCCCCGTGTGCCTGAATCCCTTTGATATACCCTTTTATTAATGTAGCAGCACCGTGGTATATGGCAGGCGAAGCTTGATTAAAATCCATCTCGATCTTTGGACGGACATGAATGCCCAATAGGTAATCAACATTGTCCAATGCGCCTTCTTTTACTAGAGTCAACGCCCCTTTACCCGTCTCCTCAGCTGGTTGGAAAATGAATTTTACTGTTCCTTTTTTTGGCTTAAATCCGATTTCTCTTAAACATCGAGCAGCAGCCAGCACCATTGTCATATGTGCATCATGGCCACAGGAATGATTCGCCTGCCATTCACCGTTCACCTTTTGCCAAAGTGCATCCATATCTGCTCGTAAAGCAATTGTTTTACCTGGCTCTTCCCCAACCCAATTCAACACGACTGCAGGATGTTCCTCAAATGTTTCAATTTGAAAATCATAATCCTTTGTTTGCTCTATAATATAATCCTTTGTTAGGTTCTCATGCCAACTTATCTCAGGATTACCATGAAAATGTTTGTATGTTTCTAAAATGTATGCCTCATGCTCATTAACCCATTGTTGTATTTTCATAGTTATCCCTTCTTTTTTCTAAGACGTAGTATCCCATATGCTCATCTATTAATACACCTATGATTATATATTGTTCGGAAAATAAATGTGTCATCGATTCTCGAACCTTCATTCTCCATTGTAAGGCAATTGTTGGGTTCTCAGCTTTGATTTGTTGAACGTTCTTTGGAATGGGAATTAAAACCTCATTTTTAACATCGGTGCAATATTTTTGATCCGGAATGGAGACTTTACCAACCGAAGAATAAGCATAATATAGAGGATAGTTGGACCAATGTGGATGAGAATTTTTACTACCTTTTGATGCCTCTATAACCACAGATGACTGTAGGTTCCACTCTAATAGCAGTCGGTCAGATGGTATCCCTTTATTAATTCGATCGTCCATATTTCCATAGTAAGATTTAATATATTTTCCAACCATTCCACCGAGTTTCGTTAAGTTTAGATACCCATTTTTAATTTCAAGAGGGTCAAATGTCCAAATGATTTTCTCATACCCTTTTTTTAATGCCCATTCTCTTTGTTTGAATTTTAATATTTCCCCCAAACGTTGATTTCGATATCCATTAGTGACACCCATCATATGTGAAACTAAGTAAGGTCTTTCATTGATATTTTCAAATCCTGGGAAACCGTAACAAAACCCAATCACTTGGTTATCGTTGAGTACACCGATAACAGAGCCTCCATTATGAATTGCGGCTACAAGCTGAGGGACGGAGGAAATTACTCCATCCCCCCATATTTCTTTTTGAAGATTTACTATTTGTTGAAGTTGATCTACCTCCGTTATGTGCTTATAGTGTAACACTTGCGGCATAAGAATCTTCCCTTCTTAACACTTTGCCAGCTGTAGTTCCTAAAAATTTACCGTTTTCAGCAGCGAGTTTACCGTTTACAAAAACAAAGTGAATTCCTGTTGGTTCCTGTAATGGATCATTATACGTTGCCTGATCACGAATTTCCCCTGGAGCGAAAATAACAATATCCGCCGCATAACCTTCTCTTAGTAATCCTCTATTTTTGAGTCGCAAAAGCTGTGCAGGTGCTCCTGTCATTTTTCGAATCGCTTGTTCAAGAGAAAGAGCTTGCTTTTCTCTTACAAAGTGTCCTAGTACCCTTGGGTATGTACCATATAAACGTGGGTGTGGCTTACCTCCAAAGATACTATCAGAACCTACAATTTGTAGAGAATGCTTCATTCCCTCAGTAATAAGCTCTTCATCTCCCCAGTGCACGAGCATAGTTATCCCAGCGTTTTCTTCAAGGAGAAGCTTAATGGCTGCATCTGCTGGATCCAGATCTAATTTATATGCAATGTCTACCATATTTTTACCTTCAACCCACTTATTTGCTTCCGTAGATACTGATGTTAAGGTAATATTTTCCCAGCCACAATTTAGTACCCAGTTTTCATAATCTGCATTGTTTTCTAGTTCATCCTTAATTTTTATTTGAATGTCTGGGTCTTGCAGCTTTTCTAGTAACTCTACTGTACCCCCCATATGCATAAAAGGAGGTAAAATGGCATGGAAAACGGTTGATCCAGCTGCATAAGGGTATTGGTCAAATGTAACTTCAATTCCTTCTATCCGGGCTTCCACCATTTTATCTAACGCCTTGGTATAATTTGCTCTGTTCAATTTTCCAGCAACCTTAAAATGAGAGATATGAAGTCTTACACCAGATTGTCTTGCTACATCAATTACTTCATCTAATGCTTCTAGTGATTTATTACTTTCGTTACGGATATGAACAACAAAACAACCTTTATATTTAGCAGCACCTTTACAAATTTCTATTAATTCGTCCTTACAAGAATACAAATTAGGAGGATAGACAAGTCCAGAAGATAAACCAAACGCACCTTGTCTCATCCCTTCTTCCACAAGTTCTCTCATTTGGACCATCTCTTCTGGAGTAGCCTTGCGTCCCTCAAATCCCATAACTAAGGTCCGAACAGCTCCGTGAGGTACTAGATAAGTAGTATTACCTGCTATCTTAGATTCTTCTAGAAATCCTAAGTACTCAGTGATTGAATTCCATGGCCAATCTCCAATATCTCCGTTTAACCCTTTTAATTGTTTTTGCCAGAGTGGTTTTGTTGTCCTCGAAACAGGTGCCACAGAAATACCATCCTGTCCTAATAATTCCGTTGTAATACCTTGGAGAACTTTTATCTTATGAATCTCTGGTCTTGTAATTAGAAGATCAGAGTGTACATGGGTATCTATAAAGCCTGGAGTTACAGCCATATTGCTTGCATCAACAACCCGTTTCGCTTTCTTACCGCCTAAATCCCCAATTTCAGATATGACCCCATCCTTGATTCCAATGTCTGTTTTTGTCCAGGGGTTTCCTGTACCGTCATACATTTTTCCATTTTTTATTATAAAATCAAACATGAATAACCCTCCTAGTTAACATTTTATTTTTATTTCAAGCACATGCACTAAAAATGAATATTTTCTAAGCAGTCGGTAACCCAGCAGCAGCGTTTTTTACTTCATCAATTGGATAAACTGGCCGTTGAATATTTTTATATTTAAAGCTAGTAAAATCCATTGTGGTCAAACCAGGTGAATCAACCGTTATAATCTTTTTACTAATTGGCTCAAATGCTGCTCTGAAATGCTGGCTAGACTTGAGTGCAACGATTTTATAAGTGGAAACATCTATCCCATGCAAAAGGAAAATTTGTTCATCTAACACCTGTGATTTTACTGAACAAACAATAATGTCAACACCATTCACTTGAAGTCTTGCAGATTTCCCTAGATTTACTTGTAACCCTCCCCACATTGGAGATGATTGAGTAAATTGACCATCTGTGACACTTTTCACATAGGCTATTATTTGTAACGGCTTCCCATGAAGTGAGTCTGTTTTTCCACCAAGCTCTACTTCAATAAATGATCCCACTCCGGCTTTATGAGCGGCTAGGGCAACTTCCTGATCAAAAACATATCCAAAGCATGCCTTTTCTAAATTCATAGACAGCATCGCTTCCAATAGATAGGTGCCATCTCCTGGAGTTCCGCCGCCCGGATTATCAGAGGTTTCATTGATTACAACAGGGTACCCATTAAAAGCTAATGCCTGTTCTATCCCTTCTCTCGGAGACGGTATATCTAAAAAAAAATGTTCTCTCATTTCCCAAACTTTCTGAGAAACATCCTTTGTGATTTGATTCGCAAGGTCACAATTGTTATTGGTAATCGTTAAAACTGAAACACCATTTATGGACGTATCGGTGTATGGAAATCCATGAAAGAATGTACAGTCGATTACTACAGGTTGAGCTTCCCAATTCCAGCATATCTGATTAATATCTTTAACAGGAGATAAGTTAGAAGTTGATGTAGGAATGATAAGTGGTAATTTCTTCATACTCATAACCGGTTTAATTTCTTTCTTAACAATCTTAACAGCAATATCAATTGCCTCATTGCCACGTTCATAAGAATCAATATGTGGATAAAAATTCACTCCTAATAAAGCATCAGCTTCCTTTACCATTGTTTCAGTCAAATTTGCATGTAGATCTAATGTGCAAATGATTGGGATTGAGTATCCAACCACTTTACGCACCTCGCACAATAGATCTCCTTCCATATCTTCAATTCCTTCTACAACACCCGCTCCATGAAGGTTTAAACATATGGCATCAGCTTCTTCATTTATAATTCGTTGGATAAGTTCTTCTTTTAGTTCTTTATAAGTTTCTTGAGTAATTAGGCCAGATGGATATGCCATCGCCGAGAGAGTTGGAATGATTTCAATATTTAATTCTTCTGCTCGATCAATCATTCCACCTAAATAATCCCTTACCCTACGATGACTATCAATTATTTCCTGTCCTGATTTCCATTCCCAAAGTTGAAATGTATGCTTCGTTGTTTTATCAACTGCGAAGGTATTTGTCTCATGTGAAATTTGCCCGATAATGAACTTCATTTCATCCTACCCCTTATATAGACTTGGTTATCATTATTTAAAAAGAAATTTATTAAAATGCGGCTAATCTCTTTCCATTCTATTAAAAATACTACTGGGAATATGAACAACGTCATACTCCCATTATCTGATTCAAATTATATGTGCATTTCCCTATAAAAAATCTGTCATATATAGATGTTCTAATTTATTCAAGTCCCTGTATATTACCAAACAATTGTAATACCTCTGCATCTTTTAAGTAACTATTGTCCTCAACTAGTGGTGGTAATGTCTCAGCCTTCGGTCCGTTTGGATAATACTCATCTACATTTTCCTTTGTTAAAACAACTTGTGGTGCTGGAGTTAGTTCTGGTGGCTCTGCGCCATTCACAATGGCGACTCCCATTGCGATTAGGTATTGGCCCCATTCTGACATGAAGATACTACCTTCCGCCACCCAGTTTGGATTATCCCTTAACTGCTTTAAGGCCTCTTCACTTCCACCAAGTCCTGCAACAATGGTATTGTCTTCTCTACCTGCCTCTTCGATTGCACGTAGTCCACCAATTGTGGAATCATCATTTACAGTATAAAATAAAATATTACGATCTTTTGGTACTGTTTGAAGCACATTTTTCACAGATGTGTAGGTTGCTTCTAGTTCTGACTTGCCATCAACTTGAATAAGATGGTCTCCCACTGTTGTAGTAGTTGGTACAATTGATTCTGGTTTAACCTGTTCTAAGCCAAGCTCATCAGCAACTGTTACATAAAAATAACGAACACTGTTATTTACTTCATATCCTGCAGTAGCACTCTGAGCAATGATTACCGTCGTATTTTTTGCGTTCCAGCCTCTTTCTTTAGCGGCTTCTGCTACAATTTTACCTGTATCAATACCTAATTGCTGGTTACTTAAGTTAAACCAATGACTCCCTGGTACGGGAATATTTACCGCTATACTTGGAATTCCAGACTCATCAAATACTTGTTGAATTGATTTACCTACACCTTCAACTCCATTGTATTCAATAATTAAATCTGGCTTATCTTGAACCATTAATTTTGCGTTGTTAAGAGCAGTTGGACCATCAAAGTTATTATTATACGTTTTAAGTTTGATACCAGCTTTTTCAGCTGCTGCTTTAACACCATTTCCTAACTCAACGAACATTGGACCAGCTTCTGTTACGTTAGCAAACGTAAAGTAAAGCTCATCATCACTTCCAGCACTTTTTGTATCTCCTTCATTTTCTGAAGATGTAGATTCCTCTGAAGAACACGCAGCCGTAAATAGTAACGAGAAAATAACCATGGACACTAACAGGAATTTTATCTTTTTCAAAAACATTACCCCCTATTAAACTTTATTTTTGTATTTAGAAAATCTCTTAAATTATTAAAATTGATAGCTAATAGAAGTACAATACCAGTTACGATTTCTTGATAAAAAGCTTGAATTTGCAAAATTGCCATTCCGTTTGTTAGTGTCCCTAAGATAAGAACCCCAACTAACGTTCCGATAATTCCACCTCGGCCTCCTGCAAGAGAGGCTCCGCCTAAAATAACTGCGGTAATTGACTTAAGATTTGTTTCAACTCCCATTGTTCCAGAACCAGCCATTAATTGACTTGCAAGAACAATTCCAGCAAATGCGGCCAGAAAGCCACAAATGATAAAAACAATATTGATATTTAAATTAACTCGGATCCCCGCCAATCTACTAGCTTCCTGATTTCCACCAATGGCATAAAGGGATCTTCCAAAAGACGTATATCGTAAAATAAAGAATCCAACTGCACTAAAGACGATAAGGATTATAACGTGAATTGGAATACCAAACACCTTATCTGCTATCACTGAAGCATTAGGGTTTTCTAGGATTGTCGTTAAACCTCCAGTTATTACTTTTGCTAATCCTGCAGTGATAGAAAGCGTTCCTAGGGTTGTGATTAATGGATTAATTTTAAACTTAGTAACAAATACCCCATTGATTAGTCCTACCAAGCCTCCAACAATAACTACAAGTAATATTGCTGTTATCGTATCAAGCCCAGCATTAGATAGAGATACAAAGAGCACCCCTCCTAAAGGGACAATCCCACCAACGGATAAGTCAAATCCCCCTGTGATTAGAACAAAAACTTGACCAATTGCAACAATTCCTAGTACTGCAATGTTGTCTAAGATGTTAAGAGCATTTGATGTACTAAAGAAATTTTCAGTTGTAATACTAAAGAAAAGTATAATAAAAAAATAAAAAGCAAATAATCCAATCGCCTCAATACCTATACTACTCGATAATAACTTTTTACCATTCCCAGGGTTATTGGTACGTATCTTAGTAACATCTGTATTCATGCTTTTCTCCTCTCCTCTAACGCTTGATTAATCTCCTGCTGCTAGTCTTAGCGCTTCCTCTTCTGTTTTTCTTTCACCCTTTAGTTCCCCCACTAACTTTCCGTCTCGCATGATAATAAGTCGGTCGCAGACAATAATTGCTTCCTCTAAATCTGAGGTAACTAATAGTGTAGCCGTACCATCTGCTGCTATTTCACGAAGTCGTCTATGAATCTCTAATCTTGCTCCAATATCTACACCACGAGTAGGTTCCTGTAACACCAAAATTTTAGGATTCATCGCTAATCTACTTGATAAAAGCACCTTTTGTTGATTTCCTCCACTCAGTTCTCCTACGTTTTGCCATAGACCAACTGTACGAACATTAAATCGCTTAGAAAGAGATCCTGATACCTCATTCTCTTTTTGGAAATTTACAATACCAAATTTAGATAACACATTTAGTATAAGAAGGGAAATATTCTTTTTAATTGACATACCTAATACTAGCCCTTGTTTCTTTCGATCCGGTGGTACATATGCAATTTTTTTACTCTTCGCTTCGATTGGAGTTTTAATAAGTTTTCTTTTGTTACCTTCAATTTCAATTTCACCTTTAATATCAGGTCTTAATCCGACAATCCCCTCGGCAATTACTTCAGCTCCACAGCCTCTAACTCCAAATATTCCGACAATTTCGCCCTTTGATACGCTAAAATTTATATCTTTAAGTTTAGGTAATCCTTCCCAATTCCATTTATTTACTGAAAAAACGTGGTTTACATCTTGTTCATCCATAAATTGAGTGGTCTCTAATTCTTCCTTTTGCTGACCTAACATATGGAAAATGAGCGTTTGATGATCTGACATTTTTGTTTGTTCCGAAGCCACAAACTTTCCGTTTCGAAATACATCAATTCGATCACTATAGCGGAACACTTCATCCATTCGATGAGATATATAAACAACCCCTACTCCTTTTTCCTTTGCTAGCGTACCAACCATCTTAAAAAGATTATTACTCTCATTTTCCGTTAACGAGGCTGTAGGCTCATCCAATAAAAGTATTTTGGCATCCTTGGATAAAGCTTTTAAAATCTCAACCAGTTGTTTATCAGCCAGTTTTAATTCTGACATTTTCTTCTCTACATCTATCTCAATTCCGAACCTCTTAGCTTCTTCTTTTGTTTTCCTAATAATTTCCTTGTGTGATACAAATCCACTTTTTTTCGGCCACCTTCCAAGCAAAATGTTTTCAGCAACCGTCAATTCTGGAACATATGCCAATTCCTGCGGTATAAATGCAACACCGTGCTTTAAGGCATTTCTAGGAGGAAACAATATAACCTCCTCACCATTCATGACAATCTTTGCACCTTGATCAGGCTCAATTACACCTGCTACAATTTTTGAAAAGGTAGATTTGCCTGCACCATTCTGTCCAATCACAGCTACAGTTTCCCCAGCCTTTAATGTAAAAGAGACATTTGAAAGCACAGTTGTAGGACCGTATGTTTTGGATGCATTTCGTATTTCTAGTAAATTATCACTACCTGAAGCCATTCTATTACTCCCTTCTGATTTCTTGGCTACTGGCGACTCAAGTAAGAGAAAATCTCTTTTCCTAGCTTACCTATCAACACCGCAGCTTCATTTTCAGGATTAAAAGCTCGATCAGCACAATTCTTTGAAAATACTGTAAAAACGTATTGTTTATTTTTAATAAATATATAGCCTACATCACAACGTACTCCCATGAAAAATCCCGTTTTGTTTGCGATTTGGATATCTTGCGTAACACCTAATTCCTTAGCGTACGGATTGTAAGGGATATATCTAGGAAATAAGTCCAAATATTGCTGTCTAGCCATAATATCAATCATGACATCTTTGATTTCCGGTTTGAGGATTTTATTATTCAATATCTTTTCAAGATAATCTACAAATTCAGCAGATGTCGAAACAGCAAGGTTTTCAACGTCTTCCCCTATCGCTTGAAAGTCAATTATATTTCGGAGCTCTGTATAAGTATATCCATACTTTTTGATATGAGTGTTTACAACGTCAATTCCACCAACTAATTCCAATATCATATTTGTTGCGGTATTATCACTTAGAATGATCATGGCAGTTGCAACATCTCTAATTGGATATTTAGAGCCAGGGGTAAATTCCTTTATAACACCTGATCCACCAACTTGATCTCCTGCTCTCATCTCAATCAAATCGGTTAGAGAGTATTGGTCATTTTGTACTTGCTCAAGCATCGCTCCTAAGATAAATACCTTAATTGTACTGGCGGTCGGAAATACTTCATTTTCATTATACGAAATAATCTTGTCACCTTGTCTACTTCGTACTTCCAAAGATATTGATCCACTAAAATCTTCAAGCAGTGAGTCAATGGACAGTCTTAAATTTTCAAATTGCTCAATCATTATTATCGCAACCTTTCTTTTTGTAGAGTATTTAAATTTATCGTCGTGGAATATCAAGGTGAAACATTTTATAGTCTTACTTATGGAGTATTCGTAATTAGTTAATAAGAGGCAATATTCTAGAAGATGGATTTCTCTCTCGTGATAGTTTCTTTTGCTGTTACATACGATTCAAAAGATTCTGAATTTATTTGGTAGCCAATTCCTGGAGATTCTGGTACTGCTAATGTTCCTGGTTTCGAGAACGTAACTTCAGGATCAACAATATCTTTATACCAGTATCGATTTGATGCCGATGTATCGCCTGGTATTGTAAAATTACTTAAAGAAGAAATTGCAATATTATGCGCTCTACCAATTCCCGCCTCAAGCATTCCACCACACCATACCGGTATATTATAAGTTTGGCATAGGTCATGAATTTTCCTAGCCTCAGTCAAACCTCCAACGCGCCCAACTTTTATATTGATTATTTTACATGCACCCACCTCAATTGCCTTTCTAGCATCCTCAAAAGTATGGATACTTTCATCTAAACAGATTGGAGTCGTTACTTTCTCTTGTAATTTGATATGGTCAATAATGTCGTCATGAGCTAAAGGTTGTTCAATCATAAGTAATTCGAACTGATCTAATTCTTTTAATATATCAATATCCTGTAACGAATAAGCAGAATTAGCGTCTGCCATTAATGGAACATCAGGACCAAATCTTTCCCTAATGGCTCGTATCGGTTCCACATCATAGCCTGGTTTAATTTTTACTTTAATTTTTTTATATCCATTTTGTATAAAACTCTCAACCTGGTCTAATAATACTGAAATGCTTGGTTCAATTCCAATGCTAACTCCTGAATCAATTTCCTTTTTTGTTCCACCTAATGCTTCAGAAAGAGAAATTCCCTGTTGTTTGCTATACAGGTCCCAAATGGCACCTTCTAGCACAGCTTTCGCCATTTGATTCCTTCGAATCGATTTAAACAAATCATGCAATTCAGCCGGATGAGTAAGATTTTTCAACTTTAAAACTTTTGGAATGAGAAATTCTTTTAGCATATATAGAACAGTGTCTGTTGTTTCCTCATTATAAATCGGATAAGGTAAGGTAACACTTTCCCCATAACCAATATTTTTATCACCGTAAACGCTCAGGACAATAAAATCCTTAAATCGCAATGTACCAAAACTTGTTGTAAACGGTAATTTTAATGGCATTTTCAGTCGATTAATTTCGATTTTTTTTATTTCCACACATTTCATCCTTTCTAAATGTTTTATTGTTAATCTACATCTACAAAAAAGCCCTGACTAAATTGCTCGTACTGGTATAATCTCTTCTGAACATTTTCCTTATCCATTACAGCAACCCCACTAATAAGTACATTAAGTAGAGAAAAAATGGCCGACATTCCCTTTAATGCACTTGGAGTTGGTGTTACTACCTTCAAAATATGATCAGCATAAATGGCAACCGGTGAAAGTTCATTATCAGTAACAACAATAATTACAGCTCCTTGTTCTTTTGCTGCTTTTACGAACCGCAATGTTTCCTGCGAATACCTTGGTAGGGAAATGGCAATAACAACACTTTTTTCTTTAAACTGCGAGATCAATTGAACGGTATTGTCCGTTTCACCCCTATACAGATAGGCATCTCCCAAAATAATATTTAGTGAGTAAGCCAACCAACCCGCAGGTGCATGAGAACTTCTAAAGCCCACTATAAATCTTTTCTCTGCTCCTATGATATTTGTAATAACTGTTTGTAAGCATTCCTCATCAACTAGATTAAGAGTTTGCTGTATAAACGTAATATCTTCAGTCATGGTGTCCTTGATTAATTGGTTACTCTTACTAAGCGCGTCAGTAGAGCTAAGAAAGTTCTCTATTGGCCTCTTTTGACTATTAAGAAAAACAGATTCCTGAACTACTTTTTGCATTTCACTAAAACCAGAGTAGCCTAATGAGTAACTAAAACGAATGACAGTTGCCTCACTCGTCCCCGTCAAATCACCTAATTCCTTAGTTGTAACAAATGCTACCTTTTCCAAATTTTCAATTATGTATTTCGCAACAATCTGCTGCCTTTTTGTCAAGTTGTCAAAATTCTTTCTAATGTTATCTTTTAAATCAGTCATCATATAAAAAGGTTCCTCTCTGCCATGTCAGTTAAATCATTAAACTGATTATTGAAGTCAACACTTCACTATAAAATAAATTTTGGAGTATTTATTTCATTTTTTTTAGTATACAACTGTATATTTAACAAAGTCAATAAGAAAATTTATAATTATCAAAAAATTAGCACGATCGAATAAGTAAGTATGGTCTAGGTATTACCAAAATGTTAGATTGCGCTAAGCTTTTTTAGTAAGAGATTATATGAATATGTTAAAGGACGAGAAAATTGCTGCCAAACAAAAGAATAGCAAACTGTTAGTGATGACACTTTCTATACAGGGAAAAACTATTGAAGAAACCGTTCATAATATTAAAAAGAAAGTAAAGAAATCGAAGTTTGTTCGATAAGGTGAATGAGGAGATGTTATTGGATAACCTAATAAAATAAAACATTTGTAATAACTTTTTTAACCTTTTATTCAACAATAGTTTCATAAAATATAATGAATGTATAAAAATAAGCGATACCTTTTAGTTATCGCTTTTTCATACTCTTTATAACTATATAAAGGTGCTATCTTCCAAACCATTAAATTCTATTTTTCCATCTATCCCATAGTTCTCGAAACAATATATTATGTTTTATCATAACAGCATATCCAAAAGCCAAGACGACTATTGATACAGGTTGAATCGTAATCCCGACAATAATATTTATTACCATTATATATGTAAGTGCTATCGGAAAACAGATTCCCAAAATATTTATGCATAAAATTAATTTTTGTAAATCCATATGTATCCCTCATTTTTTTCAATAACCTTTACTAATAATTTTTTCTCAAAATCACGAAAAATATACTATATGTTTATTCTTAAACCTTAAGAATGTAAATGTATTCAAGTTTACTGTAATTCCATATTAATACAAAAAAGCAAAAAGAAGAGGTAGGGCATTTGCCCTCCTCCCTGTCAATCCTGATAATAGCTGTAAAGCTCTTCTAAGGTAATGCTAATTCCACCTTTGATAAGTCTTTCCCTCCTACTATTAAATAGGCTTTCTAAAATCTCTTTCTTATCCTTAAACATTCCAAAATTTATTTTCTTGTGACAAACTAAGCAGATTGAAACTATATTAGCATGGATGTCTAGACTGTTTTCAAACCGATCCTGATACTGCATTGGTATTAGATGATGTGCCTCTACAAAATTATTTCCATTAAACTTAGAAATAAAATGCTTATGCTGATTGTCAAACTCTCATGCACTTTTAACTTTAAAAAAGTAAATGCTTTATTATACTAGTAGGTCACATAAGGAAAGTTATAAGAACTCCCCGATTTATATTGTGAAATGCAAAATCTAAGAACTGCTTATATTGGACCAAGAAGATGATATGAAAGTCGCTCTACGCCATAGTTATCGACCTAGAATGGTTTTTGAGATTAACGGTGTGTAGCGGGTTTTGAAAAGATTCAATAAAACAATGTGTTTTGTGTTGGATGTAAAACTAAAGGATGATAGAAAAACTCAAGTGAGGGATATTAATATGCCTCGCTTGAGTTTTTAATATTGTTATAGAGAATTTTCACTTAGGGTAGAATCCTGACCAAGGTGTATCTGCACCTTTATAGCCATCGCATCCTTCACTAGCCTCAACTTTTATTCCATCGTTCTCTAACGTAAAGTCAATTTCACAACCATTAGAATCCGTAGGGTAAACGGCGTGTTTTCCTTCTGTGAATTTAGCTGTTCCTTCTAGTAAGCCTGCGCGTTGTCCTGAATTAACATTTAAGATAAAATCAATAGTTCCTGTCTCTTGGTTGATAATTTCTAAACGTCTATTGCCTTCTTCGTTCTTTAATCTATAATCCCCTATCCATTCACTAGAAGATTGGACGACTTTCTCCTTGGGCTTTTCAGCCATCACAACTGGTGCTCCATCTTTTACTTTCGAAATATTAATGTGTCCATAAGGAGTCGGAGGATCTATGTCCAAAGCAACCCAAAAACCTAGGTCGAATGATGTATTTGTATTTCCCCAACTCTTACTAGTTCCTAAATCCTCCGTGCTGGTATTGTTGGTAGGATCATAATCTTGAATTACTAATTGATATAGTTCCTCAAATCCATCTTTTACTAATTCGATGTTATCGAAATCATCAATATTGCATTCTTGATTTACATTAAAAGTATGGAAAATATTTTCTAGTTTATTATTTTTAAAATAGAGGTTTAAAATATCACCCTTTATACAAGGGGTTGTGCTATAGAAGTTAACCTCTTGAGATAGATTTATTCCTCCCCATTGGTCTTTCTCTTCTTTGAAATTAGGAAATATTGATTTTACTTCATTAAAGCTCATGCCCCAATGTATTTTAAGCAAAGAGTCTTTTACATTCTGTGAAGTTGAGGTTTGTGTTCCTTTTGCTAATTCTTCAATAGCGCGCCCAAAGTTTTTCAACATTGTTTTTTCTGTTTCCTCATAACTACTTACTAAAGTTTTAGCATATTCAGGATAATACACTGGTTCTTTATCATCGAGTACAAGATAGATATCATAGGCTAATTCCCTTACTCTATCAGTAATAATGCCCATCCCTTCAAATTCTTCGTTGGCTAAATCTGGCCCGTTGATATTTCCGAAAGCTCGAGGAATTTGTCCTTTTGTAAATTGAAATGTAGAATACGTTCTAGCGTATAACGTGTTTTTATTTGTTTTGCGGCCATAGAATATAAGTTCATCATTCTCTATTTCCACTGAGATAGGTATCTTGGTGCCATTAATAAACCCACTCCACACTCCATAGGGAATCTCTTCGTATTCATTTTTCATAAAAGCATATGACATAATTTTAATGGTTCTGTATGATTTTTCCTCATCTGCTGAAACTAAGTATAAAGGGTCAAGAATTAGATTTTCTATGGTTTCTCCTTTTTCCATTCCATCCGCAATGTATTTCATAAAATCAGCGTATTTTTTATTATCTTTTAATAACTTGCTAAGAGTTTCTTCTGGAGTCATTCTAATCCCCAAATACGTCCCCTCTTTAATAGCTTCAGATAAAATAGCTAAGTCATCTAGTCCATACCAAACGTCTACTATAAGACCTCCTAAGGGAAGGTTTTTAATTGCATTCGTTATAGAGATTTCTGTCTTGTTAACTTGTTCAATTGACCAGGAATCTCTTCCAAAGTAATTAGGATAAGGTTTAACAGCGATGTTGGCTTCATTTAATAATTCCTCAATTGATATTTCTTCTTTCTTGTCTACTGCCTTTTCTTCTTTCTTCTCATCGTTTTTGACTTCAGATTTGTTTGAGCAGCCGGAAATCACTAAAATTAAAACGATTGCTAATAGTAATAAACATGATACTTTAGTCCTCATTTGAATCCCCCTGATAGAATGATAGTTATTTATATAAAAATATTCCATGCTGTAATTGGAAATACCTTCTTACAAAGATTAAATATGGAAATAATATTTAATGAAAAAAGGGGGTAATTATCCTACCTTCTTAAATGTTAGCCTACATATTTATATATATATATAATCTGATGTAATTCTTTTTTTTGAGACTTTCTCATATTCTACTGAATCCTCTGAAGGAAATTCACTGGTAAAATGACTTATAAAGGACTAAATTTTCGTCCAGTACTTCATTCCGGCACTTTTTAAAGCGGTCTCCCACCTAGGGGATGTGTCCATTGGCTAGGATTGATTTTACACTTGTTAGAGGTGTTACACCGTAAAAAGTCATAGCGCCAAATTACCATAATTATTTCTGTTTTTGATTACACTTTTTGGAGGCCCCAGTTTGCCCGCGGAAACCAACAATCCATTATTATCAGACTTAATAAATAAAAAAATAAATAAATGGGCGAGTTCAAATTACTTTTCAAGGACTTTTCGGACAGCCTCTTAATAAGAATATAGTTCACAAGGCACTTATATTTGTACCTCAAAAGTAAACAAACTTTTATTTCTCCTCCAAATATTTTATATAAGCTACTATATAACCTGGCCCTAAGGCAGTTCGGTTAATAGTTAATAAGATAGTTTTTGAGGTGGATCGGTTTAAGTTTCAATTGATTTTCATTATAGAGATAGAGTAAGCATTGTTTTCGATATTTCGCTTAAATTCAGCTTTTAATATTTTTTTATTATTAAAGGAAGTGTTTTTTTAACTCCAATAAAGATAATTTATTATGTATAAATCTCCTTCTGATTTATACCATTTCACAATACCCTTTCCAGAAAATAATAATGTACGCCTTACATTCAAAATGACATAATCATTTTCTTTATAAATAGTTCCCTTTGCTTCGTCAATCGGAAGTTCATTCAATCTTAATTTTATTTGGTTTATTATAAGTCCTGTTCTTATAACCCATTTTTTTCTAAGTAGCTAAAAGTAATGGGAATTTTACAACTTCCTTTAACAAAAAATATAACAAATTATTACATTATGTTTTATAATTATCACATATCTATTAGGAGGTGACGAATATGGGATGGTACGATGACTGTGAACGTTGCACTGGCGGAGATGAAATGAGATTTACAGAATGCGAATATCACCCTGGGTACAAAACAGTATGTAATGAATGTGGTTGGTGCCAAAAATGCGAACAATATGAGGAATGAATAAGAAATTTGATTATAGTGTTTTTTTACAGTTATCCGAGCAATCCTGATGCATCCACTGCTAAAAAAAGAGAATATACCAAAAATAAGTTTATAAGGGAAATTGAGTTTGTAAATAGGGTGTATTGTAATCTGTTAAATTAAGCAAAGATGTATACGTGTGAGTACATCTTTTATTTGCTGACGAATCTTGAGCCTTACCATATCATCAAATAATTCCCTGAAGGAAACTTTAGTTATTTTCTGCTATTGCCTATTAAATATGTAGACTATTATTTTTACGTGTATAAAATATAACTCTCAGTTTTTCTTCAACCAGGTAATCATTTTTATTTCTAGCAACGATAGGGAGGTCATACTCATTTTCGGTCGATCTTTGGTAGTTAATTGCTTTCACCCGTGTTCGATGGTAAAAAGTATTGATACGGTGCATGTCATCGCCCTAATTTGTTGAATTAAAAATGCGCTTGGTACTAATGACAAGCGTATTTTCTTTAGATTTATATTTTTAGCAAAACTTTTCTGCATAGGTTTTTCTTCAGCCTCAAATTATCTTTATAAGGTTCTACTCCTTGATTTTAGAACTGATTGAGTCAATTTTTACCGGGCTATACCAGGGGGTAAACCTTATAAAGAAATCAACAAAATCATATTCTTTCCATTTATATATAACTTTCTTTGTTCCCTTAACTTTCTCCTTTTTTGTCTAAAAATGCGATTCTCCTCCATACATATTCCTATACCAATATACAAAATTTCCTCATTAAAAAGCGACACAATTAATGTCGCTTAAGTCGATATAATGTTGATTATGTAATTAGCGCTTTATTTTAACCTTTTATACCTGAAGAATTTTACAAGCTTTAGTATGTATTTATTATCTACTGGCATTAGCGAGTAACAAAAGAATGGGAAAACCCCACTCTTCTCCTTTCTTTTTCTTTTGAGTAGAGTACAAACGATTCGACTCTTCATGATAATATTTCGCTTCATTAAAAATCTCCTCAATTGATCCTATCTCATTAGCATAGTTGCAATAAGCAACTCCGTTTGCATGCTATTTAGATTGCTAATCTAAGGTGAGCCGTGTCAATCTGATTGTCATTCGTTCTTCACTCTCTGTGGTTTTATCAAATCGGTTCTTGTCTAATTCTTCTAATTCGCATCCTCAAAAATACATAATCGATATATTCTGTAACTGCTATCAATGACAAATTGTTAAATTAGTTTTTTCTTTATTATGCATTTACTTGTCTCTTTCTTTACAGAATAGTATATAACCTCTTCGTACTAAATCAAATAAGACATCTTGTAAATTCGGGTTCGAAACAGAGTCCATAAGTATTGATTGTGTAATCATTACTGAAAGGGCATATAATCAACTTTGATAATTCACTGTTAAGGATATCGTTAATAGAAAAAATGTTAGAAGTTTCTACTTCATTTGTCTCATTTTACTGTAATTAATAATACTGTTCTATTTGAATTTAAATTTGTGGATTAGAATGGCTTCTTTTAGTTGGCTGTTTTGCTCTACAGGTAGAAGCTCCCCCCTAGTCCCTTTTTCCCCGCATTGTATAAGATTCTTTTATATCATAATATAAAAACTCTAAAATTTTAATTATTAGAAAACTCAGGTAAAATTATAGTAATTCCAATATCTATTTTCTAATTTGAAATCTTTGGGGGTTTATTTTATATGACAAAAATCGTTGGAGTTGTTGGGTTAGGCAATATGGGTGGTGCCATTGCTGAAAGACTTTCTACGTCATTCTCGGTAATTGGATTTGATATTGATATAAAAAAAAGGACTGAAATGGAAGAAGTAGGAGTACATACCGTGGATTCACTTGAAGAACTTGCTCCTAAAGTGGATGTCCTAATTTTGTCTATGCCTCGAGCCGACATTTCTAGTAAAATTGTATCAACTGCCAGCCCAATTATGAAAGTTAATTCAATTATCGTTGAGACAAGTACAGTACTGCCTAGTCAAGTCCAACAAATGAGGAAGGCTAGCTCTTCAAGTGGTATTAGAATAATAGATGCAGCCATTCTTGGTGGAGTAGAGCATATGAAAAACAAAAAAGCTGACTTGCTTGTTGGAGATTCTGACGATGTTTTTCCAGAAGTAAGCGATGTTTTGAAAGCGATATCGAAAGATGTTCAATTAATGGGTGGTCTTGGTGCGGGGGTGGCAGCAAAGATAATCAACAATGGTGTTGCCCATGCTGTTATGAGCGTGATTGTTGAATCAGCAGCTCTAGGAGTAAAGCTTGGTATTCAACCAGAAAAAATTTATGACCTACTCAGGGGTGAAACTGCATTGCTACGTCCATTAACACACCGTTACAAAGAACGAATTCGCAATTCTAAATATGAAGGTGGTATGTCAACAGCTAATGCAAGAAAGGATTCCACTCTTTACCTCAATCTTGCACAACAACTTAATGTTCCTTTATTTTCAGTCCAAGGTGCTCATACTGTTTACGAAATTGCTCAACAGGCTGGTTACGGTGACTTGGATTACGCAGCCATTGCAAAGCTATGGGAAAAATGGAATGACATTGATTTTACAAACTAAAGGAGGTTTTTTAAATAAAAACGTACAAAATGCTTATCAACGGGGAATGGAAGGAAAGCTCTGAACAAACAAGCCATCCTGTAATAAATCCATATAACAAAGAAATCTGGGGAACAATTCCACAGGCAAGTAGAATCGACATCAATTATGTAATTGACGCTGCAAATAAGGCTTTTCATACTGTATGGAAAAAGAAAAGTGGTTATGAAAGAGCAAAGCTAATGTTTAAGCTTGCAGACTTAATAGATGAAAATACAGATAGACTAGCGTTCCTAGAAACAAAGGATAATGGCAAAGTGCTACGAGAAACAAAAAAGCAAGTTCCTTTTGCAGCACGTATGCTCCGCTTTTATGCAGGTTACGCAGATAAAATTTACGGCGAGACAATTCCTGTTGATAATTTAAATTTATTCGACTACACGTTGCGTGAGCCAGTCGGAGTATGTGTTCTAATCACTGCTTGGAATTCACCACTCCAATTATTAATGAATAAATTAGCTCCCGCTTTAGCAGCGGGAAACTGTGCAATTGTTAAGCCTTCCGAGCACGCATCAGTCACGACATTATTGTTTGGCCAATTAGTAGAGCAGGCAGGGTTCCCTCCTGGTGTAATAAATATCGTAACGGGTGATGGACGTGTTGGTCAAATGCTTACTGAGTCTGGTAAGGTGCAAAAAATTAGTTTTACAGGAGGTACTACTGCTGGGCGTTTTATTGGAAAGAGTGCAGCAAACAACTTCATTCCATTAACATTAGAGCTAGGAGGAAAGTCTCCAAACATTATTTTTGAGGATGCCAATTTAGATAAAGCCGTACCTGGTGCAATGGCTGGGATTTTTGCATCAAGTGGTCAAACCTGTATCGCTGGTTCACGACTTCTTGTACAAGAGTCGATTTACGCTAAAGTTGCAAATCGACTTGCGGAACGTGCGAAAAAAATTCGCCTTGGTGATCCGTTAGATGATAGCACTGAAATGGGACCAGTTGCGAACGAAAACCAATACAACTCCATTACCAATATGCTTAAGGATGTTGAAGAAGAGGGTGCAAAGGTAATTGTAGGAAATGAGGGTTCTGTCCCTACTAATGGATACTTCATTAAACCTACGATTCTTGTAAATGTAGAAAATGACATGAAGGTAGCGAGGGAAGAAATATTTGGCCCAGTTTTATGTATGATTCCTTTTAAGGATGAGGCAGAAGCAATTGCAATCGCTAATAATTCAAATTACGGACTCGCCTCAGGAATTTGGACGACTGATTTATCAAGAGCTCACCGTGTTGCAAAACAACTCGAGGCAGGTACTGTATGGGTTAACACCTATCGTACAAGTGCAGCTCAAGCACCGTTTGGTGGCATGAAGCATAGTGGTTTTGGCCGTGAAAGAGGCTGGCATTCGCTCCAAGATTATACACGTGTGAAAAACGTTATGATTGACCTGTCAGATAATATCCAGGATCCATTTTCAATAAATGTATAAGGTTTTTTATCCCCTTACAGCTTCTATATTGGAGCTGTAGTTTTTTTTCTTTTAACACTTACTATTTTTCTCGTTATTTAACTTCCCCAATTCACAACTCAAAAATTTCCGTGATACTTTTCAAAAACATTAAAACCCCACAGGGATTCCTATGAGGTTCTGGCTCGATTCAAATATTATCTCAAGTTCTACCTTGCACTTATGTAGCATAATTAATTAATAATTCTATTTTTCTTTCGTGTTTTTTCAGATCTTCTCTCCAATCCGTTTTCGATTTGCATAGTAGTCCTGTATATTATACCACCCTAACATGCTTCCACCATCTACATCTAAAGATACTCCACAAATCATATCCGCTTCGGGAGATGCTAAGAATAGAACAGCATTTGAAATATCCTGTGGTGTACATAACCGACCATAAGGAATTGATTTTACTCTTTTTTCTAATGTTTGTTCGTCAGTGATAGATTCATATAAAGAAGTAAGTGTTCCTCCTGGACAGACACTATTTACGTTAATACCAAATGGCGCTAGTTCGTAAGCAAGATGACGCGTAAATCCAATCACACCTGCTTTTGATGCCGTGTATGCACTTCCACTTGCAAAGCCAATTCGTTTTCCAGCAACTGATGAAATGTTAACAATTTTTCCAGAACCTTTTTTCTTCATTTGCTTTGAAACCACTTGTGAGCATACAAACACTCCGTTAAGATTTACATCGACAATCCGCTTCCAATCTTGTACAGGTATATCCTCTGTTGTTTGTGGATTTGTGATTGCTGCATTATTAACTAAAATATCAATTGTACCCCAATATGTTACAACCTCAGTTACTGTGTCAGTCACTTGTTCATGGTCACTCACATCGACCTTATAAAACGAGATTTTTCCATCCTGATTGTGGATTTGTTTTACCAACTTCATACCATTTTCCTCGTCTGTATCAAATACCGCAACCTTTGCTCCTTCTTTGCAAAAATTTAATACAATGTCTTTACCGATTCCTTGTGAGCCACCAGTAATAATTACTACCTTATCTGTGAATTTCACCTAAACCACCACCATAAAAGGTTTTATCTATATGTTTTTTTTGCCATTTATTAAGTGCTGCTGGGTTTACCAAGAAATCTGGTTTCTCTCCCTTTAGAGCCGTTAAGCAGTTGATTGAGCTTTGAACAGAAATCCGATGTAATGATTCAAACGTATAACCGGCGACATGTGGAGTTAACACGACATTGCTCATGTGTAAAAGTGGACTATCAAGGCTGATTGGCTCTTTTTCGAATACATCCAATCCTACTCCTGCAATCACTCCTTTTTGCAATGCATCAATAAGTGATTTTTCATCAACAATTGGACCACGTGATGAATTAATTAATATCGCAGTCTTTTTCATTAATGCTAATTCATTATGACCAATTAACCCTCTTGTAGAATCCATTAAAGGAACATGCAATGAGACAACATCCGACTCTTTTAATAAAGTCTCTAAATCTACTAATGTAGCACCGAGTTTGGTTGTTACCTCCTCAGTTGCATAAGGGTCATACGCAAGAATTTGAACATCCCAACCACTTAACCTTTTTACAAGTTCTTTCCCAATTGCTCCAATACCTACAACCCCAACTGTTTTACGATATAATTCGCTACCCATTGTTGAAGCGTCTCTCCAGTTACCGGCTTTTAGGTAGTCAAAATTACGGGGTACCTTCCGTAACACAGAAAGAATCATCGTAAAAGCATATTCAGCTACAGTCATATTATGTACGGGTGCAGTTGTTACGAGAACACCATTATCCGTTGCAGCCTGAACATCAATATTGTCAACACCTGTACCATATTTACAGATGACACGTAGTTTTGGACTTGACTCTATGACTTTTCTTGTGATTTTTTCACGTGCCATCCCTAATACTGCATCAACATCCTTACAAAGTTCGATTAATTCTAATTCAGAATAACCACTATCAGCAGCAGACACAGGGGGACCAACAACTACATCATAACCCTCTGTCTTGAAAATATGATAAGTGTCTGCCATATCATCAATTGGTTCCATAATAAATACTTTTTTTGTCACTACTTTTTCTCCCTTTCTATGTAACAAAGAGATATTTTATTGACCCTCTGTTATTTGAAATTATTTTTTTCCTTTTTTACAAACCATAATTTGTGATCTGCAATTCTTCTAAGTCATTCATTTCTTATATGCCAATAACCTAGAGTTTACTGTTATGTTCATTTATTCTTTCGTTTTTTTAAAAATATTCAAAATTATGGGGTTCTTAAAGTAAAGGGTGAAAAATGGCCATTTCTGTACGCCATTCAACACCCTTTGTAAATAAAAAAAATTAGAAGCCCCCACCGTTTACATCCAAAACTACGCCAGTGATGTATGAAGCTTCATCTGAACTTAGAAAAAGTACTGCCGCAGCTTGTTCCTCTGGAGTGGATGTCCTTCTTAATGCTACATTTCGTAAAATTGATTTTGTATCTCGTGATTCCCAAATTTTCGCTATCCGTTCACCACTTTTGCAATAGCCTGGTGCTACCGCATTTACTCTAAACCCTAATGGACCAAATTCCTTTGACATATGCTTGGTTAAACCAATAACTCCCGCTTTTGCAGCACTATAATGTGGCCTCATTGACTCATTTGGAACGATGGCTGATTGAGAAGCCATGTTAACGATAACACCTGTCGAATCATTATGCATATGTTTACGCAAAAATGTCTGTGAACAAAAAAATACACTTTTCGCATTTAAGTCAAATACCTGGTCCCACATTTCTTCCGTAATATCGAGGAGATGAATCGAATGGTTCATACTGCCCCCAGCGTTATTTACTAAAATATCAACTTTTCCAAACTCATCCCAGGCTGAATTGATAAGCTCTGTCACCTGAGAACCTTTCGTAACATTACATACTCTCCCTATGCAGGAACCAGGATATATTTCATTTAGCTCATGGGTTACAGTTTTGAGGTAATCATCGTTTATGTCAATTGCAATTACTTTTGCACCTTCAGATAAAAATGTTTCAACAATTGATCTCCCAATTCCAGATCCTCCCCCTGTCACAATAGCAATTTTATCTTGCAGTCTACCCATCTTTCTACCCCCTAGGTTTAAAGATTATGTGAAAGCTGAACCTCATGATATAGGTCTAGTAGTTCTTCATTTGTTAATGCTCTTCGTTTCTCAATCGCAAAATTCTTTACTTTATTCAATAATACAGTACCGTTAACAGCAGTCTCATCTACTTGTAATTCTTTTAATTTATGTAGAAGAGATACAATACCGCTACCCTTTCCGACTACGATTTCGCGCTTTTGGCCAACCCTTTCAGGACGGATTGCCTCAGCAACAAAAGGTTCCTCTATAATCCCTGCGACAATCATACCGGATTCATGTCGGAAGGAGTTCTTCCCTACTACTGCTTTGTGTGGCTGCAATGAAATACCAGTAATGCTCTCAATTTTTTCTGAAACTTCCTTAAGCTTTGATAGATTCACCTTTGTATTTACTCCATATAACACGTCTAATGCAGTTACTACCTCTTCTAATGCAGTGTTTCCAGAACGTTCTCCAATACCGTTCATAGTTACAGATGCCACCTCTGCACCTGATGATAATGCAGCAATCGTGTTTGCAGTTCCCAATCCGAAGTCATCATGACAATGAACCTCAAGCTCAACATCATAAATATTTTTTATATAACGAGTTAGATAACGAAGTGATTCTGGATGAGCAGATCCTACTGTATCAACAATGCGAATTCTGTCAACTGTACCTTCCGATTTTAGGGCTTTCAAAAATCTTTCATAAAAGTTCAAATCAACACGCGTAGTATCATAAGGACTTAAAATAACATATAATCCTTGTTCCTTAGCATAGCTAGTCAAGGATAAACATATATCAATGTATTTCTCATCTGACCATTTTAGTTTATGTTTTCGTTGTAAATCACCTATTGGTAGGCTGATTGACACACCCCAAGCTCCCAAGTTGCGGACCTTATCAATATCTGTCTTCGTTGCTCGGGCTAATGCGGTTACCCTCGCATCTAAACTAGAGGAAGCAATTCTTTTTACAGCTTCCGCATCATCTTCTGAAACAGCAGGCATTCCGCTTTCTATTTCATTTACTCCTAATTCATCTAAAAGCTTTGCAATGCGAACTTTATCATCTAATGAAAATGCCAGCCCTGCCATTTGTTCCCCGTCTCGTAATATACAGTCAGATATTATGACCTCTTTTGGAAATAAGAAAGACTTTTCTACTTCTTTTAAGTGATTAATCGGGCTTATGGCTTTTAATAAATGTTCCATAATTAGTATCTTCCCCTCGTTTTATTTGGCATTGTATTACTGTGAACATATAGCGTATAATCGCAGCCTCTTTTTTGAAAATTGCAAAAGGAGCAAGTTTCCTTGCTCCAAATGTTATTGGTAGTGGAGCTTTTTAGAGTCTTATATCAACAGCAATACAATACCTAATTAATAGTTTTATTGATTAATTATTCTGTTACATTACAGATTTATTTTCATAGCTCACTAGTCTTTTTCTTCCATATATTTGTGATGCGAGTAGTCCTCCAAATAACAAATAACCAATTATATCTGTAAATACACCTGGATACATTAATGTTAAGCTAGCAATTCCGGCAATTATTCGTTCTAGGACATTTATTTCTTTTAAGAAATAAGCTTCAAATGTAACAGCTAGCATAAACATTCCCAAGAAGGAAGAAATCGCAACTGCAATGATTTCTACTGGACTACCTTGTAATAATAATTCAGGATGATATACAAATAAGAATGGAAGGATAAACCCTGGTAAACCGATTCGTATCGCCGTAATTCCGGTCTTGATATAATTTGAGTCTGCAATTTTTGATGCAACTAAAACTGCCGCACTTACAGGCGGAGTGATATTCGCTAATATTGCATAATAGAAAATGAATAAATGTACTGATAAAAGTGGGAATCCTAGTTCAGTTAATGCAGAAGCACCTATAACAGCTACTAAAATATAAGAAGCAGTTGTTGGTACTCCCATCCCGAAGAAGATCGAAATTAACATGGTTAAGACTAGCGCTAAAAGTCCCATACCACCAGAAAGGTCCTTGATAAAATACACAATTTTAAATGCAAGACCACTCATAATGAATGCCTGAGACACAACTCCCATTGCAGCGCACGCCGCTGCAACGCTCATTGCATTTTTCGCACCTGAAATCATACCTTCTTTAATAAAATTCCAAAATTCCTGGGTAAGAACATAATTTTTTGTTTCAATCGTTCTACGAATTACAACTACTGCTATTAGTATGATTACTCCCCAAAAACCTGCTCTCATGACAGACATACCTGATACCATGAAGTACACGATAGCAATCAATGGTATAAGGAAGTGAAAGCCCTCTTTTAAGGTTTCTTTCACACTAGGTATTTCACTATCATCTACTTTCTTAAAATCATGCTTTAATGCATGAAGGTGAATTGTTGTGCTCACTGTAAAATAATAGAGTAAAGCTGGTAAAATGGCCGCAATTGCTATTTGAATATATGGAATGCCAGTAATACCAGCCATTACGAATGCCCCAACACCCATGACAGGCGGTAAAATCATACCCCCTGTTGAGGCAACGGATTCAACTGACGCTGCCATTTTTGGAGAATATCCTGCTTTTTTCATCAATGGAATTGTAAATACACCAGTTGTAGCAACGTTTGATACGGCACTTCCGTTAATTGAACCTACTAAACCACTACTTATAACAGCTGCCTGTGCTGGGCCAGAACGGGATTTCCCTCCAATTGCCATTGATAATTTTATAAAGAAATTACCAGCACCACTTGCATCAAGCATACCGCCAAATATCATGAACAACACTATAAATGTAGCAGATACATCTAAAATTGAACCGAATACACCACTTAGGTTGGTCGTTAAAGATGTGATTAATCTTGGCCATTCTATACCAGCATGGTAAAAGAAGCCCGAGAAAAGGTATCCAAAACGGACATATAAAATACTAATGATAATTAGTATCGGTAACGCAATTCCAAAGGTTCTTCTTGTCGCTTCTAAGATAACAACAAGTAAGATTGTTCCAATTATCACATCAATCGTATTTATTATTCCCGCTTGAGTAATTAGTCGATCAAAATTAATCAGTATATAGATACAGGATATAACGCTTCCTGTTAATAAAAGTGCATCAATGATTTTAAATAAAGTGTTTTTCTTACTTGTTAACGCCCATATGAACACTAAAGTTAGTGCAAAAACTAAGTGAATGGCTTGGTGTTCGACGGGAGAAAATGTTGGTCTAATAACCGCTATGAGTTGGTATAAACTCATAGTGAAAGCTAATATTCCAAAAATGGTCATTAAAACTTTCTTATTCACATTATTGTCCACTTGCTCGATGTCAGAATTTAACACTAACAAACTCCCCCTTTCCTATGTTCTAGAACTGGATTATTACTTTCTTGCACCTTCTAAATAGCTTTCATTCCATATGCCTTTTTCCTTATAGTATTTAGCAGCACCTGGATGTACTGGAACCTCTTTTGGTAATCCCATTAATGCGTTTTCTAATTTCATTTTCTTAGCAAGGTTGTGATATGACCCAACTTCTTCCAAGTTTTCGTAAATATTTTTAACGATACGATATGCAACATCATCAGTCATTCTTGAATCAGCAAATTCAATTGAAAATGATGCTAGTGTATGGAAATCTTCGTCAATTTCAGAGAATGAGCCATCTGGAATTACTACTGGGCCGTAGTCAGGGTATTGGTCGAAAGCTTTTTGAAGGATTTCAGTATCCATCGGTAAAATTCTATAGTCGAAAGATTGATCAAGCTGTTCTAAAGATGGACTTGGAATTCCTAAACTACTAAAGTTTCCAATTGCATCAACTACACCGTCTTTTAATGCGTCTACTGCTTCGTTATATCCGAGATTTATTACTTCGATTTGATCAAATACTCCGTAAGCTTCTAAAGCTGCCTTTGACATTTGAGTAACCCCAGCACCTGGAGGTCCTGTTGATACCTTTTTCCCAACTAAATCTTCAACTGATTGTATTTCGCTATCCTCTGGAACGATAAATACTAATTCATTGGAGTACATTGTGAATAGACTCCAAAGCTCAACTGGATCTTCGCCTTCAAAAATATCAATACCCTTAGTTGCCTTATATGCATCTGTTACGTGAGCAATATCAACCTGTTCTTTTGAAATCAAGCGTGGGTTTTCTGAAGAACCGCCAGTTGCTTGAACAGAAATTTTAATATCTGATTCCTTACCACCAATTACGTTTGCAATTGCTGTTGCAATCATTTGAGCATTCGATCCTAGTGATGCAGCACCCCAAACAAGGTTTGTTGTACTACTAGAGTCTGATTCTCCTCCATTTACCTTATCCCCCGAACAAGCTGATAGAACCAATCCGATTAAAACTAATAAAATGAGATTAATTTTCGCAACCTTTTTCAATGTTTTTCCCCCTATTTTTTTAAACTATTTTTAATTCCTGTTTCCTTAATGTTGAAATCGTTTTCAATATTCACTAGAATTTATTCATTTTCCCTAATCTAGTTTTTTACCTAATATGTTAACCCCTCCTCCTTACAAAAAAGAAAATTATAACTTTTTTGATTATTCCCTCTGTTTATCATAGTATAATTGTCTTATAATTAAAAATAGATTATTTTTAATTGATTCTATAAAAATTTTTTATAGATTCCAAGTTTAAAAGTTTTTACACAAATACCTTTTCTGTCTTTTTTAAATTTGAGAAATACCCTTCTGGGTATGCAGTTTAGAGAAGTGAGGTGACAAGTAATGGAAATGAAAGACTGGCTTATTTTAAGTAAACTTGGAGAGAAAAGGACAATTTCCGAGGTTTCAAAGGAAGTATTTATGTCACAACCTGCACTAACATATCGTATAAATAATATCGAAAAGGAGCTCGAGCTTAAACTTTTTACGCGTAATAAAAAAGGTATTGTACCAAATAAACAAGGTGAGATTATCATCAACTATGCAAAAAAAATGATTAGTGAATGGGAAAATGTAAAGGCAAATATTTACTCCTCTGCAAAATTGGTGAAAGGTATTCTTAAAATTGGGGCATCCCCCGCTATCTCACAATTTATTTTACCTAAACTCTTATCTAGTTTTATTACAGATTACCCAGAAATTGAATTTAAATTAGTGACAGGGTTTAGTGATGATTTAACTGAAAAGTTCTCAACAAATGAAATTGATATCGCTTTTCTACGAGATAATATCTCCATTCAGAAAAAGAAGAAGCTTGTTTCAAAGGAGCATATTTACGTTGTTTCTTTAGGAGAAATTGATATTACGGATTTGCCTAATCTAACAAGAATTGAATACACTACCAATATCTCATTACGTATGTTAATTGATCGATGGTGGGAGGAGCGATACAACATTCCTCCTAAAAATACAATGAAGGTGGACGGGCTTGAAACGAGTTTAAAGTTTATAAGAGAAGGGCTCGGCTATGCGATTCTGCCCGGCCTATGTCTCAGCGAATCACCTGATCTTAATAAAGTAAAAATGCAATTTATAAATCGTACTTCACTCGAACGAAGCACCTGGCTTTATACCTCAGAAACATCCAGCCAAAAAGAAATTATCGAACTTTTTTTAGAGTACATGGACAACTTCGGTGCTTTCAAACAAACCTGGTAGTTAGCACAAGTGGCAAGGGTGCCTATTGGTCATAAAGGTCCCCTCATTCTGCAGTAATACTTTCAAACATTGTTTGTGAGTATTACAAGCAGAATTTTGTATATATAAGTAAAAATATGTCAATAATTGAAAGAGTTATGTCTTATCCAACCGTACCGCATAACTTTTAGAGGCGCACCGTATAATTCCCTATCCCGCACTGATAATTATAGGAAGTGGAGAATAATTCGATTTTCGTTGAAATCTAATAGATATTATGTCTACTGTGAAAATGATTAAGAAATCATGAGGATTTTGTAGAACAATAGAAAAACATCGCTTATTGCGATGTTTGGTTAAATACATATATTAATTTAAATACCTCTTCCTTTTAAATCTAAACATGTTCAATCATAGTATTGAACGGTTGCAACTAATATGCATAGCGCATGGGCGAAATAATGTTTTAAATCTAGTAATCACCCTCATTTTCAATTTGTTTGATTAATTCCCTAAACTCATTATCTTTTTTTATCCACTGATGAAATGTAGCCATACTTATTCCTACCTCATCGCATGTGAATTCTTTAGAGTTATTCGAGGCAAAGGTATTAATAAATTGTAATTTTCTTTCTTTAACAGCCACCTTCGTGGATTTAAGTTTGGAGTTTTCTAACTCGCTAGCACTTACATCTTTATCTGGAAAGCTATCATATTTTCTTTTTAAGTAAATTTCCTCATCCTTATATATCCAATTGTAAAATTCTTTAACAGTTTTTCTACCGCTGATGTATAAGCGATAGAATTTGCCTTTTGCAACAATCCGAGGTTCAAAACTTTTTTGATCTAAGATTTTGTTTAATCCCTTCATAAATTCGAGAGAACCACCCACAAAACTTATTAAATATCCTCTTGAATAAATATTCCCATCCCCATCAAAATAACCTCGAACAAAATGATGAATGTATTCATCTGGAACATGAGGGAAAGGTACGGTTAACGATTTGTTTTGTGTTATTCCGTGGATATTGATTAAATCTTCTTTTAGAATTTTGCTATTTAAGTTTAAAAGAAATACACCAGTCTTTTTATTTTGTTGTAATGGATAATTAGATCCTAGTTCTATTTTTATTTTTTCAAGTATCTCAGGCTCTTTTTGCGATATTGTTACTGTTTGAGTTGCTCCGGATATGCAGCCGTCTGCTAGGATGAACCCTAAAATATAGGCCATATTATTTGACCATTTTTTAAAATAATGTTCATTAAGAGTGTATTGGCGTTTCCAACTACCAAATGGTCTTAATTCTACATGATGTTCCGATAGGATTTTTCTTATGTATCTAGGCGTCACGCTTGCAAGCTTTGCAATTTCAGAAGTCTCGCACCCCTCTTCATACAATTTGATTATCCCGTCATATTCTAAAGTTCTTTTAGTTTTTGGTCTTCTATTCATTTCACTCATTGCATCATCTCCTTAACTATAAGAAACATTTGTTCTATAATATAATTATAAGAACAAATGTTCTAAGATGCTACACTGAAATTATGAACTTTTTTGTCTACAAAAAAGCCAACGTCAATAAATATGACGTTGGCTAGCCAGAAATTTGCCACATGTACTAATTAGATTTAGCTTGCTCGTTCTTTGCTTTACCAGGAATGAGGTGAACATCTACACTTGGTCCGAATCCACTCCATCTATAACCTGAGACTTCGACAAGACCGTTCGGTAGCACATCTGAGAGTCTTTCTCTCTTAGAATATTTAATACCGCGGCCAACTGCTTCCACTTTAAAGGTGTAGCGTTTTCCTTGTTTTAGTCCTGTTACGGTATAGCTAGTATCAGATGTTGTCATTTCCGAATTAATCGGTGTGAATGTCGCGCCATCAGGTTTGATAGCTTGACTGTTCACATATACTCGGTATCCGATTACATCTTGATTTTTTGCTTCTGCTTCATTCCACGAAAGAGAAACACTTGTTCCATCTGTATTAATCTTTGCTTCTAAGTCCCCTTCAAATGAAGGTGCCCCTATTGGATAAGGTTTAGCAGTTTCAAACTCTAGAACACTATTATAAGGAGATTTGTTTCCAGCAAGATCTACTGCTTCAACCTTAATATTGTATGCTTCGCCAGGTTCAAGACCTGTTAGTGTGTATTTATTTGATGTTGCAAATCCATGTTTTTTTCCATTTGCGTAAATATTATAACCGGCTATACCAGTGTCGTCGCTAGCTGCATCCCAAGTGATAGAAGTCCAAGTAAACCCAGTATATACAACATCTACTGCTTTCCCACCAAAAGTATCACTAGAAGGAATCTTAGTAGTTGATTCTGAAATCTTTGTATTCTCAGGTAAAACTGGAGCTATTTGGTCAGCTTCACCACTTGTTTTCACCTTGACTTCCGGGCCATTAGAAGTTCGATTCCCAATAGCATCAGTAGCTTCAACTTTAAATGTATATTCTTTAGCAGGAGTTAGCCCATCAACAGTAAAACTTGTTTGATTAGTTGTTGTATAGTCTTCATTGAGTTTTTCACCATCTTTATAGATGGTGTACCCCGTAACTCCTGAATGATCAGTTGCTTCATCCCAAGTTAATGTAACACTTTTTCCGTCAGGAGAAGATTCGGCTTGAATACCTGCATTCTCAGACCATACGGGTTGTTGAGCTGCATCTGCTGGAGCATCTGTCGTATTCTCAAAAACAAGTCCAGTAGAGTTATTGATTCTCCATGGATTTCCACCATTATCTTTAACATTTGTAAAAGTTACATTAATAAATTTGAAGCCTTTTGCGTAATTCATATTAACAGAATAAACATTATCGAATTTCACATTTTTAAATGTAATATTTTCATGATAAACTTCACCAGCATCATTATTACCATTAACGAGAATAGATTGTTTTTTACTTCCGCCTTGATTTCGAACCGTTGTATCTACAATCTCCATATCTCTAAATTGCGAGATGATCTCCGCTGGTTCGTATAAGATTGAAGCATTTGCATCCGTATAGGAAGATGTGAAGACAAATGGACCATCTCCATCAATACCTTCTAAGGCATTGTTTCTAAAGAGGATATTTTTTGCCCCACCACCCATTGGTGTATTTGTTTTACTACGTAAACCAACATCCGTTTTATACATGATATTATCTTCTACTAAGAAATCCTGGATCCAACCACCTGTATGACTACCGGTAACAACCCCACCGTGCCCTTCGCGAATATAGTTATTAAATATCCAAGCATTTCCTGTAGGTTCACTATTGGATGCTGCTTGTCCCATACCTGATGCGAAATTAATAGCATCATCACCAGTATCAACAAAGTTATTGAATACCATGATATTTTGAGAGTCACCGAACTCGTAACCATCCGCATTATTTCCATCATATGTTTTAGAAATGGTTCCATTTATAACGATATTTTTACTATGAAGGTTTACAATCCCATGATTTGCAGGATTTAGCTGTGTAATGCCTTCATAGTACATGCCATCTACGCCACGTACAGTAATCAGATTTGAACGTGCAGCATAAGCAGATTTCACATTCATCCCTAATTCTTGTGCATCATATGATTGGTTTGCAGCTAAAATTCCAAAAGTATCATCAGACTCAAGATCTAATGGGCTCATTTTGCCATTTTCTACTTTTACATTCCCGGTTACTTTTGAATTATTCCCTGCAACGTAACGTGGTAATTCATTCCCTAAACTCATAGGATTTATTAGGTTTAAGATTATTAACCTGAAAATTATGGATTAGAATCTTCTCGTGAAAATTATCCTTATCAATATTCTCATAGAAATTATCAATATAGGCTTTCGCTGGTCCACTATTATCCTCTAAAGCGCTTCCAATTTTCTTCTTATTCATGTAGATATTAAAATCAACGATGTCATTGTAGTGCTCAGGCTTTTCCCAAACAAGAGTGATGCTTTCCTCATCATAAGCTAGGTTTGGAATCTGTAAATTGACAGGTGAAGAAGGTGCATTTGGAGATGCCCCCTTTTTTGAATCTGCTGCCACTACATTAAAGCTACTTGAAACGAATAAAAAAGTAAGAAATACAGATAAAATTACCTTAAAGCTCTTCAAATACTTTTCCACCTTCCCATATAATTAGTAAATAAAAACTTCCTGCCCTCCTTTTTTTAAAAAAAAATTTATATAAACTTTTTAAAATGCTGAATGCATTTAAAAGCTTATTAAAAGGGAATTTAGGATTTCACAACCATGTTAATCTCTTCCATATAAGTACGTATACAATCATTTTATTGAATATTTAGATAACTATGGTTATTTTCTCCTGTGCAAAAAGTCCTGTATGAGGAAATGATTACTACTAATGAAATGACTATTATTAACCTGTTGCATTGACATGGACTTCATGAAGGAGTATATTTGCTTTCACTTTCGCCTCGGCTACTTACCAGTAAACCGAACTAAATCGAGTCTATTTTAAAGTTTCCATGTCAAATTTCGGAACAAAAGTTTGTTCTAGTTTTCTTGGCACTCTTCCTAATACAATATTTAACAATTTATCTATTTAATTCTTGAAAGTTCCAAAAATTGACGTATGAATCAGTTGCTTGTTATTATTAGGAAATGTACATAGTGTACGGAAGGGACACTTTTCGAGTCCTAATAACTATACGAAAGGCGAGAACAACATGAACAAACCTACAGGAACGAAACGTTTGCAACTTGCATTACTTTTAGGGTCACTTGGACTTCTAGGACCATTCACGATTGATATGTATTTACCATCATTTCCTACGATTGTGGAGGATTATGAAACGACTGCATCATTAGTCCAAGTCAGTTTAACGACATGTTTGTTAGGACTAGGATTGGGACAATTAATTATTGGTCCAATGAGTGATGTACAAGGTCGACGAAAGCCATTGCTGATTTTTCTCATCATGTATTTGATTGCTTCCGTCATTTGTGCTTTTGCCCCATCTATTTATCTATTTATTGTAGGTCGTTTTCTACAAGGATTTGCAGCAGCGGGTGGTCTTGTAATTTCAAGAGCCATTGTCCGGGATATTTATAGTGGCAGAGAATTAACTAAGTTTTTCTCCTTATTAATGTTGGTTGGTAACCTTGGGCCAATTGTTGCCCCAATCGTTGGTGGTGGCGTTCTTTCAATCACTGACTGGAACGGTGTTTTTATTGTATTAGCAGTTGTGGGCTTTGTGTTATTTCTCGTAATCTCTTTTAATCTCGAAGAATCATTACCTGTGGAAAAGCGAGTGCCAAGTAATCTAACTCAAGTATTAAGTAATTTTGGTTCGTTATTTAAAGACCGAGAGTTTCTAGGTTATGCACTTACACAAGGCTTTATCATTGCTGGAATTTTCGCTTATGTGTCGGGTATTCCATTTGTTTATCAGAATATATATGGGGTATCTCCTCAGGTATTTAGTTTGCTATTTGGGGTTAATGGCCTGGCGCTAATTATTGGAACTCAGTCTGTTGGACGTTTATCAGATATTATCCCAGAAAAAACTTTCTTGAAATTCGGTTTATTTCTTTCCGCTTCAGCAGGTACTTGTTTGTTAATCGCTCTTTTGTTAGAAGCATCACTTTTAGCAGTTGCGATTCCGATATTCTTTTTGGTGTGTTCTATTGGTATGATCTCAACAACTTCCTTCGCGTTAGCTATTGAGTCCCAAGGACATATTGCTGGTAGTGCATCCGCCCTATTAGGTTTACTTCCATTTGTTCTTGGTTCAATAACCTCTCCACTTGTTGGCGTGGCGGGAGAACATTCAGCCATTCCTATGGGTGTCGTTATTTTATCAACAAGTTTACTAGCTCTATTTTCATATTTTGGGCTGGTACGACGCAGACCATCAGTACGCTTACAGACTTCTAAAAAGTATACTGGATAATAAGAAACGCAGAGATTCATAAACTCTGCGTTTTTTCTATGGGACTTTAGCTATTTTATATTAGGAGGCCTTTTGTACATGTTCTGTCCTTCTTTTGTTAGGAATAAGGTGTTTATAGATAGAAGCTACTATCGTAATAAAAGGTAAACTCCATAAAAATATGGCATAAGGAAGATAAGTAGTTACCGGTAATCCCAATACCGTACTACACATAATCGTTAGTACACTCCATGGAATCATACCTGGAAATAGCATGGTCGAGTCTGCAGATAACTCTTGCTAAGTCAGTTTTCGTTCGGTTATTTATCCAATGCGGCAGCAGCGTTCTTCCTGTAAGGATAATCGGTAATGTCTGATTGGCGGCAATTAGAGAGATCCCAAAGGTAGCAATGATTGTTTTTACGGAATCTTCAACTAATGTTTTTGATTTATTTAACCATCCATCGACTAATGGCTGGATGACACGATATTCTTCTAAAAGCCCATTATATGCGCCAGCCAATGCTAAAAAGATAAGAAGCATATACATATTGATAAGGCCCCCGCCCATTCCCTTTATGCCAAAAAATAGGGCATGAAAAAGTTGGTAAAAGGTAGTTCCATCGATGAGTGAAATGATACTCGCAACGATGATACTAGATAGAAATGCATAGACAATTCCTTTCCGAAATAATACGACTACTATTAAAATAAGTGGTGGTAATAACTTCATAAAGGATAATTCTTCCCAGCTAAATACTGTTATTTCACCTTGTTTCAGGTCATATTGGGAATCTAAATAACTGTAAAAAACGATACTAATTAATATTGCTGGAATAGTAGTTAGTGACAATGCACGAAATTGCTTCTTATTAGAAATCTCAACAGTGTGTGATAATAACTGAAAAGCGCTTGAAAAAGGTGAGGTTCGGTCCCCAACAAATGCTCCAGATAACAATGCTCCAGCTACTATATGAGGTGCCAAATCAATCGAAATTGCACTACTCATGATTGGAATCCCAACTGCACTTAGTGTTCCTATAGAAGTACCTAGCGTCATTGAAAAAAGCATAGCAATAATAAAGGAGAGCAAAAAGAAATGATCAGGTGTAACAATTTGTAGTGCAACAGAAACTAATACTTGAATTGTATCTGCTTCGTACCAAGAAGGAAGGATAAAACTAACTAGAAATAGAATGAGAATGACAGTCTGTGTTTTGCTTATTCCCTTTCTACATATCTTCCATATTTCACGAAGAGATCTTCCTTTCCCTCTTATTAATGAAATGAGAAATACAAATCCAGGTAAAAATCCAATAAATAATGGGATATGAAAGCTTACAGAAAATAAAACTCCTGCAAGTGTAATAATTATGAGCATACATATCTGAATTATTGTAAATCTATCGTTGTTCAGTTTTTTTCACTCCTATAGCTTTCTTACTTGTACTTTCCAAAAAGCATTATACCATTCATTCATTTCCGATAAAACTACAACTAAACCCCGTCCCAATAAAGGAACGAGGTTTAATATTTTTTCATACTTTTTGTAGCTTATAACTGGTAAACCTTTGAATATTTCTCTTCTAAGTAGTTCACTAGATAAGTAGCATTTAAGCTTTCTCCAGTGACTTTCTTAATTAATTCATCAGGTGTATAAATAGCACCGTATTGGTGTATTTTCTCTTTAAGCCAGTTTTGAATGACACTAAACTCTCCTCTTTCAATATGACCGTAAAAGTCAGGGAGTTCCTTCATAATGGTATTTAAAATTTGGGCCGCATATAAGTTTCCAAGTGAGTATGATGGGAAGTATCCCAAACCACCAAATGACCAATGAACATCTTGCAGTACTCCTAAAGTATCAGTTGGAGGTACAATACCTAAATAGTCCTTCATCTTCTCATACCATACATTCGGAAGGTCTTTAACGGCAATTTCTCCACTTATGAGACCTTTTTCTATTTCATAACGAAGCATGATATGTAGATTATAAGTTAATTCGTCTGCTTCAACTCGAATAAATGAAGGCTCAACAATATTAATTGCCCGATAAAAATCGTTCACATCCAGATTTCCTAATTGGTCAGGGAAATGATTTTGGAGATCTTGATAGAAGAACTTCCAAAACTCTTCACTACGTCCCACCATATTTTCTAAAAATCTTGATTGTGATTCATGAATTCCAAAGGATGCTCCATTGCAGATTGATGTTCCTTCTAGTTCAGGATTTACGTTTTGCTCATAAATACCATGTCCTGCTTCATGGATTGTCCCAAAGATCGCAGACCGAACATTATCCTCAAGATAGCGGGTTGTAATTCTGACATCCCCTGTATTAATCGATTGAGCGAATGGATGTACAGTTTCATCAAGTCTTCCTGCATTCATATCAAATCCAATTCGCGGTAATAAGAATTTATTAAACTCTTTTTGAATCTCGGGATTGTAAAGCTTTTCAAAAACCTCGCCACTTGGCTTAGAAGATGATAGATTGATTCGATTTAATAAATCAATACTGCTTTTTCGTAAATCTGTAAAGAGTGGGTCAAGCACTTCAACGGTTAATCCTGGCTCAAATTCATTTAATAATGCATTATATGGATGGCCTTCATACCCATAATACTTCGTAAATTCCTTTTTAATTTCCACAATTCGTTCAAGATATGGAAGATAAACTTCAAAATTATTTGTTTCTCTAGCTTCCTCCCATGCATCATTTGCATTTGAAGTCAACACGATATATTCATTATATAGTTCTGATGGAATGCTTTTTGACTGTTTATAGAAGTTATTTCTTTCACGTACAGTTGCTTTTGTTACGTCATCTAGTTGCGTATACAATTTATCATCTGTTAATACCTCTAATAGCTCACCCATTTCCTTCGAGATAGATAGCTTAAATATCTCAGTTGATAAGGTTCCAATGGAATTGGCAAAAAGAGAACGTCCTTTCTTCGGAGCCATTACTTTTTGATCCCAATCTGCTAGAGCAAGTACACTATTTAGATGTGTGATTTTTTCATCTAATTTTTTAAATTGATCTACCTTTTCTTGAAGTTCAGCATTTATTACTTGTTGGTTAGCCATACTATACCCCCATTTCGAGTTTCATCTCGAAAAAATAAAATCGACTGTTCAGTCTATTACCTATTATAAATAAAAATTTCGAAAATTAATAATAAAAAATAACTTTTTTGCAAAATCTACTCGCTGTTCGTTATTACAAACGGCCCACTTTTGCATTTCGACAAACCACCGGGAAATAAAATAGTAGGTGTTATATTGTAATAGTTTTTAAGTATCTTCACCATTATCCCACTAAATCAGACATTTACTATTAGAATAGAAAAAAGCATGAGGCTTATAATCTCCTCATGCTTACTTAAAACCCTCTTCCTCCTCCGCCAGATCTGCCGCCGCCGGAAAATGATGATCCTCCACCACTATTTGAATTTCTTTGAATCTTTTGTTGTGTTACTCGTGTATTGTAATGTCGGTCCATTTTATTGGTTACAGTGAATGAATTAGATTCTAAATACGTATGGGCTGTTGTCGTCGAGCGCCCTCTGTTATACATCGCCATTACCCCAACTGAAATAACGCCAGCCCCAATTGCAATAGCAAAATAGATTAAAAGTTCTTTAACTAATTCTCCTTGGGAGGTACTTGATGAATAGGGAGTAGAACTATCCGATTGCGCATATCCTCCAGAAGAAGATGATGGTCCTTCAGGAATTCCTACATTCATCGTAGTCTCAAGGTCAGACAAGAACGCTTTCGCACTTTCACCATACGCTTCCTCTGTTAAATAAGGATAGACATGGTCAAGAATTTCCTCTACAGTTACGTCTGGAAAATAATCAACAATTCGATCGCGTGTAAAGATATACACTTCTCGGTTATCCATGTCAATAAGATACAATATTCCATCATCTGTTCCTTCATAACCGAATCCATGAGTATCATAATAATCGCTGGCGTACTCTCTTGCTGATTTTCCTTCACTATCATCCGTTGTGACAATACGGATATCCATTTGAAATTGTTCACTTAATTCAATTGCTTGCTCCTGCAATTCTACTTTTTCAGTATCTGAGAACAAACTGGCCTGATCGAAAACATGTTCGCTGTCAGCAAATGCAACGGTCGCAAAAACTAACAACGTTAGGAGGAAAAATGGGATAAAGAGAACTTTTTTCTTTACCATATAAATAACCCTCCTAACGACAGCACTGCAAAGACACTGGCTGAAATCATACCAAACCATTTACTAGCTCTTCCAATGCTAATTGGCAAATCCCCTGCAATTTTTCCGGTTTGGCCATTCATTGCAAATATATAGGTCTTCCCCTTATATTGGTAGGTAAACATCCAAACGGGTAATAAAACATATTTTGCTTTAACATTCGAGAGCTTTACGTTTGCATTAAGGATAGAGACCGTACTATATCCATGAATGGTACCTTCGAGTAAAGTTCCTATATTATTACGAAGGACGTTGGAGATTCTTCCATATACATCATTTTGGTTCATATCATATTTTTCGGCAAAAAAGCCTGACAAATAGGACATTGAAAAATCGGTTAAATCGTTATAGTCATAAGGCTCGAGAATGGTCATGAGCTTATCATCCATTTTCTTCGAACCATCTGCTGGCACATCACGGAATATTGCTTTTCCTTCGCGCATCACCTTATAATATTTTGTTTCAGTATACCTGGTATCCCCCCTGGTATAGGTTCTAACTCTTCTAGCTTCACCCTCAATTTTTCCAGAAGTGTTACTATCAAACAACCAAAATGGAACATAAATTCCTGAAAGTTTTTCGAGCTCTGAATTTGAAGTGAAGAACTTGGGAAGTAGCGGCTTCCCTTTACACCAATTTTTAAATAATTCTTCTGCTTTTTTACGGTTAATTTTGAAAGGAATGACCATCTCTGGTCGATATTCTCCCTCTAATTGCCTTGGAATAATCGTAGGATTGTGGCAATAATAACAAAAAGTTGCGGCAGTGGTATCATCGGTTACAATTTCTGCTCCGCAACTGCTACACGTATAGCCTGTAGCTTTTTCATCAAATTCCTCATCTAATTCCTTTGCCTGATCTAGGGATTCTTTACTTGCTTCTGCTTCTTCCTCTGCTTTTTCATTATTGATAAAATTCTTCACGTCTTCTTCTGTAAATTCACTCAAACAATAATCACAGGTCCAATTCTGGGTTTCAGCTTTGAATGCTAATGGTCCCCCACAGTTAATACATTTATAGACTACAACCCCCAACCCATATCACCTCTTCTTCTGCTTGATTTGGCACATCATTTATGTTCAAAACGAGATCCACACTCCGGACAGAATTTTGCATGTTGATTTGCAGGTTTAAACCCACATTTTTGACATGTTAGTTCTTCAGGCTTTTTAGTGCCACAGTTTGAGCAGAACTTCCCGCTATTTTCTTTGCCACATTGACATTTCCACGTCTCTTTATTTGCTTGTTGTTTGGGTGACCCACATTCTGAGCAAAAATTACCTGTGTTTGTTTGACCACAAGAACATTTCCATTGATTAGGATTCTCCACTAGTTGATTTCGCTGTTTTTGCTCTTGCTGTTGCATTTGCTGACGATTCGATTCAGATGCAGCGCCCATAAATCCACTGCTACCTTGCATCCCCATTCCCATGCCTAAAAATCCTTGCATCGATCCCGCGTCATTGGAACCAGCGGCTTCTAAGCCTCTTGCAATGGCACCTTGGACATATCCTTCACGTACTGACGCGTCCTGAAGCATTGCACCTTGGTTTCTCATGTTTATCAGTTTTTGTGATTCATCATCATACGTAATACTGTTGATTCCCACAGATTCAACCTGCATTCCGCGCATCCGCGTCCAGTCTTCATCAAGGACTTCAGCCATATAATTTGCAAGTTCCATTCCTTTTGAAGTGACATGCGAAATTCGGATCCCATCTGCGGACATCTTATTGATTGCCGTTTGTAAAGCATTCATATATTCAGATAAGTATTGTCCATTAATGTCATTGATATCAACATTCGTTTTATTTCTTGGAATGGCTTCCATGAAAAATTTGAGTGGGTCAACAATTTTTATAGAATAGCTCCCGTGAGTTCGTAAAAATAATTCTGCATTATAAAAATTGTCAAAGTAGTTGATCGGGTTACGTGTACCAAATTTAATCCCTTTAATTTCTTGAAGATTAATGAAATACACTTTTTGGGATGAAGAAGGAACACCACCAAACTTAAAACGATTGAAGGTTTCGTATAAAGCTTCTTCAAATTGACCGTTAAATAAGGATGGTTGAGAAGAGTTTACAACTTGATAATAGCCCTCTTCTGCTGTGTAATCCACGATTTTTCCTCCATCAACTAAAAGCATAAATTGATTTGGATACACGTGGATGATTGACCCATTTGAAATCGTGGAATCTGTTCCTTTAAAATTTTGATTTCGACGATCTTTAGCCCGTACTTTTACACCAACCGACATAACGGTTGTATCGCTCATCTCCTGTGGTTCAATTACCTCAAGCCATTGATCTGCTAAGTTTCCTTTTACCGCACTAACTGCTGCTTTAATAATTCCCATTTAAACCCCTCCTTACAAAACTAAAACCTTACTAACGAATATGGAAAATCTGTTTTTACAATTTCCTCTGTTAGTAATGTACTACGATTTATTAGGCAATAAGTTTCATATTCAGTATAATTAAGAAATTTCCGACAAAAAAACAACTGAGTGGAAAAACCACTCAGTTTATCATTTCCTATACTAACAAATTACATCAATAGGGTCTGGCAATTAAATCGTTTATTTCCTTAATGAGGTCAAGAATACATTTTGTGCTGCATTTACTCCAGCACCAGGCTCAAAGCTATAGGAAAAGTCTTGTAAACCTGCTTCCATTAGGGAAACTGCTTGAAGGACATCACTAGGGAAGCAATAGCCCATATGTCCAAATCTGAAAATCTTGCCTTGGAGATGGCCAAGTCCCCCAGCAAAATCTAGGTGATATTCCTTCTTAAGATGTCCTAAATAGGCTGAAAGATCCAATCCTTCTGGGGCACGGATTGCCGTAATTGTAGGTGATGCATACTCATCACTCGTTAACAATTCTATTGATAAGGCTTTCATGGATTCCCTAACCATGTTTTTCATGATATCATGTCGTTCAACCGTTTTTGAGAACCCGCCTTCCTCTTCAATTAAATCGCACACAGCAGAAAGACCCATTATAAGCGAAATAGAAGGAGTATTAGGTGTCATTCCTTTTGCGGCCCACTCACGATAGCTTAATAGATTTAAATAATAAGCAGTGGTGTTATTGGCCTCTATTACTTCCCAGGCTCTTTCACTAACGGCTACAAGTGCAAGTCCAGGTGGAAGCATCATCGCTTTTTGTGAACCTGTTACTAATATATCAATTCCCCATTGATCCATTTCGGCAGGGGCTCCTCCAATACAGCTTACCCCATCAACTATAAACAGTGCGTCTGAGTGATTACGCACTACTTCAGCTAGTTGCTCAATTGGATTTAGTATTCCTGTAGAGGTTTCATTATACGTAGCAAAAACGGCCTTAATATTAGATAACGGTTTCAAAAATTCACTGAGGTCTTCTTTTGTACAAGCTTCACCCCAATTTTTTACTAGTTTATGTACAGTTAAGCCATATTTTTCACAAATAGAAACGAAATAATCTCCAAAGGCTCCTACTGTGATAACGACTACTTCATCTCCAGGGGAAACAGTATTTACCACAGCTGCTTCTAATGCTGCTGTTCCTCCTGAGGGAAGAAGTAAAATATCTTGCTTAGTTCCAAAGATAGGTTTCACACGTTGTGTGGCATCTTTGTATAACTTTACAAATTCTTCAGTACGATGACTAAACATATCCTGAGCCATTGCCAGTTCAACTTTTTTCGGAATTGGAGTAGGTCCAGGATGTCTTAGAATAAGTGGATACATATTGATAACCTCCATTTTGACTTCTACACTTATAATCGCTTTAGTTTAATGATGAAGCCAGACCCTGTATTGCTTTCCACATTATTCTAACACATTCGGTCGTGTTCCGGTGCTTTTTTAGACCTTACGAAAGCAACAAATCACAGACTAGTTGTATTTTTGTGAAAATTGACCTTCTACTTCCTATATAAAAGCTTCTGAACGATTTTCATAAAGTCATCTATTGACGGGAAATATGTGTTTTGTTGGTTATACCACTTACGAACTGTATCCACGACCCAAAACGGAACCGCTTTTCCGTCAATCATATGATAATACTCTTCATATCCTTTTTTAAGGTGTTCCCATCTAAAATCATTACCCGGCTGAATGTATTCGGAAACATCAAGTATTTTTGCTCGTCCATTTTGCAATAAAATATTTTTTAGATGGATGTCACGAGGGTTTAGCCCCTTGTTCCGAACATAATCTCTTGCCTCCTCCACATCCTCTACAACTTGTTTCGGAATATGGATTCCTTGAAGGATACAATCATATAGAGTTATCCCTTCTTCATAGGTTAAAACAAGGTAATGGTCTTCAGAAGCAAAACACTTTGAAAAGAATCGGGACTCCCCTAGGATCTGATAGACATTTGCCTCAGCCTTAACCTTGGCAACTTTATTCTTCGCATATTTCTTAAATGCATATTCTGGGGCATTAAGAGATTGAAAAACGGCAGCATCCGTACCGACACCGATACAGTTTAAATCATCAGCATCACCAATAATAGTGACTGGCTCGTTATTTGGGTTTGATAAAACAGTTATTTTAGATAGTGAATCAAACGCAATTTCCCAATTATGTTTCACATAATCTCTCCAATCGTTAGCTGAATAAATCATATTTATTTATATGAGTATTTGTTCATTTTACGCATTTAATAAAAGAGATTGCAAGGTATTGGTGTTATTCGTTGCAAATTAAAAAGAGGGCCACTAACGACCCTCTTTTGCACATATTAAATTTTTATAGCCCCTTTACCCATCTTGCAGCCATCTCAATCCAATTCTCTATTTCAGGCTGAATGTGATTGTCTCTTCCTTTTGACTGCGTTTCCTCTGTACCAAGTGATAGTCCATGAACACCTTCAGGATAAATATGCATTTCGAGAGGGACCCTCTGTTTTAATAGACTTTGCGCAAATAGCATGCTATTCTCAACGGGGACAGACGCATCCGATACCGTATGCCATAAAAATGTTGGTGGGGTTTCAGACGTTACTTGGTTTTCCAGGGATAGAAATTCTCGTAGCCCTTGGTCCTCAAACTTTTCTCCTAATAATGCCCGGAAGCTGCCCTCGTGAGCATGTGGACCAGAAGAAATGACAGGGTAACTTAGGACTAATCCATTCGGTTTTATTTCCTCTTTTGAAAAGGATAATTGTTCTGTTAAAAACTCCTTATCCCAGAATACTCCTAAGCTTGCAGTTAAATGGCCGCCTGCTGAAAATCCCATGACAATAATTTTGTTGGGGTCAACATTCCAGTCTTCTGCATTGTTACGAATCAAGCCGACTGCATTTGCCAACTGGCAAAGGGCTGTCGGGAATACAGATGGTTCCACACTATATCTTAGAACACTTGCATGATAACCTTTACTTAGCATTTGAATAGCAACTGGTTCTGCTTCACGGTCAGAAGTATGTACATAGCCACCGCCAGGGCAAATGACAATCATTGGTCGTTTACGGTCTGGGTCAATACTTTCCGAATTATCTAGAAGATACGTAAAAAATTCAGCTTTTTCGTTATTGTGTTTTAGTTCATGTTTTTCGTGAATCATGTTTTCCCACCTTTTAAAATTATTTCCACTTATATAAATTTTCGACATTTATTTTTGACTTCCTTCAGGCAAAGCAAAAAAGGAGGTCAGTCCCTCCTTTTTAGATTCATCCTATTCGTAACGTAATGCATCGATCGGACTAAGTTTTGAGGCTTTGTTTGCTGGTAAGATTCCAAAGATGATACCAATGAAAGCGGAGAAGCCTACGCCGATTATTACAATCATTGGACTTACGGTTGCTGTGATTGGTGCAAATTGAGATACAACAATGGTCCCTATCGTTGCAAGTCCGATTCCGAGCATACCTCCTAGTGAGGTTAATGTAGCTGATTCAATTAAAAATTGCAGTAAAATTCGCCCGCGCGTTGCTCCTAGGGCTTTTCGCAAACCAATTTCCCTCGTTCTTTCAGTAACGGAAACGAGCATGATGTTCATAACACCGATGCCGCCCACTAATAATGAAATTCCTGCAATACTTCCAATGACTAAAGTCATTATTGTAATGACAGTATCTACTTCTTGTTCATATTCAGAAAAATCGTTTACCGTATACATTCCATCCTCGAGTTTTTTGGCCATCGTTAGGGTATCAGCTGCAGAACGCCCGATTTCAGATATTCGTTCCGGATCGTCTGCAATTATAGCTAAACGTTCAATTTCTCGATTGCCAAACATCATTGAAATAACTCCTCGAGGCATGAGCATTTCTCCTGATTCATTATATCGATATTGCTCAGGGATAGGTGACTCGTAGACTCCGATTAACTTATAGGGGTTACCATTCAGATCGACGATTTCACCGATAATATTTTCTTTATCTTGAAAGAATTTTTCCCTCGCGACAGTATCGATCATCACTACTCGGTTTCTTCCATCGTTATCTCTCGCATTGGTTGGTCGTCCCTCAACTATTTGAATGTTTCGAGCTGTAAAGAACTCAGGTCCAACTCCGGTAATTTCCATTTCTCCCTGTTGGTCATTGTAAATCAACGGCCCCCAGCCTTGGTTTGTAGCGATAACCGCTTTTACTCCTGGAACTTCAGTAAGGGTTTCGACGTCGTCGGAAGTTAGTTCAGGTTCCATCCAGAACATCTCTGATTCTTCTTCACCTTCTTTTGGCATCGGCTGATACCAAATATCGACTGCATTTTTTTCGATACTAAATAATTCCTCTGTCATTTTCGTTTTGGCCCCTTGGCCTATTGCGACAATAATAATTACAGCCGCCACACCAATGATGATTCCCAGCATCGTCAAAATGGACCTAATCTTATGATTCCAGATCGAGGATAATGCTACTTTAAAGCTTTCTAATAGACTCATAGCCTTCTCCTTTGGTCATCCGTTATCAACCCATCTTTTAATGTGATAACCCTATTTGCGTATGCTGCAACTTCATCCTCATGCGTAACAATAATGACAGTTCTTCCTTCTTTATTTAGTTGAACCATTAGCTCCATGATTTGCTCACTCGTCTTAGAATCAAGAGCTCCAGTTGGCTCGTCCGCTAACACAATCGAAGGATTATTTACTAGGGCTCTTGCAATTGCAACCCTTTGTTTTTGTCCACCAGAGAGCTGATTTGGCAAGTGTTTGACTCGGTCTCCAAGTCCGACCTTGTCTAGCATTTGTTTGGCTCTGTCAATACGTTCCCGCTTCGGAACTCCTGCATAAATAAGTGGAGATTCAACATTTTTTAGTGCATTATGACGTGGTAAAAGAAAGAATTGCTGAAACACGAAACCGATATGCTCGTTACGCAATTTTGCTAACTTTCGATCCTTTACTAGTCCTATTTTTTCATCGTTTAATTCAAACGAGCCCGAAGTTGGGGAATCTAGGAAACCAATAATATTCATTAAAGTTGATTTTCCTGAACCAGATGGCCCCATGATGGCAATAAATTCCCCGTCCTCAATAGTTAAATCAATCCCGTGCAAAACGGGTACCTCAAGAGCCCCGTTTCCATATACCTTTGTAATCTTACTCAACTTCATCAAAGGAGGTCACTTCCATTCCATCGTACATTCCTTCATATGGTGTTAAAACCACGAGATCATCCTTATGAACACCTTCAGTGACTTGGATAAACTCATCATTCATTGAACCCGTTTGAACTTCGCGTCTTTGTAAGATACCGTCTACTAAGACATACACAACTGCTACTCCACCTTCATCCAAAATAGCCGTATGCGAAATCACGGGAAGAATCTCAGTTCCAGGAATTCTAACCTCTAATGAAACGTGGAACCCATGACGAAGATCAGTTGTGTCGTCGGTAATTCCCACTTTGAATGGATACATGGTAACATTGCCACCACCCATTCCAGGAAATTCTCCACCAGATCCTCCGTCATCATTTGGAAAATGAGAAACGGATTCGACAACTCCCTTCCATTCTCGGTCCTTGAATACCTTAGGACGGACAATTACTTCTTGTCCCTGTTGAATTTTGACTGCATCAAATTCACTCATTGTTCCAATTACTTTATATGGTTTATTTGAAATGATATGTATGACCGGTTCTGATGCGCCTGCTTCAGTTGTTGCGATATTTTTATTTACTTTTACAATGATTCCATCAATTTTACTAACAACTGTCATTTCTTTTTTCTGATTCGTAATTTCCGCGATTCGTTCATTTGCTGCTGTAATTTCTGATTTCGTATTTTCATATTGTAATTCCATTTGAACCTTTTCACTTGTAAGTTGATTTACATCTTCAACTGGTGGTTCCTCTACTTGTTGTGGTTCTGTACCTTCTTCAGTCTTTTCAGGTGTCTCAGCATCTTTTGTTTTTGGTTTGTTTTTTTGTGCAGCAAGTGCTTTTTTTGCTTCTTCAATCCGTTTATTTAGGGCTGCGATTTGATTTTGTTCTGTCTTTGCTCTAGCTTGAATTAAGTCTCTTTCCCTAGTAGCTCGAGTTAATTCTGTATCTAGCTTTGAAGAATCATAGACAAATAGCGGGTCTCCTGCTTTTACGGTTTTGTTTTCTTCTACCTTATATTCGCTAATCTCTCCTTGCTCTGGATTTAAGAATACTTTTTGCTCCCCTTCAGGAACGATTTCGCCTGTTACTAGGATCGTTTCTATTAATTCTTGCTCTTTTGCTTTTTGTACGGTTACATTTACTTCCTCAATTTGTTCTCCAACAGATGCCACACTCCTTTCTTTTATGAAAAAGGCAGCTACGCCACCCGCGATTACCAGGATTCCGATAATCGACAAGACCCATATTAAAACCTTCTTTTTCTTCAACATACTTCCCCCTATTGTTTTCATCTCATTAAATAGGTAAAATTTTGAATCTCTCTATCTCTGTATCCTTGTTTAATCTAGTAGATTGTGATTTTAAAAATATTCAAATTTTACCCTAACCATTAAGACGGCGAAGTTTGCTAAAAGGTTTCAATTTTTTACATATATTTTTAAATTTTTACAAAAAAACGATCACCCAGAGTAAATCTGGCTGATCGTTTGGATTATTTTCTATCTACGCGATATTTCTTAATCGCTTTTATGTCTATTGATTATCTAGGTTGTCCACGTCTTGGTCGTTCGAAGTAGCATTCATTACAGATCGCGAAGGAAAAGCCAATTGGTAGGTTCTTTCCACATCGTTTACATACTCTTTTAGTTGGCTGAATACCTGATTTTAAGTGTTCGTGTATTTTATCACTAATTTCTTCCCTTACTCGTTCCCAATACTGAGCTTCTGTCTGTTTTCCTAATTTATAAAGGAATAACAGATGGAGGCCGACCGCTTTATAGGAGAGCTCAAGTTCTTCTAGTCCAGAATCTTTAAGGATTGGATCTGGCAGCGGGAAACCATCGACAATCGCCTCGAGAGTTTTCTTCCATTGGGCACGTAGAGATGGTTCATTTGACGAAAAAGGTAGATGCAAAAAGCCATATAGGTCAGGTAACGATAGCTTTGCCTCAATAATTGTATCCTCAATTAACTCATAAAGCATCCGTTCCTCATATAGACTTGCTTTTTTCGTCCCCTCTGGACTCTTGAATTGATCCCATAGATAGAAAAACATTCTCATTTTTCGAGAATATTTTTGAAAACGTTCAAGAACTGCGTTTGTTGGAGCGATCGCGAAGCCTTGAAGCGGGGGATCTTCTTGTTCTAATAAACGTGTCATTGTTTTGATATCACTTGTAAAAGCGACTTTCCCAATATCATAAATTCCCCGTCTGCCCGCTCGTCCTGCTATCTGTTTTACTTCCTGAGAGGTTAGCAGCCTTCTTCTCGTTCCATCGAATTTATCATTTTCTAGAAACACAATCCGTCTAATTGGCAGATTTAAACCCATACCGATTGCATCTGTAGCCACAATAACCGTTGTCTCCCCATTATTAAAGCGTTGGATCTGCTTTTTTCGAGTTTCCGGTGGCATGCTCCCGTATATCATACTCACACGACGTCCACTTCGTTGTAACTCAGAAGCTGTCTCAAGAACCCTTCTTCTCGAAAAACAAACCAATGCATCTCCTTGTCGCGTTTGATTCAAACGAAAAGATTGCGGTTCCACCTCTAATGGTACATCCCGATGGTATTCATAAACTTCTACATTTGAATCACCAAGTAACTGTAAAATCATCCATTTTGCATGAAAGCTGCAAATGATATGAACCTCTTGTGCATTTGCATTTGTAATAGCTTTATACCAAGAAAAGCCACGGTCCTTATCGGAAATCATTTGAGCTTCATCAATTACAACTACATCGTAAAAATCCTTTTCTCTTAGCATTTCAACGGTTGCTGAGAGATGGTTAGCTCCTTCAACAAGCTTTTCTTCTTCTCCTGTTTTTAAATCACACGGCACCCCTTCCTCATTCAAGGTTTCATAAATTTCGAGTGCTAATAATCGTAATGGAGCTAAATAAACGCCGCTATTAGCTTCCTTCATTCGTTGGATTGCTTGATACGTCTTTCCGGTATTGGTTTCTCCTACATGTAGGACATATTGGATATTTCGGCCTGGTGATAAGTTATATGCACGTCCGAATATATCCTCGAGCATTCTTTGTTCTTCTTCTCTTTGTCGTCGTAATTCCTCTTTTTCCTTTTCGGTACGTTCTTTTCTCTCGGTAATGTCTTTTAAAAACAGCTGTCTATGTGCGTCCAACTCAAAAGGAATGTCAATAAGTTTAACTAGGTCTGACACATATTCCTCTAATATATCCTCAAATAAATCATCCCGAACATCGAGAAAATACTCATAGGCTATTTCCTGTAAAAATGCATCAGATAATGGTTCTTGAAAACTATTTTGGCAATCTGCGAATATTTGTTCCGGTAAGTGTGACTTTAACCAATTTGGCCCGAAATCCATGAGTTGATGTAAAATGAGATCCTCATATTCCTCAATCAAATTTTCCTGATAAAAATAGCGGTTATGCGCAAGTTCAGTTTCTTTGTAAAGATAAGAAGCAAATGTCACATCGTTGGATGATAAAATTATCCCTTTTTGCTCAATCTCAATCGCTAAATGACTCCCAAGTAAATAACGAATCCTTAGATAAAGTTCTTCGTAATGATCCCCAAGTATTTCGTTGAGGTAAAAGTTTAGCTTGAGAATAAATTTTCTCTTTGTTTCACGATCCTGTTGCTTCTTAATTCGAGCTTCATACTCGGCTCTTGCAGTTTGATACATTTGTCGCCAATCTTCTGGTTGTTTTGCGTATGTCTCTTCTAGCCAACCTATTAAATCATAAGGATGTATATTACGAATTTCAGTTCGAAATAGTTTATTCAGTAGTTTTTTACCAACATCCTCAACTTCAAATCCATGCTCCACTAGATAGGCTTTTTTCTCCGATATAGAAGCATGAACGGCTGTATTCAACCAAGCGTTGAGCCAAATTTGTTCGATAAACTGCCCTCGTTCGCGGACATACTGTTCAAATGAAGGAATCGTTTCTTTTGGCTCCATGTAATGATTGATATCATCCAAAACCATCTGTTTTGCTCGATCGACTGCTTGATTATAGTATTGTTCAAGTTGAATGCTCATTGAATTGCTCCTTGTCAAAGACGTATAGTAATTAGTTTATATAGGACTAAAAAAATATATGTATAGGATGATATTACCACATCTATATGTCACGACTATTTGATAAAATTTGAGGATAAACTTTAACAGGAGGACAACATCATGAAAAAACGATCTATCTTCCTTAGTATTTTGGTGATTGTGATCTTTGGTGGTGGCTTATTAACAGGTTTATGGCTATCAAACCAAAATCAACATGAAACCAAAATCGGTAATGAAACGCCACAATCGTCAAAAAATCCAGATCAAAAAGCAAAACCTAAACTGGATAAAAAAACGTCAAACGTTTTAGTCGGTTATATACAGGATTTTCGCGACCCCAATCAAATTGATTATTCTAAACTTACACATATTATCTTCTCCTTTGTTCATCCGACGAAGGATGGTCAACTCTTGTTTACAGGTGATCATGCAGTTAAAAACCTTAGAAATATGGTTGCCAATGCCCATAAACATGATACAAAGGCAATGCTTGCCGTTGGCGGTTGGTTCCATATGAATGGAGGGGAATCCTATGATTATTTTTCGGCAGCATTAGCAAACCCAACTTCACAGCAAAAGCTTGTGAATGAACTCATTGAAGTTGTTGAACAAGAAAATCTAGATGGTATAGATATTGATTTCGAACACCCTCGTACAGATGCTGATTCGAAACATCTACATCAATTTATTAAAACATTAGGTAACAAGCTACGTGATCAAAACAAGGAATTATCAATCGCAGTTCACTCAAAAATTCATGGCCAAACCTTAACCGAATTAGCTTATGTGAAATATGAGCCAGCTATGTTTCAATATGTAGACTATGTAAATATTATGGCATATGATGGCCAATGGGACGGTGGATATCATGCTGAGAATTTATCACCTTACCCCTTTACTGAAAGCATCGTAGGTTACTGGGCAGATTTATTTGATAGTCACAAGCTACCAAAAGAAAAGCTTGTCCTTGGTGTTCCGTTTTATGCGCAGCCAATAGACCCAAACATCAAGCAGGTTTCCTATGAAGCAATAGTGGAAAGCAATCCTGATAATGCTGTAAAGGATACCGTCAATATGAATGGTACAACCTACTATTATAACGGCCAAACGATGATGACAAGAAAAACAAAGCTTGCACTAAATCATGGTTTTGGTGGAATGATGATTTGGGAATTAGGCTTAGATGCAAAAGGGGCAAATAGTCTAACGAACACTCTTTATGAATCAATCGCATCGACGACTATAGATCATTACTACTCGATAAAGAAATAATTAGTTGTTATGTTATTTCATTTTCCATCCATCCTAACAGATGGAGGTGAAAAACATGGCAAATCGCAATCCAGTCGAATTTACAGGAAAAGTATTAGATAAAAGAAATACGTTAACAGGTCCAGATGACGAAGGTAAAAATGGACATCCGAAGAGACCTCAAAATGTTTCGATCAAAGAAAACAAATAAAATTAGAAAATAAATAACTCTCTTACGGGGAATATAACTCCATATAAGATTGGAGGATTTCCCTGTGATTGAGAATAATGATGAAAGATTAATCTCAAATGAAAACCCGATTCGTGAGCGGGTGAAAAAAAGAAATGCAACTGATTTTAGCAGTTCATCGCTAAGACGAATTGCACTCACACAATTAGGTCGTAAACGGTAAAAACGTTAGGGTGTGTCCCTAACGTTTTTTTAGCTTATACGATTGCAAATTGTAGTTCTTCATATAGTTTTACATATTCCTTTGAAGAGGCTCCCCAGCTGAAATCGAGCTTTAATGCTTTTTCAGAAAGCTCTCTCCATTTCTTTGGCTGGAATCGGTAGAACCAAATCGCACGTTCAATGGTATATAACATGTCATGTGCGTTGTAATTCGTAAAGCTGAAGCCATTTCCTTGGTCTGTAAATTCATTATATGGTTGGACTGTATCCTTGAGACCACCTGTTTCTCTTACAATTGGTAGTGTTCCATAGCGGAATGCAAGTAACTGACCAATCCCACAAGGCTCAAACTGTGACGGCATTAAAAACAGGTCTGAACCGGCATATATTTTTCGAGAAAGTCCCTCGTCAAAAAAGATATTCGTAGACACTTTTGTTGGATACCGGTTTGCCATTTCACGGAATGCATCCTCGTAATGGCTTTCACCGGTTCCGAGTAAAACAAATTGCACGTTTTGTTTTAGGATTTCTTCAAATACGTGTAAAACAAGGTCAATTCCCTTTTGATCTACAAGGCGTGTAATCATGGAAACAACAGGTACTTGTTCGTTCACTGGAAGCCCAAGATGCTCCTGTAAAGCTCTTTTATTTTTCATTTTTCCTTCATAAGAATCATAAGGGGTAAAAATTGCATTGTCTGTAGCGGGATCGTAAGCTTTATGATCAATTCCATTGACAATTCCATGCAATTCAAAATTCCGTTTTCGTAAATATCCATCCAATTCTTCCCCAAAATAAGGAGTTTGAATTTCATTTGCATAGGTTGGGCTAACGGTTGTAATCGTATCACTGTAGGCTAATCCTGCTTTCAGGTAGCTGACGTTACCGTAAAACTCCACTCCATCTATATGAAAATAGCGATCACTCACATCCAATAATTCACTTAAAACCGATTTTGGGAATACGCCCTGATAGCGTAAGTTATGAATCGTAAATACTGTTTTAATATCCTGATATTCTGGGTGATTCGAATAATGTGCTTTTAATAATAGTGGTATCGGTCCCGCTTGCCAGTCATGACAATGAATCACATCCGGCTTTTTGTCTAGATATGGGACTGCTTCAAGTACGGCTCTTGAAAAGAAAGCAAATCGTTCCCCATCATCATAAAAGCCGTAACTCCCATAGCGTTTAAAATAATATTCATTATCTAAAAAATAATAGCTTATTCCGTTGTGGACTAATTTTTCAATACCACAATATTGTCTACGCCAACCTAATGGAACCTCGATAATTCGCTCTAATACTAGCTGTTCCTTGTATTTTTCAGCTAAATCTCCATATTTCGGAAGGATAACACTTACATGTACACCTTCCTGTTGTAGTGCATTCGGTAAAGCCCCTATTACATCCCCTAGTCCGCCTGTTTTAATAAATGGAGCACACTCTGATGCTGCGAATAATACGTTCATGATTTTCCCCCATTAGATAATATCAGCTTTTTTAATTACAGTTGGAGAAAGCTCTCCAACGATTACTTTTTCCGATGTGATGTTTACTTGTTTATCCGTAATGACATTTTCAAGGTATGTACCTTCGTCAATGACACTTTTCTGCATGATAATACTATTTTTAACAGTCGCCCCTTTGCGTATTTTGACCCCACGGAAAATAATACTATTCTCAACTGTACCCTCAATATCACTACCGTTCGCAATTAACGAATTACTGACATTAGAAGTTGTCGAGTATTTGACAGGTGGCTCATGCTTTGTTTTTGTATAGATATCCCAGTTATCGAAAAAGAATTCCTTTGTCACTTGTGGGTTTAAGAAATCCATATTTGTTTTATAATAGCTTGAAATAGAATGAATAAATGGCATATAACCTTTAAAATGATAGCTGTTTACTATAAGACGTTGTAAATTGGCTTTAACCACATCTCGAATAAAATCATATTCCCCATTTTCATAACACTTCGTAATAAGTTCAATTAACAATTTCTTTGAAAAAACAAAGGTTTCGGTACAAACAGGATCTCCCTGTTTTGGAGTTGTATAGAGTTCTAGGTTTTTCACTTTGTCATCAGCATCCAGGATGCATTTATGATAAATTGGTTTATCGACGGGCTCGCCATCATAATCCTTATAAACGACTGTAATGTCTGCACCACTTTCTCTATGACTTTTGATGACATCATTAAAATTAATTTTATATACATGATGACCAGGAGATAAAATCACTGTGTCCTCATGGGATCGCTTGAAAAATTCAAGGTGATCATAAAATTGCTGGACATCACCAACTATACTTTTGTCCGGGTGGATTGGAGGTAAAATAAACAATCCCCCATTTCGTCTGTCGAGGTCCCATTCTTTCCCATTACCGAGATGATCCATGATTGAACGATATTTGTCCTTTGTGAATACGCCAACCTTTTTGATTTGAGCGTTAATAAAATTGGACATTGTAAAATCGATTAATCGATATCTTCCACCGAATGGTACTGCTGCCAAACAACGATGTTGTGTTAATTCTTTTAAATATTGTTTATCATTTACTAAGTTTATTACGCCAATTACTCGTTCCAATCCCAATCGCTCCTCATGTGATATTTAATTACTAACGGTTAAGGGTCTTACAGTATCTTCATCTCCAATTAATGTAATGGCAGCGTCCGGGGCATCAGACCCAATATGAGCTCCATCAGGAATACATAGATCACTTGCGATTATTGCTTTGTGAATCGTCACATTTTTGCCAATTTGAACATTTGGCATGATTACAGAGTCTTTAATAACTGAATTCTCTCCAACCTGTACGTTGTATGAGAGCACCGAGTGGTCAATCGTACCTTGGACGATACATCCCTCATTGATTAATGACTGAGAAATGTCTGCGGCTGCTGATATATATTGCGGTGGATGAGTCGCAATCCCCGTAAAGAATGGCCAGCTTGGATCATGTAGATCAAAGCCCGGAGCATCATCTAACAAGTCCATATGTGCTTCCCAAAGGCTTTCGATTGTCCCAACATCCTTCCAGTAACTATCAAACTGGTAGGCATATAACTGGTTGTTGTCAGCAAGTAACTTAGGAATAATGTCCTTCCCAAAATCATTAGAAGAATGAATATTTCCTTCATCTTCTTTTAAATACTGTTTTAAAAGTTTCCATTTGAATAAGTAAATTCCCATTGAAGCAAGATTGCTCTTTGGATTGGCTGGTTTTTCATCAAACTCAACAATTTGCTTTTCATCGTTTGTATTCATAATTCCAAAACGACTCGCTTCTGCCCAAGGGACTTCGATAACTGCAATTGTCGCAGCAGCATCTTTTTCAAGGTGAAAGCGAAGCATCTTACTATAGTCCATCTTGTAAATATGATCGCCAGATAAAATGAGTACATATTCAGGATCATACTGCTCGATGTAATGGATATTTTGGTAGACTGCGTTGGCAGTTCCTTTGTACCAATCTCCGCCGTGTTTTCCAAGGTATGGCGGAAGGACTGTTACTCCCCCATTGTTCCGGTCCAAATCCCAAGGACGTCCATTACTCACATAATTATTGAGTACATGTGGACGGTATTGGGTAATGACACCGACTGTATCAATACCTGAATGAGTACAATTACTTAAAGGAAAATCAATAATTCGGTATTTCCCACCAAACGGAACAGCGGGTTTGGCAAGAGTCGTTGTTAATTCCCCCAATCTTGACCCTTGACCACCTGCTAATACAACTGCAATCCACTTCTTTGACCTCATTTTTTGACGACACCTCTTTTTCTCTTTTTTGTCTCTTTTCTAAAGATACTAATTGCTAAAGGTGGAACTTTAATTGTCATGCTGTATGGTTGATTATGAGCTGGCGTCTTATCAACTGATAAAGTTTCTGCATTAATCTGACCAGAGCCTCCAAATTCCACTGAATCACTATTAAACAATTCTATATAACTCCCAGTTGATGGGACGCCAATACGATAATTTTCATAGACCTCTGTAGAGAAGTTGCAAACGATGATTGAATAATCACCCTTGCGCTTCCCATGTCTCATGAAGGTAATCACAGATTGGTCATTATTATCTGGGTCAATCCATTCAAACCCTTCTTGATCGTGATCCAGTCTCCAAAGGCTAGAATTCATGCGATAAAAATGCTGAAGCTCTTTAAAATAGGTCTGAAGCTTAGTATGAGAATCATAGTTTAGAAGCATCCAATCTAGTTCCTCAAGCTCCTTCCACTCAGAGAATTGACCGAACTCTCCTCCCATAAAGAGAAGTTTCTTTCCAGGATGGGTCATTAAGTACCCATATAATAGTCGCAAATTGGCAAACTTCTGCCAGTAGTCACCTGGCATCTTATCTAAAAGGGATTTTTTCCCGTGAACAACATCGTCATGTGAAAAAGGTAAAACAAAATTTTCTGAAAATGCATAGAAGAAGGAAAAAGTTAATAAATTATGATGATAACGTCTATCAGACGGATGCAGACGCATGTATTTAAGGACGTCATTCACCCAGCCCATATTCCATTTATAATTAAAGCCTAATCCACCCTCAGAAGTTGGTGCAGTTACAAGCGGATAATCGGTGGCTTCCTCTGCAATCATTAGCACACCTGGATATCGTTTAAAAATGGCTTCATTGGCTTTTTTAATAAATTCAATTGCCTCCAAATTTTCTTCGCCACCAAATTGATTAAATAGCTTTTCTTGTTGCGGGTTGTCGTGGTTAAGGAAAATTAATGAAGATACGGCATCGATTCGAAAGCCATCAATATGGTACATATCCATCCAAAAAGCAAGATTTGATAATAAGAAACTATGAATCTCCATTTTTGTAAAATCAAAGCTATACGTCCCCCATAATGGTCGGTCAGCTCGTTTTGATTCAGTTGACTCATAAAGAGGAGTTCCATCAAATTTGCCTAATCCGTGTTCGTCACGACAGAAATGTACAGGTACCCAATCGAGTATGACACCAATGCCTTTTTGATGACATTGATCAACAAAATACATAAAGTCTTCAGGACTACCATGCCTACTTGTTACCGAATAAAACCCTGTTATTTGGTAGCCCCATGACAAATCAAATGGATGCTCCATAATGGGCATTAATTCGATGTGTGTAAACCCGTGTTCAACAACATAGTCAATTACATCGTCAGCAAGTTCCCGATATGTATAAAAGCTGCCGTCTTCTTTCTTTTTCCAAGAACCCGTATGTAATTCATAAATAAGCATTGGATTATTGTACGAATCAGCTTTATCTCGATTCTTCAACCATTTCTTATCATTCCATTCGTACTGGTCAAGCTTTGTTACAACAGATGCAGTGTTCGGTCTTAGCTCAGAAGAGAATGCAAAAGGATCGGATTTTAACTTCTTTTCACCATTTGCATTTGTGATTTCGTATTTATAAAGATCACCTTCTTTTAATCCCGGAATAAATCCAATCCATACCCCTGAATTCCGAATCTTTTCAAGGGCATGCTTACTGCCCTCCCAGTTGTTGAAATCCCCAACAACTGATACGGATGTTGCATGAGGTGCCCATACTGAAAAGCGTACTCCATCTTCTCCTTTGTAGGACATGACGTGTGCGCCAAGCATGTTATAGGCTTCTAATAAAGTTCCTTCGTGAAATAAATACAGATCGAAGTCACTTGGAAAAAGTTCAACGTCTTTTTCAGCGATTGATTTCACTTTTGATTCCTCCTTTTGATATATGTATAGAGAACGCGTGTAATACCAAAAACTTATGTCATTTGTATGAAAATAAATTAAAAACAATAAAACCATAGTATAAAACTGAATAAACACAATTTTGGTATTATTTTTTCACTTTATTATATTAATTCGTTTCAAGGGTTGAATATTCCTTTAGCGAATAATGTTTTTTATTGTCGGATTAAGTAGAATTGAAATAAAAATATTATTTTCGTGAAGATAAAAAATCAACGAGATACTGAAACCGTTTACAATGGGCGTTGGTTTTTTGATAAATTTTTACATTTTTAAGTAAAATTTTGATATTGCAAAATAATGTAAACGTATATGCGGTTATCAGGGGTTTTGTTATTCTGAAATAGTGTTTATTGGTAGTTCAAACGGGGTAGTCAAATATATCTACAAATAAAGTAAAAAAAGCTGCAAACGCAGCTTTTTATGAAATCATTTGTTGGGACATATCTTCTATTTTTGTGAGGAAAATAAAGGACATCGCAACTGACCATGCTAATGGAGTGTTTCCATTCGGTCTATTCGTTCCTCCAACATAGAGTTCAGGAACCTCCCAATTATCAGGAACAACTCTCTTTGTTTTAGCTATATATTCACTTGCTTTATGAAATTGCCCTAATTCAAGATAGCAAAGTCCCAACCATGGGAATCCAAAGCACCACTCTGCTTCTTTGCCTTCATTATAATACTGATCGTTTTCATATCGAATGACACCATACGTACGCTCTAATTTTGAGGAAACGGTTTCAACAATCTTAATGGCAGTATCACGGTCAACCACTCGATATGGAAATACAAGGCTTAGCAATGCTAAATCAGTATCTTTTGTTTCGCTTTCACGAGGTAATAAATTTCGGAGAGCTTCCTCGCCTTTTTTAATAAGATCTTCATTTACGTTAACAAGTATTTTGACGGCATTAAGGCCAGCTACACAGGCTCCTATACTCGAGGCGTGGACTTCCATGTTTTCTTCCCACATACCATTATCCTTCGCTTGCCAATATTGCAAGCATTCTAGATAATCAACAAGTTTTTGAATAATCTCTATATCCTTTTTATCTCTGATTACTTTTTGTCCTAGACGGTACCCTTCTCCAATCCCCCATAGAAAGGCTCCAATTGCATCGTTTTGAGCATGCCCCCATTCCACAGGCATTTCTTTTAGATCGGTTGAATAACGTGAATGGATATATTCAAATAAATAAATTGGTTTCTTTTTCCGATGGATATCAATTTTCCACTCGTAGCTTTTAAACATATCTAATAAAGCATGATAGGCTTTTGCATATCTTTCCGATGGTTCATTGATAAACGGTAGAACTGTATATACTATGTCTCGAATCCACACATAGCTGTAATCATTCGATAAACTTGCTGTATAAGCACCATTTGATAATCGCATACGGTCAAGAACCTGAATTGCTTTATTGGTATACATTTCGTATCACCCCATTAGCTTATTTAATATACATTCATTCTTGACAGAAATCATATTTATAAAACACAACAAAGTCATTTTTGGGTTTTTTCATAAATTAATACTCAATATTAATTTATACTTTATAATATGTAAGCACAACCAAAATGATAACAAATGTCTACTTTTTGTGTGAAACGCCTACATTTTAGTGCATGTCATTCCCGTTTTTTCTTGTTTCACAGAAAATGTTTCACAAAACAGTAAAAGACCAAATCATGTTTAGGTGATTTGGTCTGTTCATGATGATCTATTTATTTGTTAAAAATTGTTGCAATAATCTCATCCGTTGTCATATTGCTGTTTATTTCGTGTGAGCCAAGCTTTAGGTATTTTGCAACTCCTTTTTTCTCAACAAGATTTGCAAAATCCCAGGCATCTCCGCTTATGATTTTAGCTGAAATAAGTGCTTTTCCAACCTCATAGCTAGTCATACCTTCGGAAACAGTGATGACTGTTTTATGGACAACCGGCTCAGCGGGCTCTTCTTTCTTCTCTTCCTTCACTTCTTCTTTGACTTCTTCTTTAGGTTGTTCCTTTGGTTGATCTTCGCCTTTTTCTGTGTTTTTCGCTCCAGCAATGGCATTGTTCCATTCATCTTCTGTATGAACAACGTAGCCTTCCGCAGCAAGTTGGCTTTTTAGCTCCTCGACAGTTGGATTTTCCTTAGAGCCTGAACTAGTTGCTTGTTGTGGTCCGGTAAAATATACAACGGCACAAACCGCTGAAGCAAGTAAAAGCCCAGAAGCAAAGCTAGTTAATGTTTTAGCGGTCATTTGCTGCTTTTCTCCCTTCTTTTTGTTTTGTAAAAGGAGACAGCATACCTTGTACTTCGATTTCATTTATGTTCTTTTCGTTTGCAATACTTGATACAGAGTATCCTCTTTTATATAAATCGAGTACATCACGAAGTAATTCGTGTTGTTCCATATCTGTTGTATCAATTCCTGCTTGGTTTTTAAGAATTTCATTATCTAATTCGAGGTTTCTGATTTGCTGCTGTAGCTTATTAATTTCCTCCATAAAACTAATCGAATATAATTCAAGCTCACGCTGTTCTGCCTTTTTTGCCTTCTTCGTAAGTGCATAAGATAAAATGAGCAATACCGCTGCTACACCGAATAATATGACTAACGCCCATTCCATCATTGGACATCATCCTTTCAACTTTTTGTCTTACAACAGTCAATTATACAATGAAATAAGACAAATTTCGATTGGTTTCGATAAAATACTTCCATAGTCAGTGCGAATGGAAGATTTTAACGAGGATTAAGCAGGGTTTTCGGACTTTGGACCTATGTACGACGGGGAATTGGAAATTGTTTGATTTTATATATAACCATTAATTACTAGCTGATAAAACAAATAGATGCCCCGTTCTATCGAACGAGGCATCCTATATGCTGGAGTTATTCTTTCACAAATTCTTTTGTACTTCTTACGGTATCAATAGGTCGAACATAGCTTTCAATAGCGTCACGCTTTGGCTCAAGGAATGGAGGTAATGATAACTTTTCCCCGAGTGTTTCATAAGGTTCATCCCCCATAAACCCTGGGCCATCAGTCGCAAACTCAAATAGTATTCCAGGAGCTACTCTAGAATAAAGAGAGCCGAAGAAGAAGCGATCAACAAAGCCTGAAGTTTGGAATCCGAAGCCGCGAAGATGTTTGTCCCATGCTTCAAGTACTGACTTATCCTCGACGCGAAAAGCAGCATGGTGGACTGTTCCAAAACCTTGTTGTCCTGCTGGTAGAATTGTGTTATTTTCAACGACAACTTGTGCCCCATTTCCACCTTCTCCTACCTCAAATAAGTGAAACGAGCCTTCTTGAGCAATTTCTTTAAATTGTAATACTTTTTCAAGCATTTCCTTAAAGAAATCAAAATGTGCAGTTCGTACAAATAACGGTCCCAAACCAGTGATCGCATAATCTAAAGGAATAGGTCCTTTTTGCCATGGAGTTCCTGCAGGTACACCATTATTGTTTTCATCTGAAACCAATTGATATTGTTGGTCATCAAAGTCAACGAAGGATAAAGTTTTCACTCCGAATTGCTCTTTTACACCGAAATGTTTAATATTTAAACGATTAAAGCGTTTTTCCCAATACTCAATCGCAGCGTCTGTTGGAACACGGAAAGATGTTTTTGAGATTTCATTTGTCCCATGAACTCCTTTTGGAATCCCTGGAAAATCGAAAAAGGTCATATCTGTGCCTGGGCTGCCTGTATCATCCGCAAAAAACAAGTGATATGTTTGGATATCATCTTGGTTTACTGTTTTTTTGACCAATCTCATTCCTAATACATAAGTGAAAAATTCATAGTTTTTCTCAGCGCTACTCGTAATTGCAGTGACGTGGTGTATTCCTTTTAAAGTGTTCATTCTATATGCCCCCATTAGTCTGTCTTAATACTAGTTTCTCCAATGAGCAATAAACTAATATAGTGAAAATAATCTCTTAAGTTAAAATATCTTAAATTCAAGATAATTATATAATGTAATTTAGTATGTGTCAATAAAAGCATTGCTATTTCCTTTGTAGACAGAAAAGTCCCCACCATTTTGTGGGGACTTTAAGTCACATTATTCTCCAATAATAACGCGGAGGACATTAGGTCGATCTTTAAATGTTTTTGTACCAGCTCCGTAGCCAATCGATGTTGCCTTCATTGAAGGAAAGCTACAAAATTCTTCGGTCAGGACGGAAACGATTCCCGCTCCTGTAGGAGTTGTGAGTTCAAAACGAATATCACTTTGTTCAATTGGAACTCCTTTTAGAATTTCAAGTGTGGCAGGTGCAGGGACTGGGTAGATACCATGATCAATATGGATTTTACCTGTTCCCACTGGTACGGATGATGATTTAATAGTTGTTATTTCAAGTTGGTGCAATAAGATTGCGGCGCCTACTATATCAATAATGGAATCAACAGCACCTACTTCATGAAAATGGACTTTGTCCAAAGGAAGCCCATGAATAAGTCCTTCTGCTTCGCCGATTTTTCTGAATATTTTAAGTGACGTTTCTTTTACTTCTGGTGCAAGTTCAGACTCGTCTATCATCTTCACAATATCCTTATAAGAACGATGTGAATGGTGATGATGACCATGGTCATGGCTGTGACTATGACTGTGATCGTGTTCATGATGATGGTCGTGGCTGTGCCCATGACTGTGATCGTGCTCATGATGATGGTCGTGGCTGTGACTATGACTGTGATCATGTTCATGATGATGGTCGTGGCTGTGCCCATGACTGTGATCATGTTCATGATGATGATCATGGTTGTGGTCATGAGTATGTTTATGATCATGGCTATGGTCGTGATGGAGATCATGCGTGTGATTACTGCCATCGTTTTTTAAAATGACATCAAATTTTGTTGAAGTGATCCCATTTTTCACGACTTTTTTCCATTCTAATTCGTATTCATCTTCAAATTGAAGTTTCTTTAATTCCTGAACTAGTATTTGTGGGTCCGCTCCTGCATCCAATAATGCACCAATTACCATATCCCCACTAATTCCGGAAAAACAGTCAAAATATAGTGTTTTCATCTATTTTAGGTTCTCCTTCTGAGCAAGTTGATCAATTAATACCGCGCTGTAGGCACCGCCGAAACCGTTGTCGATGTTCACAACACTGATTCCTGATGCACAAGAATTAAGCATCGTTAGCAGTGCTGACAGCCCTTGAAAATTAGCCCCATACCCAATGCTAGTTGGGACTGCAATAATTGGATGGGATACGAGCCCTCCAACTACACTTGGCAATGCGCCTTCCATTCCAGCGACAACAACGGAAACATTTGCGTTTCTAATTTCATCAATGTTATCGAATAAGCGGTGGATGCCAGCTACCCCCACATCGTAAAAACGTCGAACAGTACTACCTAATACTTCAGCGGTAATAGCAGCCTCTTCAGCAACTCTTAAATCAGATGTTCCCGCACAAACAATAGCTACATAGCCATCTCTTTGATTGTGATCTTGCGTAGTGTCCGTCCAATATAGAATTTGAGCTGTTTCATTATAAACAAACTCAGGATTTAATTGTAAAATAAAGTCCGCCTTGTCCTGTGAAATTCTTGTTACAAGGACATTGTCTCCACGTCCCTTAATCACATTGACAATGGTTTGAATTTGTTCTTTTGTCTTGCCCTCACCAAAAACAATTTCAGGGAAGCCCTGCCTGTTTTTTCGATGATGATCGATTTTTGCAAAACCTAAATTCTCATATGTTGCAAGCTGTTGCTTCGCATCATCAATACTTAAAGTTCCTTGTTTCACTTGCTTTAAAATTTCTTCTACCATGTTGTTTCACACACCTTAATCGATTTGTCGATCGATTTTAGAATCTATGTATATCCTAAAGCGCCAGTATCAATCTGACGCTCTCATTTAGAAATGTTTAATAATATCTTTTTCAATTGCTTCATATTTTGCGTATATATTTTTGTATTTTTCATGGTTTTCCATATTTGGTACAACAGGATTACCCATTGGAATATTGTTTTTGATATCTTCAAATGAGTTAGCTTTACCGATGCCAACTAGCGCTGTCCAAGCTGCACCCCATGCTGCACTATGGTGGCTTTCTGGAACATAAACCTCTTTACCAAATACATCAGCTAGCATTTGAAGCCATAATGAAGAACGTGCCATTCCACCATTAACGTATAGTTTTTCGGTCTCTCCAGCTTGTTTTTCTAATGCTTGGCCGATTTGATATAGATTAAACGTGATTCCTTCTAGAACGGCACGTACAAAGTGCTCTGTTTTATGAGTAACAGACATTCCGAAGAAATTTCCACGTGCTTGCTGGTTCCATAAAGGAGCGCGTTCCCCATTTATATAAGGATGAAAAAACAAACCATCAGCACCAGGTCCTACCTTAGCAGCCTCTGCTGTAAAATGATCAAAGCTTTCCTGATAATTAAGAAGTTCTTTTAACCATTGAAGAGCAATTCCACCATTGTTTGTAGGGCCACCAACAATAAAATATTCTTCCGAAAAAGCATAACAGAAGGTTTCATGCTTTGTATTGGATTGGAATCCTTTTGTAAATTGACGAATAGCTCCGCTTGTACCAACTGTTACTGCAACTTCACCAGGAGAAATTGCTCCAATTCCTAGGTTTGCAAACTGACCATCTGCCGCTCCGATGATAAATGGCATCTCACTTGATATCCCCATTTCATCAGCAATTGTTGGGTTCATTTCAGTTAATTTATAGGTCGGTGGTACAATTTTTGAAAGCATGTTCTCTGAAATACCTGCTTTTTTAAGAACCTCTTCATCCCATTGGAATGTGTTACCGTTAAACATTCCGGTTGCTGAAGCCATTGCATAATCAATCACACGTTGATTAAACCATTTTACAAGTAAATATTCTTTAATGGATAGAAAATAGCTTGCTTGGTTATATGGGATATAATCATTTTCCCTCATCCAAATGAGCTTTGCTAAAGGTGACATCGGATGAATCGGCATACCGGTTCTTGAAAAAATTTCAAGGCCGTCTGATTCCATAAGTTCATTTGCTTGTTGTGTACTTCTACCGTCTGCCCAAATCAGTGCTTGAGAAAGAGCCTCTCCATTATCTCCCATACAAATGAGAGAATGCATTGCGGCTGAAATGCCTAAGCTTATAATTTCATCTTTGTTAACATTTGCTTGCTGAATAGCCATATTAATCGCTTTTACAGCAGAGCGCTCAATTTCATCAGGGTCTTGCTCAACCCATCCTTGCTTCGGGTAGTAAGAGGTAACTAGATCCTCTGCTTCCGCAACTACCCTACCATCTAAGGTAAAGATTACTGCTTTTGCACTGGTTGTCCCAAGATCGAGACCAATAACGTACTCATGTGACATCCCTACATCTTCCTTCGTTCAATCGTATTTTCGTTAGTTTGCGACTTAATGTTACCATATTATTCTTTCAAAAGAAAAAGCTTTGGAAAGATTCCCAAAGCCTTTTCTTTCTACTTAAGAAAGTACTTTATTCATACTTCCACTCTTATAACCTACTAAATCAAGTGTAATATATTTATAGCCAATTTCATTTAACACTTTTGTAATGGCTACATGTTTTTCTAAGACAATTTTCATGTCGTTAGGTTCAACCTCAATCCGAGCAATATCTTGATGTGTGCGAACACGAACTTGGCGGATTTCAAGAGTTTTAAGGAATTCCTCTGCTCTTTCGACCTTTGTAAGTTTTTCCATTGTGATCTTTTCACCGTAAGCAATTCGAGAGGATAGACATGCGAAAGATGGTTTATTCCAAGTAGGTAAATCGAATTCACGGGATAATTCCCTAATTTCATCTTTAAATAGATTTGCCTCTTGTAATGGACCACGAATGCCTTTTTCCTTTGCTGCCTTCATTCCAGGTCGAAATTCATTCATATCATCTGCAATGACTCCATACACAACATTGTGATAGCCTTCACGTTCCATAACAGGAATGAGATGATCAAATAGACTGCTCTTACAGAAATAACAACGATTCTTGTCGTTTTCTGTGTAGCCTGGAATGGCAAGCTCTGATGTTTCGATCACTCGATGGTTGGCACCAATATGTTTTGCTAGAATTTGAGCTTCCTTAAGCTCAGTTGAGGGATATGTTTCTGAATCAGCAGTTACCGCCAACACATTTTCTTTCCCAAGTGTGTCGACAGCAACCTTAAGTAAAAAGGTACTGTCAACACCACCGGAAAATGCAACGACAACAGATTCCATCTCTCGGAGAATTGACACAAGCTTTTGATACTTTTCATCGATCATTGTCTTCTCCCCCTTCTCTCCCGGTTGTAAATTAGATTCTACTTTATATATATCGCCTCTTGACGCATAAAAGAAGTAGAATTAGATGGTCATGCTTCCAAATCCGCCATCAACGCGAAGGAATGTACCAGTTACAAAGCTTGAAGCGTTCTCTGAAGCTAAGAAGACAGCTGCTCCTTTTAGCTCATCTGGGTTACCGAAACGATTCATCGGAGTGTGACCCATGATGGATGCAACACGCTCTTCACTTAAGATTTTACGATTTTGCTCAGCTGGGAAGAATCCAGGAATAATTGCATTTACACGAATGCCGTGTGGCGCAAATTCTCTAGCTAAGAACTGAGTCATGCTGTTAACACCAGCTTTTGAAACTGAATAAGTAAATACTTTAGATAGAGGTGTTGTAGAAGAAACGGAAGAAATATTAATAATACTTCCTTTACGTTCTTGTTCAATCATTCTCTTTGCGAAAATTTGAGTCGCAACCACATAACCTTTTAGGTTAACGTCCATGATTTTGTCATACTCGTCCATGTCAAGTTCAAAGAATGGAGTAGGACTATTCATACCTGGTGCATTTAGGAGGATATCAATTCCACCTGACCAAGCTACAATTTCATTTGCAGCATTTTCAAGTGATTCACGTGAAAGAACGTCTGCTGCGAAAGCTTTCGCAACGCCACCTTCTGCTTCAATTTCTTTTACAACTGCTTCTGCTTTTTCAAGGTTACGTCCAACGATAGCAACTTTAGCGCCATGTTCAGCAAATCCTTTACAAATAGAAGAACCTAGGACACTATTTCCACCAATAGCTACAGCCGTTTTTCCAGTTAAGTCAAATAATTTAGTCATGTCTATTCCCCTTTTTCTTATGTAATAATACCGAAATCTGTTCATGGGGGCTTACCCCCCACATACAAGAATTACTGTAGGTTTCCGTTTTCATCAAAATCGAAATCGTAAAGATCTGAAGCCTGTTCCATGTTTGGATGTTGTTTAATGTAATCAAGTAACGCTTCCGATACTTCAATTTCGCTCACATGTAAGGTATCTTTAATACGAACCATTTTAACTGTTGTAAAATCTAAGATATTACATGTTTTGATTGCTGCTTGGATTGCTTCTTTATCGTTTGGTAATGTTGTTGCAATTTTCGTTGGTGCCACAACTGTTGAAGTAAGTCCATTCGCATAAGTGAAATCGCGGTCCATCTTATCCACAAGGCGTTGTGTCGTGAAGTCGGCAGTACCAACACCGTTTGCATTACCTTCTGTTTCTGGAGTGAGATCAAGAACAACCATTTTGTTCACTTCAGGACCACCGTGTGCATATGGAGTAGGGTAGCGACCTGTTATATTAGGATCCATACCGTCGCCGCTTATATTTTTACCAATTTGATCGATGACAAGGACATCGATTTGATCGAAGAATAACTTAGGTAGTAATTTTTTTGCTTGTGCTTGTAGTTCAGGTTCCTTTTCGACAATTTCATCTGGGAGCATAATATCAAGTACAGCAACTTTGTCAAATGCATTTTCGACTGTTGCCACACCAAAAAGAATAGGCGTTTTTTCCATGATCATCTGCGCCATTGCTGGAACATTTTCTGCCATGTATTTAAATCCTAATTGATGGCAAGCTTCTGCTCCTTTTTGTTTTCCAAGGCCGATACTGATCATCTTCTGAATACCACTTTCTACAGAACCACGGAAGGCTGTATGTGGTTTAACGCGGTTAATAACTACAATACCGTCAGCTTTTGAGGCGTATTTATCAATATAAACAGGTAACCCGTTTGCTAATTCGCCCAGCTTTATAACTTCCATTGAAGAGCGAATTTCACAGCCAACACTTTCTTCAGTCACACCAAGATGTTTTAAAACTTCACGTTGTCCTTCTCCTGTTGCACCACCATGGCTTCCCATACTAGGTACGATGAAAGGAGTACCACCTTGTTCTTTAATAAATTCAACTGTTGTTTTCGTAAGGTCAACTAAACGGTCAATTCCACGGCTACCTACTGCGATTGCAATTTCCATGCCTGGTTTAATCGTTTGTTTTACTTCTTCACGTTGTAGTTTATTTGTTAACTCTTCTACTAAGTTTTCGATTTTTGAATCATCGAAATTTTGTTTCACTTTGAGCATTTTTGGAACAGGAATATCCCGTAATAACTCTTGGAGAATACCCATGATAAAACTCCTCCTTATAAAAAACATCCATCTATAGAATTAGTTTACGCGTTTTCACAAAACTGTGTCTCGATTTAAACTAGGTTAAATGACAACAAAACAGTTAGTGGCTCAAAAAATATGTAATCCCTTACATCAGATGATGCAATTTTAACAAACAAAAGCCGGGGTTCCAATGTTGAAACCCCAACAATGTGTTTTATTCCATCCAGTTTGTATGGAAAGTTCCTTCTTTGTCTACACGTTGATATGTGTGAGCACCAAAGTAGTCACGTTGTGCTTGAAGAAGGTTTGCAGGTAATGTTTCAGTACGGTAGCTATCATAGTATGCAACTGCACTTGAGAAACTTGGAACAGGAATTCCGTTTTCAATAGCAAGTGAAATCACTTTACGTAATGAAGCTTGGTAACCTTCTGCAATTTCCTTGAAATATGGGTCTAATAATAAGTTTGGTAATTGGCCGTCACGGTCATATGCATCTTTAATCTTTTGTAGGAATTGTGCACGGATGATACATCCACCACGGAAGATCATTGCAATTTCACCATAGTTTAAATTCCAATTATATTCTTCAGAAGCTACACGCATTTGCGCGAAACCTTGTGCATAAGAAATGATTTTACTTAAGTAAAGTGCTTTACGTACTGCTTCAATAAGTTCTTGTTTGTCTCCATTAAATCCTTCAGCAGATGGGCCTGAAAGAACTTGACTTGCTTTTACACGCTCATCCTTCATTGCAGAGATAAAACGAGCAAATACAGATTCAGTGATAATTGGTAGTGGAACACCTAAATCTAGTGCGTTTTGGCTAGTCCATTTACCAGTACCTTTTTGACCTGCAGTATCAAGAATAACATCAACAAGTGGTTTACCTGTTTCTTCATCCTTTTTAGTGAAAATATCAGCAGTAATTTCAATTAGGTAGCTATCTAGTTCACATTTGTTCCATTCAGCAAATACTTCATGAAGTTCGTCTGTGCTTAATCCGAGAACATTTTTTAGAATGAAGTAAGCTTCACAAATTAATTGCATATCGCCGTATTCAATTCCGTTGTGAACCATTTTTACATAGTGTCCTGCACCGTTTGGTCCGATATATGTACAACATGGATCGCCTGATACTTTAGCAGAAATTGCTGTTAAGATAGGCTCAACAAGTTCATATGCTTCTTTTTGTCCACCAGGCATGATTGAAGGGCCTTTTAATGCTCCCTCTTCCCCACCAGAAACTCCAGTTCCGATGAAATGGATGCCAGTTGATTCTAATTCTTTGTTACGACGAATTGTATCTTGGAAGAATGTGTTACCACCATCAATTAGGATATCATTTTCTTCAAGATATGGTTTTAGTGAATCAATTGTTGCATCAGTTGCTGGGCCAGCTTTAACCATTAATAAAATCTTACGTGGTTTTTCTAAAGAATTTACAAATTCCTCAATCGTCTTTGCGCCAACAAAGTTTTTGCCAGTTGCTTCATTATTAAGAAACTCTTCTGTTTTTTCATATGAACGGTTAAAAACAGCAACAGAGTAACCTCTGCTTTCTATATTTAACGCTAAGTTTTTACCCATTACTGCTAATCCAACTACACCAATTTGTTGCTTAGACATTTAAATCATACCTTTCTACTTATGTATTCAATGATAGAAAACACATCATGATGTTATTTTGCGTATCTTTTAAAGTGATTATGACAAATTATTTTTAAAAGATTATGTGGTACCCAAATAATTAATTTGTTTCCTAAACTAATTATTTATATATAGAAGAATATACTGTTTGCATCAATTCGTCAACTGTTGAAATTTGTAGTTTCTATGAAGTTCTTAAACTACCTTTTTTATAAATCTCATAAATTTATTAATTGATTATCTTAAAAATAGTGTTACAATGAGTAATAATTTAAATTTTTTGATTTTACGCATCATTTATATGGAGGTAACTTAAATGGCAGAATTACGTAGTAACATGATTAAATCAGGGTTTGATCGAGCTCCTCATAGAAGCTTGCTTCGTGCAGCAGGAGTACAAGAAGAGGACTTTAACAAACCATTTATAGCAGTTGTAAACTCATATATCGATATTGTTCCAGGACATGTTCATTTACAAGAGTTTGGAAAAATTGTTAAGGAAGCAATTCGTGAAGCTGGTGGGGTTCCATTTGAAATGAACACAATTGGTGTTGACGATGGAATTGCAATGGGTCATATAGGTATGAGATATTCCCTACCAAGTCGTGAGATTATTGCCGACTCAGTTGAGACGGTTGTATCTGCACACTGGTTTGATGGAATGGTTTGTATTCCAAACTGTGACAAAATCACCCCAGGTATGATGATGGCAGCAATGCGTCTAAACATCCCTACTATCTTTGTTAGTGGTGGTCCAATGAAAGCAGGTCGTGACGCGGCAGGAAATCCACTTAACCTTAATTCTGTTTTTGAAGGTGTTGGAGCTTATCAATCTGGTAAAATTGATGAAGCTAGATTAACAGAGATTGAACAATTTGCTTGCCCTACTTGCGGATCTTGTTCTGGTATGTTCACAGCAAACTCAATGAACTGTCTAGCTGAAGGACTTGGTCTTGCTCTTCCAGGTAATGGAACTATTCTAGCAGTTTCCGAAGAAAGAAAAGAATTTGTTAAAAAATCTGCTAAACAATTAATGAATTTAATAGAAAAAGATATTAAACCACGTGATATTGTTACAGTTGATACAATCGACAATGCATTTGCTTTAGATATGGCAATGGGTGGGTCAACAAACACAGTACTTCACACTCTTGCGTTAGCAAATGAAGCTGAAATTGAGTATTCTTTAGAACGTATTAATGAAATCGCAGCTCGTGTACCACACTTAGCAAAAATTGCCCCTGCTTCTGACCATCATATTGAAGATGTACACAATGCGGGTGGCGTTAGTGCAATTATTAATGAATTGCTTAAAAAGCCTGGTGCCATTAATGGAGATTGCTTAACGGTTACAGGTAAAACATTACGTGAAAACGTGGAAGGCTGTGAGATTACCGATCACAATGTTATCCGTTCACTTGAAGATCCACATTCCGAACAAGGTGGATTAGCGATTTTATTTGGTAACCTAGCTCCTGAGGGTGCTGTCGTTAAGGTAGGAGCGGTTGATCCATCTGTTGGCGGATACCACAGAGGCCCTGCTGTTTGCTATGATTCTCAAGAAGATGCTCTTTCTGGAATCATTGTTGGTAAAGTAAAAGAAGGCGATGTTGTTGTCATCCGCTATGAAGGCCCTAAAGGTGGTCCAGGTATGCCAGAGATGCTAGCTCCTACATCTCAAATTGTTGGTAGAGGTCTTGGTGCAAAAGTTGGCTTAATAACAGATGGACGCTTCTCAGGTGCATCTAGAGGTATCTCAATCGGACATATCTCTCCAGAAGCTGCTGAAGGTGGCCCAATTGCATTCGTTCAAGATGGCGACATGATTGAGTTAGATTTAAATAATCGTAAAATCACATTAGAAATTTCTGATGAAGAGTTTGAAAGACGTAGAGCTGAGTGGAAAGGCTTTGAACCTAAAGTGAAAAAAGGCTATCTAGCTCGTTACTCAAAACTTGTAACAAATGCTAGCACTGGTGGGATAATGAAAATCTAATCTAATAATCTATTAACAAAAGCCTGGTTCAATCTGAATCAGGCTTTTTTCTTTGCGATACGTTGAGAATTGTGTAGGTAAGAACTTGCTGATAAAATAAGAAATATAATTATTTTTGTCTATCGATTTAGTGGTGACTCTGAAACAAAACCGCTTTAAATGGAGTGAATAAAATGAGTGGAGATAAAAAATTACTAGGCGAACAACGAAGAGAAACGATTATTAAATGGTTAAAGGAAAGCCCGACCCCAATCATTGGTGAGGAGTTATCAAGACGAGCAAATGTAAGCCGCCAGGTCATTGTTCAGGATATCTCGTTATTAAAGGCGAAAAATGAACCAATCGTTGCCACTAGCCAAGGCTATATTTATTTGCAAGAACAGCCCAAGGAAGAAAACTTTACTCGCATTATTGCGTGTAAACACACATCTGAGGAAACGGCGAAGGAACTGAATATTTTGGTTGACCATGGAGTGACCGTACGTGATGTAATTGTGGAACATCCTGTATATGGAGATATTACAGGCTCCTTGATGATTAAGAATCGATTCGAGGTAAAACGTTTTGTCGAAAGAGTAACTGAAACAAAGGCCACCCTTCTCTCGTTGTTGACAAATGGCGTTCATCTACATACGATTGAGGCGGATTCCATTGAAAAAATCAATGCAGCCTGTGAAGCCTTACGCGAAGAGAATATTTTATTTAGTGACCAGTAAGATGAATGAAGCAACAGCCTTGTGAGGACTGTTGCTTTTTTTGTTTCCGGATTAAAATGGATTAGGTTCATATAACATGAAGATGCTAGATGAGTCTAATCGTACCCTCATACATTGAACTGAGCTGAAGTGAAGGTACGAAAACAGTCTAAACGTACCCTCACTCATTGAACTGAGCCGAAGTGAGGGTACGAAAACAGCCTAATCGTGCCCTCACTCAAAGAACTGAGCTGAAGTGAAGGTACGAAAACAGCCTAATCGTACCCTCACTCATAGAACTAAGCTGAAGTGAAGGTAAGAAAACAGTTTAAACGTACCCTCACTTACTGAACAGAGTTCAAGTGAAGGTACGAATACAAAATAATCTTACCGTACCTTTGATCACACCATAATCTTACAGATATCATTTGTAAATTCTACCGGGTCTTGAATTGGTAGGCCTTCAATAAGAAGTGCTTGGTTGTACAATAAGTGAGTATATAAATCTAACTTCGTTTGATCGTTTTCAAATGCATTTTTCAATGATTGGAAGACTTCGTGTTGTACGTTGATCTCCAGCACTTTATCAGCTTTAATATTTTGGTTATCCGGCATGGCATTTAGCACTTTTTCCATTTCAATGGAGATTTCACCATCTGTTGATAAGCAGACTGGATGTGTTTTAAGACGTTTTGAAATTCTTACATCCGTTACCTTGCCAGCTAATGCATTTTTCATGTATTCAAATAGCTCTTTGTTCTCGTTTTGTTCTTCTTCCGTTGCTTTGTCGTTTTCATTTGGTTCAAAGCCTAGATCGCTGCTTGAGACAGATTTGAATTCTTTTTCCTTGTAATTCATGAGCATTTTAATCGCAAACTCATCAATATCCTCTGTGAAATAAAGGATTTCATAGCCCTTATCAGCCACTAATTCTGTTTGTGGTAGTTTATCGATTCGTTCTACTGAATCACCAGTTGCATAATAAATATACTTTTGATCTTCCGACATTCTAGATACATATTCATCTAATGTGACAAGCTTTTTCTCCTTGGAAGAATAGAAGAGTAACAAATCTTGTAGAGTTTCTTTATTGCTTCCGAAATCACTATACACACCAAATTTTAATTGGCGACCAAAGCTATCGTAGAACTTTTCATAGTTGTCGCGTTCATTCTTTAACATGCTTTGTAATTCGCTCTTTATTTTCTTATTGATGTTTTTCGCAATAAGCTTTAATTGACGATCCTGCTGCAGCATTTCTCTTGAAATATTAAGCGATAAATCCTCAGAATCTACCAACCCCTTAACAAAGCTAAAATAATCCGGAAGCAGGTCGGCGCATTTGTTCATTATTAAAACCCCGTTAGAGTAGAGCTCAAGCCCCTTTTCGTACTCCTTTGAATAATAGTCAAAAGGAATATTTTCAGGTATATATAATATGGCATTGTAACGGATCGTGCCATCAACACTAATATGAATATGTTTTAATGGCTTATCAAAACCATAGTGTTTTTCATTATAGAATTTTTCATAGTCTTCATCTGTTAGTTCGCTTTTGTTCTTTCTCCAAATAGGAACCATGCTGTTAATGACTTGTTCCTCTGTCACCTGCTCGTATTCAGATTCGCTTCCTTCTTTAAGTTTACTTGTTGTAACTTCCATCTTAATTGGGTAGCGAATGAAATCTGAATACTTTTTAATAATTGATTTTAAGCGGTATTCTTCTAAAAATTCATCATACGTTTCATCTTCTGTGTTTTCTTTGATTTTTAAAATGATATCAGTACCGACTGTATCTTTTTCCACAGTTTCAATTGTATATCCATCGGCACCCGTTGATTCCCATTTATATGCTTCTTCACTGCCCAGTGCTTTACTTACGACAGTGACAACATCTGCAACCATGAAAGCAGCATAAAATCCAACACCGAATTGACCAATGATATCGTGACCATCTTTAATTTCCGTTTCCTTTTTAAAAGCTAAGGAACCACTTTTTGCAATTGTCCCAAGATTCGTTTCGAGCTCTTCCTTTGTCATACCGATTCCGGTATCAGAAATGGTAAGAGTTCTGTTATCCTTGTCGGCGGTAATTTTGATGAAGTAGCTATCTTTATCAAATTGATAACGATCATCGGTTAACGCCTTATAATAGATTTTGTCAATCGCATCGCTTGAGTTTGAGATTAGTTCCCGTAAAAATACTTCTCTCTGTGAATAAATGGAGTTAATCATCATTTCTAATAACCTTTTAGATTCTGCTTTAAACTGTTTTTTTGCCATATTAAATCCCCTTTCCGTAAATAACTGTGACAATTATTTTGTTCTACGTTAGCACTCTCAATCCCGGAGTGCTAACACCCAATTTTTTAATAACATATATTTTTTTCTCTGTCAATCAAGTTGCTAGTTATCCTTTAAAAATGTGGTGATATTCTCTTTATGATTTTGAAAGGATTGTTCTCCAAGTCTTACGAGAAAATCAATATATTCTGGTGCATCAAATGGTACCTCCCGACCTAGGTCTTCATTAATGCGAACATAGTTATCACTTAGCAAATGCTGACAATGATAAGTTACCGATTCCGATGATAAATGCAGGGCGAGATCAAGTAGCTTTGGAGTCATTTTCATCGATGGAAGATTGAATGGCAGCCATTTATTTACGCCCCATTCTTTCTTTTTTTCAATCGAGAAATCAATTTTTTGTAGACCAGTCCCAATTGATAAAATTTGAATATCGGATAAATCCTTCTTAAAATAGTGCTGTGATTCGGTAATACAAACAAGCGAAGGATTATTAGCCCAGAGTCCCCCGTCAATGGCTAAATAGTGATTGTTAATATTATTTGGTGGGAAAAAGACGGGTGCTGAACATGAAGACAGAACGGCATCCCAAAGCTTAATGGAGTGATCGTTCTGTTCTGAATTCCCATAATTCGTTCGGTGGACAAAAGGTTTTCCATTGGTAATATCAACTGTTGGAATAAGCAAGGGTTTTTCTATATCAAATAGTGTAATTTCACCAAACGCCTCTTGTATATAGTGTCGTAAATATTGATCACTGTACACGCTTTTTAGAAAGCCTATTTTCGCCTGTCTGGTAAAAATCTTTTCCCCGTATTTGATATAGTTTTCCTGAACATCTTCCATATTTAGTTTCAGAGTTGCGGAAGCAGCAATGATTGAACCAGTACTTGTTCCTGCAACCATATCAAACATCTCGGAGATGGGTTTTTTATATTCTTTTTCTATTAAGCGTAAAATGGCAACAGCAAAGACTCCGCGAATTCCGCCCCCATCAATGCATAAGATTTTCATATTTTCACCTATCCCCCGTTTTTCCTACTAGTATTCCCTTGGGGGCACATAGGTATAAGCAGCAAAAAAGATGCCTGTAAAAAGGCATCTACGCTTGTTCTACCTATTTTTTTATCCATACCCGATTCCCCTCTTCACGAAATGTTAATTGCTGTTCATCGAGTAACTCTAAGAAAGGAATGAGATATTTACGAGAAAGTGAAAGGATTTCTTTTGCTTCTGATAAACTAAAACGATCACTTGTTTGAGCTTGTAGCCTAGCGACAGCTTTGTCAAAAGCATTTTTGTGAACCAATGTGTCTTCACCTAGTAAAAACGCTTGATTTGTTTTTAATAGATAAGCTTTAAGCTCATTTGATGCTTGATTCTTAATGGCAGATTCTTTTATATAATCTGCCCATTTTTTTGGTTCAATATCATCTTTAAGAAGTGATGCTACAATATTCTCCATTGGCCCTTTCGGTATGCTTGGGTAAAAAGTTGCAACTGATAAATATTGTTCATCCTTTTTAATGTTTCTGTTTTGTACTAGTTCATTTATACAGTATTCTATTAGATTTTTATCTTGTTTAATCTCTTGAAGAAGTTCAGCCTTACTCATTCCTATTCGTAAAGAATATTCTTCGTGATAATTCGTTAATTTTTTGAGGATCGCATCATTTAGTTCAGATACGGTTCGTTTCAAACAATAGCCTTTCTCATTAACTTTGATGTACTTTCCTGATGATAAAATCTCTTCAACTTCTTCCTCTTGTAAGGACGATAGCTGAATCAGCCGAAGTTTTGATAATAGCTTATGAGTATGAAGTAAATCATCAATGATTTCTGATGGTGAACGTTCCTTTTGTTTTTTGAGCATAGTAATGGTTTCTTCACCAAATCTGTATTTCTGAGCTTGTGGCTGAGTAATCCATCCACCACCAAGTGTTTCAACCGGGGTAGGTCTTCTCAATATGAACCTATCTCCGCGACGTACAACAATTTCTTCATCTAATCGAATCTGACAAAGTATCTCATTCGTTGATTCCTGAACCTCATTCCGATCAAAAAAGATAATTCTTCCGTAGGCTTCAGTGGTACCTACATGTAGCTTTACGGGTGAACGTTGCTTTAGTGGAATTGATAGTGATGAAACGAGCTGCAGTGATACATCAATCGTGTTTGTTACTTGATAGTTTTCTGAATCTACTAGCACATCGCCACGTTTAATCTCGTCTTTAGTTGCTCCGGTGATGTTTAGTGCTACCCGTTGCCCTGCCTGCGCCTGTTCTGTTTCTTGATTATGTACTTGAATTTGGCGTATTTTAATCTTTTTCTCTGATGGCAAAAGTGTTAATGGGCTGTCTTTTGTCACAATGCCTTCAAACACTGTTCCTCTAACAACCGTTCCATGACCTTGAACTGTAAAGGCTTGGTCAATTGGCAAACGAAAAGAGCCATTGCTATCTCTTTGGTTAAGATTATTGAGTTCCTTTTGAATAGCTTGCTTTAAATCGGGTATTCTGTTTCCTGATAAGCTATCAACATACAGGATTGGAGCATCCTTATAATCCGTATCGGAGAGTAATTCATTTATCTCATCGACAGCGAGTTCGAGCAACTCCTTCTCTACCCTTTCAATCTTTGAAACCACAATCATACATTTCTTAATGCTTAAATATTTTAATATTTGCAGGTGTTCTTTTGTTTGTGGCATGACCCCTTCGTCCGCTGCAATCACAAGCAACACAAGATCAATCCCGGCAACACCGGCAATCATTTGTCTAATGAATCGTTCATGTCCAGGTACATCCACGATTGATACGTAAATTCCGTTGTCCATTATAAGGGGTGCATATCCTGGTTCAATCGAAATATTACGCTCTTTTTCTTCTTTTAACCGATCAGTATCAACACCTGTTAATGCTTTCGTGAGGGTTGTTTTCCCGTGGTCAATATGTCCCGCCATTCCAATGGTGTAATATGCTTCAGTCATTATTTCCCTCCTCTCTTTTTATTTGCCGTAGTGTCTACCTTCTACTTTACTAGGAAGCCTGATGCAAATTCAAGCAGGATGATTATTATTTGCCTTGAAAATAGATTCCTGTTTATAATGAAAGGTGTTCCGTTTTGGGGTTGGCTGGGGTGCTGGTGTCCCCCTGGGTCTTCAAAACCCTGAGGGAGGCGCGTGTCGTCTCCGGTGGGTTCGATTCCCACACAGTCCCGCCAATAACTCTTTTCGTAAATATATGCTTCTAAAGAAGGATTACACAATAAAAGCAAAAAACTGGGTTGAAAAAGGAGTCTTCCTTTTCAACCCAGTTTATTTATTGCAATTCCATTTTTAAGTCCGTTGCTTTTGTCCATCCAATTACTTTTAAACCATGATAAATAGCAAGAGTAATTATAATTGGAAGGATTATTCCAACAGCGATGTAGATTGATAATACAATTGCACCCTGTTCAGCTAAGATATTGATAGGTGCGATTAAGGAGTTAAGACCAAGACCTGCTAGTTTATATGGAACTTGAAAATCAAAAATCAATGTTGCGATTGGTGCACAAATTACCGCAGCGACAAATGGCGGAATAGCAAGCCTTGGATTTTTGACCAAGTTCGGGAATTGTACCTTAGGTGTAATTAAGGATTGCGCAATGTTTGCTCCCGCATCATTTTGTTTAAACGACATTGCGGTGAATCCAGCAAATTGAACTGTACAACCAATTAAAGCGGCCGCACTTGAAACGGGATCAAGCTGTAATGCAATCGCAATTGCCGCGGAAGATGCAGGTGACATTAGGAAAATACTCCAAACGAGAGAGATGACCATAGGTCCAATAATAGGAGAACCAGCAACAGATGTTGCTATTTGTGCGCTTAACCATTCTAGTAATGGTGTGGTAATGATTGATAAAAATACACCCGCGATCCCTCCTACAAAAATAGCAGCAAATGGTATTGCCATCATATCAAGTTTTGTTTTTCCAGCAACACGCTTCCCTACCCAAGTTGCGACAACTGCAGCCATCACTGCACTAAGTGGTTGTCCTGTTACTAATGTAACTCCATTTTCAGTCATCTGAACAGCACTTGCTCCCACCGTTGAACAGGCCATTGCACTGAAAATGACGAGTGTATTACCTCCAAGCTGGTATGCAATACCTGCTCCAAGAGCTGGGGCTAACATGAGTTGTGCGGAAACTCCGATTATTGTAAAGCCTTCCCAACCAGTAAATGTTCCAAGTGATTCCATAAGGAGACCTATTCCAAGGGTAACTAAAACCGCATTTGCAAGTCCTTGTGAAGCTTTATACATTCGATCAATCAAATATTCTTTTGTTGCTCGTTTCATTGTGTAGTCCTCCTGGTGTAATAGTGTTTGAATTTTCAATCACATTAAAGCAAAAAATGTGCATTTTGCATCTGAGTTTTAGAACCCGTAACTATTAGGTGATTCTTGATTATGATATAAATTGTTATAATGATATAACTATTTTCAGATAGTGTCAACAATTTAATTTATTCTGAAAGTTTAAAAACGCTTTCATTTCAAATGTTATGTATGGTATATCTATTCCGTATTCAAGGGGAAAAGTCGGACACATCATCTTATTGTTATTTTGGTAGGATAATGATGTATGATAAAAAGTCAAATTAATTTCTAAACCTAAGTTTCTTATGCTAAAATAAATTTTGAAAATAGGTGCTAAAGTTAGGTACCAAAATACTTAGTGTGGAAGGAGTGAAGTTGATGTCTAAGAAGGAAGAAATCATTAAATTGACCTCCCTTTCAACAAAGGCTGGCTGAGGATGCAAAATCGGTCCTGAGGACCTGACGCAGGTTCTGCGTCATTTACCAAAAGCTACGCCAAATCCAAATTTATTAGTTGGTCTTGATACGCCTGATGATGCAGGAGTATATAAAATTAGTGACGGTCTTGCGCTTGTGCAAACACTGGACTTTTTCACCCCAATTGTGGACGACCCATATATGTTTGGGCAAATTGCTGCAGCAAATGCTTTAAGTGATGTCTACGCAATGGGAGGAAAACCGATTACGGTTATGAACATCGTCGCCTTCCCTATTAATACATTGGATAAAAGTATTTTAGCCGACATCCTCGCAGGTGCGGCGGAAAAAGTAAGCGAATCAGGAGCTTCCTTAGTTGGTGGACACTCCATCGATGACAAGGAGCCAAAATTCGGCTTATCTGTGACAGGTACTGTTCATCCTAATCGAATTCGTGCGAATGTCGGTGCAAAACCAGGTGACCGCCTTATTTTAACCAAGCCAATCGGCGTTGGGATCTTAACAACAGCTATTAAGAGAGACCTGCTAGAGGAAAAAGATATCAAAAAAGTAACTGAAGTCATGGCAACATTAAATAAAAATGCTGCCGAGGTGATGGAAAACTATCATGTCCATGCTTGTACAGATGTTACAGGGTTCGGTCTTCTCGGTCACGCCATGGAAATGGCTGAAGGAAGCCGAGTTGGAATGTCAATACATTATGAAAATGTCCCTATTTTGCCAAGAACAAAAGAACTCGCTGAACAAAACGTAGTTCCAGGGGGAACAAAGAAAAATCATGCTTGGTTAGCAGAACGAATTGAGTATAGTTCTGATCTTGATGAACTCGATCAACTCATTCTTTGTGATGCGATCACCTCAGGTGGACTACTTGTTTCTGTTCCAGAAGCTGAAGCTGAAAAAATGCTACAAAATCTACACGAAAACAATGTAGAAGCGAGCATAATTGGTGAAGTAACAAGCGAAAAACCTGGAATTATAAAGGTAATCTAAAGGACTCTCGTTTGAGTCCTTTTTAGGTTGATAGGAAATAATAACTTTAATGTAATTTACAAAAATGAGGTGTCAAATTTGAGAACGAAAACTATTTATGTTCTTTTCCTAGTTTTAACCCTCCTTCTTACGGCCTGTGGTTCAAATACTAGTGATGAAAACGAAAATGAGAAAGAAGAATCCTTTACAATTGGTATCATTCCAGTCCAAACGGTTGGTGAAATGGAGACAGCAATGGATAAGCTCCAGACTCTATTAACGGAAAAATTAAACCGCGACGTTACAGTTGAAGTGTATCCTGACTATAATGGTGTGGTAGAAGCGATGAATTATGACAAAATTGATATGGCCTATTTTGGTCCATTAACATATGTTGTGGCCCATGAAAAAAGTGGTGCAAAAGCGATCATCACGCAATTGATTGACGGTGAGCCGTTTTATCATTCTTACATCATTACTCATAAAGATAGTCCATTAAATTCCATCGCAGATTTGGTCGCTAACTCAAAAGAAATCGATTTTGCTTTTGGCGATATTAACTCAACATCAGGCTCTCTCATTCCATCTATCGAATTACAAGATCAAGGTGTGTTCGCATCTGAAGATGAGCACAGTTTTAAAACAGTTCGATATACAGGTTCCCATGATGCCACAGCCTTAGCGGTACAAAATCAACAAGTCGGTGCCGGAGCTATTGATAGTGCAATCTATAATCAGTTAGTTGAATCTGAAAAAGTAGATGGTTCGTTAATTAAAACGATTTGGCAATCTGAAAAATTGTTTCAATATCCATGGGCTGTACATAAGGATACTGATGACGAAACCATTCAAAAACTTAAAGATGCCTTTTTAGCAATTGAAGATGAAGAAATATTAGCAGCGTTTGGTGCGAGTGGTTTTACAGAAGCAACGGATGAGGACTATGAAAGCATCCGGAAAGCTGCAATCAAACAGGGAATTATTAATGAATAGAGCTGATTCATATGTGGTTTAAACGAACTACTTTCCTAACTGTAGTTCTGTTGGGTATTGCGACTTTTGTTAGTATGAGACTAACCGAATTCGACTTATCAAAATTTCGTGATTTTCGAAATATGATTGATTTTCTTTCGCAATGGTTTCCTATGGATTACTCCGCATTACCCCGATTGCTATGGGATAGTGCTGAGACCCTTGCGATGGCATTTCTAGGAAGTTTTTTTGGGTTAATTATTGCTTTGCCCATCAGTTTTCTTGCGGCAAAAAACACTTCGCCATCTGGAATTATTTACAATTTAGTACGAATTCTAATGAGCTTGGTCCGTTCTATTCCGGAGATTGTGTTCGGATTGATTTTATTAACGGCACTGGGGCTTGGTCCCTTCCCTGCTGTATTAGCCATTATGTTTCATAATATAGGTGTTCTTGGAAAATTAATTTCCGAACTGATAGAATCGGCCGAACAGGGCCCACAGGAAGCTATGAGAGCAATTGGATCAAAAAACTGGTTGGCATCTCTTTTTAGCATCCTTCCACAAATTTGGCCGAATGTCTTGTCACAATATTTTTATCGGTTTGAGGTCGCGATTCGTACCTCCCTCATACTCGGATTTATTGGAGGTGGCGGGATTGGACAGCGACTATTTAATGATTTTAAAAGCTTTCAATATTCATCTGTGTCTTTGGACGTTTTACTAATCATGTTAATCGTCATTATTGTGGATTCGTTTGGAAGCTACGTTCGGAATAAGGTGATATAAAGTTTAAAAGCCGGAACAAATAGCGATGATGCTTTTAAATGGGGGTATATATGTAATGATTGAATTGAAGGATGTAACGGTTTACTATCCAAATACAAATAGACCTGCATTGAAAACAGTGAATCTTCACCTAACTGAGGGAGAATTTGTCTGTGTGCTCGGTAAAAGCGGTGCGGGGAAATCAACGCTCATCCGCTGTATGAACGGGCTTCAACAGCCAACAAGTGGTGAAGTATTCTTAGATGGGGAGCTTTTTACAAATAAAAATAGTGAAGAACAGCGACTCGTAAGGAGAGAAATCGGAATGATCTTTCAGCATTTTAACCTTATCCCCCGCTTGACCGTGTTGCAAAATACATTAACAGGCATGTTTGGCTATCGGAGTTCGTTGAAGAATTTATTTGGGATTTTTTCTAAGGAAGAAATTGACCATGCAAAACGTGTGTTAGGAGTTGTCGGTCTTTCTGAATTTGAAAGTCGTCGGATTGAACATTTAAGCGGTGGTCAGAAGCAGAGAGTTGGAATTGCACGTGCATTGTTACAAAAACCTCGTGTGTTTCTAGGAGATGAACCGGTAGCAAGTTTAGACCCAGGGACAGCTAATCGTATTCTTTCCTTACTAAAGGAATTGCATGAGCGCCATAAACTCCTTTCTGTGATGAATCTTCATGATGTTGAACTAGCAAAACAATTTGCTACAAGAATTATTGCATTAAAAAGCGGTGAAATCATTTTTGATGGAAATTCTAAAGAATTTACTGATGAGATTTATGAACAAACATATCATTCATGAAAAATATCCCTTCATAGGAAGTAATTGTTTTCTTTTTCGTGAATTGATATAATTTTTTATATTAATAGAAAAGAAGGTACATACTTTGACGAAAAAGAAATTTCAATACTGGCTTATTCAGATTCTTTTAATTTTAACGATTGTCTATGTTTCAACGAAAATTACCTTTTTATTTGAACCAATTGGTGTGTTTTTTTCTACCATCTTTTTTCCCATTTTGATTACAGGCTTTCTTTATTTTTTATTAAATCCTGTTGTCAAATTTCTTCATCGCCATAAGGTTCCGAGGAGTTTAGGGATTATCATTATTTATATTGCGTTTTTTGGATTAATCGTGTTGGCAGTTGGAAATTTAGTCCCGATTATTACAAAACAATTTGCAGCCCTAGGAAATGCCCTGCCTGGCTATGCCAACCAAGTGATGGACTTTTTTGAGAATTTCTCAAAGTCCTCGGAATTTAAGTGGATACAGGATGAACAACAGGAGCTTCTGAATACGATTGAAGAAAAACTAATTGCATTTGCAAATACTCTTCCAAACCGTATTACAGGTGGTATTACGCAAATTATTGGGTTTGTGACAAATATTGCAATCATTCTTGTGACTGTGCCTTTCCTCTTATTTTATATGTTCAAGGATGGCGACCGTTTTCCACAGGCTATTGCAAGATTTTTTCCTACCGACTACAGAGACGAAGCTTTAACTATTTTAAAAGAAACTGGAGAGACGCTCTCTGCTTATATTCAAGGGCAGGTAACGGTAGCATTAGCAGTTGGAACCTTATCGTTTATCGGGTATTTAATTATTGATTTACCGTTTGCGCTCGTCATGGCATTGATTGTTGCTGTAACGAATATTATTCCGTATGTTGGACCATTTCTTGGTGGTGCTCCTGCAGTCATTGTCGCTTTATTTGACTCGCCAACGAAGGCATTGTTAGTCGTCCTAGTGATTGTCATTGCCCAGCAAATTGAAGGGAATGTCCTTTCCCCTCTAATTCTCGGGAAGACGCTCGATACGCATCCGGCTACAATTATTATTCTTTTACTTGCTGCAGGAAATCTAGCAGGGGTATTAGGGATGATACTAGCGATTCCAACCTATGCGGTTATCAAAACGATTGTCATCAATATTGTGAAATTCCTAAAAGCCAAGAAAAAGGCCGAACTAACAACAGACGTGTAACTAAAAACCACGGGACCTAAGTTCCGTGGTTTTTAGTTCGATAAATTTAATTACTGTTAAGGCCTATCTCTTTAGCTATTAATTCATAGGATTTGAGTCGATCCTCAGGAGAATGCGTAATGGTTACGATCATTAGTTCATCAGCTTGATATGCTTGTTGAAGCTCAAAGAGTCTATTCTTCACTTCTTTTGGGTCTCCAATGATGACTTTTTGTTTCATTTTCTCAAAACCCTCGTAAAGATTCTCTTTTTCTAGGTATTCCTTCGCTTCTGAAATGGAGGGAACTCCCTCGCTACCTTCTTTCTTTTCTCTTTGCTTACCCCAGATATAAGAACTTAACGCAATATCCTCGGCTCTTTCCTTTGTTTCGGCACAAATGGCAGAAACAGTAACAATTACTTGTGGCTGGTCCCCTTTATTTCGCGCTACAAAATTTTTAAGATATTCTTTTACAATGCCTTCACCATCATTGTCGCTCATAAATAACCCAAAGGTGTAAGATAGCCCTTTTTCGGCAGCGAGAATTGCGCTCTTTTTGCTTGTTCCCAAAAGCCATGGGTCTGGCGCTGTTGGTGGAATTGGAGCAGCTTTTAAGTTAGCAAATTCATGGTCAGGTGGAAAATCATGATGTATGAAATGTAATAGCATATCTATTAATTCTGGCATTTTCCAAACCTGTTGCAGGAAATTGTCCGACAAGGCATTCGTTGCTTCAGCAGAACCACCTGGAGCCCTGCCAATTCCGATGTCAATACGATTAGGAAATAACGTAGCAAGCATATTATAGATCTCAGCCACTTTAAATGGCTTATAATGTGGCAATAGAACCGCTCCCGAACCAATTCGAATTGATTTTGTATGAGCTCCAATATAACCGAGCATTACCTCAGGCGCAGGACAGGCTAGTCCTGATAAGTCGTGATGCTCAGCAATCCAATATCTAGTGTATCCTAATCGTTCCCCCGCTTGGGCTAGTTTCATTGATTCCACCAATGCTTCTTGTGGTGTTTGATTTGCAGAAATGGGAGCTTGATCTAAAATACTTAATCGCATCTTTTTGACTCCCTCTATTCTTCTATTTTACGAAGAGTCAGTCTGAAGAGTCCTACCTGGTCTTTTTCATAAAGATTCGTGATAGAAGTTGAGTATTCCTGGATAGTCACTTTACAATCTAAATCTCGATCTGGCACTTTTAAGTTAAAAATTCCTTTGTATAATAATGTTGTTACATCATGATATTCTTCGGTTGTTACTTTGAAATCGACTTTCACTAACAATAACTCATCATTTAGCTCTTCATGGTAATCTGTAATATTTAATTTATAATCGTCTAAGTATATTTCGGTAACCATTGTCAGCACTCCTTTTTATCATTTTTTATTTCCATCACGATGAATAATCCTCTATAAAATTCTTTACGATTACTAATTTTTAATCCATTATTATTAACGAGTTTTTCAGTTTCCCGATTTAAACAACAGCCATCACAAACTTTATTCCAAGCAGGAGTAAGCCAATCCTGTAATTTTGATAGAAATGGATTTCTCATCTTCACATGCTCAAACATGAGGATTGTTCCATTTGGTTTGCAAACCCTTTTCATTTCAAGTATCGCTTTTTTAGCGTCAGGGATCGTGCAAAACACAAGCGTGGCTACAACAGTATCAAATGTATCATCTTCAAAAGGTAAGTTTTCGGCACCCGCTTGGACAATTTCAATCGGCACCGTAGCATGTGATTTATTTTTAATAGCTCTGCTCGACATTTGTGGATTAGGTTCGATTGCTGTTACACTGTGAACGTCCCGGTAAAGCGGGAAATTAATCCCTGTTCCTGAACCAAGTTCAAGTACTTTTCCAGTTGCTTTGTTGAGCAAATGGCGACGAATCGAGCTGAACTTTCTTTTTTCAAGTGGTTTCATAAAAAAATCGTATAGCGTTGGAAATAGCGTACTCATTCTTTCAACTCCATTGGCCTTCAATACTTTAATTATATAATAATTGGGTTACGGATTTCGAATTATTGATATGCGCTAGGAACATGTAATGCTAAAATGGGTAAGATAAAAATAAGATTGGTTAAGGAGTTGTATGTTTTGAGATTCCAGTGGAATTTAATTTTAGGACTTTTATTTGCACTTATTGTAGCAATTTTTGCGGTTGTGAACGTGGATTCTGTTCGAGTTAATTATGTATTTGGTTATACAGAAATCCCGCTTATATTAATTATTTTGGGTTCAGCTTTACTTGGTGGCTTAATTGTGGGCATGTTTGGTATCCTTCGTCAATATAGGCAGCAACGTCAAATCAAAAAGTTAGAGAAAGAAGTTGAGCAACTTAAGAGTGCAAAGGTTGAGGAAACACCAGTAGAGACAAAAACGGAAATAGAAACAATTGAAAAAGCAGAAAGTGAAAAATAAGGAAAGGTGCTTACCCTTTCCTTTTTTCGTTATTTTACCCGCACTACATCTGCCGGCTCCAATAACCCCATTTCTAAGCAAGTTTCAAGGAGCAGTGCTTTTCGTTCTTTCTGAAATTGAATTTCAACTCTTTCACTAGTTACCGAAATAATCGTTCCGTGACCAAATACACGATGCTTTACAGCCATTCCCTCTTGGATTTCGTCTCCCTTTTTAATCGCATTTGGATTATATGGAACCACCGTCTTTTCACGTACCCGCTTTTTCTTTTGTTCTGCATGCTCTACTCTAACCGGTGGAGAGATGATATTTTTTACATTTACTACAAATCGTGAAACTGTAACGTCTTTTCCATTTTGTTTTTTATAAGATAAAAGCTCGAGTTCCTGTTCCGCGCGCGTCATTCCAACATAAAACAACCGGACTGCTTCTTCCATTAGATCACGATTACCATCTTTATATTTGTTAATCTCATCATGTGAAGGAATTACTCCTTCGATCAAATCAATCATATACACTTTTTTAAACTCAAGCCCCTTTGAACTATGAAAGGTAGATAGGGTGATGGCATCTTTATTTTTATTAAACTTCGATGCTTTTAATAGATTTTCAAGATGTTTTAGTCGTTCTGCGAATTGTTCCATGGTTTCAAGCGTATCAGCGATTTCCTCGAGTGTTTGAAGCACACTGAATAAATAATCCGTTTTAAATCCAAGCTTCTTACTCATTTCTTTTAGTGTTTTATCATAGCCAAGTTGATTTCTTATTAGCTTAATCGCCTTAAGCGGCTTTTCCCCCTTCATTTGTTGAAAGGTTTTCTGGCATGCTTGAATTTGTTTTATTTGATAGTCTTTTAACCCTTTATTTTGTAAGAGTTTATCGAAAATGGATTCCGTTGGCTTCTTTTTCGTTAACTCGAACAAATGTTCTCTTGATAGAAAAAAACCACATTTCGTATATATTTGTTCAAAAATATCGATTCTTTTATCTGTAAACGTCATCCTCATAAAATTCAATATATCTTTAACGACCCAATGAGAGAAAAAACGATTAACTGAATCCTTGATATAAAAAGGAATTTGATTCCGATCAAGCTCATTGATTAACATGATTGAAGATGAATTATTCCGATATAGTACAGCGACATCCTTCTTCTTGTCTACACGATCAATTTCTTGGACAATGTATTTTGATTGAAAACGATAATCCTCAAATTGTTTAATCTCAATTGGCTTATGATTGGGATTTTCTGTGAACATATTCTTATCGTAGCGGTCTTTATTTCGCTTGATAAAACGATTAGCAACATGAACAATATCCTTAGACGAACGGTAGTTCTGTTCCATTTTAAGAATAACTGCGTTTGGATAAACTTTTTTAAAATCAAGTAAATACTTCGGCTCCGCTCCCCGCCATGAATAGATCGATTGATCATCGTCCGCCACAACATATAAGTTTTGGTGAGGCTTCACTAGCTTTTCAATAATCGCATGCTGAACAAGTGAGGTATCCTGGCTTTCATCTGTTAGTAGGTAATCATAACGATTTTGATATTTACGTAGAATCGTTTCATCATTTGAAAATGCATCATTTGCAATCGTAAGCATATCATCATAATCAAGTAAAAGAGATTTTAGATCTGCATTTTTTATCTTTTCATATTCCTCAAAAATGGCTTCGACAAATGGAATATCACATTCAATCTTATCCCACTCATCACGAGGAAGTAGCTTGTTTTTAATATAACTAATATAGGTGGTTAACTCTTCAAGCTGTTCTTCCGTAATGTTCTCACCATTTAACGATTTAAAAATTTGCCGTAACAGTCGTTTTTTATTAGGTCCACCATCTTGATTTCCCTCAATTAATTGATATGAAATTTGTTGTTTATACACATAATCCCGTACAACCTGGAAGGCCAAACTATGAATGGTTGAAAAATCCACTGAAACTAGCGGGTGATCCGGGAAGAAGCGTGCAAATCTATCTTTCATGTCAGCTGCTGACGCACGGCTAAAGGTTACGGCCTTAATTCGTGAAGGCTGTACTCCTTCTTCTTCAATTAAATATCCGATTCTCATAATTGTTGTGGTCGTTTTACCTGAACCAGGTGACGCTAATAAGAGCAAAGGTCCCCTTGTATGTAGGACAGCCTGTTTTTGTACATCATTTAATTGGACACCGAGCTGTTCCTTCTTTCGATGAAAAAAACTTTCCCCTTTATTCATGTTAGCCCACCTCCTTTTTACTCAAAATACAATTATAAAGTCTATTAATTTTATTGACAAGGATGATGAAATCCAAACAAGCTATGACATAAAACAAGGGAATAATTGGTACTTTATAGAGAGAAGAAAATTTGAGGTGATTATCTTGGATTATAGAATTGAAAAAGATACCATGGGCGAAATAAAGGTTCCAGCTGATGCATACTGGGCTGCCCAAACCCAACGAAGCAAGGAGAACTTTCGAATTGGGACGGAAAAAATGCCGCAAGAAGTGATTGAAGCCTTTGCGATTTTAAAACGGAGTGCCGCTATTGCAAATGAGAAGTTAGGAAAGTTAAATGCCAATAAAACAAAAGCGATTATGAACGCGTGTGAAGAAATTTTATCAGGAAATATGTATGACCATTTTCCACTCGTTGTATGGCAAACAGGCAGCGGTACACAAAGTAATATGAATGTAAATGAAGTCGTTGCTAACCGTGCTAACCAATGGTTAAAGGATAACGGTATTGATGAACGAATTCACCCAAATGATGACGTCAATATGAGTCAAAGCTCCAATGATACCTTCCCGACCGCAATGCATATTGCTGGTGTGAAAGCCATTCATGAACGCATTCTTCCTGTTATTAAAAAGTTACAAACAACATTAGAAGCCAAGGAAAAAGAATTTGCTAACATTGTAAAAATCGGTAGAACCCACCTTCAAGATGCTACACCATTAACTCTCGGACAGGAAATAAGTGGCTGGGTTCACATGTTGAAACGTTCTAAGGAAATGATTAAGGAGTCTACTGAAAAAATGCTCGCTCTTGCCATAGGTGGGACGGCAGTAGGTACGGGAATTAATGCTCATCCTATGTTTGGGGAGAAAGTAGCAAAGGAAATTGCGGAACATACGAAGCTTGGCTTTTATTCATCCGAAAATAAATTCCATGCGTTAACCAGTCATGATGAAATCGTATTTACTCACGGAGCTTTAAAAGGCTTGGCAGCTAACTTGATGAAAATCGCCAATGATGTCAGATGGCTAGCAAGTGGGCCACGTTGTGGCATCGGTGAAATAACAATTCCGGAAAATGAGCCCGGTAGTTCGATTATGCCAGGGAAAGTAAACCCGACCCAAAGTGAGGCACTTACAATGGTTGCGGTTCAAGTTATGGGAAATGATGCTACGATCGGAATCGCAGCGAGTCAAGGAAATTTTGAGCTTAATGTGTTTAAACCAGTGATTATTTATAATTTCCTTCAGTCCGTTAGACTTCTTGCTGATTCGATGGAATCGTTTAATACCAACTGTGCCGTTGGAATTCAGGCAAATGAGGCAGTTATCTCTAAATACCTGCAAGAATCTTTGATGCTTGTTACGGCTTTAAATCCACATATCGGCTATGAAAAAGCAGCCGCAATTGCAAAGCATGCGCATAAAAATGAAATCTCTTTGAAAGAGGCTGCCTTACAGTTAGGAATTCTAACAGAAACTGAGTTTGATCAATATGTAAAACCCGAAGAAATGGTACGTCCAAAGGAATAAAAAATAGCCTTCCACTATCAAAACACAACTATAATTAGGGAT